>JBEKWO010000062.1:0-19915 GCA_049512975.1 Xanthobacteraceae bacterium | reverse complement strand
CCGATAGTTCGCGGCCCGAGCGCAGGCGGATTCCGGTTTCGGTGAAGGTTTCGATCTCGTCGGTCACCACGTCCGCCTTGCCGGCCTTGATGGCGCGGAAGAAATCGGCGTCGGGCGCCAGACACAGCCGCTGATCCCAGGGATTGTAGCGCGGCGTGAAATGGGTTTCGACGTCATAATCGGCGCCGAGCTCTTGACGCGCCAGCTCCACGATCGCGTGCTTGACCGCCTCCGGTTTGCGGCGGCAGCGGTTATACAAATAAAGCCCGAGCAGCGCGTTGCGCCAGCGCGCGATATCGTGGGCGAGCTTGGTCGGCAAATGGCGGCGCAGCCAGATGACGAACGGGTCCTGCGACGGCCGGGCAACGATATAGGTCGGCGAGCGCTGCAGCATGGTCACTTGCGCGGCGGTCTCGGCCACGGCGGGGATGATGGTGACCGCGGTAGCGCCGCTGCCGATGACCACAACGCGCTTGCCGGCATAGTCGAGTGCCTCCGGCCATTGCTGCGGATGCACGATGCGGCCGCGGAATTTTTCCGCGCCGGCGAACTCAGGCGCATAGCCGCCGGCATAGTCGTAATAGCCGGTGCAGCCGAACAGAAAGTTGCAGGTGAAGCGAACCGGTTCGCGGTCGGGTCCGCGTTCCGCCTCGATGGTCCACAGCGCGTCGGCGGACGACCACGAGGCGCGTGTCACCCGATGCCGGAAGCGGATGTGGCGATCGATGCCATAAGCCTCCGCCGTCTCGCGGATATAGCTGCGGATCAATCCGCCCTCTGCAATCGAGGCATTCGACTGCCAAGGACGAAACGAATAGCCGAAGGTGTACATGTCCGAATCGGAGCGAATGCCGGGATAGCGGAACAGGTCCCAGGTGCCGCCGATGGCGTCGCGGCCTTCGAGGATGACGTAGGATTTGTTCCGGCAGTAGGTCTGCACATGATAGGCGGCGTCGATGCCGGAAAGTCCGCTGCCGACGATGATGACGTCAAAATGTTCCTGCGTCATATTCAGCAAACTCTCTGTTCGATCGGACGGTAGCCTCTCATCGCTAGCTAGGCGACTGGTGCTGGCTTGGCCCCGGCCGCCGCCACGCGTTGCGCCATGCGGGCAATGAACGTAGCGCAGCGTTCGGCGGACGTCATAGGTATCATATGTCCGCCGCCTTCGATGAGTTCGAAATCGGCGCTAGGCAGCTTTTTGGCCAGCGCCTCGCCGTGCGCCGCCGGGTCGAGGACGCCGTCGCTGGCGCCGAACAGAATGCCCACGGGCACCGCGAGGCTTTGATAGCGCGCCGGCATGTCGCCGAAGTCGTCGGTGGCCGCAACAAGGTCGCGCGAGGCGGCGATGAAGCTGCGCGGCCGCAGCACCAACAACCCGCCGCCCTTCGTTGCGAAGTCGGCCGGTACCGATTGCGGGCCGAACACGACGCCGAGCACGAGGTCGCGGTAGGCGATCGACATGGGAATCGCCAAGGTCCAGGCCACCAGCCGGCGCAGCAGCCGTGATCTGATCTCGAGCCCGCGAAACACCGGCGGCACGTGATCCTGCGGGTGCGTCGCCGGCGCAATCAGCGCCAGGCCGGCGACCTGCTCCGGATGATTCAATGCCAGCGACAGCGCGATCGCCCCACCCAACGAATGGCCGACGACCAGCGGCCGCTCAAGGCCCAGCACCTTGGCAAAGTGCGCGATGGTGCGGGCCTGGGCGTCGATCGCCGCCGATTCCTGCGGCGGGCGCGTGGAATAGCCGCTGCCGGGCCGATCCACAATGACCACTCGGTAGTCGCTCTTGAGCAGGTCGAGGAGCGAATGCGTGAAGTGGCGCATCTGCCCGGCGAGCCCGTGAATGAGCAAGAGCGGCGGCCCCGAGCCTTCGTCGAGATAGTGGATGCGCGCACCATCGACGTCGATGAAACGCCCGAGCGGCGGCACGGCTTTTTCGACTTGCCGGGCGGTTCGCGCCGAGAAAACCACAAGCCCGCCAATGACAAGGACAAGCAACAGGAGTGCGACGCCGACAATCCAAACGACGGTAATCATTGGCCTGTCTCACGCGCCGGACTGCGCACCAGCGCCCCGGCAAAGAATGCGAATTTGCTCATTTCTTGAACCTCCGGCCGAGAAAATTCCAGTAAGTGACCGGCATCAGCCGCTCGATGATCGCGGCCCGCTTGGCGTCGGCGCCGACCAGGATGCGCGCTTGGCGGTTTTCGACGCCGCGAACGATCGTTTCGCCGGCGACCTCCGGCGGCATTCTGAGGAAGGCGTCGAACGACTTCCGTTGCGCCATAAGCTCGGCAAGGGGCATACCTTTTGGCAACCGCGCATTCTTGGCGATCGAGGTGGCGACACCGCCCGGATGGACGACGGTCACGCCGATGCGTGTCCCGCCAAGTTCGCGCCGCAAGGATTCGGAAAAGCCGCGAACGGCGAATTTGCTGGCGACATAAGCCGTCTGCCCGGGCGGGGCGATCAGGCCGAACAGGCTCGAAATGTTGACCAGACGCGCGTCGTCACTTTGGTGCAAGAGCGGCAGGAACGCCCGGGTCATTCGCACAACGCCCCAGAAATTGATGCCGAACAGCCACTCGAAATCGGCTGCGGGGACCTGTTCGAAGGTGCCGGCCACCGCCACGCCGGCATTGTTGACGAGAACGTCGACGCCTTCGTGTTCGGCCGTCACCCGCCCTGGAAACGCAGCGACCGCCTCGGCATCCGACACGTCGAGATGATGCCGGCTGACGCACAGGCCCGGCGCGGCGATCTCGGCAGCGGTGCGCTCCAAGGCCGCATCGTCAATATCGGCGAGCGCCAGATGGCAGCCGCGGCGCGCCAGCGCCATGGCAATCGCCCGGCCAATTCCCCCCGCAGCTCCGGTCACGACGGCCGTCCGGCCTTGCAGCTTCAGCAACGTCGATCTCTCTTTCAAAAGCCGTTAAAAAGCGGGCAATTTCGCCGGCAAATTGACCGATTTGCGGCCTTGAAGCGAGTCGAATGTTGCGATGCGCCGGGCGGAAAGTACACGCCTTCGGCAATCTCGCGGCCTTCTGGGTCCGGCGCCGCAACCCCGCCAGGTTAACGTCGCATTAACATATTGCGTCGGATGCTCACCATGGGGAAAACCGCTTCGGAGGCTTCGCGATGCTGCCGGAACACCGAGTGCGTCTTGAAGATGAGCCGTGTCCTGTATCCGATCAGATGCTGGGCGAGCTGTATCGGGCCAGTGCGCACGGCCTTAGCGAACTGATTGCAACGGTGCCGCCGTCAGCACGAGCGTTGCTGGCCGTTTATTGCTACCGCCGCGCCCACCTTGCCTCGATCGGATTGGCGATCGCGGCAACCTGCGACAAAGACGATTTGACCTGGTTGGGGGGCAACGCGGGCGCCGCACTGTTCGAACGATCGCGGGAAGCACCGCAGCCCTATGCTGAGGTCCGTGCCAATGGCCGGCGAAAAATTACCTTGGCGACGGAGCCACTTCGCCAAGTCAGCGCCACGGCGGACGATGAGGAGACCTTGCCGGCGGCTTTTGGCGGTCCAAGAGCCTGCTGACGAGCCGTGGCGATAGTCGCTGCGCAGCGGCGGGATCAGCCGCCCTCCTTATCGCAGATCTTGCACTTGAACGCGGGCGGCGCGTGCCCGGGCTCCACCATCACCGAGGTGAGCTCGCCGCAGCGACCGCATTGCCGCACCAGCTTGGTCGGCAGCTTCACGATGGGCTTGGTCGCCGCCGCCACGGCCTGATCGCCTTGCGCCCGGAGCTCGGCTTTGGTCAGCGCTGGTCCTCGCGGCCGCCGATTCATAGAGCACCCATCATCTCGGTGTAACCCGCCCGGTCGTGGCACTAGCCGCCAGCGTTGCAGTCTAGCACTGTCGCAGCCGCTTTGCGCGTCGGCGTGTCCATCCTTGCTCTATGTGGCAGGAGAAGGTCAACCGGTGCCGTTGCACCATTACGCTATTCATGTTGGGTGGCGGTACGGCCCGGGTTAACCTGTCGATCGCCTGATTGAGGCTTTTGAGTAAGCGAAGAACTTAAGGAAGCAAAAGTTGGAAAGCGCCGACGACCGACTGGTTCACGTCCGCCTCGATGAACGCGAGCAAGGCGTCGTCGCCCATGCGACGATCAACAATGCCGGTCATCTCAATGCCATGAACAGCGCCCTGATGCAGGCGTTCGTCGACGCCATGGCGCAGCTTGCGACCGACGAGCGTTTGCGGGCGGTGGTGCTGACAGGCGCCGGGCGCAAAGCGTTCATTGTCGGCGCCGACATCAATGAGATGGCGGCGATCGAAAGCGCCGCCCAGGCCACCGCGTTCATCACCCGTCTGCACCAGTGCTGCCAGGCGATTCGCGATCTGCCGGTGCCGGTGATCGCCCGCATCCAGGGGTTCACGTTCGGCGCCGGTCTCGAGATCGCGGCGGCCTGCGACATTCGCATCGCCACGGACGCGGCCGTGTTCGGCATGCCCGAGGTCAAGCTCGGCATTCCGTCGGTCATCGAAGCGGCGCTGTTGCCGATGCTGGTCGGCTGGGGGCGCGCGCGCGAGATCATGTTGTTGGGCGAAACGTTCGCCGCCCACGAGGCGCTGCAATGGGGATTGGTCGAGCGCGTGGTGCCCGCGGCCTCTCTCGACGGGGCCATCGAGGCCTGGATCGGCAGGCTGTTGACCTCGAAGCCCCGCGCGGTGCGGCTGCAAAAGCACCTGATCCGGCAATGGGAGGGCCTGCCGCTGGCGGCAGCCGTCGAGGCCGGCATCGAAGCGTTCGCGCGCGCCTACGAGACCGACGAGCCGGCTGTTGCCATGCGCGAATTTCTCGCGACGCAGAAGGCGCGCAACAAGGCCGGTTAGCCTGCGGTGCGATAGTTTGGCGGGTTATCCGCTGGATGTCCCGCCGCGCACCCGAAACACGACAAAGTGCGACAGCGAGAAATTCACCACAAAGCTCGCCATGATGGCGGCGAGCTTGGCCAGCCATACCGGCAGGAGAAAAAGCTCAGCAGCAACAAGCAGGGTTGCCGTGTTGGCGAGCCATCCGGCAATGCCGGAGGCGACGAACGCGGCATAAGCGCGCCATCGCAGTTTTGGTCCCGATTCATGGGCGAAGGTGATCGACGAATTCATGATGTAGGAGCCGCTGACGGCAACGATCCATGACAGGGTGTTCGCGGCGACCAAAGCAATGCTCGCGGCGGTGGCGCAATGACAGACATCGGCCAGCGAGTGGAACCCCGACAGCGCCGCCGGCGACCGATCCAAGGCCGCACGCGCCAGCAAGAACACGCCGTAATCCACCACCGAGTTAACGAGGCCGATGAGGGCGAAAACGATCGCCTTCAGGCCGAACGCACGATTGCGCCACCCGGCCAGGAGGTTTGCGCGAGCCCGTTCATAGTGAGAAATGCGGGGCATTGCCGCTTCGCATATCACGTTCGACGCCAACCGCCAGCCCGGCACAGTCGCCGGGCGGGGGGCTGCGACCCCGCCCGGCGACTGTGCCGGGCGGGGGGCTGCGACCCCGCGCGCGCGACAGCCCGCGCCGATTGCGCTATAGATCGGCCGTTTAAGGAAAGGTCCAGTGGTTAATTCAACGACCCAACCGACATCGGCGGCGTCGGCGCGCGACGGCGCCTCGCCTCGCCCGCTGCGCGGTCTGGCGCCATCACCCGCGCGCGCGCG
Organism: Xanthobacteraceae bacterium; assembly: GCA_049512975.1. Lineage (GTDB taxonomy): Bacteria > Pseudomonadota > Alphaproteobacteria > Rhizobiales > Xanthobacteraceae > BOG-931. The sequence goes on along the minus strand of JBEKWO010000062.1, from coordinate 14,233 downwards.
GAGTGCGGCCGAGCGCAGCGCAGAAGCCGCGCAGGGACTTTCCATCGTGGTGCCGCTGCACAACGAAGCGGCGTCGATCGCGCGCCTGCATGCGCGGCTGGTCGAGGTCGCGCGAACGCTCGGCGCCAACCGCCCACTGGCCTGCGAGGTGGTCTATATCGATGACGGCAGTCGCGACGATACGCTCGCGGTCGCCCGCGCGCTGCCGGCGACCGCGCTTGACGTTCAGGTGGTGTCGCTGTCGCGCAATTTCGGCAAGGAGGCCGCCCTGCTTGCCGGCCTCGATCACGCGCGGCTCGGCGCCGTGCTGTTCATCGACGGCGACGGCCAGCATCCGACCGCGCTGATCGAGACCCTGGTGGGCCATTGGCTCGACGGCGGCTACGACGTGGTGTTCACGGCCAAGGCTCACCGCGCCAATGAATCGCTGACGCGCCGCTTCGCCGTGAAAATGTTCTACGCGCTGATCAATTGGGGCGCCCGCACCAAGATTCCCGAAGATGCCAGCGACTTTCGGCTGCTGTCGCCGCGCGCCGCCGACGCCGTGCGCAACCTGCCGGAGCGCAATCGCTTCTTCAAAGGACTATCGAGCTGGATCGGCTTCCGCCAAATCCGCATCGATTATCAGCCGGAGGAGCGCGCCGACGGCCGCACCACCTGGAATCTGCGGTCGCTGATCGGATTATCGATCGACGGATTGACCGCATTTTCCGTGGCGCCGCTGCGGATCGCCACCATGCTCGGGCTGCTGCTGGCGGTGACCGCGTTCATCTATGGTGGACAGATTATCTACGAGACCTTGGTCTATGACGAAAGGGTCCCCGGCTATCCGTCGCTGTTTGTCGGCGTCATGGTGCTCGGCGGCGTGCAACTCATCATGCTCGGCGTGCTGGGCGAATATATCGGCAAGATCCTCTACGAGATCAAAGGACGGCCGGTCTATTTCGTCGCCGAGCATGACCTGAAGCCGCGCGAAGAAGCAAAGCGGTCCGAGAGCGATAACCGCACCGCCGCCGAATAGGCCGCGATCCTGCGCCGCGACGTGAGCGCGGGGACGCGCCTCTTACATCACTACGACCTTGGTGCCGACCTTCACCCGCCCGTAAAGGTCGGTGACATCGTCGTTGCGCATGCGGACGCAGCCGGACGACACCTGGGTGCCGATGGTCCAGGGCTCGTTGGAGCCGTGGATGCGATAGAGCGTCGAGCCGAGATAGAGCGCGCGCGCGCCGAGCGGATTATCCGGGCCGCCGACCATGTAGCGCGGCAGGTCGGGCCGGCGTTTGAGCATTTCGTCCGGTGGCCGCCAATCCGGCCACTCGCGCATGGCCGAAATCTCCTTCACGCCCGCCCAGGTGAAGCCGGGACGGCCGACGCCGATGCCGTAGCGCAGCGCCTTGTCATCTTCCTCGACCAAATAGAGAAAGTAATGCGGGGTATCGATGATGATGGTACCCGGCTTTTCGCCGCCATGGTAGTCGACGACCTGACGGTCGAATTGCGGATTGACCGCATGCGCCATGTGCCCGACGCCGGCGGGGGCGTAGCCCGCGGCCGGGTCATTGGCGGCGCTCTGCTGCGGCGCCGCGGACGGATCGTACTCAGACGCGCCCTGGTCGGCGGGCGCAGGCGGCGCCGGCGCCCATTGGAGGGATTGAAACAAGCCGCGTGGCTGCGGCGCCGACGCCGCGGGGCCGGATTGCGGCGCTTGATAGGTGCGCACGACGGGCTGCCGGCCTCCGTCGAAGAGGAACTCGAAAAAGCCGCCGCCGTAATTCGTCCGCTCCGCATATGCGAGCTGCCCGCCGGCGTCGGGGGGCTGGCTCGCCGCGTCGGCGTCAGGAGCGATCAGGAGGAAGCCCAAGCCGGCCGCGATGCAAAGCGCGGTTGCCGGAGGTGAAACGAAGATACGCCGCATTGCTGAACTCTGTACTCTTGCACTGTTTTACGCCGAGCCAAACACCCCGTTCGCTCGTGCCAGGAGTACAGACGCAAACCTCGACTGTTTAGTAAATTTCGCGCAGCGCTGTTCCGCAGGCGCAGTCTTCGTACATTGTTCATCAACATATGGTTTATTTTGCGTGCACGGCGCGGCCTCATGGTTAGCGGCTTATGATCGCTCCCTTGCCGCCGCAGCGGCGACGGACGCCATGAACGCCGTATTAAGCGGCCCACATTTAATCTCGCCCGGAGCACGATCCCGAAACGACCTGCCCCGGATTCGATCCACGGCGGTCAGCGATGTTTCGCAGAAATCATGCTCAGGAGAATTGTAGAGCCCGCTTTAGTTCGCCTCGGAGCCGGCGGACCCTGGTGGTGACGACATGGCCGAGCCGCGCAAGATCTTTCGCATCGAACAAACGGCCGCCACGCGCATTGATCCGCGTGGCGACGACCCGCAGGTGCTGCGCCACGCCGAGATCATGCAGGAGCTGGGCGCGCTGCGCGCCTTGCTCGCGGCCGCACCTGCCGCGCAGGGAACCAGAGCCAACGGCTCGCGGCACGCCGAAATCGAGCGCCTCATTTCCGAGCTGTACCTCATCGACGCCGCGCTCAGCGGAACCGCACGTCAGCATGGCGACCGCAACGGAACGCGCCTGCCGGCGGCACCGGCGACGCTGATCGCCAACGAACTCGAAGCCGTGATGAAAAGCAGCGAACAGGCGACCGAGAAAATTCTGGTTGCGGCTGAGGAAATCGATCAGGCGGCGAACAACCTGTCGGCCGCGCTCAAGGACGAGACCGAGCAAGAGCTCGCTCAGGACATCCGCGATCGCGTGATCCAGATCTTCGAGGCCTGCAACTTCCAGGATCTCACCAGCCAGCGCGTCGCCAAAGTGATGGCGACGCTCAGTCGCATCGAGCAACAAATCTCCGGCACGCTCGACGCGCTCGCGCACGCCAACGCCGCACCGTCGGTGCGTGGCCCGCGCTTGGAGAGCGAGCACGGCCACGCCTCGCAGAGCGACATCGACTCCCTGTTCAGCGGCGGCGGTCGGTCGGGATGAAAACGCCTGTTCCAGTGATTTGAATTTCGCTCAGGGCTTACCGCAAACTCACCTAGCAACTCCAAATCCAAAACCCGCACCGGAATCCGGACTTCGCGTCGTTCCGGACGAGGCGGCGCGTACCTGCGTGAATATTTGCGGCCCGCTTTTTGGGCTAGACCTACTTAGCTGTAGAGCAGGCGCGGATCATCAGTTACAATGATGACTGCACGTGCGCACGATCGCAGACGAGAACTTAAGCGCACGGCACTTCTGGGGAGGGGAAAATGGACAGCAAGTTGTACCTGACGATATCCGCAATTATCTTGCTGCTGTACGGAATCGGCTTCGCGGCGATTCCAGCAGATGTGGGCGGGCTGTACGGAGTGCCGCCGGAACCTCACGTCCTCATGGCGGACCGGTTCTTCGGGTCGACGCTTCTGGCTGTGGGCGTGATAACGTGGTTTGCGCGAGACTTCGCGGATTGGGCCGCCGTGCGCGCCGTCCTCATCGGCGGCTTGGTCGGCTACGGCATCTCCACCCTTGTGCTGATCTGGAGCACGGTCCAGGGCCTGCTGAATGCGCTGGCGTGGGAATCTACGATCGTGAATATCCTGCTGGTGCTCGGGGCGCTCTATTTTCTGTCCACCGGCTCGCGCAAGTCGGCGTGAGGCGATAGAAGACGCCCCGGCCGGACGGGCATGATTGATGGTCTTGCGAACTTCGGAATCCGGACGCTAGTGGGGTCTGCTTGAGCGCGCCATGCCTTCCGGCGCGCAACGCACATACACGCCGGCGCCATAGCGGGTCGCCACATCGGGATTCATCCAGCGCAGAACCATGGTGCGGCCGTCGAACGAGACAATTTCGCGATCTTGCCCGCCGCCGGCCGGCCCGGGCGGACCGATATAGTTCTTGCCGCTCGGACTGCCTTTGAGATTGAGCTCTTGCAGTTGCGCGCTGTCGGCGAGGTACATCATGACGCCGCCGTTCGGCCCCCGGTTGATCAATACCGGCTGGCCGCACTGGCCGCGCGCGGCGACTTCCGTACGTGCCCGGTCGGTTTCGTTGTGATAGGCGCCATAGCCCCAGCGGCCGACGATCTCCTCGGGGCGGATCGAAGCCGGGATCTCCGGCGCCAGCGTCGCCGAAGGTGGCGGCGTAGGCTCAGAAGATGAGAACGGGTTTGATGAGAACGGATTGCTTGTGCATGCGGAGAGCATGAACGCCGCTAGGCCGACGCTCACAAGCAACCGAAGATCGCGCAGCGACGCGCTCATGCAAACTCTCCTCCCAGACCGTGGAGCCGGAATGGCCGATTCAAAATAGCACGCCCCAAGACCCTAACCCTATGGCCAAACATTTGGCCGGCATGGTGGCCAGTTTTCGCACCGAGGGCCAGAGCCGGTGCCATCGCATCGAAGGCTTCGCACATGATTCTGCCGCGGGGCACCGCCGCTGTGACGGCTTGACAGCCTCTCGGCCAGCCCTTATCTGCCTGTTCCTGGCACTCATCTGGCAAGAGTGCCAAATATCTGTAATACCAAGCCTTTCCCTATTGCACATGGATGCCGCGCAGGCCAGCGGCGATGAGGTGATCATGGCGAAGCTCAAGTTCCGTCCGTTGCATGACCGTGTTGTCGTCAAGCGCATTGAAGCCGAGGAAAAGAGCAAGGGCGGCATCATCATTCCCGATACCGCCAAAGAGAAGCCGCAGGAGGGCGAGATCGTCGCCGTCGGTCCTGGCGGCCGCGACGAGAACGGCAAGCTCATCGTTATGGGCGTCAAGGCCGGCGACCGCGTGCTCTTCGGCAAATGGTCCGGCACCGAAGTCAAGCTCGATGGCGATGAACTCCTCATCATGAAGGAGTCCGACATCATGGGCGTGATCGCCTAACCGGAGGACAGAGGACGGAAGACAGACGACAGAAGTGAGCTCCTGCTCCGTTTCGTCTTTCATTGTCGTCCGTCGTCAGTCGTCCGTCATCCATCTCCGACATCTGACATTTGAAGGAATGAAAAAATGGCTGCGAAAGACGTACGATTTTCGATCGACGCCCGCGACCGCATGCTGCGCGGGGTCGAAACGCTCGCCAATGCCGTGAAAGTGACGCTCGGCCCCAAGGGCCGCAACGTCGTGATCGAGAAGAGCTTCGGCGCCCCGCGCATCACCAAGGACGGCGTCACCGTCGCCAAGGAAATCGAGCTCGAAGACAAGTTCGAGAACATGGGCGCGCAGATGGTGCGCGAGGTTGCGCAGAAGACCAACGACGAGGCCGGCGACGGCACCACGACAGCGACTGTACTCGCGGCCGCTATCGTCAAGGAAGGCGTCAAGTCGGTGGCAGCCGGGATGAATCCCATGGACTTGAAGCGCGGCATCGACCTCGCCGTCACGGCCGTCGTGGCCGACATCAAGAAGCGAGCGAAAAAGGTCGGCTCATCCGCTGAGATCGCCCAGGTCGGCACCATCTCCTCCAACGGCGATGCGACCATCGGCAAGATGATTGCCAACGCGATGCAAAAGGTCGGCAACGAGGGCGTGATCACGGTCGAAGAGGCCAAGTCGCTGGAGACCGACGTCGAGATCGTCGAGGGCATGCAATTCGACCGCGGTTATCTCTCGCCCTACTTCATCACCAATGCCGAGAAGATGGTGGCCGAGCTTGAGGACGCTTACGTGCTGCTGCACGAGAAGAAGCTGCCGGGGCTGCAGGCTCTTTTGCCAGTGCTCGAGGCGGTAGTGCAGTCGGGTAAGCCGCTGCTCATTGTCGCTGAAGATGTCGAGGGCGAGGCACTGGCGACGCTCGTGGTCAACAAGCTACGCGGCGGGCTCAAGGTCGCCGCGGTGAAGGCCCCGGGTTTTGGCGATCGCCGCAAGGCCATGCTCGAGGACATCGCCATTCTCACCGGTGGCCAGCTCATCGCGGAAGATCTCGGCATCAAGCTGGAGAGCGTCACCACCGCCATGCTCGGCCGCGCCAAGAAGATCGTGATCGAGAAGGAGAAGACCACCATCATCGACGGCGCCGGCAAGAAGAAGGACATCGAGGCGCGCGTCGGGCAGATCAAGGCGCAGATCGAGGAGACCACCTCCGATTACGATCGCGAGAAGCTGCAGGAGCGGCTGGCCAAGCTCGCCGGCGGCGTCGCGGTGATCCGCGTCGGCGGCGCCACCGAGGTCGAGGTCAAGGAGAAGAAGGATCGCGTCGAGGATGCGCTCAACGCCACCCGCGCCGCGGTCGAGGAAGGCATCGTGCCCGGTGGCGGCGTCGCCTTGCTGCGCGCCAAGAAGGCGATCGGCAAACTGCACAACGACAATGCCGACGTGCAGGCCGGCATCAACATCGTGCTCAAGGCGTTGGAAAGCCCGCTGCGCCAGATCGCCGAGAATTCCGGTTTCGAAGGCTCTATCGTGGTCAACAAGATCCTGGAGAACAAGTCGGAGACGTTCGGCTTCGACGCGCAGAACGAGGATTATGTCGACATGGTCGAGAAGGGTATCGTCGACCCGGCCAAGGTGGTGCGCGCGGCGCTGCAGGATGCCGCCTCCGTCGCCGGCCTTCTGGTCACGACCGAAGCCATGGTCGCCGAAACGCCGAAGGAGCAGCCGGCCATGCCGGCGATGCCGCCCGGCGGCGGAATGGGCGGGATGGGCTTCTGATCGCTTCGCTCCTTCATCGAACGCACAAAGGGCGCGGTGCAAACCGCGCCCTTTTTTCTTCTGTTCTCTCCGCTTGCGGGATAGGCTTGATGTCTTCCGATACCGCTAGGAGCAGATGATGACGACTGCGAATGCCGATCCGTTTGCGAAGTTCAAGGCCGCTCAGCGCGACGCTTGGGCGGTGTTTGCGCCGGCGGCGATTTTCAACACTATCGCGGCAGCGAAGTTGGTGAAGTTCGCGCAGGTCGCTCCGGGGCAGCGCGTCCTCGATGTTGGGTGCGGTACCGGGGTGGTCGCGGTGACGGCGGCCCGCCGCGGTGCCAAGGTGACCGGGCTCGATCTGTCGCCGGATCTCCTTGAGCGCGCGCGCAAAAACGCCAGCATCGCAGCCGTCGATGTCGATTTCACCGAGGGCGACGCCGAGGCGCTGCCTTATCCGGACGCTTCGTTCGACGTCGTCCTCAGCCAGTTCGGCCACATGTTCGCCCCGCGTCCAGTGGTCGCGGCGCAGGAGATGCTGCGGGTGCTCAAGACCGGCGGCCGCGTGGCGTTTTCGACCTGGCCGCCGGAATTGTTCACCGGCCGCCAATTTTCCTTCGTCGCCAGCTATCTACCACCGCCACCACCGGGCGCCGAGCAACCTCCGCCGCCGGGCTTGTGGGGCGAGCCGACCGTCATTCGCGAGCGGCTCGGCAAGTTCGTGAATAACCTTCAGTTCGAGCGCGACGTCACCATCATCCCGGCGTTGAGTCCGCAGCACTTCCGCGAAGCGCAAGAAAAGACCATCGGGCCACTAACGAAGATCATCGATTCCCTGCAGAACGATCCGGCCAAGCTCGCTCAGCTCCGCGCCGAATACGAGGCGATGATCAGCGAGATCTTTGAGGACAACAGCGTACATCTGCACTTCTTGATGACGCGCGCGACCAAAGCGTAATCGCCGGCGCCTCAGTTGGTCATCAAGCGAAACCGCAGCGTGGTGGCGCCGCGCAATTCGATGACATCGCCGCTGCGGCGCCAATTCGTGACCTGCGCCAGCGCCGCCAGTAGATTCTCGTCGTCGCTTTGCCGCTCCGGCGCGCATTGCGCCGGCTCGATCGGTCCGGCAACGATCGTGATCGAATCTCCGCCGATACTGGCCTGACCGCGCGCCCTTGCGCACCAGAGATCGATCGAGGCCGCGCCGTTCTCGGCGATCTCGATGATCGGCACGCGCTTGGAACCAGGCATCGGCGCCGTGTCAAGCATGAGCTCGCGGTCGAACGGGAAGGCGCGGTCGCTGGCCATAGCGGGCACTGGCGAACTCGCGAGCATCACGCAAACCAGCCAGCACGCGCAACGCCGACGCAGGCAGACCATCGTCGTCTCCGAGGGGTTTACGGGTAATTGGGAAACGGCGGCCGGGCGACCGCCGCGAGATATACGCCGCACGCGACAGTCCCCGTCAAGCCCTTTCCGTCACTGCGGGTGAATCGCGGCATCGATGCTGACCAGGCCAACCGCCGGATCGTAAATCAAACCCCCGCGACTGTGTCGCAGGGGCCGTCGCGGCTGTGGATCAGGCTTGTCGCCGTCAATGCACGATCATTCCGGTGAACACGTAGGCTTGCAGCATCACCAGGATGCCAACGAGGCAGGCGAGCGCGATCGAGTGGAAGAACACGAAGCGCAGGATCGTGCCCTCGTGTCCGAACCAGTTTGTCGCGGTCGAGGCCACGACGATCGACTGTGCATCGATCATTTTGCCCATGACGCCGCCGGACGAGTTGGCGGCGCCCATCAGGATCGGCGACAGGCCGAGCTGTTCGGACGTGATCTTTTGCAGGTTGCCGAACAGGATGTTGGAGGAGGTGTCGGAGCCGGTCAGCGTCACACCCAGCCAGCCGAGCAGCGTGCCGAAGAAGGGATAGAGCACGCCGGTGCCAGCGAAGGCGAGACCCAGCGTCGCGTCGATCCCCGAGAGCCGAGTCAAGGTGCCGATCGCCAGCATCGCCGAGATGGTGATGAGCGAATAGGCGCAGATCTTGATGGTCTTGCCGTATTCGACCACCAGTTTCACCGGCGAGAAGCCCATCAGGACACCGGAGATAAGCGCCGCGATCAGCATGCCGGAGCCGGTGTAGGACAGCCAGGTGAAGGCGAACACCGCGCCTTCCTTGGTCGGCACCGGCACAACCGGCGCAACCTTGTTGATCATGTTGTGCAGACCGGGTACCGGGTAGCTCCAGGTCGCGTAGGCGTTCAGGATCGCCTTGATGTAATTCGTCCCCCACAGCAGCAGGACGATGCAGACGATGATCCAGGGCAGCAACGAGAACCAAACCTGAGCGGTCGACGGCTTGGGCTTCGTGCTTGGCGGCTTCTTGGCCATCGTGGCAGCGGAATCGTCGTGGCTGCGCAACGCCGGTGAGGTCCAGACCACCTTCGGCTTCCAGAGTTTCAGGAACAGGATCAGGCAGCCCATCGAGATAAGCGAGGCGCCGATATCGACGATCCACGGGTTGATGAAGTTGGAGATCAGGAATTGCGGAATTGCGAAGGATACGCCGGTCATCAGGATCGCGGGCCAGATGTCCTTCATGCCCTTCCAGCCGGCGAACGCCCAAATCAGCCAGAACGGTACGATCAGCGAGAAGAACGGCAATTGCCGGCCGACCATCGCGCCCAGCAGGAACGGGTCGATACCGGTGACGCTGGCAAGGCCGGCGATCGGTGTGCCAAGCGCGCCATAGGCGACCGGCGCCGTGTTGGCGATCAGCGACAAGCCGGACGCTGCGAGCGGCGAGAAACCGAGCCCGATCAGGACGGCGCCGGTCACCGCGACCGGGGTGCCGAAGCCAGAGGCGCCTTCGAAGAATGCTCCGAAGCAGAAAGCGATCAGCAGCAATTGCAGCCGGCGGTCTTCGGTGACGCCGCCGATCGTCGTCTGCAGCGTCTCGAACGCGCCCTTCTCCACCGTCAGCCGATAGAGGAAGATCACGTTGAGCACGATCCAGCCGATCGGGAAGAAGCCCGTCACCGCGCCGAGCACGGTCGCGCGTAGAGACATTCCCGCCGGCATGGTGAAGATGAAGATCGCGACACAATTGGCGACGATCAGTGCGATGATGGCGGCGATGTGCGCCTTCACCTTATTGGAAGCGATGAGAACAAGCAGGGTGACGACTGGCAGCGCTGCCGCGATCGTCGATAGCACGGCATTATTGAATGGATTGTAGACTTGATTCCACACGTTGGCGTCTCCTCGGCCGCGCTCCGCGCCCCTTGGCGGGGATGGTGACACTTTACCGGTCGGCAAGATATGCGACAGATCACGCCGCACATGACACACACGCCAAGTCCATTGGAACGCTGGAAACTAGTTTTGAAGAGCGCGCCCCGTCGACCGCCGGATACAGCCGGTCGGCGCGACCACCCTCCCCTGTGTCCCCCTAAGGTAAGTTGAAAACCAAGTGCGCGACAAGATCAAGCCTGAATTGGCGGACAATGTCGAAACCCCCATCGCTCATGCTAATCGGAGTTTTCGGGGGATCGTCCCGCGGGCCGGGGCCGGGCAGGCCGCACACGACAGGAGTTACCCGTGAGAGGCTTCCTTGCGACGATAGCCTCGATCTGGGGGTTATCCATTCCTTACTTTCGCTCGGATGACGGCTGGGCGGGGCGGGCGCTGCTTGGGGCAGTGATTGTCATCGAGCTTTCGCTCGTCGCGATGCAGGTCATCCTCAACGAGTGGTACAATCGTTTTTACAATACCCTGCAGGATCACAACTGGGACGCTTTCGTCAGCGCCATCCTGTTCTTCTGCGTGCTGGCGGCCGTCTACACCGTTCTTGCCGTCTATCAGCTCTACCTCACACAGTGGCTGCAGATCCGGTGGCGGCGCTGGATGACGCAGACCTACCTGCATCAATGGCTCAGCGCCGCCAACCACTACCGCATGCAGCTTCTCGGCGATACCGCCGACAACCCGGACCAGCGCATCGCCGAGGACCTGCAGTTGTTCGTGCGATACGCGCTGGCGCTCGGCACCGGTCTGCTCAGTTCCATCGTGACGCTGTGTTCGTTCATTGTCGTTCTGTGGACCCTGTCTGCGCATGCGCCGCTGCATGTGTTCGGCGTCAATCTCGCTATTCCCGGTTATCTGGTATGGGCGGCGCTGATCTACGCGGCGATCGGCACCACGCTCACGCATCTGATCGGCTGGCGGCTCATTCCGCTCAATTTCCAGCAGCAGCGCTTCGAAGCCGACTTCCGCTTCAATCTGGTGCGCACGCGCGAGAACGCCGAGCAAATCGCCGCGCTCGGCGGCGAGGCCGCCGAACGTGAGCGCCACCTCGGTCGCTTCGGCTCCGTGGTCGCCAACTGGCTGGCGCTGATGCAGCGGCAGAAGCAGGTCACCTTCTTCACCCAGAGTTATTCACAGGCTTCGGTGATCTTTCCCTATATCATTGTGAGCCCGGCCTATTTTTCCGGCGCCATGCAGCTCGGCGGCTTGATGCAGACGGCCTCCGCCTTCAACAAGTTGCAGGAGGCGTTGTCCTATTTTGTCAGCTCGTATCGCGACATCGCGGAATTCCGCGCGGTGGTCGAGCGCTTGAGCGGCTTCGAAGCGGCGATCGCGCTCGGCCGCGCTGCGGCCGTCGCCACGCCGGCGATCCAAGTGGTGCCGCGCGACAGCGGCAGCGCGGTCACCGTCGATCGGCTTGACGTGCGGCTGCCCGGCGGCGAGCGGATCGTCGCCGCCGAGCAGGTCGCCTTTCCGGCCGGCGAACGGGTTCTGGTGACCGGGCCTTCCGGGTCGGGCAAATCGACTTTGTTCCGCGCCATAGCCGGCATCTGGCCGTTCGGCTCGGGCCGCGTGACGGTGCCGAAGGGCGCCAAGATCATGCTGCTGCCGCAGCGGCCTTATTTTCCGCTGGCGCCGCTGGCGGCGGCGGTCGGCTATCCGGCCAAGGCCGGCACGTTCGACGAGGGGCGGATCGCCGAAGCACTGGTCGCGGTCGGGTTGCCGGAATTGGTCGAACGGCTCGGCGAGGAAGCGCACTGGAATCGCATGCTCTCGCTCGGCGAACAGCAGCGGTTGGGCATTGCGCGAGCGCTGCTACAGGCGCCCGACTATCTGTTCCTTGACGAAGCGACCGCGTCGCTCGATGAAGCGGCCGAGGCGGCGCTCTACCGTTTGCTGCAGGAGCGGCTGAAGAACACCACCATCATCTCTATCGGCCATCGCTCGACGCTCAACGCCTTCCACGGCCGCCGCGTCGTGCTGGTGGCGGACGAGGATACCTATCGGGCACGAGAGATGCCGCTGGTTTCGGCGGCGGAGTAATCCGGCCAATTGCGAAGCGCTCAAAAACGAAGCGGGCGGCAGCTTCGCGCCGCCGCCCGCAGCTTTGAGCGTTCAGCAGCCTCGCGGGTCTACTTGATCGAGCTAAGGTTGATGGCGGCCGACAATTTCGCGATGAAGGCCGCGCCGCACCAGTTGGAGCCGGGACCGCCCGGATTGATCGGGGTGCTGGCCACACCCGACGCTGTCTGATCGCTGGTAAAGGCGTTGCAATCACCCTTGCTCAGGTTGGTGTCGTAGTAGCGCAGGTCGAGGGTAAAGATCTTGTAGGTGATGTCGAGGCCGACGTCCCAGGTCAAATAGCTCTTATACGGGATGCCGTTCGGATAAGGAGCGACGCAAGCGACCCCAGCGCCCGTGCAATAGAAGGAGTCGCTCGTGCCTAGCGCCCAGTAGCCAACGTCACCAGACAAAGCGGCACCAATCCCATTCGGCAGCAAATTCGAAGGAGCCGTCAATGTCACGTTGCCAGTCGTAAACCAGCCGTCGGCACCGGAATTGAGGACCGACGGTGAATACCACTCCTGCAGGCCCAACGAGAGATTATCGTTCACCGTATAGGTCGCCTTGGCGTACCCCTCGATAAAGCTCAGGTCCGACTTGATGACATTTCCGTTCAGCAACGACGACTGGCACCCAGGAACAATCGAGTTGTAGCAGGTGCCGCCCGGATACCAGTAGTACCAAACGCCGAAATCCAGCGCGAGCTTATCGAACGTCGGACGAATACCGCCGTAGAAGTCGACCTCGGCTGCGGCGCGATTGGGGAAGTCGATGCTTTCGCCCGATACGCCGACGTAGCCCTGCCAAGCCTTGCTAAAGTTGTAGCGCGGTTCGAAACCGGCTTGGGTTGACGGCTGGTGGTTCGACTGAGTAATGCCGCGGAAATTGTAGTCCGACATCAAAGCGGCGGTGATAGCAACATCCCATGGCGACGGTGCCGGCGCCGGTGGTGCCGCCTTGACCGCCATATCGGCGGCCATGGCGGTGGAGGAGGCCAAGCTGACGGCAACAGCAAACGAAAAAATAAATCTCTTCATAATCCGTCCTTTTTCTCCGCCTGTCCGCAGACGGCGCTTGCGCCAGACCGGATACAGACGGACCCATCCTCGTGCCGCGCAGGCGCGGCGGGGATTGGAAGTAATTTTTTTATTATTTTGTTGCGGGGCCAAGATGAAAGATACAGCAAATGCTGATTTTTTATGCGCCTGAAGCGAATTTATGACGTATGTGCTGCGGGGGACACACTACTCTCCAATACTTGCTTCGCGCCGCCAAGGCGCACGCCGTCAGGCGCTGTTTGTGTTTCCACAAACAGCGCCTGACGCAAGACTTTCAGGGCAATCTATCGGCGCGACGACGCTGCGCGAGGTCGACTACTCGCCCTCCGCGCCGATCGCATAGGCGGTCTCGCCGTGAACCGCGTCGTCGCCGACCTTCAGAGTCGCCTCATCCATCCGCAGCGGCACGATGAACGAGATGACCTTGAGGATGATCAAGGTGGCGATGATGTTGTACACGATGATGAACGCGGCGCCCTCCGCCTGCAGCAGCAGCTGCGGGGCGTTGCCGTAGAGCAAGCCGGTCACATTGATTCCCGGCGCCTCCTTGTCGGTGCCGATATATTGCAGCATTTCCGGGTTGGCGAGGATGCCGACCAAGAGCCCGCCCGTCAGGCCGGCGACGCCATGGGTGGAGAACACGCTTAGCGTATCGTCCACTTTCATCATGAACCTGGTCTTTTGCAGCTTGTTCATGGCGAGCCACGGGATGATGCCGGCGCACACGCCAATGGCGATCGCGCCTAGGCCATCGACGTAGCCGGCACCCGGCGTGATGGCGACCAGACCCGCGATCATGCCGTTGACCGCGCCGAGCACCGACGGCTTGCCGTAGGCAAACTTGTCCATCAGCGTCCAGACCAATAGCGCCACGGCGGTGGCGGTGTTGGTATTGAGCACCGCCGCGCCGGCGTCGGCGTTGGCAAAATACGGATCGCCGCCGTTGAAGCCGTTCCAACCGAGCCACAGGATGCCGGCACCGACCAGCGTCATCAGCAAGCTATTGGGCGGGAAGTGTTCGCGATCCTGCAGCAGCCGCGGACCGACCATCCATGCCGCGACGAAACCCGATGTGCCGGCGGCAAGATGGATGACATAGCCGCCCGAGAAGTCGGCCACGCCCATGGCGGCGAGCCAGCCGCCGCCCCACAGGCTGAACGCCCCCACGGTATAG
>JBEKWO010000061.1:0-20973 GCA_049512975.1 Xanthobacteraceae bacterium | reverse complement strand
GTGAGCGCTCAATCCCCACCCTCTGGGATCGGATCGGAGCTATCCTCAAAACCTTCACTCCAGAGGAATGCAACAACTACTTCAAAAACACCGGGTATGGATCAAACTGAAGGGAATCTGCTCTAGTGCCGCGCCGCGGAGCCGGGCCTGCCCATTTCGTCTTGCTGCCGGTATTCGGCGTCGTAATTCATGATCTCGCGCATCAGCTGCTCGATCATGGCTTGGCGACCGGCGGCATCTTGCCCGTAGGTCAGTTCCGCTACCGTTTTGGCGATGGCGGTAACGACTTCATCGGTATCGATCGCGTCCGGCTCTTCGCTGGAAATGGGATACTCGGCAAAAAAGCTGTCGATCACGTCGACGATCAGGCAATGCAGGCACGGCCGTTCCTCGTCTTCGTTTTGATCGTCTGACATGGCCGTTAATCCGGTTTGTTAGGGGATGAGCGTAGGGTCATTGCGCTCGCGCTGCGCTGACAGCTCCTAATCAGTCTGACGGAAGGCTCCTCATTCCGCCAGAGCGATTTCACGCGTAGGCAAGGTTACGTAAGCAGCCGGGACGCGAATGTCGAGAGCGGGGCTAACCAGGCCTGCTCGAGTGCCGTGAGGCTTGGGACGATGTGGTCTCTGGACACCCGGTTTCAGCTGCTGCGCGGCGCGCGGGCATCGAGCTCGGCGGCGAGCCTGGCAAAAAGCGGATTGTCGCGCACATAGACGTATTCGAGCGTGGCGACTGAGACCGCCTCGGCGCCGTGCTCGCGCAGGAAGCTTGCCAGCGCATGCACGTGCTTGGGCGGGCAGTGCAGGGTGAGCATGCCGGAGGAGGTGGGGCCGCCGAACGGCGCGGCGACGCCGAATTGTTCGCGCGCGGTATTGAGCAGCGTCTCGTTCAAGCCGGGGAAGCGCGTGCGCACTTCGCGGTACGCATGCCCGCGTTTCTGCGCGGCGATGCGGTCGAGCAGCAGCCGCGCGGCTTCGCGCTGTGCGGCGTCCCAGGAAGCGCTCCGTGCGGCGACGAGGTTGGCCTGCGAGCGCAGAATGACGCCGTCCTCGATCACCTTGAGGCCGTTCGCCGCCAGCGTGGCGCCGGTCGTCGTGATATCGACGATCATTTCGGCGGTGCCGGCCGCCGGTGCGGCTTCGGTGGCGCCCGAGCTTTCCACGATGCGGTAATCGACGACGCCGTGCGCGGCAAAGAAGGCGCGCGTCAGATTGGCGTATTTGGTGGCGAGCCGCATCTTGCGCTCGTGCTTGAGCCGGAACGCGGTGGCGACATCGTCGACGTCGACCATGCTGCGTACGTCGATCCAGGCCTGCGGCACGGCGACGACGACATTGGCAAAACCGAAGCCGAGCTGGTCGATGAACACGACCTGCCGGTCGGCGTCGGGGATCATCTCGCGCACCAGATCCTCGCCGGTGACGCCGAGATGGACGGCGCCTTGCGCGAGTTGCGCGGTGATTTCCGCCGCCGACAGATAGGCGATCTCGACGCCGTCAAATCCGGCGATGGCGCCGCGGTAGTCGCGCGCTCCGCGCGGCTTGATGAGCTCAAGCCCGGAGCGCGCAAAGAAGGCCTCGGCATTCTGCTGCAAGCGGCCTTTCGAAGGGATGGCGAGAAGGAGCGGGGCGCTCATGCAGCGCCTCCACAAGCCGCCAGCTCCTCGATCGAGGCGGCAAAACCAACCGCCGGAATCGGCTCGCGCGCGCCGAGCCGCGACAATAGCCCGTCATAGCGGCCGCCGGCGATCAGCGGGCCCTTGCTGCGGACATCATGCAGTTCGAACACGAAGCCGGTGTAGTAATCGAAGCCGCGGCCGAACGCGGTCGAGAAATGGATGGCGCGCACGTCGATGCCGCGCGCGGCGAGAAAGCCGGTGCGGGTCTCGAACAGATCGAGCGCGGCCCCGAGCGAAAGTTTGGCGTCGGCGGCGAGCGCGCGCAATTCGCCGGCGGCCTCGTCCGGGTCGCCGCGCACGGCGAGGAAGCGTTCGATCAGGGCGCGAGTCTCGCGCGGCAGCCGCGTCCCGGCGCCGAGCGCGGCTTGTTCGAGAAAGCGCTCGGCGATCTCGGCAACCGAGCGGCCACCGACCGCTTCGATGCCGGCGATGGAGAGAAGATCGGTGACGAGGTGATGCGCGGCCCTGGGATCGGAACCGGCCAGCGCGGCAAGCACGCCCTGGTACTCCGGCGGCCCGCTGGCGGCGGTAAGCGCGAGCTGATCGAGATCGTGCGCCAGCGACCATTTCCTGTTGAAATCCTTGACCAGGCGGCGCTTCCAGGCCGGCGCCAGATCGAGCGCGGCGACGAAGGCGGAAAACAGCCCCACGTCGCCGACGCGGATGTCCGGCGCGGCCAAGCCATAAAGCGTGGTCGCTTCCAGACCCAGCGCCAGCATTTCGGCATCGGCCGCCGCCTTGTCCTGCCGGGCGAAGGATTCGATGCCGGCCTGCGGGAACTCAGCGGCCAATCCCTCGCGGTGGCGAAAGACGGCGCCGAGATAGCAGAACGCGGCCGCCTTGCCGGCCGCCGGCGATTGCAGATAGGCGCGCGAGACCGGAATGGTGAGGTCGGGCCGCAGGCACAATTCGCGCCCGTGCGGATCGCTGGTGAGAAACATGCGCCGGCGGATATCCTCGCCGGACAGGTCGAGGAACGGCTCCGCCGGCTGCACGACCGGCGGCTCGATCGGGGTGTAGCCGGCGCGCACATAGGAGGCGACGAGCTGTTGCGCGCGCTGGTCCGAGCCGTTCATTGCCATGCTCGACATGATGGTCATATCCACGCCGGCCTATGGTTAATCGTTTCCATGCGCGACGCTCAGGCTAATTCCGCGGCCCTTTAGCACGACAAGCGTCGCTATTCGATGAAGATTGGCGGGAGCCGTTAATAGGCGCGCCGCGGCGGCCGGCCGCCAGCCGCTATCAATCCGGAAAAGCGCCTAGCGGTTGGACTGAACGGAGCCTGCGCCGCGCACCGCCGCGACGATAGCCGGAACCGCGCGGGGGTCCGTGGTCATTTCGATGTGGCTCAGCCCGGGGATGACGATCACCGGAATGTCGGTCCTGACCGCGGCAATGGTGGGGGCAAACTTGGCGGCATCGAACAGTTCGTCCTTTTCCCCGACCAGCACGGCGATTGGGCTAGCCGCATTGCGCAGATCGGCGGCGTAGTCCTTTGTCGCGAAGCCGCGCATCAGCAGCCACGAATAGCGGTCGGTGAGGATATCGGCCCGTTTCGGGTCGATGGCAAAGGCCAGCACCGTGAGATGGTCGAATACGTGAATCCCGATGCGATTGAGCAAGGACAGCGCAATGATCCGCGGGATGTAAGGCGCGGCCCACGCTTGCGTCTGCCGATAGGTCGGCACGCGCGCGCCGAGCATCGGCGACAGCAGCACTGCCCGCGTGAAGGATTTTCCGACCGGCGCGGCTGCCGCATGCAGTGCATAGCCACCGCCGGCGGAGAAGCCGAGCAAAACCAGCTTCGCATTCGGATGGCGGGCCGCGACAGCGGCGACAAAATCCGCAAGGTCGTCGTCGAGCTGACCGGCATAGTCGATATCGCCGCGCACCCCGGTCCGGCCGTGGCCGCGAATGTCGGGAGCGTACACTGCGATCCCCTGCGCGCTCAGCGCCTTCGCCAGCGGATGCAGGCTGGAACTCGATCCCGACGAACCGTGGATGCCGATGACGACCAGCGCCGGATCGGACACAGGCGGGTTTTCGCGCCAGACGCGGAAGGCGATTGGCGCGCCGTGGTGCCGCCGGGATTGTTTCGATCGCGGGCAGATCGCGGAAATCAACGCTCTTGAACGGGTCGCTGACCGACGCCAGCGGCGGCGCCGGCTTGCTGGTCCCGAATGCAAGCATGGCACCCAGGCCGACCACGACGGCGACCACCAGGCCGCCCACGACGAACGCAAATATCCGCAACATCCGCGTGCCTCTCGGTGCCACTTTTGCCGATCGAAAGACTCAATCTCGATTAAGCCCGTGGCGCGCGAGCACCTTGCGCACGGCTTCGACCAGTTTCTTCTCGGCGACAGCAAACTGCGCCTCCGCCTGCTTCTGCAAATGCTCCTCTCGGCCCTTTTCCAGCTTTGCCAGTTCGGCGCCGACGATCAGGTCCTTGATGGTGATTTCGCCCTTGGCCTTCTCGTCGGAGCCCTGGATCACCACGCAAGGCGCGTTGCGCTTGTCGGCGTATTTGAGCTGATTGCCGAGATTGCGCGGGTTGCCGAGATAAAGCTCGGCGCGGATGTTGGCCGCGCGCAGCTTGGCGACCATGTTCTGATAGTCGGCGAGGCGGTCCTTGTCGAACACGGTGACGACGACCGGGCCGGGCTCGGGTTTGCTCTCGAGCTTGCCGAGGTGTTGCAGCGCGGCGGCAAGCCGCGACACGCCGATGGAAAAGCCGGTCGCCGGTACCGGCTCGCCGCGAAAGCGCGAGACTAGCCCGTCATAACGTCCGCCCGCTGCTACCGAGCCGAAGCGCACCGGCCTTCCATCGTCGCTCGAAATCGGAAAGGTGAGATCAACTTCGAAAACCGGGCCGGTGTAATATTCAAGGCCGCGGACGACAGAGGGATCGATCATAATTTGCGCGCCCGCGTACCCCACAGCCAAGCACAAATCCACTATCTGATTCATTTCATCAATGCCTTCATGTCCGATTTGTGAGCCTCTCATGCTCTCGGACAGCACACGATGTGCTTGCGCGTCTGACATGGGCCCCATAAAAAGATACAGAAGAATGCGATTGACTTGATCCTGATTTAATTCAGCGCCTCTCGTGAAATCACTAGACTCGTCCTTGCGGCCTGGCCCGAGTAAAAGTTTGACGCCTTCACGTCCGAGCCGGTCAAGCTTGTCGATTGCGCGCAACACTGTGAGCCGCTTTCTAGCATTGGCTTCTCCGCCGAGATCAATTGACTCCAAGAGCCCGTCCAGCAACTTACGGTTATTCACCTTCACCACGTAGTGGCCGCTCAGGCCGAGCGCTTCCATCGTATCGGCGGCCATCATGCACATCTCGGCGTCGGCCGCGGGCGAAGCAGAGCCCACCGTGTCGGCGTCGAATTGCATGAACTGGCGGAAGCGGCCCGGCCCGGGCTTCTCGTTGCGAAACACCCAGCCGAAGCGGTAGCTGCGATAGGGCTTCGGCAGCGTGTCGAAATTCTCCGCCACATAGCGCGCCAGCGGCGCGGTCAAGTCGTAGCGCAGCGACAGCCATTGCTCGTCGTCGTCCTGGAACGAGAACACACCCTCGTTCGGCCGGTCCTGGTCGGGCAGGAATTTGCCGAGCGCGTCGGTATATTCGATCGCCGGCGTCTCCACCGGCTCGAAGCCGTAGCGCTCGTAGACCTGACGGATCGTCTCCATCATCCGCCGGGTCGCGGCGATCTCCGCCGGCCCGCGATCGGCGAGCCCGCGCGGCAAGCGGGCTTTAAGTTTGTTGGTTTTGGGTTTGTCGGCCATCGCTTATGCCCTAGCCAACTCATATCCGGATGGCTAGTACTTGCGAGGGTATTTTTAGCGAGGATTTGCCATGATTTCCCGACGCCAGGCCATCGTGGTGGCCATCACAGCTCTGGTCGGGGCGGCGACCCCGGCCCGGGCGAAGGATTCCAGTTTGGTCGGTCAATTCGATACCGACCATGACGGCACCGTCGACCTTGCCGAAGCCAAGAAGGCCGGCAGCGACATGTTCGATAAGCTCGATGTCGACCATGACGGCACGCTCACCTTCAAGGAACTGCACGGCCGCATGAGCCGCAAGGAATTCGCCGCCGCCGATCCCGACAAGGACGGCACCTTGACCAAGGAAGAGTACCTTGCCGTGGTCGAGCAGCGGTTCAAGGCGGCCGACAAGGACCATGACGGGACGTTGAGCAATTGGGAGTTTCAGACGCCCAAGGGCCGTGCCCTGGTCCGGCTGTTGCGCTAGAGTCGGCGAGACGGCGCGGGCCCGACGGCGGCACCGTTGCCGGTTCCGACGCGCAAGTCCGCAGGACAGCAGTCATGACAAATACCAACGTATTGGCGCGGCAGACCAACGATCTCGACGCATTTTGGCTGCCGTTTACGCCAAACCGCGCCTTCAAGCGCGCGCCGCGGCTGATCTCGCGGGCCAAGGACATGCATTACTTCACGCCCGACGGCCGCGCGGTGCTCGACGGCCTCGCCGGGCTGTGGTGCAGCAATGCCGGCCATAACCGCGACCCGATCGTCGCCGCGATCCAGCGCCAGGCGGCGGAGCTCGACTTCTCGCCGGCCTTCCAGTTTGCCCACCCCAAGGCGTTTTCGCTGGCGAGCCGGATCGCCGCGCTGGCGCCGGGCGATCTCAATCGCGTGTTCTTCTGCAATTCAGGCTCGGAGGCGTGCGATACCGCGCTCAAGATCGCGCTCGCTTACCATCATGTGCGCGGGGAGGGCACCCGCACGCGGTTGATCGGCCGCGAGCGCGGTTATCACGGCGTCGGGTTCGGTGGCATTTCCGTCGGCGGCATGGTCAACAATCGCAAGTTCTTCGGCACGCTGTTGGCCGGCGTCGATCATCTGCCGGCGACCTATAGCCGCGAGCACCAAGCGTTCACCAAAGGTGAGCCGGAATGGGGCGCTCATCTGGCGGATGAACTCGAACGCATCGTCGCGCTGCACGACGCCTCGACCATCGCCGCCGTCATTGTCGAGCCGATGGCCGGCTCGACCGGCGTGCTGCCGCCGCCCAAGGGTTACCTCCAGCGTCTGCGCGCGATCTGCGACAAATACGGCATCCTGCTGATTTTCGACGAGGTCATCACCGGCTTCGGCCGTCTCGGCCATGCCTTTGCCGCGGAGCGCTATGGCGTGACGCCCGATCTCATCTGCTTTGCCAAGGGCGTCACCTCCGGCGCGGTGCCGATGGGCGGGGTAATCGCGCGCGAGAGCCTCTACGACGCTTTCATGCGTGGGCCCGAGCACGTCATCGAGCTGTTCCACGGCTATACCTATTCGGCGCATCCGCTCGCCTGCGCCGCCGGCCTCGCTGCGCTCGATCTCTACCGCGACGAAGGACTGTTCGAACGGGCGAAGAAGCTGGAACCGGTCATGGCCAACGCGGCGATGACGCTCAAAGGCCTGCCGGGGGTGCTCGACGTGCGCACCGTCGGCGTCGCCGCCGGCATCGATCTCGCCTCGCGCCCCGGCGCCGTCGGCTTGCGCGCCTACGAGGCCATGGAGCGCGCGTTCCACGACGAAGACCTGGTGATCCGCGTCGGCGGCGAGACCATCGCCATTGCGCCGCCGTTGATCGTGAGCGAGGCGCAGATCGCCGAGATTTTCGACAAACTCGCGCGCGTCATCCGGGCGGTCAGCTGATCTGCAATTGCCAGAGTTTTACGCAAACGCCGGGCTTGCGGCTGCGCAGGGCTTGTGGACACTGATACTCTCGGCAAACGAATCATTTCGGGTCTTGGAAATCCGACATTTCCCGGAAGACCGCTTTGGCGCTTCGGGAAATGGTGCTGCGCAAGCGAAACGGGGTCCGCATGGTGCGCATCCGCGTCATCTTCATTGCCGTCTGCATCGTGCTTATCGCCGCCGCGCTCGGCGCCGTGCTCTATCTTCGCTTGGGGTTCTCCGTCACTGACGCGGTCCTGGTGGCACTCTGTTTGCCGGCGGCGGCCGCGGTCTACAGTGCCGTCGCCGCCGACAAGCGTGAGCGCGCCGTTGTGAACCAGCAGGTGTCCGAGCTTGTCCGCGGCTCGAGCGATCTGGCGCGCCAGCTCGCGGACTTCGACCGCCGGCTCGGAGCGGCGGAGGGCAAGGTCGAAACAGTCCTCGACAAAGCGCTGGCGGCGACCGCGCCGCTCGCCGGCGAGGTCGAGGAGCTTTCGCGGCTGGTCAAACAGCTTGCCGACTTGGTTGCGGCGCACGACATTGTGCTCGCCCGTCCCCGTGGCGACGATCAGGGCGCCCCGTATGCGGCCGCCGAGGCCGCACCGGCGGCGGCAATCGCCAGCGCCAAGCCGGCTGACCCGGCCGCTGCGCCTGCCGTTCGCGAGGTCACCGCCTTTAGCGGGCTCGACAAGGACGCCATCATCGCCGCCGTCCGCGCCGCCATCGAAGGCGGCAAGATCGATCTCCACCTGCAGCCCATCGTCACTTTGCCGCAACGCAAGGTGCGCTATTACGAGGCGATGTCCCGGCTCAATACCGAGAACGGCGAGATCGTGGCGGCGGTCGATTTCCTGCCCTATGCCGAGGCCGGTGCGCTCCTGCCGAAGCTCGACGGCCTTGCCGTGTCGCGATGCGTGCAGGTGGTGCGGCGGCTGCTGCTCAAGAGCGGCGACATCGGCTTGTTCTGCAATCTTTCCTCAGCGACCTTGACCGATGCGGGCTTTCCGCGATTGCTCGAATTCATCGACGCCAACCGTGCGATCGCGCCGTCGCTAATCTTCGAGTTCACCCAGGGCGCGGTTCGCGCCATGGGACCGGCAGAGTACGCCAGCCTTGCGGCGCTCGCCGGCCGCGGATTTCATTTTTCCATGGACAACCTGTCCGACCTTCGCATCGAGCCGCGCGAATTGACCGAGCGCGGCTTTCGTTTCATCAAGGTGCCGGCTGCGCTGTTGCTCAACCGGCCCGGTGCCGCTTCGACCGACGTCCAGACCGCCGAATTCTCCGACCGGCTCGGCCGCTTCGGCATCGATCTCATCGCCGAGCGGATCGAGAGCGAACCGGTCGTGGTTGATCTTCTGGATTACGATGTCCGCTTCGGTCAGGGATTTTTGTTCTCGCCGCCACGCCCGGTGCGTCCGGACGCGCTGCAAGGCGTTGCCGGCGACGCCGCTCCCGCCGCGCTGGGCGGTGGGTCCGCGGAACTCGTTCACGCCGGCAGCGGAAGCACCTGATCCTCGGATCAGCTCGCCCGCCCATTCGACGTGCTGATGTCGCCAAGCACCTTGCCCCCCATCATCGATCGATTTGCGCCGCTGGCGCACGGCTATGACGTGCTCCTGTGCGACGTCTGGGGCGTGGTGCACAACGGTGTCGCGGCTTTCACCGCCGCCTGCGAGGCGCTCACGCGCTTTCGCGCCGGCGGCGGCACCGTAATCCTCATCACCAATGCGCCGCGGCCCGGCGCCGCCGTACAGAAGATTCTCGACCGCTTCGGCGTGCCGCATGACGCTTATGACGCGATCACCACGTCCGGCGACGTCACCCGCGGCATCGTCGAGAGCCGGCTCAGCGAACGCGTGTTTCATCTCGGGCCGCGTCGGGACCTGCCGATCTTCGCCGGGCTCGATGTCACCTTTGCGCCGCCCGAGACCGCCGATTACGTGGTGTGCTCCGGCTTGTTCGACGATGCCACGGAGACGCCGGAGAACTATCGCGAGCTGCTGGCGGCGATGCGCGCTCGTTCGCTGTTCATGGTCTGCGCCAATCCGGACATCGTCGTCGAGCGCGGCGACACGCTGCTCTACTGCGCCGGCGCGCTGGCCGACGCTTATGTGGAGCTTGGCGGCGAGGCGCTCTATTGCGGCAAGCCGCACGCCCCGATCTATGAGGTGGCGTTGGGCAAAGCCGCCGCTTGTCGCGGCGGCGAGGTGCCGCCGCCCAGCCGGGTGCTCGCGATCGGCGATTCGATCAGAACCGATCTGAAGGGCGCGGCCTCGTTCGGTGTGGATTGCCTGTTCGTCATCTCCGGCATCCACGCCGAGGAATTCGGCGGGCGCGGGACGCCGGATCTGTCCGGTGTCAACGCGATGTTCGCCGCCGCAGGCGTCGCACCCAAAGCGCTGATGCGTAAGCTCGAATGGTGAGCGGCGGGAACTGTCTATTCGCTTGCGGCGAACACCGCCTCGATCTTGCTCTTCAGCGTCTGGGCGTTGAACGGCTTGACGATATAGTTGTTCACGCCGGCTTTCCTCGCCGCGATCACGTTCTCGGTCCTCGATTCGGCCGTCACCATGATGAAGGGCGTCTCTCCCAGCTCCGGATCGTCGCGCACCTGGCGGAGCAGGTCGAAGCCGGTCATCGGCTCCATATTCCAGTCGGAAATCACCAAGCCGTAGCGCTTGGCGTGCATCTTGGCGAGCGCGGCGGCGCCGTCGGGCGCATCGTCGACGTCGGCGAAGCCGAGTTGCCGCAACAAGTTGCGGATGATGCGAACCATGGTGCAGTAGTCGTCGACAACCAGCACGGGTATCGAGGGATCGAGAGCCATCGCTCTGCTCCTTGGCGCGGGTCATTGCGCGGAGTCGAGCTCGGTCGGCTCGTTCCGAGGGTGGCAGGCGCCCCGACGCTGTCTCCCCAATGGGCGCTGATTACCATTGGGAATTTGAATATCGGGTTAATCGCTGTAATCGCTACAGCCGCGACGGTACAACTCCTGCGAAGCCCGTGCTTGACTCGGCGCCGCTGCGACGGCACCAAACGGCGCAGTTTCCTTAACCATTGAGCCCGATGGCGCCGAAACGCTTCCTGGTCGTGCGCGATACTGGGCCCGCTGGCGCGCTCCGTGGCGCCGTCCTCGCTATCGGCAATTTCGACGGGGTGCACCGCGGCCATCGGGCGGTGATCGCGGCTGCGCGCGACCGCGCCAAAAGCCTCGGCAAGACTGCCGCGGTGCTGACTTTCGAGCCGCATCCGCGCGCCTTCTTCAAGCCCGGCGAAAAGCTGTTTCGGCTGACCGACGAGGCCACCAAATTGCGGCTGCTGGCCTCCACCGGGCTCGATGGGGCGATCGTACTGACCTTCAATGCCGATCTGGCGAACGTCACGGCGGCGGAGTTCGTGACGCGGATCCTGGTCGGACGGTTCGCCATCAGCGGAGCCGTCATCGGCTTTAACTTCCACTTCGGCAAGAATCGCGCGGGCTCGGCCGACTTTCTCGCCGCCGAAGGCGTCAAGCACGGCTTCGCCGTCGACGTGGTGCCGGCCTTGGAGGTCAACGGCCGTCCGGTCTCCTCCGGCCCGATCCGGGATGCACTCGCCGCCGGGCGGCTCGACGAGGCGACGGCGTTTCTCGGCTTTCCCTGGTTCGTCTCCGCGGAGGTCATTCACGGTGACAAGCGCGGCCGCGAACTCGGCTTCCCGACCGCAAACCTGCGTCTCGACGCAGCCTGCGGGTTGCGCCACGGCGTTTATGCGGTGCGCGCCGGGTTCGGCGGACGCCGTTACGACGGGGTCGCCAGCTTCGGCCGGCGGCCGATGTTCGATAACGGGGCCGTGCTGCTCGAAGTCTTTCTGTTCGATTTTGCCGGCGAGCTTTACGGCCAGCGCATCGACGTCGCCTTTATCGAGTGGATCCGCGACGAGGAGGTGTTCGCTTCGGTCGACGAGCTGGTGGTCAGGATGAAAGAGGACAGCCGCCTTGCGCGCGCCGCGCTCAAGCGCGCTGGGGACGCTTTTCCGCCGCTTTAGCTTAAGCCTCGTCCTCGGGCCGGCGCTCGCGATGCTCGCGCGCCCATTGCGCGGCCATGAAAGCCAGCAACGCAATCGGCACCAGCCGTTGCCAGCCGAGCGAGCGGCCGGCTTGCATGGCGACACCGAGAATTTTCGGGTCGAGCAGCCAGGCCGATGACGCATGCGCGCGCGCGGCGCGTTCGAGGATGGCGCGTTCCCGAGCACGGCGGCGCGACATGGCGGCAACGATGGCGCCGATCACTGCGATCAGCACAAAAATGCCGGCCATCACCAGGCCGGCGAAGACATTTCCCCATTCCAGCGCCAGCCGGTCGTAGCCGGCGACGCAAAGGAAGACGAAGGCCGTCAGCGAAGCGATCGCCATGATTGCGAGCCAGACGAAGAGGCCGGGGGTGACACCGCTGCGCGCTTGCAGCGCAAGCGTGATGTCGTGCATCCAGCTTTTCAGCATAGCCCTCGCCTCCGCACGGCGCCGCCGCGCCAGCAGCGCCGGATTCCTCATGGCGCCATCAGCGGCGCCACGTCGCCCCGAACAGGAATGCCAGACCGGCGACGATCGCCAGCGTCGTATAGGGCCGCGTCTTGATCGACTCGTCGATCGCCTCGACGAAATGATCGGACACTTCGCGCACGGCGTCGACCGCCTCGCGCCCCTTGTCCTCGGCTTCCGACACCGCGTCCTCCATGCTGGCTTTCGCGCGGCGCCAGGCGGCGTTACCGGTGCCGGCGACGATGTCGGCGACCTGTTCGGCGAGGCGCCGGAAATCATCGCGTAGCGCCTGTAGATCGCTCTCGATGTCGCCCGAGGACTCCGCTGCCGCCTTACGCACCTCGCGTACGCCCTCGCGTGCGTCTTTGGCCGTCTCGCGAATGTTCTGTGAAGCCGTTGACGCGGTGTTCATGCCTCTTCTCCGTGCATTTGGATGAGCCAAGGTGCCCGGACAAGTATATAGGCGCGGAAAAGTTCCGTTCAATCAGGAAGTTCAGCGCCGTCGGCGGGGAACAAATGGTTGAACACAACCGTGGCGACGATCGATAGCCGGCGCGGCGAGTCCCTCGGCTTCAACGCGAAGTCGCAGCGTCGGTTCCTCCGGCGTTCGCCAGGCGCGCCGGGAACAGCCCTTTGCGCCGCGTCATCGGCTTGTTAGAAGGCCCGCCATGAACGAACCGCCGACGAAAGCCCGCGATTACAGCGAAACGCTGTTTCTGCCGAAGACCGATTTCCCGATGCGCGCCGGCCTGCCGCAGCAGGAGCCGGAAATCCTGGCGCGTTGGAAGAGCCTCGACCTCTACGGCCGCCTGCGCGCCGCCGCCAAGGGGCGGCCCCGCTTTATCCTCCACGACGGCCCGCCCTATGCCAACGGCAACATCCATATCGGGCATGCGCTCAACAAGATCCTCAAGGACGTGGTGACCAAGAGCCAGCAGATGCTGGGCTTCGATTCGAACTACGTGCCGGGCTGGGACTGCCACGGCCTGCCGATCGAATGGAAGATCGAGGAGGAGAACTACCGCGCCAAGGGAGCCGCCAAGCCAGATTTCTCAAATCCGGCCGCGCTAATCGAATTCCGCCAGGAGTGCCGCGCCTTCGCCGCGCACTGGATCCACGTGCAGCGCCAGGAGTTCGAGCGCCTCGGCGTCATCGGCGACTGGGCGCACCCCTACACCACGATGGACTTCTTTGCCGAGGCACAGATCGCGCGCGAGCTGATGAAGTTCGCCGCCAACGGCACGCTCTATCGCGGCAGTAAGCCGGTGATGTGGTCGGTGGTGGAACAGACCGCGCTCGCCGAGGCGGAGGTCGAGTACGAGGATTATGTCTCGGATCAGGTGTGGGTGAAGTTTCCGATAAAAGGCGTTCCACAGAGAAGTTTGCACGATCAGCAGAAACCCGAGTTTTACGAACTCCTACCGTCGAATACTTCCATCGTGATTTGGACCACGACGCCTTGGACACTGCCGGGAAATCGCGCGATCAGCTTTAATCCTAAAATCTCCTACGGAATTTATCGGATTAAAGATGCGGCAGCGGATAATTGGGCGAAAACCGGCGATTACTTATTGCTCGCAGATACTCTTGCGCCCGAAGTTATGAAGCAAGCACGGGTTGTTGCATACGACCGACTGGGCGTCATCGATGCAAAACACCTAGCCGCCTTAGAATGCGATCATCCCCTGCGCAATAAGATCAATGGGTACGGCTTCAGGGTTCCGCTTCTTCCGGGCGAGCACGTGACCGAGGATACCGGCACTGGCTTCGTTCACACTGCACCAGGACACGGCCGCGAGGATTTCGAAATTTGGACGGCGAATGCGCGCGTACTTGCAGCGCGCGGCATCAACACGACGATTCCCTATACTGTCGATGCCGCCGCCCGCTTCACCGATCAAGCGCCCGGCTTCACCGGCAAGCGCGTGCTCACGGAAAAAGGCGAAAAGGGCAACGCCAACGAGGCGGTAATCAAAGCGTTGATCGACGCCGGCATGCTGATCGCGCGCGGGCGCCTAAAACATCAGTACCCGCATTCATGGCGGTCGAAGAAGCCGGTGATCTTCCGCAACACGCCGCAATGGTTCATCGGCATGGACACTCCCATCACATTGTTGAGCCGCAGCGGCAGACATGGCCTGACGCTTCGCCAACTTGCGCAGCAGGCGATCAAGGCGACGCGCTGGGTGCCGGAGCAGGGCGAAAACCGCATCACCGGCATGATCGAGTCGCGTCCCGACTGGGTGATCTCGCGCCAGCGTGCTTGGGGCGTGCCGATCACGCTGTTCATCAGGGAGAATCCGGACGGGTCGGTCGAAATCCTCAACGATCCCGACGTCAATGTCCGCATCATCGACGCCTTCGAGGAAGAGGGCGCCGATGCCTGGTATAGGCCGGGCGCGCGCGAACGTTTTCTCGGCAAGATCGCCAATCAAGGCTGGCAGAAAGTCGACGACATTCTTGACGTCTGGTTCGATTCCGGCTCGACGCACGCCTTCGTTCTGGAAGACCCCAAACACTTTCCGGCGCTTGCCGGCATCCGCCGCAAGCACGACGGCGGCGACGAGATGGTGATGTACCTCGAAGGCTCCGACCAGCACCGCGGCTGGTTTCACTCTTCGCTCTTGGAATCCTGCGGCACGCGCGGGGAGGCGCCGTTCGACATCGTGGTCACTCACGGCTTCACGCTCGACGAGAACGGCCGCAAGATGTCGAAGTCGCTCGGCAATACGGTCGCGCCGCAGGACGTGATCAAGCAATCGGGCGCCGATATCCTGCGACTGTGGACGTGCGCGACCGACTACTGGGACGACCAGCGCATCGGCCCGGAAATCCTGAAAACGTCCGTCGAGACCTACCGCAAGCTGCGCAACACGCTGCGCTGGATGCTGGGCAACCTCGCGCATCTGCGCGGCGACGAGCGCGTGGCGTTGGCGAACATGCCGGAGCTTGAGCGGCTGATGCTGCATCGGCTTGCCGAGCTTGATCCGCTGGTTCGCGGCGCTTACGCGGATTTCGACTTCAAGCGCATCTTCGCCGCGCTCAACGCCTTCATGACCGTCGACCTCTCGGCGTTCTATTTCGATATCCGCAAGGACGCGCTCTATTGCGATCCGTATTCCTCGCTCAAGCGCCGCGCCTGCCTTGCCGTGCTCGATCATTTGTTCCGCTGCACGGTGACTTGGCTGGCGCCGATGCTCTCGTTCACCGCGGAGGAGGCGTGGCTGGCGCGCGATCCGGCCGCGGCGTCGGTGCACCTCGAATCCTTCCCCGGCGTGCCGGCATCCTGGCGCGACGATGCCCTGGCGGAGAAATGGCGGAAGCTGCGCAACCTGCGCCGCGTCGTCACCGGCGCGCTCGAGGTCGAGCGGGCGGCGAAGCGCATCGGCTCCTCGCTCGAGGCAGCGCCGATGGTCTATGTCGCCGACCCAGAGCTTTTCGCGCTGACGGTCGATGTCGATCTTGCCGAATTGTGCATCACCTCGGCCGCAACGCTGATCGAAGGCGAGGGGCAGCCGTCGGCGTTTCGGCTCGACGACGTGCCCGCGGTCGCGGTCGAGCCGCGCCGCGCCGAAGGCCGCAAATGTGCCCGTTCGTGGAAGATCTCACCTTCCGTCGGGCTGGATCCGCAATTTCCCGACGTGACGCCGCGCGACGCGCAGGCGCTGCGCGAATGGGATGCCATGCGCACGGCGGCGGAGTAGGGGGCGGCGTGGCCGATGCGTCACCAAGACCAGCGGCCCGCTCCTATACGTGGGGACCGCTGAGTGCACTCGGGCTTGCCGTCGCCGCGGCGACCGGCATCATCGATCAAGCGTCGAAGCTTTGGCTTTTGGATGTGTTCGATCTGACGGATCGGGGGCGGATGGCGGTCACCTCCTTTATCGATCTTGTCGTCACCTGGAACACCGGCATCAGCTATGGGCTCCTGCAGCAAAACGGGCGGTTCGGGGCGTGGGCGCTGCTCGCGTTCAAAATGGCGGCGGTGGCCTTTCTCTGGATTTGGCTCTCCCGGGCGTCCTCGCGGCTGACCGCGACGGCGCTCGGGCTTATTATCGGCGGGGCGCTCGGCAATGCGATCGACCGGCTGCATTGGCCAGGCGTCATGGATTTCGTGCTTTTTCACCTAGAAACCGCCGGTTGGAGCTTCCGCTGGTACGTTTTCAATTTGGCCGATGTGGCGATCGTGGCCGGTGTGGCGGGCCTTCTTTACGATTCGCTTCGGGCAGGGGGCGCCGCAAAAGCGCCCTGATCACGGATGAAGAAAATAGCCAGAGGTTTAGGCAACTCCTCAGGGATGATTTCTGGGATGTGCCGTACCGGCACCTCGGGGTGTGAGGGTATGCCACAGGATCATGATCGGGGCCGCAGGGTCGATCGCGGGGCGGGCGTGGGCGCTCTGCTTTGGCGCGCCGCCATCGGCGTTGCTTTCATCGGCCTTGTCGTCGGCCTTGATACGTCCACGGCGCGAGCCGCCGACGACGATACCAATGCCTCCGCCTGGTCGAAGTTCATGCAGACGCTTGGCCTCAAGAAGGGCCCCGACGACCCGGATATCGACTTGGTGGAACGGTCGCCGCTTGTCGTGCCGCCGAGCCGCGACTTGCCGCCCCCGGTGGCTGACGCGGCGGCGCCCACGCCGGATTGGCCCAAGGACCCGAAAGTCAAACCCCACAAACACCGCAAGGCCAACGTCGTTCCTGCGGCACCGGATGGCGCGGCAACCGTTCAAGCGGCCCCACCTCCGCCCTTCCAGAAGAAGGCCTGGTACAACCCTGCAACCTGGTTCAACCAGGAAGAATACGCGACGTTTACCGGCGAGCCGGGGCGCGACAGCCTGACGGATCCGCCGACCGGTTACCGCACGCCGTCGCCGGATCATCCCTACGGCATCGGCCCTGAAAAGAAGGCGAAGCCGACAACCGCGACCGCCGCGCCGGCCCCGGCCGCGGCTTCGCCTGCGGCGGCGCAGCCGGCGACGCCACCGGGGGCCCCGCAACCAGTGACGCCTTCGGCGGCGCAGCCCGCGACGCCAGCGGCGACCCAACCGGAGAGCCAGACCGGGAAGTAGCGGCGACCGGCCGACGCGCCGGAGGGACGAGGAGCGTCTCTGCCTGACGTAGTTGCGAGTGCCAGACGGCAAACTGAACGGGCGCGGCGGACTTTTTACCGTTCCGGGTAGGAGGCCATTGATCAAGCTTGGGGAGGCTCAATTCGTGTCGAAAACGCTGATTCTCCTGATCGCGCTCGTCGGCGCTGCAGGCGTCGCGCGCGCCGGCGCGGAGCCTCAGGTTGCGGATTTTACCCTCGGCAACGGTCTTGAAGTCGTCGTCGTGCCGGACCATCGCGCGCCGGTCGTTACCCACATGATCTGGTACAAGGTCGGCGGCGCCGATGAGACGCCGGGCAAATCCGGCCTCGCGCATTTCCTCGAACATCTGATGTTCAAGGGCACGGCACAGAACCCCGGCAATCGCTTCTCGCAGGACGTCGCCGCGATCGGCGGTCAGGAGAATGCGTTCACCGCCGGCGACTATACCGGGTTCTTCCAGAGGGTCCCGCGCGAGCACCTCAAGGAGATGATGGCGTTCGAGGCCGATCGCATCACCGGGCTGGTGCTCACCGACGCGGTCGTGCGTCCCGAGCTGAATGTCGTGCTTGAAGAGCAGAACATGCGGGTCGCCAACAATCCGAACGGCCGCCTGGCCGAGCAGATGAACGCCGCGCTCTATCTCAACCATCCCTACGGCCGGCCGGTGATCGGCTGGCGACCCGAGATCGAAAGCCTCGGCCGCGACGATGCACTGGCGTTCTATCGCCGCTTCTACACGCCGAACAATGCCATCGTCGTCGTTGCCGGCGACGTGACGCCCGAAGAAGTCAAGGCCGACGCCGAGGAGACCTACGGCAAGGTTGCGCCACGCGCCGAAATCGTTGCGCGCCAGCGGCCGCGGGAGCCGGTGCAGGAAGCGCCGCGCACCGTGACGCTCGCCGATGTTCGCGTCGAACAACCAAGCCTGACCCGCTTTTACCTGGTGCCCTCGCGGACAACGGCGAAACCCGGCGAGAGCGAGGCGCTGGAAGTGTTGGCCCATGTGCTCGGCGGCGGCGCCAACAGTCGTCTCTACCGCACCCTTGTGGTCGAGCAGGGTATCGCGCTCAGCGCCGGCGCCTATTATTCGGATACGGCGCTCGATTACGGCAAGTTCGGCATCTACGGCGCGCCGAAGCCGGGCAAGATCCTGCACGACGTCGAGACGGCGATCGATGCCGTCCTTGCCGATGTCAGCGAACACGGCGTCACCGCTGACGAGCTCGAACTCACCAAGAACCGGCTGATCGCCGACTCCATCTACGCGCAGGACAATCAGGCGACGCTGGCACACATGTACGGCGCCGCGCTGGCGACGGGCCAGACCGTCGACATGGTCCGCAACTGGCCCGAGGCCATTCGCGCCGTGACCGCCGACGCGGTGCATCAGGCCGCGCGGACTTGGCTCGACCGCCGCGCCTCGGTGACCGGCTATCTCGTCAACAGCCTGCAGTCGGAGGAGAAGCACTCGTGAATGCTATGACGCCGGTCTTGAGCCGCACCCTCCTGCGCCGCGGTGCCGTCGCCGTCGCGGCGCTTGTTATTTTCGCCGCGCCGGCTGGCGCCACGACCATCGAGCGCGTGGTGAGTCCCGGCGGCATCGAGGCCTGGCTGGTGCGGGAGCCGGCAGTTCCTCTCATTGCCCTCAATTTTGCCTTCGTCGGCGGCGCGGCTCAGGATCCGGCCGGCAAAGCCGGCACCGCGAACCTGGTCGCTTCGCTGCTCGACGAAGGCGCCGGCGATTTCGACTCCAGCACCTTTCACGATCGCCTGGAGCGCAAAGCCATCGAGCTCGGCTTTGAGGCGGAGCACGATACGTTGCGCGGCTCGTTACGCACGCTGGTGGAGAATCGGGATGAGGCGTTCGACGATCTGCGCCTGTCGCTCACCGCGCCGCGCTTCGATCCGCCCGCTGTCGAAATCATCCGCGCGCAGATCCTGTCGGTGCTGCGGCGTTCTGCGACCAGCCCGACCGACATCGCTTCGCGGCGCTGGTGGGACACCGCCTTCGCCGGCCATCCCTATGGCCGCCCGGTGAGCGGCACGCTGGAAACGGTCCCCGACATCACCATCGACGATCTCAACGCCTATACGCGGCGGGTGCTGGCGCGGGCAAACCTGAAGGTCGCCGTCGTCGGCGACATCGACGCCGAGACGGTCAAGTCGATGCTCGACCGGGTGTTTGGCGCGCTTCCAGCGCAGCCGGATCTTGCCCCGGTAGCCACCGTGGCGCCGCAAGGGCTCGGTCAGCGCATCATGGTCAAGCTCGACGTGCCGCAGACGGTAATTACGTTCGGTGGTACCGGCATCGCGCGCAAGGACCCAGATTTCATGGCCGCCTACCTCGTCAATCAAATTCTCGGCGGCGGGACGTTTTCCTCGCGGCTCTATCGGGAAGTGCGCGAGAAGCGTGGCCTGGCCTATTCGGTCAACGATGACCTCGTGCTGCTCGATCACGCCGCTTTGTTCCTTGGCGCCACCGCCACGCGCGCCGATCGCAGCGGCGAAACTGTCGATCTCGTCGAAAAGGAAATCCGCCGGCTGGCCGAAGGCGGCCCGACGCCCGAGGAACTCGCCAAGGCCAAGGCCTATCTCAAGGCCGCGTTCGCGCTCAATCTCGATACGTCGAGCAAGATCGCCGCATTGCTGGTGCAGTTGCAGCGCGACGATCTCGGCATCGATTATATCACCCGGCGAACGCGGTTGATCGATGCGGTGACGCTCGACGACGCCAAGCGCGTGGCCAAGCGCCTGCTCGACGGCGGGCTCCTGGTTACCGTCGTCGGCCGGCCGGAAGGGATCGTTTCGACCAGCGTCGACTTTTCCGCCCCCGCGAAGTGAAACGGAGCGGGGGAGGATAAGCTTCTTCTTTACTCGAGCCCCCCGTGATCCGCGTCACCGCCCATATCAACATCGACGAGCGCGAGATCGAGGAAAGCTTCGTGCGCGCCTCGGGGCCGGGCGGCCAGAACGTCAACAAGCTTGCGACCGCGGTGCAGCTTCGCTTCGACGTGCGGCACTCGCCGTCGCTCACCGACGACGTGCGGGCGCGGCTGGAGCGGCTTGCCGGTGCACGGCTCACCCGCGACGGCGTTCTGGTCATCATCGCGCAGCGCCATCGCACCCAGGCACGCAACCGGCAGGACGCGCTCCAGCGCCTCATCGATCTCATTCGCCGTGCGGCGATCCCACCGCGGCCGCGGCGGCCGACCCGGCCGACGCGGGCTTCGCGCGAGCGCCGCATCGAAGGCAAGAAGCATCGCGCCGGGCTCAAGCAACTGCGCCGCGCTAAGCCGTCGTTCGAGTGAGCATTTCACTCGGCACCGCTCAAACTCGCGAAAGCCCAAATTTGCGCCAAGAACGCCAGCAGATCGGTGGCGCCTCTGAGGTACAATCCCCAAAAGTAGAAATCGTCAAACGCTTGACTCAAGGCATCAGTAGACTGCGGTGCGGAAAGCCCAAGCATGATTGGTGCCGCCTTCGCCGTCACCACTAGCCCGACGATGTACAGCAGCGCCGCTAAATACATCGGGATTGCCACACCGCGGCGGCGAATCCGATCGAAATAATAGCTTATCGCCGCAGCGATGCTGAGGAGGGTGGCCCCAATGCCTTCAACAGGATAGGCCACAAGACCGGCGCCAAGATCTGCGTGACGGCTAAACTGCGCCCATGTTCCGATGCCGATTTGTTGCCAGGCCGGTCCACCAACGATCACGCGGTCTACAGTGCCGCCGGCCAATATTCCACCGGTAAGGCTGGCGGCTGCAAGAAGGACGCGTGTTCGAGCGGAAACCATGGTGGACACCGAATTTGCTACAACGCTAAGCGCGTTCAATGTGCGCCGATGCCTAAGAAGAAACATACTTGCTCGGACCGTGCCACAAACTCCCCTTGCTGGCGGTGCCACAGACACGGCTCAGGCGGCGAGCGGCTTGATCTCCACAGCGTAGCCAAGGTCGGCCAAACGTTTGACCA
>JBEKWO010000060.1:0-21566 GCA_049512975.1 Xanthobacteraceae bacterium | reverse complement strand
CAAAATCATCCCGCAGCGCAATTGCTCTTGCCATGGCGAACCTCCTCGTTCGCCAATGCTTGAATCTGACTCGTCCTGATCTGGGAATCCAAAAAAGAGTCGTCCTTTTGGGGACCCGGTATAAGTCTTATGGAAACACTGCACCCAAATCTTATTCGATACGCGTACGACGGGAGGGTCCACCACTGGCTTGTGATCGAATCACTCGCCGCCGGCGCCTCACATATCAACCGAATTTATCGATATAAGAAAGACGGGCTTTCGAAGGCAAGAGCTGATGGTGACTGGGAAAAATATGTCTTCCTCTATGTGCGGCCTTACCGTCTCGACGCAATGTTCAAGGCACCAATGAAACACTTAAGGAAAACTCCATCTGAGTTTTGGAAATTGGTGGGCCGTGTTTGGATAGACACCGAAAACGCGCATCAACATCCAAAAAAGTGGAGGCAACTATGGGGGAGCCGATTGAAGGCCGGCGGGCGTGCATGTCGGAGGAAGAAATACGCTTCCTTGACACTCTGCCTGAACAAATAGAAATTTGGCGCGGCACCAGCCACAAACGCAGCCTTGCCGGCTTAGCGTGGACACTTGATCGAGAGAAGGCTGTTTAGTTTGCGCAACGCTTTTGTTCAGAATCGCGCGCGCCACTGCTCGCAAAAGGGATAGTAGAGAAGCGCGACGTCCTTGCCTACTTCGAAAAACGCGACGAGCGTGAGATTCTATCGATGAATGCTTCAATCATTTCGGTGATAAAATTGAACCAGCAATCCTGTTGAGGTTTGTGTCATGAGTAGAAGTAAGCGGCACGCGCTTGAAACCATTGTTCCAAAATTGCAGAAGCTGCTGCCGCATCTAGGAAATGACAACACCTAGCAAAGCCTTGCGCGGGCAGCGGCTTCCGATTCGCCTAATGACAGATTACGGAATAGTCGCAGTGCTCCCGCGGTTCTCGACAAACGGTACGCGGAGATTGAGTCTCAGGGTCGCTGGTGTCCAGATGGTAAGACTAGGGGAGGGGTGTTCGGACCGCGGTTGGAGTGACGTCGGCTTTGCCCTCGCAAGCGGACGAAATGCGGCGTTGCGGTAATCGACGCTAAGGGCCTGCGCGCCGGCAAGATCTATCCGCAGAGGATGCGAATGAGGATGGTAAATTGACAAAGCAGCGTTTCTTGCGGATCATTATTGTTCGGGCCTCTTACGAGGCCTAACCCCGGGGACAACAGGAGAACGCAGATGAGAGGATCGCTGCGGCGATGCACTCGCGTGACGTGTTCGGTCACGCTCGGCGCCGCGCTTGTATTTTATGGTGTATTTTATGGAATGGCTTCGGCATTCGCCGCCGATCCGATCAAGATCGGACAAATCGCGGCGCTGTCGGGCGCCTCCGCGCAGTCCGGTGAGGCGATCACCCGCGGACTGACGCTGGCGATCGACGAAATCAATGCCAAGGGAGGTCTCCTTGGCGGCCGCATGCTGGTGCTAGTGCAGCGCGACGACGAATCAAGCCCGCCGAAGGGGCTGATCGCCGCGCGCGAGCTTATTTCCGAGAACGTGGCGGCGATCTTCGGCGGCATCGACACGCCGGTGTCGCTGGCGATGGTGCCGGTGCTGAACAAGGAAAAACGCATTTACATGGGGGTGTGGGCGGCGGGCACCGGCATCACCCGCAACGGCGCCGATCCGAATTATGCCTTCCGGGTCTCCGCGGTCGATGCGCTGGTCGACGTCAAGCTCTTGAGATTTGCCCACCAGAAATTCGGATCGAAAAAAGCCGGTCTGATGCTGATCAACAATCCTTGGGGCCAGGGCAATGAGAAGGGACTGACCGCCGCCAGCAAGGCCGATCCGTCGATTGAGATCGCCGGCATCGAGAAATTCGAGAACGCCGACGTCGACGTAGTGCCGCAACTGGCGCGGCTCAAAGATGCCGGCGCCGATTCCATCATCCTCGTCGCCAATGCCGCGCCCGGCGCGCAAGTGATGAAATCGCGCGAGCGCATGGGATGGACGATTCCGGTGGCGTCGCATTGGGGCATTTCCGGCGGTCGCTTTCCGGAGCTGGCGGGACCGACCGCGGGCGATGCGGATTTCGTGCAGACCTACAGCTTCTTCGGCAAGCAAGGGCCGGTCGGCCAGCGGGTGCTGGCGGCGCTGGAGAAGAAATATCCCGAGATCAAGGGACCGCAGGACGTGTTCGCGCCGGTCGGTACCGCCGACGCCTACGATGCGATGCATCTCTTGGCGCTCGGCATCGCGCAAGCCGGCTCCACCGATGCGGACGCGATCCGCGCCGCGTTGGAAGACTTGAAGGCTCCCTACGAGGGGCTGATCAAGACCTATGAGCGGCCGTTCACCCACGACAACCACGATGGGCTTGGCCCCGACGACTACATCATGGTGCACTACGAGGGCGACAAGATCGTTCCGGTGAATTGAGCAATGGGCGCGCGGTGCACCCCGGCCTAGCGCGCAGAATGATTGTTCAGTCCTCGCTCGTCGCCCCGCAAAGCGGGGACCCGGCTCTTTGCGACCTGTGCGCAACTCTGGATTCTCGCTTTCGCGGGAATGAGCGGTCGACGTTCGAAGCCGCCATGAGCAACTCCCGATGCTGATTGCGTCCGCGATCATTTCCGGACTCGGCCTCGGCAGCATGTATGGACTGCTCGCGCTCGGCTTTCACGTCACCCACGCGGTGTCGCGGACCGTGAATTTTGCCCAGGGCTCGACCATGATGCTGGGCGCGGTGGTTTGCTTCACGTTTTGGGTGACGCTGGGCTGGCCGTTGACCCTGGCGATTGTGCTCGCGCTTGCGGCGTGCGCGCTCTGGGGCGTCGTGGTCGAGCGCGTCGCGGTGCGGCCGTTCGTGGCGCGCGGCTCGAATTCCTGGCTAATCGCGACCGTCGCGCTCGGCATCGTCATCGATAACGTCGTGCTGTTCACGTTCGGCAAGGACCCGCGCGGCATGCCCCCAGGCGTGCTCACCACCGGCAGCTTCGCCGTCGCCGGCGTCAGGATCCAGTATATTCAGGCGCTCATTCCGGTGATCGGCCTGGTGGTGGCAGCCGGACTGCAAGCGTTGTTTGTAACGTCGCGGCACGGCAAGGCGCTGCTCGCCGTCGTTCAGAACAAGGATGCCGCCCGGCTGATGGGCATTCGGGTCGAGCGCGTGGTCGAGATCGCGTTCGCGCTGTCGGGTTTGCTCGCGGGCATTGCCGGCATTCTGATTGCGCCCTTGTTCACGATCTCATCGACCATGGGCACGCTGTTTGGCATCAAGGCCTTCGCAGTCGCGATCCTCGGCGGCATCGAAAGCGCCTGGGGCGTGGTGTTGGCCGGCCTGATCTACGGCCTCGCCGAGGCGCTGATCACCGCGCTGTTGGGCTCGACCTACACGCAGATCGTCACCTTCGCGCTGGTCATTTTGGCGCTCGCCTTGCGGCCGAACGGCCTGTTCGGCCGCGCCGAGTTGAGGAAAGTATGAGCTGGCAGCGAGCCGCTGCGGCCGCGATCGTCATCGCCGCCGTCTGTTTCCTCATCGCCCGGGGCAACAGCTACCAGACCTTCATCATCGTCCTGGTCGGCGTGACAGCGATCGTCGGCATCGGGCTAAACGTGCTGTTGGGGCTCAATGGC
The DNA here is from genome assembly GCA_049512975.1 of Xanthobacteraceae bacterium. Lineage (GTDB taxonomy): Bacteria > Pseudomonadota > Alphaproteobacteria > Rhizobiales > Xanthobacteraceae > BOG-931. Next base: position 17,933 of record JBEKWO010000060.1, on the reverse strand, counting down.
CAGATCTCGCTCGGGCATGTGGCGTTTTACGCGATCGGCGCCTACGCCGTCGGCATCCTGACGACCACCTACGAATGGTCGTTCTGGCTGGCGCTCGCCGTCAGCGGCGTGGTCTCCGGATCGGCCGGCGCGCTGTTGGCCATCCCGGCACTGCGGGTGCGCGGTCCCTACCTCGCCATGGTGACCATCGCCTTCGGCTTTGTCGTCGAGCAGAGCGCCGCGGAGTGGGAGGGCCTGACCGGCGGATGGAACGGCCTTTCCGGCATACCCGGTCCGAGCCTCTTCGGCGCCGACATCGGCGAGAAGGGCATCGCCTACCTGACCGTCGCGCTCACCGTACTGGCGACCCTTGCTTTCGCGCGGCTCAGCGACAGTGCCTGGGGTAATGCGATGCGCGCAGTGCGGGATTCCGAATCCGCCTCTACGTCGATCGGCCTCGATCCGACGCTCATTCGCACCACGGCCTTCGCCATCTCGGCAGTCGCGGCCGGAATTGCCGGCGGCATCTATGCTTCGATCAGTAATTTTATCAGTCCGGAATCTTTTCCGTTCTTCCAGTCTATTCTGTTCCTGCTCGTCGTCATGCTCGGTGGCGCCGACCGCGTCCTCGGGCCGCTGATCGGCGCTTGCGTAGTGGTGTTGCTGCCGGAACTCTTGGCGACGCTCGGGCAATACCGGCTGCTGTTCGTCGGCCTGCTGATGTTGGCGGTGCTGCGTCTGGCGCCGGCCGGCCTGGTCGGTGTCATCGCCGGGCTGTTGCCGAAGGCCCGCCACGCGGCGGCGCCGCGCCAACGACGCGATGTCGAAGGCTTTCTCGCCACGGGCACGACCGGCCGCCGTCTTGCGGTGCGCAAACTGACGGTGAGTTTCGGCGGGGTCCGCGCGGTCAGGGATCTCAGCTTCGATGCAGAGCCCGGCGCCATCACCAGCGTGATCGGGCCCAACGGCGCCGGCAAGAGCACGGCGCTCAACGCCATCTGCGGCTTTTACCGGCCCGATGATGGGACGGTGAAGCTCGGCGAGCGGACCATCTCGGAGCTTGGCGCCTATCAAATTCCGCGCGCCGGGATCGCCCGGACCTATCAGACCAGCCAGTTGTTCCCGACCATGTCGGTGCTCGACAACATTCTGATCGCGTTGCGGCGCGGTCGGCTCGGCCTGCGCGCGCTGGTGGCCGCGATGCACGACACCGAGGCCGCCGAGATGGCCGAAAGCCTGCTCGCCTTCGTCGGTTATAAGGGCAGCGTCGACACGCCGGCGGGCGCGCTTTCGCATGTCGACAAACGCCTGGTGGAGATTGCGCGCGCGATCGCCATTCGCCCTGCCGTGCTGGCGCTCGACGAGCCTGCCGCGGGCCTCGACGCCGAAGACAAGGCCGCGATCGGCGAATTGCTGCGCAAGCTCGCCGCGATCGGCATGGCCGTGATCCTGGTCGAGCATGACATGGATCTGGTGATGGGCGTCTCGCGCCATGTCGTCGTGCTCGATGCCGGTACCAAGATCGCCGAAGGGCCGCCGCTCCAGGTTGCCGCCGAGCCGGCCGTGCTTGAGGCCTATCTAGGAGCCGGCGAGCAGGTCGACCGCAGGCGCGAGCACGCGCTACCGGCGCGGGAATCTCCTTTGCTGACGGTGCATGCGCTCTCGGCCGGCTACGGCGCCGCGATCATCGTTCGCGATGCCGCGCTAGACATCGCCAAATGCGAGTTCGTCGCTGTGCTCGGCGCCAACGGTGCGGGCAAGACGACGCTGATGCGCGCGCTCTCCGGATTGATCAGACCGATCGGCGGCGAGGTGCGTTTTCTTGGCGCACGCATCGATCAGCTGGCGGGCGATGCGATCGCTCGCCAGGGGCTGATCCTGGTGCCGGAAGGCCGCCAGGTTTTTCCTGAGCTGAGCGTGATCGACAATCTGAGGCTCGGCGCCTATGCGCGCACCTCCGCCGACGAGGAGCGCATGATCCAAGCGCTGCTCGACCGGTTCGCCGCCCTCAAGGCGCGGCAGCATCAGCGCGCTGGTCTTCTCTCCGGCGGCGAACAGCAGATGCTGGCGATTGCCCGCGGCCTGATGGCGCGTCCCGAGGTTCTGATGCTCGACGAGCCGTCGCTCGGGCTTGCCCCAAGACTTCTGGAAACGCTTTATGACCTGCTGGCGGAGCTGCGCGAGGAGGGCACCACCATCCTGCTGGTCGACCAAATGGCGGCGCTCGCGCTGTCGGTCGCCGACCGGGCCTATGTGCTGCAATCCGGCACCATCAGGCATTCGGGCACCGCGCACGAGGTCGGCCGGGATCCGGCGCTGCTGCGGGCCTATCTGGGCGATCGCGGCGCCGTGTTGTGATTGGGGATCGTAGACCGAGCGAGGAAATAATGGACGTCATTCTCAAGAACGCGCGGTGCCTCGGCGCCGAGCACGAGCTGACCGACATCGGCATCGCCGGTGGACGGATCGCCGCGGTCGCGCCCGGCCTCGCCGCTGAGGGTGAGATCATCGATCTCGGCGGTCGGCTGGTTTCGCCGGGCTTCGTCGAGACCCACATCCATCTCGACAAATCGTGCATCCTTGATCGTGTGAAGTCGGAAAAGGGCGACATCGAAGAGGCGATCGCCGAATCCGCGCGGGCGAAGGCCGCCTTCACGCCCGAGGATGTTCATTCCCGTGCCGTGCGCACGCTCGAAAAGGCGATCCTGCAAGGCACCACCCATATGCGCACGCATCTCGAAGTCGATCCCGGCGTCGGCCTGCGCGGGCTCGAAGGGGTGCTGCCGCTTCTTAAGCAATATGACTGGGCGATCGATCTGCAGATTTGCGTCTTCCCGCAGGAAGGCCTCCTCAACAATCCAGGCACCGACGAGCTGATGGTCGAGGCGCTCGAACGCGGCTGCCGCGCGATCGGCGGCGCGCCATATACCGACAGCAATCCGCCCGGCCAGATCGACCGCATTTTTGAGCTGGCGCGAGATTACGACATCGACATCGACCTGCATCTCGATTTCGGCCCGACCGCCGAGGGCATGGACCTCGAACACGTTTGCAAGCGCACCGAGGAATTCGAATATGGCGGCCGCGTCGCCATCGGCCACGTCACCAAAGCGGTGAGCCTCTCAATGCCGGCATTCGACGCCATGGCGAAGCGGCTCGCCGATGCAGGAGTGGCGCTCACTGTGCTGCCGTCGACCGATCTTTATCTGATGGGCCGCCAGCACAGGCACGACCACAATGTCACCCGCGGTGTGGTGCCAGCGCACAAGCTGTTACACCACGGCGTGAACTGCTCACTGTCGAGCAACAATATCCTCAATCCGTTCACGCCGTTCGGCGATTGCTCGCAGATACGCATGGCGAACCTCTACGCCAATATCTGTCAGGTCGGAAAGCAGGCGGACATGCGCGAGTGCTTCAACATGGTGACGCGGCGCCCGGCCGAGATGATGCGGCTCAAGGAGTATGGGCTCGCCGTCGGCAAATCCGCCGACCTTGTCGTGCTCGATGCCGAAGGCCCGGAAACGGCCGTCGCCGAGCTCACGCCCGTCCTCTATGCCTTCAAGCGCGGCCGCAAGACGGTGTCGCGGCAGCCGGCGATGCTGCACCGTCCACGCTGACATTCACCGCCGGAGCTGGCCCGCGGTGTTGGCCGGAGATTTCGCCGGGTTGCTTCCGCTTAGGCGATCCCGAGGCTGGTGGCTACCGCGACCAGCGCCTGCTCGAAGCAGGCTAACGGCGCGCGAGCGATTCCGGCGCCGACCTGGCCGATACCGGGCTTGCGGTGTGCGATCCCGGTGTTGATGTAGGGCAGTATGCCGGTGCGCAGCACTTTGCGGATGTCGATTCCTGTGGGGACGCCGGCATAATCGAGGTTCGGCATAGTCCAGTCGGGATTGCGGCCGATCGTGATCTCGTACATGGCACGCGTATACTGCAACGCCTCGCTGGCGGAGCCGCCGCCGACGAAGCCGGCGACCGCCGGCGCGGTCGCCATGGCAAAGCCGCCGAGTCCGATTGTCTCGACAATCGCCGAATCGCCCATGTCGGGATTGGCGTCGCGCTCGGAATAGCCGGGAAAATACATTCCGGTCGGTACCTCGACCGGTGCGGTGAACCAATCATCCCCGGTAGCGCTGACCTGCACGCCGAAGTCGGCGCCGTTCCGGCACATGGAGGTGATGACGGTCGAACCCGCGATGCCTTTCGCCGGATCGGTTATCGCCTTTGCCATCGCCATGGTGATGTTGAGAAAGAACTGATCATTGCCGGCGATGAAAGCGAAAATCTCGGCCAGGCGCTTGCTGTCGCCGACCGTGACGGCAAGCGAGGGTGCGATGTCGCGCAGGAACAACGACGAGCAGGCGATATTACGCTGGTGCATCTCGTCGCCCATGGCGAGCCCGCGTGCGATCAAGCCTTTGAGTGCGATGCCGCCGCACTGGCGCAACGCCGCGGAAAGCGCGGGACCGAGAACGTCGGCGATCCAGCGCAGACGGTTGAGCACCTCGGCGTCATTGCCGCCGAAACGCATGACCTTGCCCAGACCTTCGTTGATGGTGCAGAAGGCACGATTGCCGAAGGCCCGGTTCTCGACGATGAAGACGGGCTGGCTGACGGTGGTCATTCCCGTCATCGGGCCGACTGCGCCGAAATGATGGTTGGGGTGAAATGTGAAATGCCCGGCGGCAGCGGCATTCTGGGCCTGCCGGAGATCGTCCGCCCAGCCTTCGAACACGGCAATTCCGCAAACGGCGCCCTGCATTGGACCGCACATCCGTTCCCAGCCGATTGGAGGGCCGGAGTGCAGGATCACACCTTCGCCGAGTCCTTTTATGACCTTCCCGGCCGGCTGAACGTCGACGAGAACAGGATCAGCGCGCAACATCCTGCGCAACGATTCCGCGTTCGCGTTTTCGATCTTTTCCAACGCCCTGTCTCCTGACCGAACATCGACCTGGCATCCGGATCCGCGCGACCGCTGTTCACCGCTTCGTCGACCGTGAGGTTCTCGGGAATGCGCCGAGCAGATCGCGGTCGCCTCTCCCAGTTCTTTGTACACGATGTTTGGCTGCATGGGATGAGGAATTTCACCGGCACCCACCCCCAACTCGAATTAGAAATCGCAAATTCGAAAATTTTGCTCTTTCCAGAATGATAGCCTATCTTTTGTGGTTTGCGACATCTGCTGCCGATGTCGCGGGGACACGCCGTCGGCTGAAACCGTTGCTGGCGCCGCGATGCGCGGACGTGGAGCCGAGGACATTCGATGCCGCTGCGCGATGAAATCCCCAAGCGCCTGCTCATTGCGATCGGCGGCAATGCGATTCATCCCGAGGGCATTCTCGGCACCCCGGCCGAGCAGGTGCGCGTGGCAGCGGCTTTGGGCGAGGCGCTGCTGCCGGTCATGGAACTGAACCAGGAGCTGATCATCACCCACGGCAACGGACCGGTGGTGGGAAAGATCATGCTCCGCCAGTCGCTCGCCCGCGGTCGCGTTGCCCCGATGTCACTCGACATCTGCGTCGCCCACAGCCAGGGCGGGATCGCCTACCTGCTGATGCAGGCATTCGAGAACGCGTTGCGCAATAAAGGCAATCCCCGCCATGTGGTCTGTCTGCTGACCCAGGTCGAAGTCGATCCAGATGACCCGGCGTTCAAAAATCCGTCCAAGCCAATCGGCTATTTCTATTCTGAGCAGGAGGCGCGGGTGCTGCACGACGAGTTCGGATGGGAAATGCGCGAGGATTCCGGCCGCGGCTGGCGATATGTCGTGCCATCACCGCATCCCAAGCACATCGTCGACATTTCTCTGGTCCAGGCCGTCGCAAAGAGCGGCGCCGTGGCCATTGCCGGGGGCGGCGGCGGCATTCCGGTAGTCCGCGGCCCGAAAGGGCAGCGTCGCGGCATCGAGGCGGTGATCGACAAGGACCGGACGTCGGCGCTTATGGCCAATGTGCTCGGCATCGCCGATCTCATGATTCTCAGCCCCGTGTCGCGGGTGGCGATCAACTTCGGCAAGCCGAATGAGCAGGCCCTGGATCGCGTGACGCTTGGTGAGATTCGCCGACTCCATGCCGAGGGGCATTTCTTGCCGGGAAGCATGGGACCGAAGATCGACGCGGCGATCCAGTATTTGGAACGCGGAGGCCGACACGTCATGATCGGGCGGTTGGATGAAGCAATGGCCGTGCTGCACGGCGAGACCGGAACGCACATTGTCGCCCACTCGTGATGCTTGGAAGGAGGCACCGGGACCGGACCATTGCAAGAGCCCGACCTCATGCGCTTCGCCCACGCCACCGACGGCCGCGCCGGCGGCCGCCGTAAGCGCGACGTCGGCCGAGGAATGTTTCACGGTCGAGAGCCTTGGGCGCACCGCTCGCACGCTGATGGGCGACCGCCGGCGTGGCTACGTGATCGCCGTATTCCGCCGCAGCTTCTACGTTCGGTTTGGCGATGCCGTAGTCTGCCTGGGCAGCCGCGGCATCGGGCAAGGCCCGCTCAACGCGCTGTGTTGGATGCCCCCGGGGTTATCGTGGAGCGACCGCGTGGTGAACGGCGCGCCGGTCACGCGCGACGATGCGACGCTGTTGGTCGGCGCTCGCCTGCGGTTCGATTACGCGGAGGCGCTGTCGTGGCAGGCTCCCGTCGCAGTCGCAGTTTCCGTCCCTAGCATCCACGCCGGGCTCGCGCGTTTGGCGGCAGCCGCGCGCCGGAGGATGCCGGGCGGATTTGGCGCACTACTTGCGGCACCGCTCGCTCCCATCGCGTCTGCCGACGAGGAGATGCCGGACCCGCTGTTGCGCAGCGCCGCAGCCGCAATCGCTGCGCTGCGGAACTGGTTGACCGCAGCGCTGAGCGGTTCGCCGCGGCCGCCGCCTGCGCTCGCTGCGTTGATCGGCCTGGGACCGGGGCTGACGCCGTCAGGCGACGATTTTCTGTGCGGCGTCATGGCGACGCTGCACTACCTCGGCCGCAGCGCGGTGGCGCGGCGGCTTGCCGAGGGCGTACTTGCCGCCGCGGCAGAGACCAACCTCATCAGCGCGGCCTACCTGCGTTGCGCCGCAGAGGGAGAGGCGTCCGAGGTGCTGTTCAACGCCCTAAGCTCTATCGCTGCCGGCGGCGACGGCAGGCTTGAGGCATGTTTCGACGCGGTCCACAGCGTCGGCCACACCTCCGGCTGGGACACGCTGGCGGGAGCGGCAGCGGCCTGCACGGCAGTGTGCGCAGCCGTTGGCGTCGGCGAGGCGACGTGACTATCCCTGCCGGCGGGCGACAAACCGTACTCATTCCAAGGTGAGCGGTCGCGCGCCGATCTTCACCGCTGCGCGCTCGGTCACGCGAGTTCGTGCAGGATCGCGATTGCCAGTTCCGCGGCATCGGCGTTGGTTGCTGCGACCGCCACTGCGGCGTCGCGGAGCATCTGCGCCTGCCGCGAATGGCACTGCGGGTCCTGTTCCGTGCCGCAGACGGAGGCCACGATGACGGCCTTGCGGTCCGCCACCGGCGGCAGCTGGGCGATCAGTTCGCCGGCCGGATCGGCGTGGGCGCCGTAACCGATCACGATGTCGATCAGAACCACGCCAGTCTGGCCATCGTCGAGCGCGCGGCGCAGCATATCGTTGCGCAGCGAGGGGTCGATCATCGGGTGCGGGCGGCCGACCGTGTACTCGTCATCGCCGAGATCGAGCAGCACATGGCCCTGCGCCTCGGCGCCCGCCTTGCCGACATGGGGGATGGGGACGTTCGAGGCGACCGCGACGCCGGCGCGGCGGAAGAACACTTGCGCTTCTGCGCATAGCGTGCCGCCGCAGAACAGGCCCCTGACCCTGGTTCGGCCGGGCGCGACTGCGCGCGCAAGCACCGCCGCCGATGTAGTCGCTTCCGCTCCCGCGAATGGGCGGCCGGCCAGCGCGTGCCGCGCGGCCGAGCGCAGGTCGGAGAACAACGCCGCATTAGCCGGCACCGTCATGGCGTCGGCGCCGACGAAGCAAATAGTGAACGGCTTCCTGCTCTGTGCCACCCGCTGCAGAACCCGGCTCGCGACGGCAGGCTCAGGCGGTTTGGAAATCAGAATAATCCGCGCGGTGGCGGCGTCACGATCGAGCGCGTCGATCGCCGCCAGGGTCATCACTCCGCCGACTGCCTCCTTGAGGTCGCGGCCCCCGACCCCGATCGCGTGCGAAATGCCCTCTCCGGCGCGCGAAATCAGGCTCGAAATCTCCTGCAAGCCCGTGCCGGATGCGCCGACAATGCCGATATCGCCACGCCGGATCTCGTTGGCAAAAGCGAGCGGAACACCGCCGATGATGGCAGTACCGCAGTCCGGCCCCATCATCAGCAGGCCGCGCTGGCACGCTTCACGTTTCAGGGCGATCTCATCGGCAATCGACACGTTGTCGCTGAACAGCATGACATGGAGGCCCTTGTTAAGGGCGCGGCGCGCCTCGGCCACGGCGAACTCGCCGGGTACCGAGATCAGGGCAAGGTTCGCCCCGGGTAACTGCTGCAGGGCCGTGTCGAGCGTTTTCGGGTGCCAGGGTCCCGGCCCGCGGACGAGACCCGCCGGCTGGTCGAGTAGGCGGATGGCCTCCTTCAACGCGGCGTCCACCGCATCCGCAGTGGCGGCGCGCACCGCCAACACCAGATCATTAGGGCCGGCGACTTCGCCATCCCGGTCTAGCAATACGGCATTCCGCATCAGCTTCTTGTTCGTCGCCGAACCGATCATCAACGCTGCGGCGTGCACGCCGGGCAGCGAGGAAATGGTCCGGGAAATGCGCATCAGCGCCACTGAATCCATGTAGAAAGCGCGGCGAACGTGATTGACGAGGATTGCCATTCCCAGAAAGCCCCGTGCAGCGTCGCGAGCGTGGTCAGCGCCTGCTGGAAACGCGCGAAGGCTGCCGCGTCATTGCCGGCACAGCGCTTGGCTTGACCCGAAAGCCGATCGGCGAAAAGTCGGCCGTACGCCCCCTCTCGCGGCGTCCGTCCTCTCGCCGGGCGCGGTCGGTCGTGTCACCCCCCGAGCTTGGACAACAGGTTGGCTATGCGGGCATCGTTGACCGCAGGGGGAGACCAGTCGACGTGGATGACCGCCGTCTTGTGGATCTGAAGATCGCGAGCAAAGCTTTGCAGCCCGATATTGATCACACGAACCTCGGACTGAAGCAGCTTGTCCGTTTCCATCATCGGGTTTCCTGCAGTCTTGGGCGGCTCGTCAGCGCGACCGGCGAGTTCGCCTCGACAACTGGGTGGTGCGTAACGTTATTGCTCATAAAGCCGGAAATCAACCGAGCGAGGTATCTTCCTTCGATACACAGTCCAACGAGCGACGTCTAATGACCACTTTCGGGCAGAGGCCCTACGGGCGCGGCACAATGAATTCTAATCGTCTGAATCGTCCTTCGCAAAGCTCGATCGTTGACGGAGGCGGGAAGCGGCGGGGCGTCAAAAGGCGAAAGCCAACGCCGCCACCAAAAGGATGCCGCACCCCATGACCGCGATGGGGACCGGATCGTAGGTGGGCACCTTGAACGCGCTCAGCCTGCCGTATCCGTCGCTCTTCACAAAATTGGTTCTATCGCTAGAGTTATTTGCCGTAGGGGAAGCCGCGGCACTGGACAGGTGAATATCACTCATTTTGGGCCACTCGCGGCCCCGACCCATTAGGAAAAGTTAGTTGCGGAATAAAAGTTCCGCAAGCCAAGCTGGGCAGCATGGTAACTTAGGCGTCCGGTGCAGGTCCGCGCGGCCAATGCTCGAGCACCCGCGTCCTCTACCGGATGGTCAACCTTATCCGCGGCCGATCCGGTCCTCCCTTGGAAAGCCAAGGAGCAGACCTGAGTCGGCCAGCAGAGGCCAGCCAAGGGGAGTAATTGCTGGACCGCCGCGGCTGCGCCGTCACGTTGGGTCGCGGCCGCCCAAAACTCGGCCTGCCCGTCCTTGGTCGCAGCTACGACGCAAATGCGACCAGCAAATACATTGCCCATGGCAGCGAATATCCGTTCCGCGGTACTCTTACGACCATGCGTCAACGGACGCCGCTATGGTCAGGGCATCCAAAACGGCTTGGAAGCTTCAAAATTAGCCGTGCAACGGGACAGGCCGATGTCTTGCAACACCCTGTCACTGAGGGTCGCGAGTTCGTCGCGCGAACGCGCGCGTTGCCGCCACCCGGCAAGGCCGTTTTTCCTTTGACTCCAACGCAGCCGGCGAAGACCGACGCCCGCCGCAGAGAATGCCCGCTGATCGTCAAGACGCGCCGGAACGGCCGCGCCGCAAGAATTCGCCCCAACCCTCGCGACCGAGCCACTGCTCGCCATCGACGATCAGTTCTCCCCGCGAGAACACTTTCTTGACCCGCCCAGTAACCGACCGTCCCTCGAAAAGGCTGTAGTCGATACGGCTGTGATGCTCGGCCGCCCTGACGGTCCAAGTCTCGCAGGGGTCGAACACCACGATATCGGCGTCCGACCCGACGGCGATAGTACCCTTCTTCGGAAACAGGCCGAACAGCTTCGCTGGCGTGGTCGCCGTAATTTCGACGAAGCGATTGAGCGACATGCCGTGCTTTCTCACGCTGCCGTCGTAGATCAACGGCAAGCGGGTCTCGATGCCGGGCGCACCGTTCGGGATCTTGCTGAAGTTGGCGCGGCCCTGCTGCTTCGAGTACTTGATCCCGAAGGGCTGTTCGTTGAAGCAGAACGGGCAATGGTCGGTCGAGACGACCTGCAGGTCGTCGGTGCGCAATCCCCGCCACAATTGCTGCTGGTGATGAGCATCGCGCAGCGGCGGTGTCATCACGAACTTGGCCGCGTCGAACCCCGGCCGGTCATATTCCTCGTGCGTGAGGAACAGATAGTGCGGGCAGGTCTCGGCATGAACCGGAATGCCCCGGTCGCGGGCTTCGGTCACGGCGACGAGCGCCTCGCTGGCCGAGAGGTGGACCACGTAAAGCGGCACCTCCGCCAGTTCGGAGAGACGGATGGCGCGATGGGTGGCTTCGCCCTCCATCAGCGAAGGGCGCGTCAGCATGTGGTACTTTGGCGAGGTGTGCCCGGCCGCGACGGCCTCCTCGGTCAGAACCTGAATGACCGGTCCGTTCTCCGCATGCACGCAGATCATGGCGTCGTTCGCACCGGCAACCCGCATTGCCTTGAACAGCGCCCCATCATCGACCATCAGCACGCCGGGATAGGCCATGAACAGCTTGAAGCTTGTGACACCCTCGCGATCGGTCAACGTCTTCATGTCGGCGAGGCTCTGCGCGTTGACGTCGAGGAGGATCATGTGCGCCCCGACATCGACGCAGGCGTTGGCGCGGCGGCGGTGCCAGTCCTCGAGCCCGACGAGCGGGCTCTCGCCGCGGTTCTGGTTGCAAAAGTCGATCACGGTCGTCGTGCCGCCAAAGGCGGCCGCCTTGGTTCCTGTGGCGAATGTGTCGACCGTGCGCGATGTGCCGAACTCCCAATCGAGATGCGTGTGCACATCGACCCCGCCCGGCAGGACCAAGAGCCCCGCGGCGTCGTGGATGGCAACATCCGGACCGACCGACAGGTCAAGGCCGATGGTATGGATGCGGCCGTCATTCACCAGGATGTCCGCCTCGTAGTCGTCCACCGCGGTGACGATGCGGCCATTCCTGATGAGCGTCGTTGTCATTTGATCCCCCCTGACATGCGGCAGCCTCAAGCTTCGCTGCGGTGATAGCCCGCGCTGACGCAATTCCAAGTTGCCAATCCGGTCGACTCGAGCGCAGAGCTCCCAAGCCACTTAGTAGCTTGACTCCAGGAAGCCACGAATGGAAGGTTCTTTGCTGCGCGACAGCGGTCATGGATATGGCCCCAGGGTCGAAAAGACGGGAAATCGCGCAACGCGGGGCGTCGGTGTCGCAATGCTCAATCTGGCGCTCCTTTTGCATGTCACGTCGGACAAGTGAACGGAATTTGGCTAGCCAGAAAGGGAGCGGACATGATCAGGAACCATAGCAAAGGAAATAATCACATTACCCGCCGGCGGCTGCTCAAGGGAGCGGCAACTGGCGCGGGTGTGGTCCTCGGATCGGGACTTGTGAAAGGATTTCCGACGATCTGGGCGCAAAATATCAAAGACGTCAAGCTGGTCCAGGTCGGCGGGTCTTACTCGGCGATCATCGACATCGGCCGGCAGGCCTCGAAGGATCTCGGCTTCCAGGTGGAGATGCAGACCGCCGACCATGATGCGCTGATGAACCGTTTGGTGAACGAGCCGAAAACCATCGATATCGCCGACACTGAATTCTTTGCCCAGTACTACATGGTCGGCCGCAACATTGTGCAGCCGATTCCGGTGAAGAAGTACAAGTGGTGGGACAAGACCGTGCCGATCTTCACCAAGGGCGAGTACCCCGATGGACGCAAGGTTTCCGCCCAAGGCACCTTGCCGTACAAGGTGCAGTATCTCGAATCCAAGGATTCGAAGACCTTCGCCAAGGGGCCGACGGAGCTGCTGAGCGGCATCCCGACCGTGTACAATGCCGACACGCTCGGCATCCGTCCCGACGTCATCAAGCGTCCGATCGAGCATTGGAGCGAGCTCCTGAATCCGGAGTTCAAGGGCAAGACGGCTATCGTCGCCGTGCCTTCGATCGGCATCATGGATGCCGCAATGGCCATCGAGTCACGCGGTGACCTGAAGTACGGCGACAAGGGCAACATGACCAAGGCCGAGATCGACAAGACGATCGCCATCCTCATCGGGGCCAAGAAGGCCGGACAATTCCGTGCGTTCTGGTCGACTTTCGACGAGTCGGTCAATCTCATGGCCTCTGGCGAGGTGGTGCTGCAATCGATGTGGTCGCCGGCCGTGACCGCTGTGCGCTCGCGTGGCATCGACTGCTATTACGTTCCGTTGAAAGAGGGCTATCGCGGCTGGGGGAGTTGCGTGGCGCCCATGGCCCACCTGAGCGGTCTCAAGCTCGATGCCGCGTTCGAATACCTCAATTGGTACAATTCGGGCTGGCAGGGCGGGTTCATCGCCAAGCAGGGCTACTACAGCTCGGTGCCAGAGAACGCCAAGAAGTTTATGACCGCCGACGAGTGGGATTTCTGGTACGAGGGCAAGCCGGCCAAGGCCGACATCAAGGATCCGTACGGCCACCTCATGGAGAAGGCGGGCGGCACGCGGGACGGCGGCAGCTTCTGGCAGCGTATGGGCAATATCGCCTGCTGGAATACCATCATGGACGAGGACCGTTACATGGTCCGCAAGTGGAACGAGTTCGTTTCGGCGTGACGACGTCGTTTGCAGCGAGGCGGTGCTCCGCCTCGCTGCTCCTTCACGCCAAAACGCCACAATCGCAACGATGAAAATCAATCAGCAGACCGTGTCGTGGCTGCAAGTGGCGCCGCTCACCGTCGTCCTTCTGGTTTTCTTCGGAATACCGATGCTAATCGTCGCCGCGGTCAGCTTCTTCGACTATGAGCGCTGGCAGATCGTCCCGACGTTCATTTTCGACAATTACGTCGAACTGTTCCAGTCGAGTCTCACACTGCGGCTCTACCTCACCGCGCTCAAATATGTGGTCATCGTCTGGGCGGTCACGCTCATCATCGGTTTCACGGTGGCGTACTTCCTAGTCTTCCATGTCAGAAGCTTGACCTTGAAGATGGGTTTGTTCCTGCTTTGCACGGTACCGTTCTGGACATCGAACATCATCCGGATGATTTCATGGATTCCCTTCCTCGGCCGCAACGGCGTGTTCAATAGCGGCCTCGAAGGCCTCGGGATCATCAACCAGCCGCTATCCTTCCTGCTGTTCTCGGATTTCGCGGTGATCGTCGCCTATGTCCATCTCAATACTTTGTTCATGATCGTGCCGATCTTCAATTCGATGGCCAGGATCGATCCCGGCCTCATCGAGGCTGCGCACGACGCCGGCGCCAGCCGCTGGCGCGTCATTTGGGAAGTCGTGCTGCCACTGTCGAAAACGGGAATTGCGTTGGGCTCGATATTCGTCATTACGTTGGTGATGGGCGACTTCTTCGTCGTCAAGATCATGAGCGGCGGGCAGAGCGCGACGGTGGTCTCCGCACTGGCGACCGAGATCGCGAGCCTGCAATATCCGCCTGCCGCGGCGAGCGCCGTCGTGCTGGTGGTGATCGTGGCCCTGATGGTGTCGGCCATCTTGCGCCTGGTCGACGTGCGCCGGGAATTGACCGGTTGAAGATGGGATGACGATGCACAGCACGGCAGACCAGTCCCGGCCTTGGACGTTTTATGCGTTGGCGGCGTTTTTCACGCTGTTCGTGCTTTTCCTCTACGGGCCGATGATCGTCATCTATGTCCTGTCCTTCCAAGGGCCCGACGGCGGCTTGACGTTTCCCTTGCAAGGGGTGTCGCTGCACTGGTTCGACGCGCTGATCAAGCAGGAGCGGACCGGAGATATCGCCGGCGCGTTCCGGCGCTCGCTTGGTCTTGCTGCCATGGTCACAGTGCTCACCGTCGTGCTTTCGGTGATGGCGGGTCTCGCCTTCCGCCGGCGGTTCGCCGGCGCCGGTCTGGTATTTTACATGGCGATCGCCAGCCTGATCATGCCGGGCCTGTTCGTCAGCCTCGGCATCGGCCTTGTTTTCCAGATGCTTGGCGTGACGCCGACTTGGTACGGTTCGGCGCTCGGCGCGCAACTGACCTGGACGCTTCCTTACGGCCTGTTGATCATGTTCGCGGTGCTGGGCCGCTTCAACCGCGCTTACGAGGAGGCCGCCAGCGACCTTGGCGCCAGCAATTGGCAACGGCTGCGGCATGTGACGCTGCCCATCGTGCTGCCGGGCATCATCGGCGTCGCCTTGTTCGGCTTCACGCTATCCTACGATGAATTCCCGCGAACGGTTCTCACGTCGGGAAGCAGAAATACGCTGCCGCTCGAGATCTGGGCAATGACCACCGATGTGACCTCGCCAGCGCTGTTTGCGGTCGGCACCGTGACCACGGTCATATCGTTCACCGTCATCGGTTTGGCGTTGACGTCAATCGCCTTGATCGAGCGCCGCCGCCTGCGGCGCGTCAGTTTGGATGAGAGTTCCACGGTGGGTTGAATGGCATCAGATACCAGAAGAGGCGATATCGAACTCGTTTCGGTTACCAAGCGCTTCGGCGACATGGTGGCGGTCGACAATCTGAGCTTGCGCATTCCCCACGGCGCCTATTGCTGCCTGCTTGGACCGAGCGGCTGCGGCAAGACGACGATCCTGCGCATGATGGCCGGACACGAAACGCCGAGCCAAGGCGACATCCGTATCGGCGGCGAGTCGGTGGCCGGACAATCGCCGCTCCGGCGCGGCACGGCCATGATGTTCCAGGCCTACGCGCTGTTTCCACATCTGAGCGTGCTCAACAACGTAGCGTTCTCGTTGAAAATGCGCGGCCTCGATCGCGAGGCGCGGCAGAAGCAGGCTCGCGAACTGCTGACCAAGGTCAGACTCGATCAATTCGCCGACCGCTTGCCGGCGCAGCTGTCCGGCGGCCAACAGCAACGCGTGGCGCTGGCGCGCGCATTGATCACCAACCCACGTGTGCTGCTGCTGGACGAGCCGCTCTCTGCGCTGGATGAGTATTTGCGCCTGCGCATGCGCGGCGAGTTGCGACGCATGCAAAAGCAGCTTGGCATCACATTCGTGCACGTGACGCACACTCAGCTCGAAGCAATCGCCGTCGCCGACATGCTGGTTGTGATGGATCAGGGCCGCATCGAGCAGGCCGGCTCGCCGGACGAGATCTACAACACTCCTCGCACCGCCTACGTGGCTCGCTTCATCGGCGGCCAGAACGTGCTGTCGGGCAAAGTCGAGAGCGTGACCGACGGAATGGCAACCGTGAGGGATGCCAGTGGCGCCCGGCTGACCGCCCCGCTCGGCAATGTCAGGCCGGGGGTGGGATCGCAGCTCTTCTTCTCTATCCGGCGGGACCGGATCGACGTGATCAAGGTCGGGGGCAATGTCGCAGAAGCGGGCGAACCCGATGTGGTCCGCGGTAAGGTTCATTCGATTGAGTACCAGGGCTCTTATGCCAAGGTGACGATCGACCTCGCGCAGCCGGAAGAGTTCGTGGCGAACATGTCGGATGTCGATTTCCTTCGCGCGTCGGTCGAGATCGGCGACGAGGTTCTGGCACGATGGTCGCCGACTCACGTTCGCCTGCTTGAGAGCGCCGGTGGGTCAGGCGACAAGCAGATTTATGCTGACGCCGAGCTGATCGAGGGTTAAATTCGGCATATGATCCGCATCTGGTTGAGGCGCTCGTGCTCCGCCACAATCGAGCGATCATCGCACCAGCTCAATTTCGACGAAGATCAGTTCCTGGTCGCCGCCGTTGAAGACGTCGTGTTCCACGCCGGCAGGCCGGAAATATGTGACTCCTGGCGAAAGGTCAGAAAACCGTTCCTCGCCTCCTTCCAGGATCCGCATACGCCCGGGGGTGACGGGGACGACGACGTAGTCAAATTCATGACGATGAAAACCAGTGTGCGTCCCGGGCGCCAGACGATGACGAGTGACGCGGGCGCGGCATTATCGATTTGCCGATCGGTTTCTTCGCGCATGGGAGCCTCGATGTCGTATAGCAAGCGGGCTTCAACTAATGGTGCTGCTCGTTGGCATTTTTGCGGCCATTGCACCCGGCACGGAGCCGCGTGATCATCATCAATACAGTGTCGCCAATAATAGTCTCGTATCAATATCGCGCAAACTCATTTACCCGCGGCCGCGCGGTCGCTGCAGGTCCGGTCCGGAGTCAAACGCGTCGTTTCCAGCGTGCGCCCGGCATGCGCGTTCGTGCAGCCCAGACCAACATGTTCCAAGTCACGGGGATTGCCAGCGCCAGCGTGAGCGCCAGCACAGGGCCGGTCGGCAGAATGGAATAATGCAAGGCGCTGAGGCCAATGCTTAACCCGACCAATCCCCAGATGCCGTTCGCGACCACTGCGGCAGTTACGGGTCCACCAATCCTTTGGTGCAGGATGAGCATGGTGCTTGTCGTCGAGATCGGAAAGACAGCGACGAATCCGGTGGCGAGCGGCCCCACTAAATTGCTGATGAGGAGTATCGTGGCCATTAATAAACAGACCAGCAGCGTGCGCAATGGCACGTCGTACCACTTTCGTACCGTAGTCGGCATGACGACCTCGCTAAAACCGCTGCCAACCCAGAGGCAAATCGGGAAGACGACGAGATTGACAACGATGGCAGGCATCATACTCCAGGAGACGGTGCGCGCCGCTGCCGCGAGGATAATCCAACACGCCAACGCCACGAGCAGGCTGATAGCGAGGCTGCGCCTCCGCGCCAGCGCGGCATAGACGACCATGAATATGCCGTTCACGGAGTTGACGGCAAGCCCACCGACGGCGCTTTCTGCAAGGAAAGCCTTGTCGTGATCCAGCGCGAGGAAGAGGTAGGCGGGCCACACGGTCACCGGCAAAGTCATCACGAGGGCGCCGATCAACGGCCCTGCGCGCTCGGTGACCACCGACGCGGTAACGACAATTCCGGCTGTCAGCGCCAACTCCACAGCGAGTCCCAGCCAGAACACCAGATCAGACAACATGAATTTCCATGGGATCAAGTGAATTTTAAGACAATCCCCCGCTGTAGCAAAAGGCTTGTGATCTCGAGTGGAGTTAGTATGCGTCGTTATTTTGCGTGGTCAATCAGCCTACGCGTAGTCCGTGGGGGCGATAGGGATATTCCATACTCAAGGCAGCGTGTGAGTCTCGCCGGGCTGTGTTGGGCCTGACGTCAGCATTGACCGAACAACGTGTAGTTATTCGGCTCTGCGATGTCGCTTGTGGGTCTTGTGTCACGAGTAACGCCGGTCCACACGGCGATGCGCAACTGTACGGGAGATGAAGGTAGGTCCTTCGAGGTCGGCAATCAGGTGTTGATCTCAAGCCACCGCAAGCTGCTGTCGTCAAA
>JBEKWO010000059.1:0-21575 GCA_049512975.1 Xanthobacteraceae bacterium | reverse complement strand
GGCCGCCGTCAATATCTCCCGCCACTCGTTCCACGGCGACTGGAACTACACGATCTCGCCCTGCCAAAAGCCTCGAGGTCGCCGCCGGGTCACAAAATGATCGACTTATTTATGGACAGGCCCTAACGTCACCATTCGTCCCCGGATGTCGCTCCGCTCCATCCGGGCTACAGACTGACCGACCTCTCCCCGCCGCGCGGGGAGAGGCGATTAGCTCGTCATACGCGGGCTTGACCCGCACATCCATGCTGAAAAGCTGCATAGCAAGGCCTCGTCGCTGGTCCGCTAAAGCCGCATGGATTGCCGGATCTGCTGGCGCGAAGACGGCGCGGAGCCTGTCATCGGGCCGGCCACTTCGGGCCGGACCCGTTGGCGCCTTTTGTCCGGCAATGACGACATCGCGGATGACAGCGGGCGAAAATCCGCACTTGTGCATGTCATCCAAGCAAGCCGTGGAGCTGGCAATCTTTATTTACTAAAAAGAAACCCATTAGCGTCCAGGTTTGCTGGCACTGGGGGAAGCGGCATGCCTATCCCGGCACCATACCTACTCGGCCTGCAGATGTACGAAATCGACGACGAAGCGCTCGCGCTTCGCGCCGAAGTCTGGCGTTATCTTGGGCCGATGATGGACATGATTTGCGACCGGCACTTCGCCAAGATTGTGAAATTTACGCCCTTTTACGAAGAGTCGCTGAAGGAAAGGGCAGAAGAATGGCGCAGGCTTGTCATCCATTACACTTCCCGGCTCTTTTTAAATCCGTTCGACGAGAAATTTGTCGAGGATGCACTTGAACGTGTCAAAATCGAAATTGGGCTGGCCGCGGACATGCGGACGCGCGGCACGATCGCCCAGTCCATCCTAACCAATTTCAGTCGCGAGCTGCGGCGTCGATTTGGGCTTTCACGCCGCAAAGCCCTTCAACTCACCGACGTCGCGCAACGCGTGCTGACGTTTGATGCTGCCAACGCCATCGTTCTGCACTATTCGGCACGAGTGCGGGCGGCGAAAAAACACGGCAACGAGCTCAGCGGCGCAATCAAAGATTTTGACGAGGCGGTCAAGAGCGTGCGCTCCTTCGTGAGCGACGCGGTGCAATCGTTCAGCGATAACGCCGCCAAGCTCTCGCGCCTCGCAGGCAGTGCCTCGGAGGAATCAAGCGTCGCGACCGAAGCAGCCCGCAATACGGCGACGAACGTTTCCACCATAGCGGCAGCGGTTGAGCAATTGAGTTCGTCACTTGGAAACATCAGCGCGCAGGCCGTGGACGGAGCACAGGTTGTTGAAAAGGCGGTGGCGCGCGCGGTGCAAACCAATGAGACGATCAAATCGCTTTCCGACGCCGCAGAAAAAGTGGGCTCTGTCGTCGGCCTGATCTCCCAGGTCGCGGCGCAAACGAACCTCCTGGCGCTGAATGCAACAATCGAAGCGGCGCGAGCTGGCGAGGCCGGCAGGGGATTCGCCGTCGTTGCCAGCGAAGTGAAATCGCTCGCAATGCAAACGTCGAAGGCAACTCAGGAAATCAGTGAGCAGATCGGGAAAATCCAAGAAGCGACGCGGCACTCCGTCGAGGAGATTACCGGTACCGGTGCCGCCATCACCAAACTCGCGGAGACGGTCGAATTGGTCTCGAACAACATCAATAATCAGACACACACGACTTCGAGCATCGCCACGGAAGCGGCCCATGCCGCGGAAAACGCTACCACCGTCGCGACAGCGCTTGCAGCGTTCGGGGAGACGATCGGCGAAACGAGAAATGCTGCTGACATCTCGCTCGAAATCGCCAAGTCGCTGTCGAGCGGCACGGCGGAAGTCCTTGAGGCGATCAATCGGTTGTTCGAATTCGCGGCTAGCCACGAGACCATCGAAAATCTTTCCGACCTCCAACAAAATCCGAACGCGCAACGGCGCCCGCGCGTGGCGAGTTGAGCCGGTCGGGCGGATTAGCGAAGCGTAATCCGCCATTTAATCGAGACGAGACGGCGCGTTACGCCTGCGGCCGCCCATGTCTCTCCCCGCGCGCGGGGAGGGGTATCATTCGAGCTCGTCATACACGGGCTTGACCCGCGTATCCATGCTGAAATCTATCCATGCTGAAATACCGCACGGGAAAGGCTCACCGTGAGTCGATTAGTGCAGCACGGCCGCATGGATTGCCGGAACTGCTGGCGAGAAGACGGCGCGGAGCCTGTCATCGGGCCGGCCACTTCGAGCCGGACCCGTTGGCGCCTTTTGTCCAGCAATGACGAGCCGTCATCCCGAAAAAAACTACACCGCCACCTTGGCGAGGAAGGCCTCGACATTGGCGCGCAGCATGGCGATGTCCTTGGCCACCGTTTCCGACGCATCGAGCACGATCTGCGCCGACGAGCGCGTCTCGGTGGTGGCGCCGGCGACCTCGCCGAGCACGGCGGCCATGGCGTTGGTGCCGTCGGCGGCGCTGGTGACGTTGTGCTTGATGTCGCCGGTCGCCGAGTTCTGCTGCTCCACCGCCGCGGAGACGGTGGCCGTGGATTCGTTGATCGCCTGCATGCGCAGCGCGATGCGGCGGATCGCCTCGACCGCACCGCCGGTCGAGGTCTGCACGGCGAGAATATGATTGGCGATCTCTTCCGTGGCCTTCGCCGTCTGCACCGCGAGCGATTTCACCTCGGCGGCGACCACGGCAAAGCCGCGGCCGGCGTCGCCGGCGCGCGCCGCCTCGATGGTGGCGTTGAGCGCCAAGAGATTGGTCTGCTCGGCGATGGCGCGGATAAGCTTGACGACGTCGCCGATCTTCTGCGCGCCGTCGGACAGCCCGGCGATCTCCTGGTTGGTCGCCTGCGCCTCGTTGGTGGCGAGCCGCACCACCTCGCTCATTCGCATCAGCTGGTTGCTGATCTCGGCGATCGATTGCGACAGTTCCTCGGCCGCCGCGGCGACGATCTTGACGTTGGCCGAAGCCTCGTCGAAGGAACGCACCGCGCCGGCGGCGCGCTGCGAGGTCTGTTCCGAAGCGGCGAACAGCGACGAGGCGGTGCCGCGCATGGCGCTGGCCTTGCCGCTGACGCTGCCGATGAGGTCTTCCATCTGCGGGCGAAACGCGGCGATGGCGGAATCCACCAGCACCCGGCGCTGTTCCTGATCGCGCAGCGCGGCGCGCTCTTGCGCCGCCTGCAGCCGCTCGGTGATGTCCTCATGCGTCGACACCCAGCCGCCGCTCGGCCGCGGCTCGTTGTTGACCGCGATCTTGCGCCCGTCGGACAGCTCGAACACGTGCTTGAAAGTCTTGCCGTCCCTGGCCGCCGTCGTGGCGCGGCGGGTAAATTCGTCCGGATCCTCGGCCAACGTGCCGACAGCCATCCGCTCGCGCAGAATGTCGCGCAAGCTGAAGCCGATGCGCAGCCGGCCCTGGAGCCGGTAGATCTCGGCAAAGCGCTTGTTCCAGAAGACGAGCCGCCCGGGGCCGTCGAACATGCAAAGACCTTGGATCATGTAGCTGAGCGCGGCGTCGCGCAGGTCCTCCCTCGCACCGTTCGCCGCGGCGAGCCAATACAGGCCGCCGCCGAGGCCAAGTCCGATCGCCGCGCCGGCGGCGATCGGCACAATGCCGGAGGCCCGCTGCGCAACCAGGTCGATGGCCATCGCTGCACAGAGGACGATCACGGCGCCGACGACGATCCACACCGCCCGGGCGCGGCCGCTCGTCTGCCGCACGCGGGCGAAGACTCCGGCGGCGGCCAATGCGGCGAGCAGGCCAACGCCGCCCGCGAGGATCGCGAACTGCCAGGGGATTCCGATCGTGAGGAGTGAAAACATTTGCCGCTTGCGAGGTTCGCCGCAGAGTGAGCCGGCAGGGTGAAGTTTTCCTTAAAGCTCAAAGCTGTGGCTGTACGGCGAATATCGATGATTGCGGATGACAGCGGCCGAATCTCCGGTTAAGCGCAGCCATGCCGTCACGCTCCTTCCGCGTCGGCCGCTCGGCAACCGGGCTCGGCCTGTTCGCGACAAAACCGATCAAGCGAACCGCCTATATCGCGACCTATCGCGGGCGGCGCATTTCGACCGAGGAGTCCGAAGAGCGCGAGCGACACGGCGCAAAATATATGTTCGAACTTAACCGCCGATGGACCATCGACGGGTCCTCACGATGGAATGTCGCACGTTACCTCAATCATTCCTGCCGGCCGAACGCGAAACCGGTGTTGCGCAAGGGCCGGATCGTGTTCGTCGCGCTGCGCCGCATCGCGCCGGGGGAGGAAATCACGTACGACTACGGACGAGAATATTTCGACTTCTTCATCAAGCCGTCGGGTTGCCGCTGCGCCGCGTGCGTGGCAAGGGCCAAAACCCGCCGGTCGCGGCGCCAACGCCAGGCGGCTCCATCGCGGCTATAAATTGATCTTGCGTCACCCTCCCTGCAGGCGGCGAGGTCACTTCTTGCCGCCTGCTTGCCGGTCCGCATAGGTGTCCACCAGCGCGCGGATCATGCGCTGATAGGGCACACGACGCTTCTTGGCTTCGCGCTTGAAGAAATCGAGGCTGCGGCGCGACAGCGAGAGCGTCACCTTCACGTTCTCCTCGCGCCGCACGAGGTCGGCGGGCGCGGGCAAAAAATCGTCGATCACCCGCACGCGGCCGATTTCTCCTGCCGTGTATTTAACGGTTCTGTTGTTCATAGATTCTCTTTCCTTTCCGCCAATAGCCGGCACCGAAGATGCGGATGCGGCCTGCGCGATAGGTAAAGCGCACCGTCATCACGCCGCCACCGACGGCGCCGAAGCAAAAGTATCGCGGCTCCGCGCCGCTGTGCTCCAGGTCCTCGGCGATAACGCGGCGCGGATCGAAGAACGCCGCCTGCGCTGCGGCGAAGGAGACTCCGTGTTTGGCGCGGTTGTTCCGATCCTTGGCGTTGTCCCATTCGAAGCTAGGCTGCGGCGGCATATGGCAAATATACCATACTTATATATGGTGCAATACTAGGCGCTTAAGATGTGCCGGTGCGCGGCCGAGCTGACCCGCATCGTCTTACATCGCATTTTAGGCAATCCGCCGCCGCGGCCTTAACGCGGCATCGATAACGTCCCGCCCACTCTCACCATCGCGCAACACGCAGACCAAGGGCTATGCGAATGCATTTCGGAAAACGGATTTCGGCTGACGCCATTTCGGCTGACACCGATGGCTCCGCTCCTGTCGTCCAGGAGACCTGCGTGCGCTGCTATGGCACCGGCTGGGTCCGCGAGCGCGGCGATCGACTTCGATGCAAAGCCTGCGCCGGAAGCGGACGCGTCCAATCGATTCAAGCTGAAGCGGTTGCGATCTAGGACGCGGCCAAACCCTTGCCCTTCAGCGCACTGCCGATCTCGTCGAGCACCGCCGGGTCGTCGATCGTCGCCGGCATGGTCCAAGTCTCGCCGTCGGCGATTTTCTTGATGGTGCCGCGCAGGATTTTTCCCGAGCGCGTTTTCGGCAGCCGCGCCACGGCGATGGCGAGCTTGAACGCGGCGACCGGGCCAATCTTCTCGCGAATGAGCGCGATGCATTCCTTCTCGATCTCGGTCGGCGGCCGGTTGACGCCGGACTTGAGCACGATGAAGCCGCACGGCACTTCGCCTTTGAGGTCGTCCTTGATACCGAGCACGGCGCATTCGGCGACGTCGGGATGCGACGCCAGCACTTCCTCCATGCCGCCGGTCGAGAGTCGGTGGCCGGCGACGTTGATGATGTCGTCGGTGCGGCTCATCACGAAAATGTAGCCGTCCTCGTCCTTGAAGCCGGCGTCGGCGGTCTTGTAGTAGCCGGGGAATTCGTCGAGGTAGCTTTCGCGCATGCGCTCGTCGGCCTGCCACAGCGTCGGCAGACACGCCGGCGGCAGCGGCAGCTTGACCACGATCGAGCCCATTTTGTTGGCCGCCACCTCGCGGTTCGCCTCGTCGACGATGCACACGTCGTAGCCGGGCATCGCCACGGTCGGCGAGCCGTGCTTGATCGGCAGCATGCCAAGCCCCACCGGATTGCCGGCGATGGCCCAGCCGGTCTCGGTCTGCCACCAATGATCGATCACCGGCACCTTGAGCATCTTCTCCGCCCATTCGAGCGTCGGCGGGTCGGCGCGTTCGCCGGCGAGAAACAGCGTGCGGAATTTGCTCAGATCGTATTGCGCCAAAAGCTTGCCGTCCGGATCCTCCTTCTTGATGGCGCGGAAGGCGGTCGGCGCGGTAAACAGCGCGGAGACGCCGTGCTCGGCGATGACCCGCCAGAACGCGCCGGCGTCGGGCGTGCCGACCGGCTTGCCCTCGTACAGGATCGAGGTGCAGCCGTGAAAGAGCGGCGCATAGATGATGTAAGAGTGGCCGACCACCCAGCCGATATCGGAGGCCGCCCAATAGGCCTCGCCCGGCTCGACGCCGTAGAGATTCTTCATCGACCATTTGAGCGCGACCATGTGGCCGCCATTGTCGCGCACGACCCCCTTCGGTTGGCCGGTCGTGCCCGACGTGTAAAGAATGTAGAGCGGATCGGTGGCCGCGACCGGAACGCAATCGTAGACCGAGCGGGCGTGCGTGAGCGCGTGGTCGCGCGTCTGCGCCCAATCGTGATCGCGGCCGGCGACGAGCGACGCTTCCGCTTGCGGGCGTTGCAGGATGAGGCACGCATCGGGCTTGTGCTGGGACAGCGAGATCGCTTCGTCGAGCAGCGGCTTGTAATGGACGATGCGGCCGGGCTCGAGACCGCAGCTGGCGGAGAGAACCACCTTCGGCTTGGCGTCGTCGATGCGCGTCGCCAGTTCGCGCGCGGCGAAGCCGCCGAACACCACCGAATGAATCGCGCCGATGCGGGCGCAGGCGAGCATGCCAATCACCGCCTCCGGCACCATCGGCATATAGATGATCACCCGGTCGCCCTTGCCGACGCCGAGATCGCGCAGCATGGCGGCGAGCACCTGCGTCTCGGTGAGCAAGCGATGGTAGGTGATGGTGCGTTTGACGCCGGCGAGCGGCGAATCGTAGATGATGGCCGCCTGTTCGCCGCGCCCGGCGTTGACGTGACGGTCGACGGCATTGAAGCAGGTATTGCAGACGCCGCCGGGGAACCAGCGGCCGTAAATCCCGGCTTTCGCGTCGAACGCCGCCTTCGGCTTCTCGAACCAGTCGATGTCCGCGGCCGCTTCACTCCAAAAGCCTTGCGGATCGCGCTGCCAGCGCGCGTAGACCTCGTGATACCGGCTCGGACGAGCGTCCATGGCGCCTTCCTCCATCCTCCCCAGCGGGAGCGGTGACGTGATTGCCTTATTCTCGATCCGCGACCACGCTCTTTGCAAGCTGGGGCGGCAGTCCGCCACCGGTCACGGCGTCGGCACCAAGCCCTAGCAGCAAGTCCGATGCTTTGATCTATGTCATCTGGTCGCTTGCAGACATCGCGCTTTTCAGTAACGGATCGCTGTTTCAGCAGCCGCCATTGATCTAAACCGCTCCCTTTCGCTAGGGTTCGACTTTAGTAGCGAGGGGACAAATCATGCCGACGCCCTATGACATTGACCTCGACCGCAATGCGGCGAATTTCCAGCCGCTGACGCCGCTGTCCTTCCTGGCGCGCGCCGCCGAAGTTTATCCCGACGCGACCGCGATCATCCACGGCGCGCGCTCCTGGAATTATCGGCAGTTCGATGCGCGTGCGAAGCAACTGGCTTCGGCGCTGGCGCGCCGCGGCATCAAGCGCGGCGAAACCGTCTCGGTGATGCTCGCCAACACGCCGGCGCTGATCGAAGCGCATTACGGCGTGCCGATGACGGGCGCCGTGCTCAACGCCCTCAACACCCGGCTCGACGCCGCCCTCATCGCCTTCATCCTCGACCACGCCGACGCCAAGGTGCTGATCACCGACCGCGAGTTTTCCAAGGTCATCAAGGAGGCGCTGGCGCGCGCCAAAGTGAAGCCGCTCATTGTCGATTACGACGACCCGGAATTCACCGGCGCCGGCGAGCGGCTGGGCGGCCTGGAATACGAAGCGTTGCTCCGCGAGGGCGACGCCGAGTTCGCCTGGCAAATGCCGGACGACGAGTGGGACGCGATCTCGCTCAACTATACCTCGGGCACCACCGGCGATCCCAAAGGCGTCGTCTACCACCATCGCGGCGCTTATCTGCTCGCGCTCGGCAACGTGATCACCTGCGGCATGGGCAAGCACCCGGTCTATTTGTGGACGCTGCCGATGTTCCATTGCAACGGCTGGTGCTTTCCCTGGACGCTGTCGGTCGTCGCCGGCACCCATGTCTGCTTGCGCGCGGTGCGCGCAGCGCCGATCTTCGACGCCATCGCTACGCAGAAGGTGACGCATCTGTGCGGGGCGCCGATCGTGATGTCGACGCTGCTCAATGCGCCGCCGCAGGAGAAGAAAGCGCTGCCGCATGTGGTCGAGTTCGTCACCGCCGCGGCGCCGCCGCCGGAAGCCGTGCTGGCGGCGATGAAGGCCGCCGGCTTCAACGTCACCCATGTCTACGGGCTGACCGAGGTGTATGGGCCGGCCTGCGTCAATGAATGGCGCCGCGAATGGGACGCGCTGCCCGGCGCGGCGCAGGCGGCGAAGAAGGCCCGCCAGGGCGTGCGCTACCCGGTACTCGAAGCGCTCGACGTGCTCGATCCGGCGACCATGCAGCCGGTGCCGCGCGACGGCGAGACGCTGGGCGAGGTGATGTTCCGCGGCAACGTGGTGATGAAGGGTTATCTGAAGAACAAATCGGCGACCGAGAAGGAATTCGCCGGCGGCTGGTTCCATTCCGGCGATCTCGGCGTCATCCATCCCGACGGCTACATCCAACTCAAGGACCGTTCCAAGGACATCATCATTTCCGGCGGCGAGAACATTTCCTCGATCGAGGTCGAGGACGCGCTCTACAAACATCCGGCGGTCGGCGCCGTCGCCGTGGTGGCCAAGCCCGATGACAAATGGGGCGAGACGCCGTGCGCCTTCGTCGAATTCAAGCCGGGCGCCAGCGCCACCGCCGAGGAGCTGATCGCCTGGTGCCGCTCGCAGCTCGCCGCATACAAATGCCCGCGCCACATCGTGTTCACGGAAATTCCGAAGACCAGCACCGGAAAAATTCAAAAATTCAAGCTGCGCGAGACGGCGAAGGCGGTGTAGGCGCCTCTACCCATACCGCGCGAGGCGGGATGCTGATTTACTGTTGCGAAAAAACCTCTAACGCCTCCCCGCTTGGCGGGAAGGGACGGGGCGGGAACAACCCAATCTCGTCGATTAATGTAGCACCGCGTCTTGCTTCAGCCGCGTGATCTCGTCCTTGACATGCAACTTGCGCCGTTTGAGTTCCGCGACCTTCAAACCGTCCGTCGCGGGGTGGGTTAGCGCTTCGCTGATTTCCTGCTCCAGCGCTTGGTGCCGTCTTTCGAGTTCTGCAAGATGCGATTCGATCGCCATATGGCAGCCTCCTTGCGTGTCATGACCCCCTGTGCGGGAACGCTACACCGGTTTGACCGCCCGGAAAGATACTCCTTTTGCCGCGCGGCGAAAATCCCCTGCTGTGCACCGCCGCCATGCGGGCTTGTCGGGCGCCGACCAAAACGCGATAATCCATAGCGACTTACCTGCCTAAGACCGTGCCCAAGGGGCGCCCGAGGCGGAACCACGGCGCGACCAAGGCGGCGATGACAAAAGAGGAAGAACGCGAGCTGCGGGCGCAACTTGCGCGCCTGCAGCAGGAGCATCGCGACCTCGACGCCGCGATCGCGGCGCTGCAGGTTTCTCCCGGCGCCGACATCATCCAGGTTCAGCGCCTGAAGAAGCGCAAGCTGCAATTGCGCGATCGCATTACCTTCATCGAAGACCAGCTGACCCCGGATATCATCGCCTAGCCTCCTGTCATGAGCCGGCGCCGGCAAAGCCGGCGAGCGATCGCTGCCGCCGCGCGCTTTTGCGGGCGTACATCTTCGCGTCGGCGCGAGCGAGCACCGCGGCGGGCGTGTCGAACGGAGCCAGCAATGCCACGCCCGCCGACGCTCCGACCGCCAGCGTCGAACTTTTCCAGCGCACCGGCGTCGCGTCAATCGCCGCTTCGAGTGCGGCGGCTTTGCTCGCGGCGGCGGCCGCATCGACGTTCCACAACAGCACGACGAATTCATCGCCGCCGATGCGCGCGACGACATCGGAAGCGCGCACGTGACGAACGAGCGTCGCAGCGACCGCCTTGAGGACGGCGTCGCCCGCGGCGTGGCCATAGCGGTCATTGACCGGCTTGAACTGATCGAGGTCGAGATAGACGAGCGCCGCGCTCACCCCGTAGCGCTTCACGTAGGCGAGGGAGCGCTTGAGTTCACGCTTGAAGCCGCGGCGGTTGAGCGTCTCGGTGAGCGGGTCGACGTCGACCCTTGCCTCGAGTTCGCTGATGTGCGCGCGCGAGGCTTCGAGTTCGGCGGCGAGCCGCGCGACTTCCGCTGCAAGCCGCAGCGCGACCGCGCCCGAACGCGGCTTCGGCGTTTTCGGCTCGTCCATGCTGCGGCGTTTTTGGATTGGTGCGCTGCGCTTCGACCGCGGCGGCCGCAATGCCGCGGTCTTTCGCTGCGGTCTTGCCGACTTGTGCTGCACGGGCACCCCATCTTCGAATCGCCGTGAAACATTAGCCGCCGCGGCAGCCGCGGTTGAGGACGGCATCCCTGCTTACCAACGGTCGCAGCGGACCTGCGACGTATTGTCGCATGTGCGCTGCCAACTCCCTGCGGGGCACAGCAAAAATAGCCGTACCCGTCGGCCGCAAACACTCTGCAAATCTCCCTCACGTCGTTTGCAGAAACGCGATCGGCGCGGTCTCCATCTCGGCAAACACCGCCGCCGTCAGCGGGCCGCCGAACACGGCTGCGGTATCGAGGTTCAACCGGTTGCCGCGCAGGTCCGGCGTGCCGCTCGCGAGCGGCGTGTGACCGTGCACGATGAGGCGGGCGTAGTCGCGCTGGTCGGAGAGAAACGGTTCTCTGATCCAGAGCATGTCATGCTCGCGTTGCGCATCGAGCGGTTTTTCCGGATCGATGCCGGCGTGGACGAAAAAGCGGCGGCCATCGTCGTAGCTCGACCGCAGCGAACGCAGCCAATCCACGTGCTCGGCGGGCAGCGCCTGGGCCCTGTCGACGCCATAGCTGCGCAGCGTTGCCGCGCCGCCGAGGTTGAGCCAATAGTCTGCCGACGCTGTCCCGTCGACGACGCCCAGCGCGACGGCTTCATGGTTTCCCTTCAGCGCGATGACTTGCTCGGGCAACCGCGACTGCAGCTCGATGACATAGCGAACCACGCCGGCGCTTTCCGGTCCGCGATCGATGTAATCGCCGAGAAAGACGAATGTCGTCGGTCGTCCCTGCGCGTGGCGCGCGCAGCGTTCCATCAGCCTGCGCAGTTTGCCCAGCGAGCCGTGGATGTCGCCAATGGCGTAAGTCAGCGATGCAGCGGTCAGCCGATCGCTGCTCGGTGGGGAATGATGGCCATATTCAGGCACGATTGTTCAGTCCACATTCACCAACAAATGGGAACTTAGGCGACAGGGGTCGGTTTTGAAGCTGAGTAGAACAGAGGATGGTTTCGAGGTGATGCCATGAGAAAAATTCTGACTACCCTTATCGCGGTGGCGGCGATCGGTGCGACCGCGCTGGCAACGGCAAGCACTGCGGACGCACGCTGGGGTTACGGGTGGCGCGGCGGTTGGGGCTGGGGCCCGGGTCCCTTTATCGGCGGGGCCATCATCGGTGGTGCATTGGCCGCCGGCGCCTATGGCCCTTACGGCTACTACCCCTACGGTTACTACCGCTACCCCTACGGACCGTATCCCTATTACGGCCCTGGCTGCCGCCGCGTTTGGAACGGCTATGCTTGGGCCCACGCCTGCTACTGAGCAGGCTGCGGGATTCACGGCGAAAATCGTCCCCCCGGTGTTCGGGGGGACGCCTTAATTTCGGTGCGCCACGCCTTTTCGCACCAAACTTCCGCCAAATAGTCGCAGTTTAAGAGTGACGGAGGCGGCGAGGAATTCGGGGGTTTACGGGGACTTCCGCTTATTCACTTCCCGGATCGGCGCCCGGCCGGTCACACGAGGAGAACACATGCACAAGTCGCTGGTTGCGCTTGTCGGCGCCGCGGGCATCGGCTTTGCCGCATTGGCTGCCCCCGCCCCGGCAAACGCCGGTTGTTTTGGCTGCGTGGTCGGCGCCGGAATACTAGGCGGCGTGGTCGCAGGCACGGTGATTGGCAGCGCCATCGCCAACAGCCCTCCGCCACCGCCTCCGCCTGGCTACTATCCGCCGCCGCCGCCTCCGGGCGCGTATTATCCGCCACCGCCTCCGGGCGCGTATTACCCACCGCCGCCCGGCGCCTATCCGCCGCCCCCCGCTTACGCCCAGCTGGCGCCCGGTTGCCATTGGGGACACCACCGGGTTTGGGTTGAAGGCGTCGGCTATCAATGGCGGACCGTCCAGGTCTGTCCCTGATCGCGCGGCATGATGTGAATTGCACCGGCCGGCTTGCCTAAGCCGGCCGGTTTGTTTTTGTGATCCCGCGATCGCCGAGTGCGATCAAGTGCGATCAAGTTCGGTCACGCGTCACAACGAAGCGGCAACAGGCCGGTATCACAGTGCGGATGCGGTCACGCGACAATAGGGACGAAACTTGATGCTGCGCTCCCTCTCATTTCGGCGCGAGGCGAAGATCGGCGATGCGAGAGGAGCCGGCGGCGTCGCGAACCGCGCCGACGAAGCGTGGGCGTTCGTTGGGCGCGCCGCGGCCTGCGGTCGTGAACTTGCCGCCCGCGCGTGGCCGTGGCCGCGCGCGGTCTGGGTACCGTACGCGATGATGGCGTTCAAAGGCATCGCCGTCGTCGTGCTCTGCCTATATCTCGGCGCGGCGCTGCTGCTCTACATCGCGCAGCGTTCGCTGATGTATTTCCCGGAAACGATCCATACGGCGCCGTCGCAGGCCAGCCTGGCCGAGGCCGAGGAGGTGACGCTGACGGCGTCCGACGGCGAACACAGCATCGCCTGGCATGTCGCGCCGCGCGACGGCAAGCCGGTCGTCCTTTACTTCCACGGTAACGGCGGCGCGCTGCGCTATCGCGTCGAACGCTTTCGCCGACTCATAGGCGACGGCGCCGGCCTCGTTGCGCTCGAATATCGCGGTTACGGCGGCACGAGCGGAACGCCGACCGAAGCCGGCCTCATCGCCGATGCCGAGGCCGCCTACGCCTTTGCCGCCGCGCGTTACCCGGCGCAGCAGCTGGTGTTGTGGGGCGAATCGCTCGGCTCCGGCGTCGCGGTGGCGCTGGCGGCGGAAAAACCGGTGGGCCGCGTGATTCTGGAAGCGCCGTTCACGTCCGCGGCCGCGGTCGGCGCCACGCGCTATTGGTATATGCCGGTCGGGCTATTGATGAAGGATCAATACCGTTCCGATGCGCGGATCGGAAAAATCACGGCGCCGGTCTTGATCTTGCACGGCGTGCATGACGACCTCGTGCCCTACACGATGGGCGAGCGGCTGTTCGAGCTGACCAAAGCGCCGAAGCACTTCGTGCGTTTCCTCGACGGCGGCCATGAAGATCTCGACAAGCATGGCGCGTTGCATGCCGTCGCCCGTTTCCTCGCCGGCGATCTGGACGAACCATCCGTCCGCCCGCATTGATCGACATCGAGCCTGAGGTTCAAAATCCGCGAGAGGCTGCCAATTGAGACCGACTCAAGTCACTGCGTCGACACCCCAAACAGTAAGCCGCATCTCATGGTGGCACGCAGAACAATTGTAGATGCGGATATGTGTGTCGATTCTTTCCGGCAATAGGTTGATGCTTGCGGTGTGCATATCTTTCCCGCACCGACACACGGGCAATTCAGTGAAGCCGGGCACCAGTAAGCGCTCAAATGCAGACATGGGATACCTCACCGGGAGGGAAATCCACCCGCAAACATCACAGTGGCCACGGGCACCCTCGCGTGCCCCAACATCCCAAGACTCGCCTGCGCTTCTTGGCAGTAGCCGTCTGTTCAAAATTGCTCACCTAGATTGCCCGGCTCAAACCTCTCCACGGCAAAGCCGCTCACTGTGAAGTTCAAAACCAGCCACTATTATGACTATTTCCGTTGACGCTTGGTGGCACTGCGAACGTGGGGCAGTTCGCCGCTCTCAAAGTCGTCAAACGCTTTCGCGCCTAATCTGCGGTTGCTCGTGGAGAACCACGTTCAACAAGGAACTGTGAACTTCAATGTGGCCGTTGTAATCAATAAGACCCAATTCGCGAAATTTGTTCATGAAGAAACTCACGCGGGATCGCGTCGTTCCGATCATCTCCGCCAGTGTCTCCTGGCTGATTTTCGCTATGATTGGCTCTGGCCGACTTTCCTTGCCAAAATTCGCCAGAAGCAGAAGGATCCGCGCCAGCCGTTTCTCGCTCGAGTTGAACAATTGATCAACCAGGTCCGCCTCGACACGACTGTTGCGAGCCAAGAGGTGCGCGATAAATAGCTCGGCAAACGCCGGCTCTTCGTGGATCACGCGGGTGATGTCTGCCTTTGCTATTTGCACAATCACGCAATCCGTCATAGCGGAGACGGTTGTCAGACGCAGCGGCTGTCCGGTCAAGCACCCTTCCCCAAAGAAATCGCCGGTTCCCAGAAGTGCGACCACGGCTTCCTTCCCCTGCTCGGAGACGACGGTCTTCTTGACCTTGCCGCTCTGAATGTAGAAAACAGAATTTGCGGGTTCGCCCTGCGTGTAGACAGTTTGATCCTTCCGATAATCGGAAACGGCTCGTCCGCCGTTTACTTTCGAGAGAAACACTTTGGGATCGAACGGGAGCTTTCCCTTCCGTTTCATTGCCGGCCCTCCTTGTCGCGGGGGATACCCCTCACGCGCGTAGATCGTACGAGGCTTCACGCGAAGGCAACGTCAGAGACACAATGGTTCCCGTGTCGCCGCTTTCCCGCGCGACCTGGCCGCCGAGCTGTCGCGCAAAGGTGTCGACCAACCGGCCGCCGAGCCCGGAATCCGAGCGTCGAGGATCGACCCCCTTGCCGTCATCGGAGACCGTCAGGCGAAGCTCTCCCGGAATGCGCTTTAGCGTCACCACGACCATGCCCCTTGTCTCGCTCGGGAACGCATATTTGATGGCATTCGTTACGAGCTCGTTCACAATGAGCCCGAGCGGAATCGCGCGATCGACCGGCAGGGGTTCGCTCTCGATGTCGGTTTTGAGCGCGATGGTGGTGCCATTCTCTTTTTGCACTGACTCGATTAGATCGCGACACAATGCCTCCAGATAGCTCGCCGCATCGACCTGTTCAACCGAATTGGTTTCCCCTAGCATGGAATAGAGGCGCCCGAGGGCGGCGATGCGATGCGACACCCTCTCAAGCGCCGCCTTGCCCTCGCCGCTTTTGTGGTTTCGCGCTTCCAGGCTGACCATGGAAACAATAATCTGCAGGCTGTTTTTGATCCGGTGGCCGAGCTCTTGCAGCAGCGCCGCGATACGCTCGTGCGCAACCGCGTGCTCGTGCTCGAGTCTCCTTTGCTCGGTCACGTCTTCGATCGCCAGCAAGACCTGGTTTGTGTGGTTGCCGGCCCGGTAGACCTTCCGCGCATTGAGCACCATTACCCGTCGTCCAATCGACGGGAAGACGCGGTCCACTTCGAAGGCCTCGATCGTCTCACGTTCGGGAAGGATGGTTTCGATCAAGGAGCGCAACTCGGGAATGTCCCATTGCCCGTTGCCGAGCTCATAGAGCTTCCGGCCGACCGTATTCTCTTGAGTGACTGTAAATGTGTCGCAAAAGGAACGATTCGCAAACCGAACCCTTAGGTCGGGATCGAGCACGAGCAGGCCTTCACGGATCGTCTCTACGAGATCCAGTGGGTCGACTTCCCTCACGGCCGGTTCTCCCGCGCACCTTCTGATGACGGGGCTCATCCTCGACAGCAAGAGTCGATTCTGCCCCGCCTGCGGAGCGATTGTGAGCTAATTTAGGGTATGTGTCGGTAATGTATATTACTGACACGCTGGAGCGACAATATCACGCGTAGGTTTTGGGAAGGTGAAAAGCGAGGCGCGTCCGGACTAATTGATAACATTCGCAAGATGTCTCCGTGAGGCCCTGGCGATCAACTATCGTCACTTGCCGCCGGCCGCGTTTAATCAAACCGGCACGTTCGAATTCCCGGGCAGCATTCGTGATGGTCGGCCTTTGCACTCCCAGCATTTCCGCGAGCAGGCTTTGAGTGATCGGGAGCGCGTCATCGTCACTGCGGTCACGCATCATGAGCAGCCAACGTGCTAACCGCTGCTTGAGGTTGTGTGCACCGTTGCACGCTACTGACACCATGACCTGTTCGAGAAAGGCTTGCACGTAAGCGTCCATGACACTTTTGAAGGACGGCATTGACCGCATGGCCCGTGTAAACGCCGCACGCGACATCTTCGTGGCGCTCCCCGGGATTTGGACGAGAAGCTGGACTGAGGAGCGCTTGGCTCCCAAGATGGCTTGCACACCGCTGCAGCCCTCCCTTCCGATCGTTGCCATCTCAATGATACTGCCGTCCGCATAAACCGCCACCACCGAGACGACACCGCTATCGGGAAAGAATACATGGTCGAGCGCACTATCGGCGTCCATCAGGACCTGCGCGCGTTGGCAGCGAATGAACTCAAGCTCCGGCATAAGCCGCTTGAGATTGCGGGAAGGCAGCGCGAGCAAAAGCCGATTGCGGGGCCAATTTGATGAAGCGTCCATACTTTCAACCGCGCTCGGTTCGCGTTGGCGTGTCGTTTAGAAAGGCTACGCCTATGTTCGTCCGGACTCTGAGCAAAATAGCTCACGCTCGACCGGCAGCGACTAAGATCAGTATGAGCAGTGCAGTTTTCATCCAAGCCTCGAAGGCGAAATGGGACGGGGACCTTCGCCGGTAAAACAACCCGCACTGGTCAATTCTATACAGACTTCAAGAATACCAAGCGCGCATTCTGCCGAGCATCGGGACGGCGAGCGTCCCGCCCGACCCAACAAATAAAACAGCGAGGATACGGCAATGGATAAAGACCGAATCAAAGGCTCCGCAGAGCAGGCCAAGGGGGCCGTGAAAGAAGCCGCCGGGAGAGTCCTCGGCGACAAGAAGCTGGAAACCGACGGCAAGGCCGACCAGGCTGCCGGCAAGGTGCAAAACGCGATCGGTGGATTGAAGGATGCAGTGCGCGGCAAATAAGGCCATCACCATCAACGGGGACTTCCCATGGAATTGATCCTCATCATCGTTGTATTATTGCTGCTGTTTGGCGGCGGCGGCGGATACTGGGGTCGCAGGCGAGGTGTTTGGTGACCCGAACGCATTGCTGCGCTCAGGCGAGAGAGGGGCGCCCAGGTGACGTCTACCGAAGCGAAACCGCCATCCAATAAAGTTCTTCACACGCAGCGCGTGCTCCGCTGTGGACCGAGCCAATCTCTCGCACGCACAAGCGAGGTGGCTAAATTCCAGCCTGACGCAGTTGGCGCGCACGCAGCGCCTCTTAGAGAGAGACCTGGATGAAAGCTGCGCTGCTCATACTGATCTTCGTCGCAGCCGGGAGTCCGGCGTCGGCCAAGCCATATCACGCTTACCAAAATTCGGGTCAGGCAGCCCGGAGCGAATCTTCGCACATCAATTGCGCAACGGTCCGTGCCTATGTGGGCCAGTTGGGTATGGTGCAGGCCAAGGCGCTGGCTCGGGCTGCCGGGATGACTGCGTCGCAAGAACGGAGGGCAAGGCGGTGCTTTGCGGAGAAGGACTAACCTCATTTTTTCTCTGCGGCGTTGACGGGGTGATAGAATGAGGCTGACGACTTCCGCTCATGATGCGTGGACGGCTCCTCCGGCGGCGTTAAGGCCCCGACGATTCGGGAGGAGAGCGATGCCGTTGATGCCGAGGCGATCTGCGTAGCGGTCACCACAGCCAACATGCGGTTCAGCGGTATTGAACATGGCACCTAGTGATCAGACGACCGAGGTCGTGACCCCGGCAGAAGTGCCGGAGGGCCTGCCTCTGCCCTCAGATCCAAAAGTCATATTCCTTGGTGGTCTATTCGTCCTTGCCTTGCTGGCGGCAGCCTATGTCGTGAGCGAAATCGTGTTGCCATTGGTCTTCGCTATTGTTCTCAAGCTCCTGCTGCAGCCAGCCTTGCGCGTATTGGAGCGGTTGCATGTACCGCGAATACTCGCAGCGCTACTCCTGATCCTTACGCTATTCGGAATGATCGTCGGCTTGGGTACGGCCATTTCAGGCCCGGCCCGCACCTGGGCCGCCAAGCTTCCGGATGGCATTCCTCGGCTTGAGGAACGGCTAAGTTTCATGCGAGCACCCATCAACACGCTGCAAGGGTTTTTGCAGCAGGTGGAGGATATTGGCGAAACGGGACCATCTCCAAACGGCGCCGTCTCGGAGCGAGGTGCAACTCTTTTGATGAAGCTATTCACTGGAACCCGACACTTTGCCAGCGGGCTCTTCCTGACGGTGCTGTTTCTTTTTTTCCTTCTCGTGTCCGGCGATATTTTCCTGCACCGCCTCGTCGAGATACTGCCGCGCTTTAAGAGTAAGCGCCAGGTCGTGGAAATCTCACAGCAAATAGAAAGCGACGTCTCCGCGTATTTGGTCACGATCACGATCATGAACGCAGCAGTAGGTATTACTACGGCATTGGCGATGTGGCTCACGGGAGTGGGCGACCCGATCCTCTGGGGGACGGTAGCCTTTCTGCTGAACTATGTGCCGATCCTCGGCACTGCTTTAGGCGTGCTGATCTTTCTTCTCGCTGGCCTGTTGACTCATGACACGCTCTGGCAAGCGTTGCTTCCTGCGGGACTTTATTTTGGATTTCATTTGATTGAGGGCGAGACTCTAACGCCGATGCTTCTGGCTAGACGGTTCACCCTCAATCCCGTCCTCGTCATCATCTCGCTTGTCTTCTGGTTCTGGATGTGGGGTATTCCGGGCGGGATCCTCTCGATGCCCATGCTGGCGATTACTAAGATCATCTGCGACCGTCTTCAGCCGCTGGCCGCATTCGGTCACTTTCTTGAGGGGTGAAGCCGCGAAGCGGGAAGGTCCGGTTTGCCATCGCATTGTCAGCAAGCCAAAACGTGAGATCACCATGCTACGCAACTGTGCGACGCCCCCCGCGTTAATGCGATCGCTTTCATCATCGTCCACTTCCCTTAGGCACTCAAGAGAACAGCACCGTAAATCGCGCGCCCTGGTTGCTATCGTCTCTGCCGATCCGCAGTTCACCACCGATCTGTTTGACAAAAGACTGGATGATCCGCATTCCTAGTCCTTTGCGATTGGCTGGATCAAATCCCTGCGGCAAAGCCGGTCCGTCGTTGGCAACGGACAGCGCGTAGCCCGTTTCGGAATTGGGTTCGAGGCTGACCGTGATCCGGCCGGTACCGTATTTGACGGCATTGGTGATCAGTTCGTTGGCGATAAAGCCGAGCGGAATGGCCGTGACGGCCGGTAACTCGATTTCGATCCCTTCCGCGACAACGGTCCGCTTTGGGTACTCCGAGGACAGCATGATGGAAAAATCGCGACAAATATCGTCAAGGAATTGTTTGATCGCAAAGGTTTCCACGCCATCGAACGAGTGGAGACGGTGGTGAATGCTTCCGATCGTGGCAATGCGATCGGCCGCGGAGGCCAGCTGCGAAGCCACCTCGGCATTCTCCGTCGTCCGGCTTTGCAGTGAAAGCAGGCTTACGATCATTTGAAGGCCGTTCAACAGCCGGTGATCGGACTCCTGGGTCAAGACCGTCTGTCGCTGGATTAACCCTTCCTTTTGGCACAGCAGAGCCTCTTCCTGGGCAAGTTCCTGCCGCAGCCCGCTTTCAGTGCGCCTGTGTCTTTTCAATTCCAATTCATAGCTAGCGACAGTACGGCGCCCGCCCGTATCAAAAATGACGCTCAGCGGCGCACTCGCACTCGATGGCGAATATTCGATGGTCATTCTGTCGTCCCCACCCGTGTCCCAACTTCATTGCTTGGAGACACGCCCGGACTAAAACTGAATTCCAAAACCGAGACTGCAAAACTCCTTTGTTACAAATCAGTCGTTTACGAAACCGGACGTCGGTTTCCAGGCCTTGCGCTGTGGCAACGATCCAACGGGTCTCACGTTCGTGAGTCTCCTAGTAGTATGAGGTTGTCACAGTCCGAGAAGGTAGTCTGAGCAATTTTGACCACTCGGGCAGCCTGTAGCCCACGGATTGAGGACCGATTTGGGTCAATCGCCACCAGGGTCAAGCCAGGAGAAAATCCGCCTATGTTCGCTGTATCCCAGCAGCGGAAGTAAAATGAAAGCATTGACCTCTGCCGCGGTGGATTCAGGCTCCCACCATCAAGGCCGCGCGCTAATGGGTCCACGCCCTAGAACGTCTGATACGACTGCCCGATCTTGCCGCCGACGCGGGCAAAGCCGGTGCGCGCCGGCTCGTATTTTTCGTTAATGTTGAGCGCCTTGGCGTAGGAACCCGCCGCTTTCTCCTTTTGCCCGAGGCGCTCGTAAGCGAGTCCGCGGCTGGTCCAGGCCTGCAGATTCAAAGGCTGCATCTGCACCGCGTCGTCGAGATCGGCTGCCGCCGACTTGGCGTCGCCGACCGCGAGGTAACTGAGCGCCCGCGCCACGCGCGGCTCCGCCTTCTGCGTGGCGAGCCCGATGGCCGTGGTGAAGTCGTCGATCGCGAATTGGTCCTGATGCTGGCCCTGATAGAGCAGGCCGCGATTGTAGTAGGCCTGCGGATCGTCGGGCTTGAGCGCGATGGATTTGTTGAAGTCGCCGAGCGCCTGTACGCCGCGGCCCTGCTGGCGGTAAACGATGCCGCGGCCGACATAGGCGGATGCGTAGGAGCCGTCGATCGCCAGCGCTTTGTTGTAGTCGGCCAGCGCCAGATCCGGCTTGCCGGCTTGGCGGTAGAGCAGGCCGCGGTTGGCATAGGCCTGCGCGTAATTGGCATCGAGGCTGATCGCCTTGGTGAAATCGGCAAGCGCCTGTTCGGGGTGCCCGGTCTCGGCAAAGACCGAGCCGCGCACATTGTAGGCTTGCGGATCGTCGGGATGCTTTTCAATGACCTCGGTCAGCGACGTCAGATTGGATTGCGACGGCGTATAGACGGTCTCATCCTTCTCGGACGACGAATTGCCGAAAGACCCGCAGCCGGCGAGCGCCAACGCGCCAAGCACAGTCATGGCGACCGCCGGGCGTCGCCAGGCGATACGCCGTTGTCGCCGCCTGCTTCTTACGACTGCCGGTCCTGTCATCCGATGCCCCGTGGCACCGCGCCCGCTTTCGCGCCTCGCGCAGGAACACTAGAGCGCGTCCAGGAAAAGTGGAAACCGGTTTTCCGTCCGGACGCGCGATAAAACAAGAAGTTAGAGCGGGATGACGATTCGAAGATAAGTCATCCCGATCTAGCACTACTTTGGCAGATTTTTAGCGGCACGGGATTCCCAAATCAGTTTTTCAATGATTCATGGGTGGTCGGCTTTTGGAGGGCCGACCATGGTAGGCACAACGTCGAATTGGGAAGACGAGCTT
>JBEKWO010000058.1:0-23048 GCA_049512975.1 Xanthobacteraceae bacterium | reverse complement strand
CGGCATCGGCTTGTTGTCGGAGCCGAGAAAGCCGGTCACCTTGGGGGTGTTCTTGATCAGGTGGTAGGCTTCGTCCGTCATCTCCATTTTCACCAGGACATAGCCCGGGAAGAATTTGCGCTCGGCGTCGACCTTGCGGCCGCGCCGAACTTCGACGACCTTCTCGGTCGGCACCAGGATTTCCTCGAACAGTGGCGACAGGCCGCGCTGTTTCGCCTGCTCGCGGATCGATTCGGCCACCTTTTTCTCGAAATTCGAGTAGGCGTGGACTGCGTACCATCGGCTCGTCATGTCACCAATTCCAGATCATGAATTTTCAAACGCGGTCAATGGAAAGCGCTCAAGAGTTGATGCCGAGCAGGAAGCTGACGCCGATCCGCATGACTTGGTCCGCAAGCAGGAAAAAGATCGCCGTGATAGCGACCATCACGAACACCATGATCGTGGTGACCGTGGTCTCCTTGCGCGTCGGCCAAGTGACCTTTTGTCCCTCGGCGCGCACTTCCTGCAGGAACTTGAATGGACTGATCTTCGCCATCGCTCGATCCAAATAGGCATTCCCCGCCCACCTTTAAGGAGGAGACCGACACGGCGATCCTTTTTGGGGAATGTTCGCCGCGGATGTCCGTTACCGGGCCGCTGACGATGGATGCTTCCTACTGCCGGCCGGGCGCAGCGTCAAGTTATCGGGGGGTCGCGGATCGGGAACGGGCCTAGGTTCGCTTTATGCCGATCGGTGCCTGATGCCTGATCCCTAAAGCCGACACCTGAACTGGCAGGAGTGGAGGGACTCGAACCCCCAACCCCCGGTTTTGGAGACCGGTGCTCTAGCCATTGAGCTACACTCCTACGGCGCCGTCTCATGCCCTTCGGGACGATCCGACGCAAGACCCAACTGGCCTGCCGACCGAAGCTGCGAAGCAGCGGAGGTTGGAGCGGGTGAAGGGAATCGAACCCTCGTCATAAGCTTGGAAGGCAGTTGTAAAGCCGTTTCATATCAACGCAAGTTGAGACTTTTTCGGCGCCCGAAACTGACCTTATGGACGCGAAAGTTGACACTCACAGTGGGCCGGCCCGCCTCGCCGGCCCGCGCCGCGGCGCGATTGGTGAGGATACGCCAAGGCGAGCGCACCGATCTGGAACTTTGCGCAAATTTGCACAAGGCGCCGCCCGCGCTGCGCCTCGATCACGGCGACCAGCGCCGGTTGGCGTCGGCTTGGCAAATCCGCAAATTTGCGATTTTAATCGGTGGGGGCCGGCGGAAAAGATTGGCGATCGCGCAGGCAAAACCGCATTGCTGAGGTGGAGACGCCGCCTCATGAGGCCGACTATGGCGGCGATCGCGTCGTGCTGGAAGCACGAAAGGCCGAAGCCGAATTGCCGCCGGAGGTCAACGATGAACTACGAGCCGCCGAGCCTCGAACAGCAGCTCCAATTCGCGGAGGAAGAACTGGCGCGGTGGAAGGCGCTGGCGGAGAACCAGAAGCTAAGCCCGCGGGCGCAGTTGGCGGCGGTGAACCAGGCGCGGAGCTACCAGGCGGCGGTGGGACTGTTCAACAAGGCGCTGGCGTTCCAGCAGGAGAGCCGCCAAAAATTGAGCCTGCGCCTCGGAGTGTCGCCGCCAGCCGCGCCAGAAGCGCCGGCGCCGGAAGCGCTGCCAGCGGTGCTGGAGCAACTGCGCCTCCCGATCACGGCGAGGCGGTGCCGCCCCAGCGCCGCCGGCGCTGCGCCTCAAAGGGCGTTCCTGAAGGCCGGGGTAGTTGCCATTCTGGTGGTCGCGGGTTTCGCTGCGTGGTTCGGCGCTAGAGCAGATGATCCGAGCGCGGCGCAGCGCGAGCGCACATGCAAGGCCTGGGGAATATCCGGTAAGTCCGTGCTCGCCAAATGCCGCGAGAGTCCCGAGCAGGAGCACGCCGCGATAGAGCCTCTAGAGCGCGCCGCTGTGGAACGTGAAATTGGCTGGTTCAATCGAGACCTGTCGGCCCTGGCCGCCGGGAAACCTCGCGCAAATGTCAACGACTACCCGAGCCGGAGCATCGAGGATGCATATAAGGCCGCAGGCGGCATGCTCGGCTTCATCGTCGGCCCGGTAGACGGCGCAACGTTTCCCGCAAAGGGCCTGCCCGCGAAAGTCATTGGGGTGATCACCACCAACGAGCCTGACTCGGACGACAGCCCTGACGAACGGCAATCGGAGCCGCGGTATTTCACGCTGGAATCTGAGATGCTGCCGCTGCCGCCGAGCGAGAAGTTGGACGATCGAGCCATAAAAGAATTAACCGACCGTCCCGTGGTCAATCTCGATATCGAATCGCTGAACCGGCATGAACGACAATTTATCATTGACCATTGCCATCCTCTTTGGGCAACGCCCTGCCGCGCAACCGTCTTTGGTCATTTTGATGAGATCGCCGGGCGACGCTCCGCAGAACTTAAATACGTCGGCATCGTCGCCGATCAGGTGGATATCGAGCCCCTGACTTGGAACACCGCGAGGCCCGATTGGGACGTCTCGACCCGATCACTGATGGCAAGGTAGCTGCGTCACCCGCGCGACCCCGTGCCGTGACAGCGCCGTCGCCCCGTGCTCGCGCGCTCGCGCCGTCGCGCTCGGCCTAGCCGTCGCTGGCGACGCCGCGCCGCCCGCGCTGCGCCTCGATCACGGCGACCAGATCGAGGCCGCACTCGCCGCTGTATTGGAGTCGACCAGGGGGACCAAACTGGGCGAAAAATCCGGTGATTGAGCGAATTGCTTGACGCATTCCGGGTAGCGGTGTACTGTATTCTCAAGAATCCAGTACGCAATTGGCCTAACATTATGATAAATAAGGGAAAACGTGTCGAAGCCATCGGCTACATGCGCACGTCGTCCGGCGCCAACGTCGGAGACGGAAAGGACAGCGAGGCGCGGCAGCGGAAGGCCATTGAGGACTATGCCAAGGCGGCGGGCATGGTGATCGTCGATTGGTTCTATGACGCTGCGGTGAGCGGCGCAGATCCGATCGAGGCGCGGCCGGGCTTTGCCGCCTTGCTCGCTCGCATCGCCGGCAATGGCGTCCGCACGATCGTCGTCGAGACCGCCAACCGTTTCGCCCGCGACCTCATGGTTCAGGAGGTCGGCTTTGCCATGCTGCGCGACCTGGGCGTCACCCTGATTGCGGCGGACAGTCCGTCATCCTTCCTTGACGACGGTCCAACCTCAAAGCTGATCCGGCAGATACTCGGCGCGGTGTCGGAATTCGACAAGGCGATGACCGTCGCCAAGCTCAAGGGCGCCCGCGACCGCGTACGGCGGGCTCGGGGCAAGTGCGAAGGCCGGAAGGCTTACGCCGAGCGAGAAGGCGGACAAGAGTTAGTCGCCCTGGCGCGGCAGTTACGCGGCAACCCCAACGGTCGCCCTCAATCGCTGCGCAAGATCGCGGCCGAGCTAGCGCACCGTGGTTACGTCACGCCAATCGGACGGCCTTATTCGGCCTCGGCGGTCGCCTCGATGCTCGGCGAGCGAATAGATGAAACGGCAGCGAAGCATTCGAATAGCCGGCGACCGTAATGCTACCGTGCCGATTTTGGCTTCCACTCGCGTGCGAGCTTCTGCGCCTCGGCGACCTGCTCAGGGCTCATTCGCTTCGCCAACTTGTCGCGAAACTCGTAGGTCTGATCGCTGTTGGCGTCCGATGCGGGATAGAGCGAATAGGCTAAATTGTACCACATGTGGGCGTGAACGAAGTCCTTTGGCACACCGACTCCGTCTTCGTACAAAGCGCCGAGAGCAAACTGGGCGTCGGGGTAGCCTTGATCCGCAGCGAGACGGTACCACCTCACGGTCACGCCAGAGTCCTGCGGCACGCCCCAACCCTTGAGGTACATGGCTCCGAGGTTCATCTCGGCGACAGCGTAGCCTTGATCCGCAGCGAGACGGTACCAACTGAGGGCCGCGGCGTAGTCTTGCGGCACCCCGTGGCCCTCGACGTACATGGCCCCGAGACTGGTCTGGGCGTTGGCGTCGCCTTGATTCGCAGCGAGGCGGAACCATTTCAGCGCTTCGACATAGCCCTGCGGCACGCCCCGACCGTCGAAGTACATGCGTCCGAGATTGTTCTGGGCGGGGCTGTAGCCTCGATCGGCCAGCAAACGAAAGAGCCGAAGGGCAGTTGCGTAATCACCCTTGTTATACGCGGCGGCAGCATCCTGAAACCCGGAAGGTTCATCTGTCAAAATCTTGCCGGCGTGCGAGCCTGACGTTGGCTGACCAACGATGCCTCGATCGACATGCGTCGTCGGCTTCCAGTTGGATGCGAGCTTGTGTGCCTCAGCGATCTGCGCCGCGGTCATGAGGGCCGCGACGGCGTCACGATCTTTTGTGGCAAATGGAAAGCCCTGTGCCGCTGACAGATTAAGCCACATGTGTGCGGTGACATAGTCTTGCGGCACGCTCCAGCCCGACATGTAAACATGTCCAAGGACCCATTGCGCCCGGGCGGCCCCTTGATCTGCTGCCAGACGGAACCATTTCACGGCCTCGACGAAGTTTCGCGGGAAACCCTTGCCGCCAAAATACATAAACCCCAGACTGCTTTGAGCGACCGCGTAACCTTGATCTGCACTAAGACGGAACCACCTCACCGCCTCAACGTAGTCCTGCGTTATGCCCTTTCCTTCCCGATACATTAACCCGAGATAAAATTGGGCTTCTGACGACCCATGTTCGGCCAGCGGACGAAGGAGCTGAAGCGCAGTGGTGTAGTCACCGCTTTCATACGCAGCCACCCCATTAGCTGAATCAATAATGGGCTTAAAAGGATCATCCGAACTTGCCGCGAGAGGTGCCGGCTTCGCCGCGCCGGCAAGCGGTTCCGACGAGTCGAACTGCTCGAACGGGTTGACCTTGGGTGCGGCGTTCGGTTCGGCCACCAGAATGAACGGGATCGACGCAATGATAAGCGCGAGCAGCGCAGGGAATTTTTTCACCATTCTATAAAGCTCAGGCTCTCCCGTATCGGCACGACGCGGGATCTCCGCGTTCGTCCGCATCCGGCTGGCGCCGGGCGGGTGATTGCGCGTGAACACAGGGCTCAGCACGCCTCACGTATTCCCCGTGAGGGTGTTCTATTTCGTGAGCCGCCCGACAAAGGCGGGAGGCCCTGTGTTCAGC
This sequence comes from Xanthobacteraceae bacterium, assembly GCA_049512975.1. GTDB lineage: Bacteria > Pseudomonadota > Alphaproteobacteria > Rhizobiales > Xanthobacteraceae > BOG-931. The sequence continues at coordinate 17,896 of JBEKWO010000058.1, read as the reverse complement.
GCGCAAAGGCGCATCGTTCTGCCGCAATCACTCGGCTGACGACAGGTCGATTATTTCACAATGAAACGGTGTCGGCGAGGCCTAGGAAGCCGATTATTACGCGGCGGACTTTCCTACCTTCAAGGGCACCACTTCGGCAGCACTCCGGCCGGCGAGGCCCGCCGCAATCCGCTCGCCCACGTGATCACTCAGCGTGCGCACCGGATCGTCGGCGCGGTTCACGTAGCGGCCGGTCATGGCGAGATTCTTGTGCCTCAGCAGGTCGCACAAGGCTTTGGCGCCGAATTGGCCGGCATAGGTGCCGACGGTGTGGCCCAGATCGTGCAAGTGAACGTCGGCGAGCCCGGCGACGGCGCGGATGCGTTGCCACTTCGCCTCGATCCAATCGCGCACTAAGGGCCGTTGTCGATCGTGTTGCGACGGCAACACCCATGACGAAGCTCGCGGCAGGCTTTTCAGCATCGCGCGCGCCGGCGCATTGATCACCACCGTTTGGAAACCGTCGGAACCATGCCGCTGTTTGCGCAACTCACCCGCCGTCAACGCTCGGCGAAGCTGGTCCCCCATGATGCAGGCAAAAGCGACACGTGTGTCGCTCGCTAATTCCCTCGGGCGGCAGCGCCGCGAGCTTCTGCGCCCGTTGCGAGAGCCACGCCGACCTCATCGAGCGTCCCCCGCGGTAAAAAAATCCGCTTCGGTACTTTTAGCGCGATGGTCCTGGGTGAAGTGGCCCTTCGCCTTGGCGGCGAAATTGGTGCCGCTCACTGTGTGGATAAGTGGCAAAAAACTGGAAGCGGGCTTCCAGATAACTGGAAGCGGGCATCCAGTTAACTGGAAGCCCACTTCCGCCTAACCCTTCTAAGAATCCATTTTAAGTCAATTAACCCTTCCGGAGCATACACCCGGCGATGTGGATAACGGCGACGCTGCAAAAAGGCTTGGCGAGGGCAAGAGTTCTTGTCAGGGCGGAGCAAATCAGACAAAGTGACGTGATCGGGCAGGTGATTTGATCGAAGCTATGCCGCCATGAGACAGCAACTCGCGCCGCGCGACGACGAAGTGCCGGGCTCGGCGCCGCTGAAAAATCCGATGTTCGAGAGGCTGGCGCGCGAGCATGCCTCTGGCATGTCGATGGCGCAAGCGTTCCTGGCGATCGGCCGCAAGCCGGATAACGCGTGGCGGACATTCCGGCGGCCCGCAATTCAAGCCCGCGTTGAGTATTTGCGCGATGAGTTTAATCGCATGAGCGGGATCAGCCTCGCGGCCATGCAAGCGAGGCTGTTGCGGATCGCTGATGCAAATGCCACGGACCTTTTCGAGACGGACGAGGCTGGCGCTGTGCGGCTGCGCAAATTGACGGAGCTGCCGGCAAGCGCCTCGGCGGCGGTCGGGGAGATCGAAGTTGACGGCGATGTGGTCAGGCTCAAGTCGGTCAAGCTCGGGGACAAGGTGAACGCGCTCAACACGCTGATAAAAACGATCGGCGGTTTTGCCGACACCGCGGTCAATGTCGGGTTCAGCCTCGAGGCACTGGTGCAGCAGAGCATGCAGCAGCGGGAGGCGGCGGAATACGGCGCGGAGGAGATGCGCGAGGTCAATCCTGCGCCCGCCCTGGCGCCACCTGCGCCTGAGCCGCCTCGCCCCGCGGGTCCGCGCCGCGTTCGGGTCTGACGCCGCGACCGTTTTCCACAGTTTCATGTTCCCGCGAAAGGAATCAGTTCCCGACTAATCCCGCACCCTCTTGCACCGTGTGTCTCCCCTGCTTCAGCGTGGGGTGCGGCCGTTCGTCGGCCGTCATTCCGCGGTGGGAGCGATCAGTGGCGAGACCAGAGGTTACCGGCCGCGGCGTACGCGGCGACGAGAGCGAGCCGATCGCGCTGACGTTCGCCGAAGCGCAGCGGCTAACGGGACTGGGCCTGACTACATTGTGGAGGCTCGGCCGTGAAAAGCGGATTAGGTTGGTGCAGGCGCCTGGCGTCCGGCGAACCCTGATCGACTATTCGTCCCTGCGGCGATTATTTACTCCCGCGGCGAAACCGCAGAATACGCCGCGCCGCGACGGCCGTCTGCGCAAGCCCGCGGTGTCGCCATGACCCTCGCGCGCGTTTTTGGGATCCAAGCGCTAGACATCGACGACCAAAATCAGACGGTCGTAACGGCGGAGGTGAGCACCGCGAGCCTCAGTTTGCCCGGCGATCGCCATGAGCTCTGGGACGAGAAACCGGCGCATCCAGAATATTCGAGCTTTGAACTTGGCGCGAGAGAGTGTCCAAAAAGCATTACGCTCAATCGAAATGGAAAGCGGCTGACGATTTTTGCGTCCGACGAAAGTGCCGAGCCCGCCGCCTCAGAACTGATTTCCGATCTGCCGCGCGATGATGCGGATACGACGCCGGCAGACGGCGATATGCCCGCGCCGAACGACGACGTTGGCCGAGCGCGGTTCGGTATTGAGTGGGGACCAAAGCGGGCGCCGGCAGACATGCCGGTGGAGGTGATCAACTTTTACGATCACTTGGGGCGAGAACAAAGATCATCCCGACCCTATGACCCGTTCGCCCTCGCCGCCGATTCGGCTAATCCTTTCAGGGGTAGGTCATGACGCGTCGCGTTACGGTCGCCGATCTCGTCGCCTTTCCCAAACGAGCCGCCGCCGCGGCGGAACGGGAACGCGCGAAGCGCAATGCGCCTGGCTTCCACGGCATGGCGAGACGCCTAAATCCGCAAGCCAAACTATTCGAAGACACGACGGAGGTTGAGGTTTTTCAAAGGTCACCGGCACTCAAGGCCGGCATTCACACAGGCGATCTCGTTATAGCAATCAGCGTTCCTGAATTTGGATTTAACCAAATATTGTTCGATCATTTTCATGAACACGCGTTTCCGGCCGGAACGCGTATCGGCGTCGAATTGTTTCGGCCGACCGCAGGCGGACGGCATAGGCGTCTATCATTCGCGATCACCCTCGCTCCTTGCCCTCGCGGGCGTCAATGGGAGTTGCAGCCGCGCGAGTCCGCAGGTCTGAGGGTCAAGAAAAAAGAGCGTCCTATCTTTCTCGCAACAATGCTGGGCCGCAAGGGCGCTCAAGGGTATGAGCCCGGCTATCTTTTTCACCGAATTCCCGCACATGAAACGAGGGTTTTGGCGTTCGCCTACTTGGCCACGCTGTTGTTGCTGTTCGATAATGACAAGAATCGCGGCGTGTGGCCGAGCCATGAAACCGTGGCGGGGCTTCTGGGAGTAGTCTCACGCTGGACTTACGAGCTGCAGCGCATGTTGGTGTGGTTCGGTGTCCTTCGGCTGGTTGAAAGACGCGGAGCGAAGCGGAGCAATACTTACGAAATCACTTGGCCGTTGCCCGCAGCGCAACAGCATTCGTCCCATCAGCCGGCGCCATCGACACAGGGCGGTGGTGTTCGACGCGTTCGGTGTTGATGGTGCGAGTTGTGGGAGCGGCGGGCAGTGAAAAAAATCTACAATCATCCTTCGCTCATCGGTCACGATATTTTGCGATGAGCCGGGCCCGCCATATCCCCGCGCGTGGCGATGTTGCGGCCTCAACGATTGCCCAACTACTCGGCCTTTCTTTGCCCGACTTTGAGGCGCGGCAGTCCGCATTGCGTGAGCGTGGCTTTCCCGAGCCAGACCCAACGACCGAACGGTATTGCGTCGAAGCTGTGGACAGGTGGCGCTTGCGCCGCCACCCACGCTTGTTTCCCGAGTTGACGACCGCACCGACAGCGGCGCACGCTGAGGCAGTGTTCGGCGAGCGGCTGAGACGGCTCAATGGGTAGGATCAAAATTCCCTACTACACGGCGATTGCGGGTCGCGGTTATTGGCGCCCGACTCGAAAAATGCGCACGCTCGGATTCCAGATCGCCCGATGCGGTGCGGACGGTCCCGAAGCCTGGGCGCTTGCTGACGAATGGAATAAGCGGTGGCAAGCGGTGCGTAAGGGCGAAGCTCCGCCGCTGGTCAATCTCGATCAACTCTCCCGCGATCAAGCGGAGGCCGTGCGACGCTATCCGCCCGGCTCCGTTGGCGCTGCGTTTCAGGTTTATATCCGGACGCCTGAATGGGCCGCTCGTGCCTACCTGACCCGCGAGAAAATCTGGTGGCCGGCATGGTTCCGCATTCGGGATATGTGGGGCGACGTTGCCCCCGACACAATCACGTTCGAAATGATGTCGCGGTGGCGCGCAGCACTCGAAAAGAAACACGGCCGCGGTGTGGCTCACAAAACCCTTAGGGTATGGCGCACATTCTGGAAGATCATGCTCGGCATGAAGGTTGCGCGCTCGGCCGATCCGTCAATGGGCATTCGGAACCGGGCACCAGCGCCTCGATGGCAGCGATGGTCGGAAGGCGAAGCGGTGCGACTTGTGAAGTCCGCATGGCGGCACGGTCATCACGGCTTGGCCTGCATCATTGCCGTGGCGTGGGACACGCAGTTCTCGCCGGTTGACGTTCGCACCCTCGCCGCTCGGCATCGTGCCACGAGTGGTGGCCGCCTTCTATTTGATCGGCAGGCGGATGGGCGGACCAAGACCGGCCGCGCCGCCATCGGGACGCTATCGGCGCGCACTGAACAGCTTGTGACCACGTACCTCGATCACCTGCAGATCGAGATGCACCCCGACGCCATCCTATTTCGGACCAGATCGGGCAATGCTTACGGCCGAGAACCGCTGGCCCACGATTTCGCCGCTGTGCGCGCCCTCGCCTTCCCTGGCGACATGCGCCGCCTGATGGACATGCGCCGCTCAGGAGTGGTCGAGGCCGTGGCCGGCGACGCTGGCCCCATCGGGCTTGCAGCGAAGCTTGCGAATTCGATTGGCCGCTCGAATACGCTCCACAAAACGTATGCGCCGGTCGATATCGAGGCGGTGCGGAACACCGACGCGGCCAGATTGAAAGGTCGCCAGCGGATGCGTGCGGAGAACGAAAGCGGGGCAAAAGTCTCAAAAAAGTAGCCCGGCTGAGTCTCAAATTTCGAACGGCATTGTGCTAAGTCATTGAAGGAATTGGAGCGGGTGAAGGGAATCGAACCCTCGTCATAAGCTTGGAAGGCTTCTGCTCTGCCATTGAGCTACACCCGCGTAGAGACTGCACGCGCCCGACAACGGCAGAATACAATATTTATACGCGGCGCAGCAAAAATCGCTCCAATTCGTCCTGACTCCGACGTCGGTGCCAAGCGCGGGAGTTTACACTCTAGCTGCCGGATGAAGGCCCTTCGCCAGCAACGCTGTGGTATCGGCGCCGGCTAGGCGGTCTTCCGATATTTCGCGGTATTTTGGGCTTTCCAGGAAGGCAAGCGCCGACACATCATCGTCGAACGCCATGATCACAATTTTGTCGAATGGCCACGTGCCTTCAAGCGGTCTTGGACCCTCGTCGGCCACGAGCAATCGTCCGCCACTCCCGGCGAATACCTCTGCAAAGTGGCTCTGATACCGACGATAACGCGCGATGTCGGTGAACTTTAGTTGGGCGACGACGTAGACGGACATGGAAGGCCGTAGTCTTATCCGAGAGAGAACACGCGGCGCGCGTTTCCGGAGAGGAACGCGGCGGATTGCTCCGTTGAAAGCCCGAGCTCGCCCAAGCCCTCAAGGCATTTCCTCGGCGACAACATTGGCCAGTTCGTGCCGAACATGATGCGGGTCTTACCGATGCCCTTCATCCACTGCACGAAACCCTGCGGCAGACGATGGAGTGCATAGGCGGAGGTGTCGACGTGGAAATTGGGAAATTTCACGGCGAGCGTCGTGAGTTCATCGAGCCACGGGAACCCGACATGCCCGCCCACGACCACGAGTTCGGGGAAGTCGAGCATGACGTCCTCGAGATATGGAATGAGCCGACCGGTGTCTGACCGCCCGAGCGGCCCCGTGTGGCCGATCTGTGTACAGAACGGCACACCCGCATCGACGCAAGCCGCGTAGATGGGATAGTAGCGGCGATCGTTCGGCGGCAGGTCCCATAACCAAGGGACAATGCGCACGCCGACAAACCGCTTCCGGTCGATACGCCGCCGAATTTCGCGCACCGCCCCCATCGGATTGGTCAGGTCCACGCTCGCGAGGCCGCGAAAACGAGTTGGGGCGCAATCGACCTGACGATCCACCTCCTCATTGCTGATAAGCTCGCCTTCAGGTCCGTACCAGGCCGACAGAAGCGCGATGTCCACGCCTGCTTCGTTCATCGCACGCAAGGTCGACTCGACAGTTGGAAGCAGGACCTCGCCCGCTCGCCCGGTCCAACGCAGCAACGGCTGCATCCAAGGCTTTCGAGCCATTCGGTCTGTGGTGATCTGGGCCCAGACGTCGATCGTATCCATGCGCTACCATTTACCTCACTAATGAAGTATATGGCCCTCGCCTGGCGAGTGCAACGGGCTTAATGAAATCGCATGTCGGCTTCGAAAACGCGCCTCTATCACCGCTTGCAGCTAGCCGCGCACCGCGTTCAGAAATCGGCCGATCGTGCCGTCTTGCGGGCCGCCAAAATTACGACGGCACAAGCAGCAGTGCTCTCGGTCGTCGTAGCGGCGGACCAACCCGTTACGCAGCGCGTCGTCGCAGATCAGCTCGGCCTCAACGAGTCCGCCGTGACCGCGATGACAAATCGACTGCTTCGCATGAACCTGCTCGAACGCGAGCGAGACGACGCTGACGCACGCGCCTGGCGGCTTCGGCTGAGCGAACAGGGGCACGCGGCGTTGACGCGAATCGAAAAGCCCTTCAGGCGCGTCAACCAAAGGCTGGAATCAGTGCTTGAACCCGACGAGATCGCGCGGCTTGCCGACTACCTCGGGCGCATCGGCGCGGCCTTCGACGAAGTTTAGTGCGGCGCTTGCCTCGGACCCCGCGCCTGCCAACAAAGCAGCAAGCGCCAGCGGAGTGCGAACGCTTCATCCGCGGCGGTCGCAATTTTGAATTTCTTGAGCTTATGAAGCGCTTCCGCGGCCGCCTCATACAGCATTTGCGCCGCCGGCGAAAACCCTGCGTTCAGGCCTTCGCAACGTCGCTGCCGGTCACCGGAGGTTTGTAACCCGGCACTCATTCCTATAACCTCGGCTGCGAACTCGTGGTACGCGCCCCGCAACGCGGCTGCGCTGTATTCCTGCGGCAAAAATGGGAGGAACGACATGAACAGCACCAAGAGCGCAGCACGTCCGTGGCTGCTCGGATGCGCGGTCTTCAGCCTTGCGCTCGCCCCCCTGGGCGTCTCCGCGCAGACCTCCGGGCCGATTAAGATTGGCGTCATCGCCGAAGCGCAGGCTGTCGCCGGCTCGTCGATCCCGCTCGCCGCCCAGCTTGCTGCCGACGAGATCAACGCCGCCGGCGGTCTCGACGGTCGCAAGATCGAGATTTTCTCCTACGACAATCACTCGTCAGCCGCGGAATCGGTTCGCGCCTTCCAGCGGGCGGTGAACGAGGATCACGTCAATGCCGTCATCGCCAGCTACGTCAGCGAGGTCGTGCTGGCGCTCCAGCCTTGGACCGGACGCCTGAAGACGGTGATGATAACGCCGGGCGCCGCCTCCGACGTCATCACCCAGAATATCGCCAAGGATTACGACCACCTCAAATACACGTTCCACGGCTATGCGACCTCGACCAGCATTGCCGATGCCGTATGTGCAGCGGCCAAGGATCTTCTGGTCGACCAGCTGAAGATGAAGACCGCCGTCGTCATGAGCGAAGACGCGGCCTGGACGACGCCGCTCGATGCCGAATACTTGAAATGCCTGCCGAATATCGGGCTCAAGGTCCTCGACCACATCCGCGTCTCCCCCGATACGACGGATTTCACGCCGATCTTCAATAAGATCGAGGGTGAAAAGCCGGATGTGATCATCACCGGCATTTCCCATGTCGGCGTGCAACCGACGGTGCAGTGGAAACAACAGCAAGTGCCGATTCCGATGTTCGGCATTTCCTCGCAGGCGAGCAATTCCAGCTTCTGGAACGACACCAACGGCGCGGTCGAAGGCGTGCTGTACCAGGCCTTCTCCGGACCGGATGTGGCTGTGACGCCGAAGACGCTGCCATTCGTCGCCGCCTTCAAGAAACGCTACGGCAATTTCCCGTCCTATTGCGGCTACACCGCCTATGACGAGGTCTATTACATCGCCGATGCGATCAAGCGAGCCGGTTCGACCGATCCCGACAAGCTGGTCGAGGCGCTGGAAAAGACCAACTACGTGGGCACGATCGGCCAGGTCGAGTTCAAGGGCAGGGATACCCCCTACCCGCACGCTCTCAAGATCGGCGCCGGCACGATCACCGGCCTGATGCTGCAATGGCAGAGCGGCAAGCAGGTCAACCTGTGGCCGGCCGGCGTAGCCAATGGCAAGCTGAAATTCCCGAGTTTCATCAAGATCGGCTCGGCCAACTGACGAAGGAATGATCGACTGCGCTTTCGTGCCTCTCCCCGCCTGCGGCCGCACGCGGGGAGAAAACTTGAGGGAGCCGAGCAAGTGAGCGGGACTTTGCGCGGCCCGTCCTCCACACCCCGAATGCGATCGCTTGCCGCTGGCGCGCGGACAACCTGCGGCCTTGTCAGGATCTGACCGATGCTGTTCTGGCAAATCCTGATCGACGGCTTTGCGATCAGTTCGCTTTACGCATTGGGCGCGATGGGCTTCGCGCTCATTTTTGGCGTCTCCGGTGTGCTCAATCTATCGCATGGCGCGCTCATGGTTGCCGCCGTTGTCGCCGCCTGGGCCGCCGGCAACGATCTGCATGTCGGACCTTATGTCGGGGCGGCGCTTGGCGTGGCCGTCGGCTTTGCCGCCTCGCTGCTGACCTATTTCTTGATCGTGCGGCCGCTGCAGCACACCCGCAAAATCCGCGAGGAAGAAAAGGAGATCTTCATCCTCACGGCGACGCTGCTCTGGGGCATCATGATCCAGGAGCTGATCGCCTATTTCTATACCAACAATGCAAAGACCGTGGCGCCGATCGTGGAAGGCGTAGTGTTGATCGCCGGCGTGCGCACGCCGTCGAACGAGATTTTCACCGCTTTGGTGTGCTGGCTTGCCATCGGCCTGCTCTGGCTCCTAGTGAACCGGACGCGCGCCGGCAAGGCGGTTCTCGCCGCTTCGATGAATCCGCGCGGGGTGACGCTGCTCGGCATCGAACTGTCGCAGGTCTATATCGCCGTTTGGGCCATCTATGGCGTGCTGGTCGGTATTGCCGGCGTGCTGCTTGGCATGTTTCTCGGCGTTTCATCGTATAGCGTCGGGCCGTTGACGGCGAGCGCGTTTGCCATCGTCGTCTTGGGCGGGCTCGGCAGCGTCTCCGGCGCGCTGATCGCGGCTTATGTCGTGGGCTATCTCGAGACCGTCACGGCTTATCTGATTTGGCCGGCCTATCGCACCATCCCGGCGCTGCTGCTGCTCGTCGCCGTGATGTACGTCCGGCCGCGTGGACTGTTGGGGCGCAGATAGATGCGTTCGATTTCCACCGCGCGCGTGCTGCTTATTGCTCTCGGTGCGATCGCCGTCGCATCCTTTTTGCCGCTGTGGGTTTCCGGCTACATTCTCGGTCTGCTCACCATCGCCTACTATTTCGGCGTGTTCGCCATGGCGTGGGACCTGCTGTTCGGCTTCGCCGGCGAGGTGAACTTCGGGCCGACATTTTTGATCGGGACCGGCGGCTACACGGCCGGCATTCTCGACAATCTCTATCAGCCGCCGATCTGGGTCTGCATCGTCGCCGGCGCGCTCGCCGCCGTCGCCGGCGGCGTGGTGCTGGCGCTGCCGGCGCTGCGCGTGCGCGGACCTTATTTCGGACTGACGACGCTGGTCGCCGTGCTGATCCTGCAAAATTTTGTCGTGGTCGCCGCTAGCCTGACCGGCGGCGAGATCGGTCTCACCGTGCCAGACGTGATCTCGATCAGCGACGCGACGAATTACGAAATCGCGCTCTGGTTCATGGCGGTAAGCGGCGCGATCCTGTTCTCGCTGTCGCGCTCGCCGGTCGGCCTCATCCTGCAGGCCAGCGGCCAGGACGCGGTGCAGGCCGGCGCGCTCGGCTTCAACGTGACCAAGCATAAGCTTGCCGCCTTCATCATCAGCGCTTTCTTTTCAGGTTTGGCCGGGGCGCTGCTGGTCTTTTACTTGGGCACGGCTACGGTCGGGACTCTTGTCGACATCACGGTCGGCGTGCAGATCATCATCGCCGCGGTGCTCGGCGGCAGACGCACCATCCTCGGCGCCGTGCTCGGCGCCATTTTCCTCATCGCCATGAGCGAGATGCTGCGGCCGCTCGGCGACCTGTCGAACTTCGTCGTCTTCGCGATGGCGCTGGTCGTGGTGCTGCTGTTTCCGGGCGGTTTCTTTGGCCTCCTCACGCGCACGAAGGAATCCGGGTGAGCACGGCGGCGGGCGCCCATCTCGAGGTCAACGGCCTCACCAAGCGCTTTGGCGGCCTTGTCGCCGTGCGCGACATGTCGTTCAGCGTGCGGGCCGGCGAAATCCTCGGCCTGATCGGCCCGAACGGATCCGGCAAATCGACGGTGATGAAGCTCATCATGGGGATCGAGCGGCCCGATGCGGGCTCGGTCTGCATCAACGGCGTCGAGGTTGCCCGCCGGCCTTCGCACGAGATCGCGCGGATGGGGGTGGGCATCGTGTTCCAGCATTCGCGGCCGCTGCACCGGCAGACCGTGCTGGAAAATATCACGCTCGCGCTTCTCCCCGACAAGCTCACCCGGCTGTTCGCCGATCCGGCCATCGCGGCGCGCGCGCGCGCCATCGCGGCGCGCGTCGGCTTGAGCGCCGTGCTCGACCGGCGGCCCGGCACCTTGCCGTTCGCCGATTTGCGCAGGATCGAGATCGCCAAGGCGATTGCGCGCGATCCGCAGGTGCTGCTGATCGACGAACCGTTCGCCGGCCTCACCTCGAAGGAAACGGCGATGTTTTCCGATCTCATCTGCGAGCTTCGCGACGATGGCCGCGCCGTGCTGCTGGTCGATCACAACGTGAAGAGCGTGGCCCGGCTGGTCGACCGTGTGTTGGCCATGTATGTCGGCGAGCGTATTGCCGAAGGCACCGCCGACGAGGTGATGCGCAACGAGACCGTGCGGCGCGTCTATCTTGGCGGCAGCATCGAGACCGCGGCGCGCGCCGAATCATTGTTCCGCGACCGCGTGACCCCGTTCCTCGAGGTCAATAATGTGAGCGTCCACTACGGCAAGGCGCAGGCGCTGGAGAACGTCTCGATCCACGTGCACGCCGGGGAATTCGTCTCGGTCGTCGGCCTCAACGGCGCCGGCAAAACCACCCTCTTCAATACCATCTCGGGCATGCTGCCCTATTCGGGCGACGTTCGCCGCGAGGGCGCATCGCTGCGCGGCCTGACCGCGGCGTCGATCGCACGCCGTGGCATCGTGCAGTGCTCCGAAGGCCGCGATCTCTTCACCGACATGACGGTGCGCGAGAATCTCGACCTCGGCGGCCAGCACTTGCCGCCCGCCGCGAGCGCCGAGCAGATCGCTTGGCTGTTCGACCTGTTCCCGATCCTGCACGAGCGGCAGAAACAGGCCGCCGGCACGTTGTCGGGCGGCGAGCAGCAGATGCTGACCATTGCGCGCGCGCTGATGATGAAGCCGAAGCTCTTGATCCTGGACGAGCCGACGCTGGGTCTAGCACCGGTGATCCTCGAGCAAATCTCCAAGGCGCTGGAACGGTTGCGGCAGACGACCAAGATCACCGTTTTGCTTGGGGAGCAGAACGTCACATTCGCGCTGCCGCATGCCGACCGCGTCTATGTTCTCGAACACGCACGCATTGTCTGGGAAGGCGATCCGGCGCGTTTCGCCGCGGAGATGGGTACCGGATATCTTTGAAGGCGGTCACGGCTCGCCGCGGGCGGCGAGTGCCTTGATGTGCCAACGCTTTTTCAACGTTGCAAGGCCGGAAACGTTTCGCGGCAGCGCCGCAAAAATTGGCCGCCTGGCAAATACCCGCGTAGACGCGTCCGAAAATGGGACCGTGCGGCATTTTGGCTCGCACCGGCCGCAAAAAGCGCCGCCCGGCACAGCGCCCGCCATGGGACGGCAATAGCCTTAGCCGTCGCGCCCTCTTGTGCGGGCATGACGGGCGCCGTCGAGCACCCCGCAGAGGCCGCAGTTTCGGCGATCCAAGTAACAATTTCCTAGCAATTTCAGCATACAAGCTCAGATTGGAGTATAGCCCTATGTTCAGGAAAATTCGGCAAATTCGACTGAGCGTTCGATTCGCGCGGCTGCGGGTGCTGTCCGCCAATTTCCAATCGAATAGCCGGGGAAATGTTGCGATAATCACCGCCCTGGCAGCGCTTCCGATGATGGCCGCTATCGGCTGCGTCATCGACTATTCAAACGCGTCGATGATCCGGACCAAGCTGCAGGCGGCGGCCGACGCCGCGGTGCTGGCGACCGTTTCCGTCAACTCGCCCGTCGTCGCCACCTCCAAGGGTATGACCGCCAATGGAACCGTGTCGGGCGGTTCGACCTATGCGTCCAATTTTTTCAGTGCAAATTTGCCGGCAAACTACACCAGCGTGTCTCCCACGGCCACCGTGACACTGACGGGAACGACAGTCACTGCAGTGGTGTCGTTTTCGACTACGGTTTCCACCTACTTCATGGGGATCATCGGCTACCGGAGCATGACGATAGGGAGTTCATCCACGGCGACCTATACGCTCCCCACATACATCAACTTCTATCTGATGCTCGACGTCTCCGGATCGATGAGCTTCCCGGCGACGACGGCCGAGCAATCGAGACTGCAGGCGGTCAATCCCGACAACTATACCGAGTATCCCAGCGGCTGCACCTTCGCTTGTCATTTTACCGCGCAGGGGGCATGTGGCCAGTCAGACCAAGGTCCGATCCCCGCCCAGAATCATAGTTACAGCGGCTACATACCGAACCCAAACCCAGGCGGATATTGCCAAGGATTTATCATTTCGCGCTTGGGGACCACCCCGGTGTCTTTTACAAGCGGGACCAATTCAACCAACGGAAGCAACGTAAACTGGACCAATACGCCGGTTACAAGCTGCTCGACTGCCGGCACGACCTCTTGCATCCAATTGCGCGCCGATGCCGTCGGTTATGCCGTAACCTCATTGCTGAGCACGGCGTCGACAACCGAGACCAACGACGGGGTGACTAACCAATTTCAGGTGGGGCTGTTTCCGTTTATCCAAAACCTCTGTACTGCCAGCGCGAATAGCAGCAATTCCTGCGCCGTCGGCCTGACCAGCAGTCTCACAGGCTCAACGATCACCAACTTTGCCCAACAGCTCGCTAACTTGCTGGATACCGGACAGAACGCCACGCTCGGATCCGGCGGCACCCATTTCGAGAATGCGCTTTCCAGCATGAACAGCTTAATCACCTCGGTCGGTACCGGCGCAAGCTCGTCCAATGCCTTGCCCTATGTATTCATCATCACCGACGGCTCTCAGGATTACCAAACTCAATCGGGCGGCAACTGGGGGTCACAAAACTGGACGGCCACCTCAGCGGTTCCGTATCAAAATTCGGCAACGATTATACCTCCGAACACCGTGACCACTACCGACTATTGCACGACGATCAAAAACCGCGGCATAACCATTGCCATTCTCTACATTCCTTATGAAACCATCCAGAATGCGAATTCCAGCTTTGCCAATAACGAAGACGGCTATGCCAACAACAATATTCCGAATATTCCCGGAGCTCTTACAACTTGCGCCTCCCCCAACTTTTTCTATACCGCCAGCACGCCGGCGGCCATCCAGAGCGCGCTGCTGGCGATGTTCGAGCAGGCCGTAAGCACCGCCCACATCACACAATAGGGTTTTGTCGCGGGGGTCTTGTCGCGTGGCGTCCGCCGATAAGTAGAGTCCTGGCTTCAATGTGCACTGAGGCCGAACTTTGGATCGCGGGAGGTTAGGTTTTTCCGGCTACACGAGCTTCAGCACGAGGGGGAAGCTGGCGAGGCTTGCTGCGCGTAGGGAACGCATGTGCTGCTGCGCGGCGTAGCGTACACGGTATCGGAAAGTGTGATCCCGCCTTTAGCAAAATAACCGAAAAGCGGCGTAAAGGTGTAACTCACTTGGGCAAGGATCAGATAACACGGGTACGTGCCGCACGTATTGGTCGACGCAGAAATGCCAGTCGGGAGGCTTACAGTAGATCCAACCCCCAGAGCCGTGCCATTCTGCGCAGCGCTCCAGCGCACCGTGGCGGTGGTTGCTTTAGTGGCGCTTATCTTCAGCTCCGAAATGACGGCGACGACCGGAGTACTCGAAAAGGGTGCGAGCACCGCGGCGGTGGCGTTCATTATCCCCGTCATGTTGGTGGATTGAATCGGCATGGCCGTCGAGTATTGATTGGTAACGGACGCCAGGACGTACGTTGCCGACCGCACTTTCATGTAGATGGCAATCGCGTTACCGCCGTCAAACGTCGCCAGCAGCATGACCACCAAGACCGGCAGAATCATGGCGAATTCGATCGCCACGACACCCCGTGTCGAGGCAAGAAAGCGGCGATACAGTCTGGTCAGCCGCCGCATGATCAATAGGGCTCCACCATAAACGCAGTGACCCCCATGATCTCCGCGGCGCTGTTTGGAAGATTGGACAACACAAAACCCAACGGCCCGCTGATGACCGACCACTTATAGACAAGCTGCACGACCATGATTTCGCCGGGCGTGCCGGGCGCGTAGGTAAACGACGTGATCGGCTGGCCGCCGCTGTACAACGCCGGCGCCGACGTATTGGCGGCAGAAAAAGACGAAGCATTTTGCACGACAACGATCACGTTGGCGCAGGTCATGAGCGCCTGGATCATCGGACAGACTTTGGTTTGGATATTGCTCGCCGTCCAATTGCCATTCTGGGCCTGTCCGGTCAGAAAGTAACGGCCGGCTTCCTCGGCGGCCTCTTGCAAAACCATCTGCGCAAACATAAAAATGGCCGTTTGAAAAATCGCTATTAGCAGCGCGAAAAAAGCCGGGGCGATGAGCGCAAATTCGACCGCGGTAGCGGCCTGCCGTGCCCGGCAGAACCGGGAAATATCCCGCGCGCGGCGGCGAGAATATTTCGCTAAAAGTCTAAACATGCCACCCTTGTCCCATTCCGCAGCGGTCCGCCTTGGCATTTTCCCGCTATGAGCTCTCTATCGGCGCGGCCGGAATTTACGGTTGTCTGCCCCTCGCCAATACCTGACAGGCATTGATTTTCCGTTGCGCGGAACGCAGAGCCGCATGGACTTCATCGTTAACGTCGCGTTGAGCGCCCAGCAAAATAACTTCGAATTGGCGTGCCGGACTTGTTCGGAGCGTCTGCTAAGAATCCCCGGCCGTCAGGGCGATCGCGGTCCGCCTTGCGGCCGGGCGTTCTACTTGGCTTGGTCGCCCCGGTCACCCGCGTAAATTACGCGAGATTTACGCGGCAGAGGAGGTTTGAACCGGTCAACCGCTGTTTTCGCCAAGAGCTATACTTTGATTTTAAAGAACGAATAATATATCGTTAGTAATACATTTATTATATCTAAGTATAGATTAAGAAAACATAAGTATAACCTAGATAGTAGTTAAGTAATAACGAGATAGTAGTATTCTCAGTAGGTCGATTGTTCGTTAGCAACCACCAAAACTTCAAATATCATTGGCCGGACCAGGGCCAATTTGGAGGTTCGACAATGAGTCGATCCGACGGTTCTGGTGCGCCCCAAATCCCGAATGCTCGCGGCCGTTCGTTCGCAAGGGGCAATTCCGGGCGCAAACCCGGATCCAAGAACCGGGCTACACTAGTCACAGCAGCACTGCTGGAAGGTGAGGCCGACGACCTAGTGCGCACAGCAGTCGCGCTCGCCAAGGCCGGCGACGTGCCGATGCTGAAATTTTTGCTCGGTCGAATCCTGCCGCGAGAGCGGCTGATTAAGCTCGATCTGCCGCCTATGGAATTTGCTGACGACGCGGTGGAGGCCCTCGGGCACATCATGCGGGCCGTCGCGGAGGGGAGGATCAGTCCAAGCGAAGGGGCCGCATTGGCCGCCCTGATAAACTCCCAAACACACGCCATCGACATGGCCGACGTGGTGAAAAGGTTGGATTCCTTGGAGGCCAAAATAATGGGTGGCCGCGCACCATGAGCCAGGCTCGATTCAGACAGATCGCTCGTTTGGAAAGATTGGCGCAGCCCTATATCCAAAGGAAACAGCAGATCGCGCAAAAGTGGCGGTTAATCCCTCAACACGCAGCATCACATGCGGCTATCCTCGCCTTTGTCATTCGCGATGGAGATCCAAAGATTGGAGAACCGTTGTCCTGTGCATGGGAACGTTTCATCAATGGCCCCGTATGGAATGAGTGCTGCAATAAATGGGAGGCGATGGAGCTAGAGCATCTCGGTGATGAATGGAAGGAGTACGGCGACGAAACTCCACCGGGGAACCGTTTAGCATCCATATCACGATCATACCGGCGATTGTCGCCATATCGTCGAGATGGCGTATGGATAATAGGCTCGTACCTCCGTCACGAGCTGATTGCATCCTTCCCTGGGGGCACTGAAAAGAAAAAACTAAAAAGGGTTTTTGCGTCGGCCCCGCCCTGGCTCATCTGGTTTACATTTGCAGATTACACGGCTGAATTGCTGGGTCTTTCCCTACCAAATCTTTCAAGCATAGCGAGCTTCGCACGATCAAAAGCAGATTTCGACAATTGGTGCGGACTGCCAAGCGGCGCGTTTGTACGGCGAAGCTGGCCTGACGGGCCTGACAATGAACCGCTTGCCCGCACCGATTTGAATCTGTTACGCCCGGCGACAGAACGTCCCATTAATCCGACAACGCGGCGCGAACACAGGCGAGCGCATGCAATTTACATGAACTCACGCTCTGCCAAATCTACCGTGGATTGGCCCGATCTCATTTCATTAGAGTACCTTACAATGCCGTTTGAGAAGCAAATGAAATTCCGCGAACGCATGGTTGTGGATCGAAAATAAGTGCTGCGCGGGCCTGCACTGAAGACGGCCGAAGTGTTCGTCAACAAATCGCGACGGCCGGTAGTATCCAGGACACTACCCGACGGCTAACTTTCTTTCTGCTGCCGCTTTCGCAACCGGACACCTGGTCCGCCACCATTCTCATCGATGAACTCAACACCGGCGGTTTCGAAAGCGCGCCGAATGACGTCAAGCGTCGCGCGACGCGGTTGGCTTAGTCCCGCCTCGAGCTGATGCACGGTCACGATTCCCACACGGGCCCGCCGCGCCAGCTCCTGCTGGTTCCACCCAAGCAAACCGCGCGCTGCCCTGCACTGTGCCGGAGTGACCATAAGACAAAAGTGCCAAAATTGAGTGATTCCCACAATTCCATAGAAAATCTATTGACTTTCTGCCAAAAGCATAAATAATCTATGTTTCTAAATTTTTCATATGGATAAAAACTATGGCACCAACATGCAAAATCGCCTCCCGGCGATTCATCGGCGGCTCGGACGCCCGGATCATCATGGGCAACGATGAGGCCGCTCTGCTGCGGTTGTGGCGCGAAAAACGCGGCGAGGTAGACCCAGAGGACTTCTCCGGCAACCTGATTGTGCAACTCGGCCTTGCCACCGAGAAGCTGAACCGCCGCTGGTACCAAGCCAACACCGGGCGGGTTGTCACAGACGTCCAGCAATGGGTCCGCCATCCGACCCTTCGCTGGATGGCCGCGACCCTCGACGGTCGGGTCGAGGGTGGCGATGTGTTCGAGAGTAATACCAATCCTCAGATTGGCTGACCGACGACGGCCCACTCGCGGCGAGCGATGGACATGATTTTCCAGGGCTGATCGATGAGGGTGTTCCAGGCATAGCAGCAGTGATCGACGATATCGTCGAAG
>JBEKWO010000057.1:0-23758 GCA_049512975.1 Xanthobacteraceae bacterium | reverse complement strand
TTGGCCAACTGCCGCAGCGCGGCGGCGTCAAAATCATCCCGCAGCGCAATTGCTCTTGCCATGGCGAACCTCCTCGTTCGCCAATGCTTGAATCTGACTCGTCCTGATCTGGGAATCCAAAAAAGAGCCGTCCTTTTGGGGACCCGGTATTACTCAACCAAATTCCTCAATCAGGGAAGATTTTCATTGTTCGAGCCGGTCAGCCAGAACCGAAGGACAGGGTTCTCGCCAATTGGAACAGAACACTCTTTCTCCGAGATCAAGGGCAAGAAGCAAGAGGCTGGTTAATAGAGGTGATGAAGTGCGTCGATGCTATTGGCAAGCGTGAATTTCAAATTGACGACATCTATGCATTCGAGCAACAACTTGGCCGGCTCTATCCCAGAAACCAAAACGTAAAACCGAAAATTCGCCAGCAGCTGCAATTTTTGAGAGATCGCGGCTATCTCGATTTCGTTTCGCGAGGATACTACCGATTGCGATCCGAAGGTTGAGGTGGTTTTATATCTCACTGCAATTCATACTCTAGGGACCCTACGGGGTAGTTCTATGGCTTGGTATCGCAACTATTACAAATGCGCTCGTTGCGACTACGAATGGCCGGACGAGTGGTCCTGCATGTGTGACGACGATTGTCCAAACTGCGGTGCTCGTCACATGACGCCTTACGAGAGCGATGACTCGACGACGATCATTGAGCCGTGCCGGGATGAGTTCGTCGTTCTTTGGTCGCCTGAAACCGCAGGCCACGACCCCGACTATTGCGAACTCGGAAGGTTTCCGACGCGCGGGCAAGCTGAGGCATTCTTAGCGACGGGTTGATACGGGAGCCCGCTGACGCGGCCCGGGAATCGTCATCCCGCCATCACCCGCCCCCTACTTCGCCAGCGCGTCGGCTCCGGCCTTGGCGACCTGGGCGTCCTGCGAGGACAGCGCGCCGGAGACGCCGATGGCGCCGACGATCTTGCCGTCGATCAGCATCGGCAGGCCGCCCTCGAGCGGGGTGATGTCCTTGACGGCAAGAAGCCGCAGCCCGGCGCCGCCGGCGGCGATGGCGTCGTCGAGCACTTTGCTCGGACGCTTGAAGCGCAGCGCAGTGCTCGCCTTGCCCTCGGAGGCGCCGATCGAGGCGAGCTGGGTGTTGTCGACCTTGTGGAACATCACCAGATTGCCGCCGCTGTCGAGGATGGTGATCGCGACCTGCCAGGAATTCTTCGCCGCCTCGAGCTCGGCCGCGGCCATGGCCCGCTTGGCGTCGTCGAGCGTGATCGGCGGCCCGTAGGGCGGCGTCGCCGCAGGCTGCTGGGCCAAGGCCGGGGCAAGGGACGATCCGGCCGCGATGGCGAACGCGGCCAACGCGCAGGCGAGCGCGAGCATCCGGGACATCTGTAGCACCTCCGCAGGGCATGCCGCTTAAGCGGCGAGCGGGGCACAATAAGCGGCAAAGGCCGCCGGTGGAAGCCGGTCGGTTTCTTGTGGCGGAAACCCGACCCGGCTCGGCGAAACGTGATCGCGGCGGCGCTGCGTCGCGTCGGCGCCGCGATTATATTTCCCCAGCCGCCTAGTGTGGCGGTTCAGAAGTCCGCATCATTTTTGCCGCGAACTCGTCATGCGGACTTCTGAACCAAAGCCACACTAGATCAATACGTTGCTAGTGTCCTTCGATTCCGAAGTTCGCAAACGAGGGTGCCGCATAATGATACGAACTTCGGAATCGGGACACTAGGGAGACGCCGCCATGTTCACGTTCAGGAAAAAGCTCGAAATGCCGGCCGCCGGAGACGCCTTGCCGGGGCGCACGGCCCCCATCCCCACCGCGCGGGAGCATTTCGTCAACGGCCGCCCGCTCAAGGGTCCCTATCCGGAAGGACTTGCCATGGCGATGTTCGGGCTCGGCTGCTTCTGGGGTGCCGAGCGCAAGTTCTGGGAGCTCGGCGACGGCATCTACGTGACCGCGGCCGGCTATGCCGGCGGCCACACCCCCAATCCGACCTATGAGGAGGTGTGCAGCGGGCGCACCGGCCACAACGAGGTCGTGCTCGTCGTCTACGATCCGAAGAAAATCTCCTACGAGCGGCTGCTCAAGGCGTTTTGGGAAACCCACGACCCGACCCAGGGCATGCGCCAGGGCAACGATGTCGGTACCCAATACCGGTCCGGCATCTATGTGTTTTCGCCGGCGCAGCGCGCGGCCGCGGAGGCGTCGCGGGCGAGCTATGCCAAGGCGCTCGCCGCCGCCGGCATGGGTGCCATCACCACCGAAATCCGCGACGCCCCGCCATGCTATTTCGCCGAGGATTATCACCAGCAATATCTGGCGAAGAATCCGCACGGCTATTGCGGCCTCGGCGGCACCGGGGTGAGCTGCCAAATTGGAACTCGCGTGGCAGCGCAGTAATCGCAGCACATTGACCGGGCGCCTCGATTGACGGCACAGTCGCGGTCTGGCGCGGCGCGGTGGGGGATCATATGCGGCGAAGCGAACGCGGCTTTGAAGCGGCGATCTTCCTGTCGCGGTGGTTGCTCGCGCCATTCCTCGTCGGTCTGTTCTGCAGTCTCATTCTGTTGATCTACCGCTTCGTCGCCGATTTTTACGCGCTGGCGCTGGAGCTGCCGCGCCTGGCTTGGCACGACCTCGCCGTCGGCGTGCTCAATCTGATCGACGTCTCGCTGGTCGCCAATCTCCTGCTCATCGTCATCTTCTCGGGATACGACAACTTCATTCGCAAGATCGATCCGGCCGATCATCCCGACTGGCCCGCCGGCTTGATGGTGGTTGATTTCAGCGCGCTCAAGGAGAAGCTGTTGGGCTCGATCGTGATCATCGCCGCGGTCGACGCGTTGGCCTGGTACCTCGACCTGGAAAAGGAGGCCGACACCTCCAAGCTTGGCTGGGTGATCGGCTTCCCGCTGATGTTCGTCGTCGCCCTCCTGATGCTGGCGATTGCCGACCGCCTCGGGCGCGCTGCGAACCATAAGGCCGAGTGAGCGGCGGAAGCCCCGCCCTGCTCGTCCCGCCCCCTTCCTTCCGATCTATCGCGGTTGATCCAGGTCAAGTCCGGCCGCGAAAAAATGTTCTATCGAAGGTGGAGAAAATTCCTAAAAAAGGGAGTTGTGTCATGACCAAGCCAATTCCTGACAAGGCCGAAGTCGCGGTGGAATATCCGGACAAGCTTTATATCGGAACCTTCGAGCAGACCGCGCGCTTCGACGCCCACCTTGACGAAGCCGGAATCTCACTCAGCCTGTATCGCAACGGCGCGGCCGATATGCGCAAATCGGTCCATATGCACTTTCATTATGCGCTGTTCGCCGAAATCCTTCGCGATCTGGCAAAAACGGTGGCTTCGCTACCGCCGGCCGATATCACCCACCGCGCGGCACTCTGCGATGCCGCCAAGGCGCTTCATCTGGCGCTGAAGGCGGATCCGGACGAAAGCCAAGATGTCGACGATATCGCCCATATGACGCCGGCCGAGGAGGTGCTGCTCCTGCATGTCCTGGAATAGGCTTAAGCGCCGATAGCGGCGCTTTGTCAGGGGCGCGCGGCCTGCCTGTCAGCCCGCTGACAGGCCTCGCGAATCCTGTCCACCAGCGCGTTGCCGAGTAGCGGCTTCTCGACAATCGGAACACCGGCCGCCCCCGCGCGTGCGCTAAGCGCGGGATTGGGGTCGCTGATGAGCAGAATCGTCGGCGTCAAAACGTCTCGATCGCGCAATTTGGCGATCAACTCCATTCCGCTCATCACCGGCATTCTCTGGTCGATGACGAAACAGTCGCAAACACCGAGATCGCCGGCGCGCAGGAGCTCGGTAGCGCTGGCATAGGCGCGCACGGTAAACCCTTCCAATTCCAGCGCGAATTTCAGCGAGCCGCAAACCGCCGGGTCGTCGTCGACGATCACGACGACCGGGGGCCGCTCCGTCAATGGGTACAGCGGCTGCATCGCTATCGGTGGCACCGAAAACCTCGCATTCCGCGATAAAATGCAGGCGGACCGGCGCAGCCGCATTGATGTGGCTCAATTCCGGGCAGCAATCGCCGCGGGGTAATGACACGCGTCTGTGGACGCATTCCGTCCGCCTTGCGGCGGCGCGGTTCCATCTTGATCCGCGTCAACGCCAACGCGCCGAAAGGAGCGAGAATGGCGCCCGCACAAGCGAGCGGGACAACGAGACAACATGGGTCGTGTGATTTTCCGGTGCCCTCAGACGGACCAGGAGTTCGACAGCGGATTCCAAGCCAACCCGGGCGACATCAAGCTTTTGCCCACAGGCGCAAAGATGCATCTGCGCTGCAGGATCTGCGGCGCTAAGCACGAGTTTCAATTCGCCGACGCCCGCGTCGACGACAACGACCAAGGCCGCCTGAACCGATAACCGCGGCCATCTGAACTGCCGACGCAATCGTTCAAGCTTCCTCAATTGATCCACGTCAATGTCTATCGGCACCGCCGCGGTCAAAAGCGGCTTATGAACATTGACCGCCCCGAGCAAACACCGGCCTGTCCGAGTTGCGGCAGGCCGATGCGCCTTGCCAGAGCCGTCGCCAAAACCGGCGCGCAACCCGAGCTGTCAATCTATGAATGTCGGATATGTGCGGTGATGCTAACCGCGGCCCGAGAGCCGACACGGACATCGGAATCTGCATAGAGCTTTACAGAGAGCGATCGTGGGCGAGCAACAGTCCGCGAATAAACCGCACTCCCCCGCGGCAACCGGCCGGCAGCCGATATCGCCTCACTCAGGTCCCACAATTCCGACGACGAGCGCCATGCGCACCAGATCGGACAGGCTTCCCGCCTTCATCTTGTTCATCAGATTCGCCCGGTAGATCTCCACGGTGCGCGGGCTGATGCCGAGGTCGAAGGCGATCTGCTTGTTGGCCCGGCCGGTCACCAATCCGCCAAGCACATCGCGCTCGCGGTTGGAGAGGCCCGCCAGCCGGCCCTCGATCTCCAGGCGTTCGATGTGGCGCTTGGTCTCGCCGTCCTGGCGCTTGAGCGCCGATTGCACGCTTGCCAACAGCACGTCGTCGTCGAACGGCTTTTCCAGAAAGTCCACCGCGCCGACCTTCATCGCTTCGACCGCGAGCGCCACATCGCCGTGACCGGTGATGACGATCACCGGCACGCCGATCTTGAGCTCTTTCAAGCGGCGCAGCAGGTCGACCCCGCTCATTACCGGCATGCGCACGTCGGTGATGACGCAACCCGACGCGGCGTCGGGCAGCGCGTCGAGGAACGCCAGCGCGGTCGAGTAAGTCTTGACCTCGAGTTTGGCCGCCTGCAACAGGAACGCCAGCGACTGACGAATCGCTTCGTCGTCGTCGATCACGTGCACGATGGCCTTTTCAGACGGCATCGCCGACTTCCTCTTTGCTGAGCGCCGGCAGCGTGAATGAGAACACCGTTCCTCCTCCGGGATTTGATCGCGGCGCGATGGAGCCGCCATGCGCCTCGACGATGGTGCGCGAGATCGACAGACCGACGCCCATGCCCTGGCGTTTCGTGGTGATGAACGGCTGGAACAGCTGCGCGCTGATTTCGGGCGCGATTCCGGTGCCGGTATCGGCGACGCTGATCTCGACCATGTTGTCCTGCGCCGAAACCGTCGAGACGACGAGCTCGCGCTTGTCGGTTTCTTCCATCGCCTCGATGGCGTTGCGCATCAGATTCAGCAGAACCTGTTGAATCTGCACCTTGTCGGCGAGCACGAAATCGGTGCGCGGATCGTACTCGAAGCGCACGCGGACGCCGCGGTCCTTGGCGCCGACCAGCGCGAGGGCGCTGGCTTCTTCCACGAGTTTCTTGACGTCCTCCACCCGCCGCTCGCTCTCGCCGCGGGCGACGAAGTCGCGCAGGCGGCGAATGATCTGGCCGGCCCGCAACGCCTGTTCGGCCGCCTTGTCCAAGGCCTCGCGCAAAACCGGGGCGCGCTCGTCGGGGCTGCCTTCCAAGAGCCGCCGGGACCCCTTCATGTAGTTGGCAATCGCGGAAAGCGGTTGATTGAGCTCGTGGGCGAGCGCGGAAGCCATCTCGCCCATCGCGGTCAAACGCGAGACATGGACCAGCTCGGCCTGCAAATCCTGGAGCCGGGCCTCGGTCTGCTGGCGCTCGGTGAGGTCGCGGATGAAGCCGGTGAAGAAGCGTTCATTGCTTGTTCGCATCTCGCCGACGTTGAGCTCCAGGGGAAATGTCGAACCGTCCTTGCGCTCGCCGACGACCACCCGGCCGATGCCGATGATTCTCCGTTCGCCCGTGGTCAGGTAGCGCTGCATGTAGGCGTCATGGTCCTGCCGATAGGGCTGTGGCATCAGCATTTTGACGTTTTCACCCAAGACTTCGGCGGCGCTATAGCCGAACAGCCGTTCCGCCGCCGCACTGAACGACTGCACGATGCCGCGTTCGTCGATGACAATCATGGCGTCGGGGATGGTGTCGAGAATCGACTGCACATGCGCCTCGCGGCCAAAGGCGTCCTCGGCGCTGGCCGCCGCGGCGATCCGCGAGCGGCGCAGCAGGTCGCCGCGCCACGATGCGCCGACGCCGACGAAGGCGAAGACGACCGCATTGACGATATCGGCGCTCGACAGGAAGCGAAAATCGGCGACGAAAAACAGGCCCAGCAGCAGGCCCAGAATAGTGGCCAAAGAGCCGGGGCCCCAGCCGCCGAACGCCGAGGCGATCAGAATCGCCGGAAAGAAGAAGAGATAGGACGCCTCGCCCTGGAGCACCGATGCCAGTGCCAAGCGAAGCACCAAGGCCACCGCAATCGCAATGATTGCAATGCCATAATGTTCAATGATCCCGCGCGGGACCGGGAGGTTGAACGCCCCCTTGGCGGGGTAAGATCGGAAATGTGGCTTGGCTTCTGCCATAGCAATGCCGGTGTCGGCCTATTGTTGCCCTTTTTCGATTTTGGAGGGAACCGCGGGTCCTGCTGCCCCTCCGGGATAGCCCTTAGGGGCATTATCTGAATTTTTCGCCTCCCGCGCGAGGGTTACCAATACCCCTCGAAGCTCCCGGAGGTAAAGGCCCATGCACACACAGACAGCCGTCCGTACCGACCAATTCCGCCGCTTCGTGCCGGTCCCGCGCACCCCTGCGCCGCCAACCATCCCTGCTCTTGACGGCACCAGTGAGCGCGAGCCGCTCGCGCAATCCATGCACCTGATGGGCGCCGTCATGTCGTATCCACGCAATGCGGAGATTTTCGGCGAAAACGAGCCCGCCGAATACCTCTACAAGGTCATCAGCGGCAGCGTCCGCACTTACAAAATCCTCAGCGACGGCCGCCGCCAGATCGGCGGATTCTATCTGCCCGGCGACATTTTCGGGTTTCAATTCGCCGAGGAGCACACCTATTCGGCCGAGGCCATCACCGACGCCAAGGTGCTGGTCATCAAGCGCAGTGCGCTGACGGCGCTCGCCGGCTGCGATGCCACGGTCGCCCGACAGCTCTTCGCGCTCACCAGCTGCGAATTGCGGCGCATGCAGGAGCGCGTCCTGCTGCTCATCAAGAGCGCGCAGGAGCGCGTCGCCAGCTTCCTGCTCGAAATGGCGGACCGCGCCGCGGCCGGAAATGTCGTGGAACTACCGATGTCGCGCCAGGACATCGCCGATTATCTCGGCCTGACCATCGAGACCGTGTCGCGGACCTTGACG
The DNA here is from genome assembly GCA_049512975.1 of Xanthobacteraceae bacterium. Lineage (GTDB taxonomy): Bacteria > Pseudomonadota > Alphaproteobacteria > Rhizobiales > Xanthobacteraceae > BOG-931. The sequence goes on along the minus strand of JBEKWO010000057.1, from coordinate 16,092 downwards.
TGCCTGGAAAGCACCGCGGCGATCGAGGTACCGAGCTCGCGGCGCATCGTGCTGCGCAACCGATCCGCACTAAACCGCCTGAACGGCTGAGGCCGCCGCGAGATTGAGCGGCAGTCGCCGGCCGATACTGAAAGGCAGCGATCATGCAGGTTCGCGATGTCATGACGCGGAAGGTCATTTCCGTCGGGCCGCATGAACCGCTGCTGCAGGCGGCGCGCCTGATGTTGCAGAACAGAATCAGCGGCCTGCCGGTTGTCGACGCGGCGGGCCAACTGGTCGGCATCGTCACGGAAGGCGACTTTCTGCGCCGCGGCGAGATCGGCACCGATCGCCGCCGGCCGAAATGGCTCGAGTTTCTGCTCGGGCCCGGCCGGCTCGCCACCGAGTACGTGCATGCCTCCGGCAGAAAAGTCGATGAAGTCATGACCGCCGATCCTTGCACCGTCAGCGAAGACGATTCACTGGAGACGGTGGTCGAACTCATGGAACGGCGCCGCATCAAGCGCCTCCCCGTCATGCGCGACGGCAAGATGGTGGGCATCGTCAGTCGCGCCAATCTCATGCATGCTCTGGCAAGCCTCGACCGCGATACGCAGGCCGCCGTCGACGACGACGTCGCGATTCGCGACGGCATTCTCAAGTCGCTGGGCAAGCAGCCCTGGGCGCCGAACGTCAACGTCGTGGTCAAGAACGGCGTTGCGGAATTATGGGGCACCATCACCGACGAACGCGAGCGGCAAGCTTGCATCGTCACGGCCGAGAATGTCGCGGGCGTCCATGAGGTGCACGACCATTTGGTTTGGGTCGAACCGATGTCCGGCATGGCGTTTCCGTCGGCGGAGGACGAAGCCAAACCGCGCACGGACTCACCGCACAACGCCGTGCACTGAACGCGGCGGCGGTCGAAAACAATTTCGGCACGACACCCTCACGCGGCGACCATGATGCCCCGCACAGCCTTTCAAGCGAACAGCCGGACCATGCGCCGCAGCCTTCTGACGGCCGTTGTGCTCGCGGCTTTGCTGCCGCCGCTCGCCAGAAGCGAGGCAGTGCTGTCGCCAGCCGCGCAACGCGGGCTTGTCTTCGTGCGCACCTATTGCGCGGATTGCCACGCGATCGACAAGGTGAGCGAAAGCCCACTCAAGGTGGCGCCGCCGTTGCGCACGTTGCATCTGCGCTATCCGGTCGAAAGCCTGCGCGATTCGCTCGCCGAAGGCATCATCACCGGTCACCCGACGATGGCGCAATTCCAGCTCGATCCCGGCCAAGTCGCCGATGTCATCGCCTACCTGAAATCGCTAGAGCCGTGATCGGCAACAAGTGACGCGATTGATTTGAATCAACACTGGTGCCGAATCGACGTGCATCCTCGGCACGTTTCAGCTGGTCGGCTGTCGCGGGGGAATCTATGGCGCCATCGAATACACAAGTGAAATACATGACCTTCGGCGAAGGCGGTTCGACGGTCGCATTTGCCGGCCTTGCGATCTTCTCGATCGTGATCGCGGCCAAGGCCTACACCCCCGAGTACGCCTTTCACGCCTACCTCTTCGCCGCCGGCAGCGTGGCCGCGGTGTTTGCCATCGCCAATCGCTATTTCGACCGCGGCGCTCAAGCAGCGCCGCTCGTGATCGACGGCAAGCCGAACTACAATATGGGGCCGGTCAAGCTGGCAACGATCTTGGCGGTGTTCTGGGGCATCGCCGGATTCGCGATCGGGCTGTGGATCGCGCTCGAGCTCGCTTTCCCGGCGTTAAATCTCGACCTCTCCTTCATCTCGTTCGGCCGGCTGCGCCCGCTACACACCTCCGCCGTCATCTTCGCCTTCGGCGGCAATGTGCTGATCGCCACGTCCTTCTATGTCGTGCAGCGCACCTGCCGGGCGCGGCTGGTCGGCGATCTCGCGCCTTGGTTCGTGGTGCTCGGCTACAATTTCTTCATCGTCATCGCCGGCACCGGCTATTTGCTCGGCATCACGCAATCCAAAGAATATGCCGAACCGGAATGGTACGCCGATCTTTGGCTCACCATCGTGTGGGTGGTCTATCTGCTGGTGTATCTCGGCACGCTGATGCGGCGCACCGAGCCGCATATCTACGTCGCCAACTGGTTCTATCTCGCCTTCATTCTCACCATCGCCGTCCTGCACCTCGGCAACAACGCCGCAGTTCCGGTCTCGGTATTCTCGCCGAAATCGTACATCGTCTGGTCCGGCGTTCAGGACGCCATGGTGCAATGGTGGTACGGCCATAATGCCGTGGGCTTCTTCCTCACCGCGGGCTTCCTCGGCATCATGTACTACTTCATTCCGAAGCGCGCCGAGCGGCCGATCTACAGTTACCGCCTCTCGATCGTTCACTTCTGGGCGCTGATTTTCCTCTACATCTGGGCCGGCCCGCATCATCTGCACTACACGGCGTTGCCGGATTGGACGCAAACGCTCGGCGCGACCTTCTCGATCATGCTGTGGATGCCGTCGTGGGGCGGCATGATCAACGGAGTCATGACGCTGTCGGGCGCCTGGGACAAGCTGCGCACCGACCCGGTGCTGCGCATGCTGGTGCTTTCGGTAGCGTTCTACGGCATGGCCACCTTCGAAGGGCCGGTGATGTCGGTGAAGGCTGTCAATTCGCTGTCGCATTACACCGACTGGACCATCGGCCACGTGCATTCCGGCGCGCTGGGCTGGGTCGGCTTCGTTTCCTTCGGCGCGATTTATTGCCTGGTGCCCTGGCTGTGGAATCGCCCGCTTTATTCGCTGCGGCTGGTCAGCTGGCATTTCTGGATCGCCACCATCGGCATCGTTGTCTACATCACGTCGATGTGGGTGGCAGGCATTCTCCAGGGATTGATGTGGCGCGCCTACACCAATCTCGGCTTCCTCGAATATTCCTTCATCGAGACCGTCGAGGCGATGCATCCGTTCTACGTGATCCGCGCCATCGGCGGTGCTTTGTTCCTGGTCGGCGCGCTGATCATGGCTTTCAACGTCTGGCGGACGATCTATCCGCGTGAACAGCTCGCGGGCGCCGTGGCCATGGCTCCGGCCGAGTAGGAGGATCCTTCATGTCGGCTTATACGTCGCTGTGGCAGAGACACTGGATCCTCGAGCGCAATTCGATCCTGCTGTTGATCGGCATCCTGATCGTCATCGCGATCGGCGGCCTAGTGGAAGTCGTGCCGCTGTTCTATTTGCGCAGCACGATCGAGACCGCGCCCGGCATGCGGCCCTATACGCCGCTCGAGCTGGCTGGCCGTAACATCTACGTGCGCGAAGGCTGTTACCTCTGTCATTCGCAGATGATCCGGGCGCTGCGCGACGAGGTCGAGCGTTACGGGCATTACTCGCTCGCCGCCGAAAGCGAGTACGATCATCCGTTCCAATGGGGCTCCAAGCGCAACGGTCCTGACCTCGCGCGCGTCGGCGGCAAGTATTCCGACGACTGGCACCGCGACCATCTGCAAGACCCGCGCTCGGTGGTTCCCGGCTCGATCATGCCGGCCTATCCCTGGCTGTTCACGACCGATCTCGATTTTTCTCATATCGCCGAGGACATGAAGGTGCAGGCACTGCTCGGCGTACCCTATTCCGACGAGATGATCGCCAACGCGCTTGCCGACGTGCGCACGCAAGCGACCGCCGATGCGCCGGACGCCGCCGCGCTGGCGAAGCGCTATCCGAAGGCGCAGGCGCGCGGATTCGCCGGCAATCCCGGCCGCATCACCGAAGCCGATGCGCTGATCGCCTATCTGCAGATGATGGGAACGCTGGTCGACTTTAAGCTCTACGACGACAAAGCCAACATCCGCTGAGGAGGCACCGGTGTCGCCGACCTATCAGTTTTTCGCGGAATTCGCCCAGACCTGGGGCCTCGTCTACTTCCTCGTGCTGTTCATCGCGGTGCTGGTCTATGCGCTGTGGCCGTCGCGTCAGAAGAAGTTCGACGAAGCTGCGCGCGTGCCGCTGCGGGAGGATTGATCAATGCTCGGTCGAAAAAAATACGGCCCCAAGCCGCCGCCGAAGGTCGTGACCACGGGCCACGAATGGGACGGCATCCAGGAGCTGAATACGCCGCTGCCACGCTGGTGGCTGTGGCTGTTCTACGCGACGATCATCTGGTCCGTCGGTTATTGGGTGGTCTATCCGGCATGGCCGCTCCTTTCCTCCTACAGCAGCGGCCTGCTCAACTGGAATTCTCGGAGCGCCGTCAGCGCCGAACTGGCGGCGCTGCAGACGCAACGCGGCCCGATGATGACGCGGCTGGCCGCGGCCTCGCCGCAGCAGATCGAGTCGACGCCCGAGCTGCTCGACTTCGCCCGCACGCTTGGCCGCCGCGCCTTCGCCGATAATTGCGCGCCGTGCCACGGCGCCGGCGGCGGTGGCGTCAAAGGTTATCCAAATCTCGTCGACAATGATTGGCTGTGGGGCGGCACGCTCGATCAGATCGGGCAGACGATCCGGCACGGCGCCCGCGCCGGCGACGATGACGGCCATCAGGGCTCGATGCCGGCCTTCGGCCGCGACGGAATACTGAAGCCGACCGAAATCTCCACGGTGGCGGATTACGCGCGCTCGTTGTCCGGTCTCCCGACCGCGCCCGACGCCGATCTCGCCCGCGGCGCGAAAATCTTCGCCGACAATTGCGCGGTCTGTCACGGCGCGCAGGGCAAGGGCAATCGCGAGGTGGGCGCCCCGAACCTGACCGACCAGATCTGGCTTTACGCGCCGGACAAAAAAACCATCATGGAAGGGATCACCAACGGCCGCGGCGGCGTCATGCCGGCCTGGGGCGGCAAGCTCGACGACGTCACCATCAAGGCGCTGACGGTCTTTGTGCACACGCTTGGCGGCGGGGAGCAGTGACGGATGGATCCGGGTGGCGACAACGCGCTCGCTATGCAGGCCGCCCGTTCGCCGCAGCTCGGGCAACCGGCGCTCGTAGCGCTTAGCGATGGCGCACGAACGCCGCTGCCCGCCGGCGCGACCGAAACCGACCCCCCGGACGATGGGCCCCTCTACGTTGCCCGGCAAAAGATCTATCCGCAGCGCGTCAGCGGTACCTTCCGGCGCGTGAAATGGCTGGTGCTGTTCATCACGCTCGGCATCTATTATTTGCTGCCGTTCGTGCGCTGGGATCGCGGGCCGAACGCGCCGAGCCAGGCGGTTCTCATCGACTTCCCGAGCCGGCGATTCTATTTCTTCTTCATCGAGATCTGGCCGCAGGAGGTGTACTACATCACCGGCCTCTTGATCCTGGCGTCGATGGCGCTGTTCTTGATGAACACCATCGCCGGGCGGGTCTGGTGCGGTTATCTCTGCCCGCAGACGGTGTGGACTGATCTATTCCAGGCCATCGAGCGCTGGACCGAGGGCGACCGCCGCGAACATCTGCAGCGCGACCGGCAGCCGTGGAGCGTCGATCGGCTGGCGCGGGCGGCAACCAAGCATTTTCTCTGGCTGATGATCGCGTGGTGGACCGGCGGCGCCTGGGTGCTTTATTTCGCCGATGCGCCGACCCTTGTGCGCGACCTGGCGACGTTTCAGGCGCCGCTGATCGCCTATGTCTTCATCGCACTATTGACGTTCACGACCTATTCGCTGGCCGGATGGATGCGCGAGCAGGTCTGCGTCTACATGTGTCCGTGGCCGCGCATCCAGGCGGCGTTGACCGACGAATACGCGCTCAACGTCACCTATCGCTACGACCGCGGCGAGCCGCGTGCCTCGCTGAAGAAAGCCGCGGCGCTGCACGACCGGGGCCTTGCCGCCGGCGAATGCATCGATTGCCTGCAATGCGTGCACGTTTGCCCGACCGGAGTTGACATCCGCGAGGGCTCCAGTCTCGGCTGCATTCAGTGCGGCCTGTGCATCGACGCCTGCGATGCGGTGATGAAAAAAATCGGCCGATCCGCTCGCCTCATCGCCTATGACACCGACGTCAATATCAAGCGTCGACAGGAGGGCCAAACGCCGCTCTTCCGCCTCGTGCGAACGCGCACGGTGCTTTATACCGTCATCATCGCGCTGGTCGGCGCGGTGATGATCTATACGTTGGCGACGCGGCGTAACGACGGCATTAGCATCATCCACGACCGCAACCCGCTGTTCGTGCGGCTGACCGACGGCGCACTGCGCAACGCCTTCGCCGTTCGCATCCTCAACAAAACGCTCGAGCCGCAAAGCTTCGTGCTCAAGGTCGCGGGTCTCGCCGATGCGGGGGTCGACGTCATTGGCAGCGCCACGCGTTCGGGCGGCGATCCGGTCATCGAGGTCGGCCCCGATCAATCCCGCGAAGTGCGCGTGCTGGTCACCACGCACCAACGGTTCGGGCCGGGAGCCTCGGTTCCTCTCACGTTCATCATCGCGCCGGAGAAGGGCGGCACCGCCGCGAGCGCCGGCGATCATTTCCTCGGGCCATGAGACGACAGCATGTCAGTGAATCGTTCAGCAGGCAGTGACGCCGAACTGCCCTCCGCCATGCGGCAGCGAAGCAAGCCGCCGCGGGAGATGACCGGGCGGATGGTCCTGGTCGGCCTTCTCGCTTTCTTCGGCATTGTCCTCGGCGCCAACGGTATGTTGGTGCACAAAGCGCTGTCGACGTTCGGCGGCGTCGAGACGGATAGTTCCTATCGCGCCGGACAGTTGTTCGAGCGCGACGTCGCCATGGCCAGGGCGCAGGATGCTCAGCATTGGCGGGTCGAGGCGAGCGTCACGCCCGCAGCGGACGGCAGCGCGCTGCTCGATATCGTGGCGCACGACGGCGCCGGCCTGGCCGTTGCCGGCATCGATGCCACCGCGACATTCGAGCGTCCGACCGATCGCCGCCTCGATCGCTCCGTTGCCGTCAGCGAGGATGTACCCGGCCATTTTCGCGGCAGCGCCGCAATATCGCCCGGGCAATGGGACCTGGTCATCGAATTGACGCGCCAAGGCGAGCGGCAATTCCGATCCAAGAATCGCATCGTCTTGCGGTAAGCAACCGAGATGACCGAAACACTCGATCTGTCGATGTTCGTTGAGCGCGGCACGGCCGGCGCCTCGCACATGACGCTTGCCGTCGAGGGCGTCGCCTGCGCCGGCTGCATCCGCAAGATCGAGAACGGCCTGACCAAACTGCCGGGCATCATCGACGCGCGGATCAACTTTACCCAGCGCCGGCTCGCCGTCGATTGGCGCGACGATGAGATCGACGCCGCCGGCATCATCAAAGCGATCGAAGGCATCGGCTATCGGGCGCATCCGTTCGCGCCCGAACGCGTCGAAGCGGACGATAGCGCCCAAGCCAAATGGCTGTTGAAGTGCCTGGCCGTCGCCGGCTTTGCCGCCATGAACGTCATGCTGCTGTCGATCTCGGTGTGGGCCGGCAACGTCTCCGACATGACACAGGAGACGCGCGACCTGTTCCATTGGCTGTCCGCGCTGATCGCGCTGCCGGCCGCCGCCTATGCCGGCCAGCCGTTCTTTCGCAGCGCCGTGCGCGCCTTGCGCGCCCGCCAACTCAGTATGGACGTGCCGATTTCGCTCGGCGTCGTGCTGGCGCTGGCGCTCTCCGTGTTCGAGACCGCTACGCATGCCGCGCACGCTTATTTCGATTCGGCGATCATGCTGTTGTTCTTTTTGCTCTGCGGCCGCTACCTCGACCTGGCGATGCGGCGCAAGACGCGGGTGTTCGCCGGCAATCTCGCCAGCCTGAAGGCGGAGTTCGCGCATCGGCTCGAGGCGAGCGGCGAACTCACCCAGGTGCCGGTCGCCGCGCTAAATCCCGGCGACCGGGTGCTGGTGCGGCCCGGCGAGCGCATCCCCGCCGACGGCGCCATCCTCGGCGGCAGCTCGGAGATCGACGAGAGCCTGGTGACCGGCGAGACGCTGCCCCGCGCCGTCGGCGCCGGCACGACGGTCTATGCCGGCAGCATCAACGCTTCCGGCGCGCTCACGCTGCGCGTCACCGCCGCCGGCGCCGGGACGCTGGTCGAGGAGGTGGAGCGGCTCCTGGACAAGGCGATTGCAGCGAAGTCGCAGACCGTGCGATTGGCCGATCGCGCCGCGCAATTCTACGCGCCGGTCGTACATGCAACGGCGGCGCTCACGGCGATCGGCTGGCTCATCGCCGGCGCGTCGCTGCACGATTCCATCGTCATTGCCATTGCGGTGCTGATCATCACCTGCCCCTGCGCGCTGGCGCTTGCCATCCCCGCGGTGCAGGTCGTCGCCGCGGGTTCGCTATTCCGCGCCGGCGTCATTCTCAACGGCGGCAATGCCATCGAGCGGCTGGCCGAGGTGGACACCGTCGTCTTCGACAAGACCGGAACCTTAACCCTGCCCGAGCCGGGCGTTGACGAGACCACGGATATCGACTCCGACATTTTGGAACGGGCGGCGCGGCTCGCGCTGTCGAGCCGCCATCCGCTTGCGGCTGCGCTGGCGCGCCGGGCGCGCGAGCGGATCGCCTATCCCGGCGCCGTTGAGGAGCCTGGCCAAGGCGTTCGCGCAGTCATCGACGGCGACGAAGCCCGGCTCGGCAGCGCAAAATTCTGTGCGCTTGCCGCGCCGGACGAACCGGCCGCGGCGCGCGATTCAACGGCGTCCTTCATCACCTTCGCCCAGGGCGGCAAGACCGCGACCTTCGCCATCCGGCAGGCCTTGCGGCCCGATGCCATCGCGGTGGCGAAGGCCCTTATGGCGCGCGGCCTTCATCTCATCGTACTCTCTGGCGACCGTCCGGCCGCCGTGGCGCCAGTGGCCAACGCACTCGGCATCGGCGATTGGCGCGCGGGCCTGAAGCCGGCGGAGAAGATCGCGGTCATCGACGCGTTGCAAGCGCAGGGCCGCCGCGTGCTGATGGTCGGCGACGGATTGAATGACGCGCCGGCGCTCGCCGCCGCCCACGCCTCGTTGTCGCCGGTCACCGCCGCCCATCTCACCCAGGCGCATGCCGACGCGTTGTTTCTCGGCGATCACTTGAAGCCGGTGCTGCACGCCGTGGTCGTGGCGCGGCGGGCCCGTTCCTTGATGAAACAAAACCTGGCGCTCGCGGTGATCTACAACGCGCTGGCGGTGCCGATCGCGATCGCCGGCTTGGTCACGCCGCTGATCGCCGCCGTTGCCATGTCGGGCTCCTCGATGCTGGTCACGCTCAACGCGTTGCGCGCCCGGCTGGCCGCCGATCGCGACCTCGCTCCGGCAGCAGTCGATCGCCTTCCCAACCCGGACTCGAACGGCAGCGCGATGTCGGCTGAGGCTGCATCGCTCTCGTCAGTTCCTTTCCCCAAGCTGGCAGCCAAGGCCACGCCGCGGCCGCTTGTCGAGGACATCAGCGCGTGAACGTGCTCGTCTATCTCGTTCCCATGGCCTTGCTGCTCGGCCTTACCGGGCTCGCTGGGTTCTTGTGGTCGCTCAAGAGCGGGCAATACGACGACCTCGACGGCGCGGCGCTTCGCATCCTGCCCGACGATGACATCGACAGTTAGTTCTTGATCGACAGCTTGACGTTGGTGACGCCCGGGTCCTGCAGATCGCCGGCGATTTCGAATCCCAGCTCCCTGCACATATCCAGCATCGTGGTGTTTTCGCGGAGCACTTGGCCTTCGATCAGGTGCAAACCTTCCGCGCGCGCGTACTCGATGATCGTCCGCATGAGCAGCCAACCGAGGCCTTTACCCTTCAGATCGGAGCGGACGAGGACGGCGTACTCGCCGCGATCGTATTCGGTGTTGGCGTGCAGACGCACCACGCCGAGCATTTCGCCGGTCGCCTCCTTGATGGCGATAAAGGCCATGGCGCGCGCGTAATCGATTTGGGTAAAGCGCGCGATGAAACTGTGGCTGAACTCCTTCAGCGGCGCAAAGAAACGCAGCCGCAAGTCGTCTTGCGTCACCGCGGCGAGGAACGGCCCATACAATCGCTCATCTTCCGGCCGAACCGGCCGGAACAGAACCGGCGTTCCGTCCAACAGCCGCACGTGCCGCTCCCACTCCGTCGGATAGGGTCGGATGGCGAAGCGCGGATTGCCGGCAGACGCCTGGCGGCGCATCTCGGCCGGGGCCACCGAGACCCGTCCGTCGACGGCGATAATGCCGGTCTCGTCGGCAAGAACCGGGTTGAGATCGATCTCGCGAATCTCGGGAAAATCCGCCACTAGCTGCGCCAGCTTGACCAGAAGGAGCGCTACCGCGTCCTGGTCCGCGGCCGGTACATTGCGGTAAGCCTTGAGGATGCGGGAAACCCGGGTGCGCGCGATCAGGCCGCGGGCGAGATCGAGGTCGAGCGGCGGCAAGGCCAGCGCCTTGTCGCTGATGGCTTCGACCGCCATACCGCCCTGGCCGAAGACAATCACCGGACCGAACGTAGGGTCGTCGGCAACGCCGGCAATGAGCTCGCGCGCCTTCGGCCGCAGGATCATGGGAAAAACCGTGACGCCGGTGACGCGCGCCTCGGGCCTCGCCGCCCGTGCCTTGCTGAGAATGTCCGAGGCGGCCTGGCGCACGGCGGCCTCATTGGTGAGATTGAGGCGGACGCCGCCGACGTCCGACTTGTGCACGATGTCAGGCGATAGAATCTTGATGACGACGGCGGTTCCTGCGGCCAGGTAGGGCCTGGCGACCGCCACCGCTTCGTCGGCGTTGCACGCCAGAGCGGCCGGCGTGATGGGAATTCCATAAGCCGAGAAGACCCGCGTCATCTCCACCGGATCGAGCCAGATTCGATTATCGCGCAGCACGCCTTCGATGACCGGCCGCGCTGCGGCGACATCCGGCGCAAAATCCCGCGGCAGATTCGGCGGCGTCGCCATCAGCAAGTCGCGCAGTCCGCGGTAGCGCACCAGATGCATAAAGCCGGAGATCGCCGCCGTCTCCGTCCCGTAACTGGGAATGCCGGCGGCGTCGAACCCCGCCGCCGGACCGTTTTCGCCGATCCACATCGCGAACACCGGTTTGGCCGGAGCGTGCTTTTTGCGATGCTGCTCGGTCACGGCAACCACCGCTTTCGCGGCATCGCTCGCCGAGGCCAGTGCCGTCGGCACGTTCATGACCAGCACCGCGTCATTTTCCTTGTCCTCGAGCAGCTGCTCGAGCGCAACGGCGTACCGGGCGTCGTCGGCATCGCCGGCAATATCGACAGGATTGGCGCGCGACCAGATCGGCGGCAGCGCCGCGTCGAGTTTCTTCATTGTCTCCGCGGAAATGCCGGCAAGTTCGCCGCCGAAATCCGCCAGGCGGTCCACCGCCAGCACGCCGATGCCGCCGCCGTTGGTCAAGATCGCGAGCCGCTTGCCGGGCAGAGCGGTCAAACGGCCAAGCGTTTCGGCGGCGGCGAACAGTTCGTCGAGATCGAGCACTCGCAACAGACCGGCGCGGCGGAACGCCGCCTCATAGACCGCATCCGATCCGGCCAGCGCGCCGGTGTGCGTCAGCGCCGCTTTGGCGCCCAGCGTGTGCCGTCCGGATTTGATCACCAGCGCCGGCTTGGCGCGCGCCGCGGCACGTGCCGCCGACATGAACTTGCGGGCGTCCTTGATCGATTCGACGTACAGAAGAATGGCGCGGGTCCGGCGATCCATGGCGAAAAAGTCGAGCGCATCGGCGAAATCGACGTCGATGCTGTCGCCGATAGAGACGATGGCGGAAAATCCGATGCCTCGGACCGAGGCCCACTCCACCAATCCGGTAGCCAGCGCGCCGGATTGCGAAATCAGCGCGAGGTCGCCCGGCGGCGGCGTCGAGGCGGCAAAGCTCGCATTGAGTTTGACGCCGGGTACCAGCACGCCCAGACAATTGGGGCCGACGAGGCGCATGCCGGCGGCGCGAGCGTTCTTCGCGCAGAGCTCGGCAAGCGAGCCGGGGCCGTGACCCAGTCCCGCCGTGATGATGATGGCGGCCGCCGTGCCTTTCGCCGCTGCCGCGGCAACGACCGCCGGAACCGTCGGTGGCGGCGCCGCGATTACCGCCAGGTCGGGAGCGCCAGGCAGATCATCATAGGATTTGACCGCACGAACTCCCTCGATCGCATCGTAACGGGGATTGACGAGATAGACCGGGCCGGCAAAACCGGCGCGATGAAGATTGGCGAGCACGGCACGACCCGGCGATGTTCTGCGCGGAGAGGCGCCGACGACAGCGACGGATTGTGGCGAGAATAACTTGTCGAGACGATAGGTTGACATTGATCCGCCAATCTTAACGGGACGCGCGGCTTCGCCTGCTTCGAGTGATCCAATCTAGATTCGGATTTCCTTATAAATGCATTTCGGCCGCGAGCGATAATGATCTCGGTTGACCCTGATCCGCGCGCGACGCGGAACACTCATACCTCGCATTGATTCATATCAAAGCTGACCGTCGCTCACGTCGCCATGATGACGGCGCAGGGGAGTGAGCCATGCCCATCACCGATGCCATCATCGTCGCCGCGATTGTCGCGGCGTTCATCGTCTTCGCAGTGGTATTGGCCTGGGGAGAATACCAGACCAGGCAGCTGAGCCGGCCGCTCGCCCAAGCGGCAGCACCGGCGACAAAACTCGGGCCAATCGAGACGGTTCAGGCGCCCACGGCCCCCGGCCAAGGATTGAACGCCGCCGCGAGCTGACGGCGGCGATTTGCCGCCCGACGCCCGGTAGCGAGAAAAGCGACGAGCGTCCGTCGAGCGCTTCTCAGGCGAGCCTACCCGGGAATTCGCACCGGCAGTGTCTCGTAGCCTTTGACGAAATTCGAATAAACCCACTTCGGTTCATCGACGACATCGATCGTCTCGAACCGCTGCAGGATCTCTTCCCACACGATACGAAGCTGCAATTCCGCGAGACGAAGACCGAGACAGCGGTGAATCCCGAAGCCGAAAGCGATGTGATTGCGCGCGTTGCGCCGCTCGATGACAAAATCATCGGCATTCTCAAACATGTCCTCGTCGCGGTTCCCCGACACGTACCACATCACGACCTTTTCGCCCTCCTTGATCTGCTTGCCGGCGATCTCGGTATCGCTCAGTGCGGTCCGGCGCATGTGGGCGAGCGGCGTCTGCCAGCGGATCGTCTCGGGCACGAGGTTTTGCACGAGTCCATGATTCTCCCGAAGCTTCTTGTATTGCTCGGGGAACAGATTGAGCGCGTAGACGCTACCGGAGAGTGAATTGCGCGTCGTATCGTTGCCGCCGACGATCAGCAGGATGAGATTGCCGAGGAAGTTCCGTGGATCCATGTCCCGCATCGCTTCGCTGTGGGCCATCATCGACAGAAGATCGGTCTTCGGCGGCTGCTTGATACGCTCGTTCCACAGTTCCTGGAAATAGGCGCCGCATTCCTGCAGTTCCGCCTCGCGCGCCGCTTCCGAAGCGATGATCTCGCGATTGCCGGGCGCCGCGGTCGCCACATCGGACCAGCGCGTCAGTTTGCGACGCTCCTCCCAGGGAAAGTCAAACAGCGTCGCCAGCATTTGCGTGGTCAGCTCGATCGAGACGCGATCGACCCAATTGAAAGTCTCGTTGCGCGGCAAATGGTCGAGAATCTCGCGGGCGCGCACGCGAATCGTGTTCGCCAGCTGTTCGAGGTTTTCCGGCAGGAACATCGGCGCGACGGTCTTGCGCTGCTGACCGTGCCGCGGCTCGTCCATCGCGATAAAGCTCTCGCGCCGGTAGTCCGGCTTGGTGTTCTGGATGCCGATGCCGCCGAGATTGACGTCGGATGAAAAGATCCGGTGATTGGTCTCCACGTGCATGATGTCTTTATACTTGGTCACCGACCAGTAAGGACCGACGCGGCTTTGCGGACAATAGTGGACCGGGTCTTCCTTCCGCAGCCGTTCGAAATACGGGCACATCGCATTGCGGCGGAACAATTCCGGTCGGCTGACGTCGATATCCTCGAGCCGCATCGAATACGCCTCGAGTCTCGCCTCATCGATTGGTTTGCGGGCGCCGTGCATTGATCCCGTCTATCCAGCCGTCGCCGAAACTGTCGCAGCGAACCCACGCCGTCGCCCAACAGCTCGGACAGCATAAGCGGCGCCTACCGCAGGCTCAAGGCCACCAGCGCTCGCGCCGGACGTTATAATAGGCGCTGGCGACCCAACGCCCGGAAGCCCCGAACCCGACGGGATAAGGAACGATGTTCACACTCGGCGATGTTGAAGCGGCTCTGCCGATCGTACGCACCGCCGTGCCGCCGACGCCGCAATATGCGTGGCCGCTGCTGTGCGCACGTGTCGGCGCCGAGGTCTTCGTCAAACACGAAAATCACACGCCGATCGGCGCCTTCAAGCTGCGCGGAGGCCTCTTCTACGTGGAGCGGCTCAAACGCGAACGGCCGCATATCAAAGGCATCGTCTCGGCGACCCGCGGCAATCACGGCCAGTCGCTCGCTTTCGCCGCGCAACGCGCCGGACTGGCGGCCGCGATCGTCGTACCGCATGGCAATTCGGCCGAGAAGAACGCGGCGATGCGCGGTTTCGCCGCCGAACTCATCGAGCACGGCCGCGACTTCGACGAAGCGAAAGAGCATGCGGCAGAGATCGCCGGCCAGCGCGGCTATGAATTCGCGCCGTCGTATCATCGCGATCTCGTCATCGGCGTTGCCACTTACGCGCATGAGCTTTTCACCGCCGTCGCCGATCTCGACACCGTTTATGTGCCCATCGGGCTGGGCTCGGGCATTTCCGGGGTCATCGGCGTGCGCGACGCGCTCGGCCTGAAAACCAAGGTCGTCGGGGTCGTGGCGCAACGCGCCAATGCCTATGCGCTATCGTTCGCGGCAGGGCATGTGGTCACGACAAATTCGGCATCGACCTTTGCCGACGGCATGGCGGTGCGCGTGTCGGACGCCGCGGCCCTTGCCGTCATCCGGCGCGGTGCCGAGCGGATCGTCGAGGTTTCCGACGATGACATCGCCGAGGCGATCCGCATCTATTTCAGCGACACGCATACGCTGGCCGAGGGCGCCGGCGCCGCATCTCTCGCCGCGCTGATGCAAGAACGCGAGCGGATGCAAGGACGCCGGATCGGCCTCGTGCTGTCAGGACAGAATATCGATCGCGCGTGGATGCGCGATGTGCTGGCGGGCGAAACGCCCGCGAGCGGCGCGTAGGAATGTGGGTTTGGCGGAGGGGGTATCGCCGATGCAGCTCATTTTGCGTGGCAAATTACCACACCGGTTCCGAACATGCCGGCATGCTCGAAGGTTTGGCACATTAATTCGATGCCGCACAATTTTGGATCCGCTCCGTCGAAGACTGCGCGATGGCAGCAGACTTGCCCTTCCCGGCTCGACATAGAATTACAAGCCTTTTCCGCCGCAGCCACATTTTTCACACCGGCCATGACAGCTCGTGTCTGGATTTCAAGTTTCTGCGCCTGAAGCTTTGTCCGCTCTGCATCGTTGCGCTTTTGCTGTTCGACGTTTTTCAGCGTTGTCTTGGTGATGTTTTCTCTGAGAGTCTTCACCGTCTGCATTTTTTCTTTCAGGTCAGCCGCCTTGCGGAGAATCGCAGCATGCATGGCGGTGTGTTGGTCGATAAGCGGATTGCAACGTTGCGCAAGCTCGAGAGGAACTTTGCCGCCATGTTCGGGACACCCCATGGACAGAATTTGGCTTCGCAGTTGATCGGCGCGGTTTGCGTCCATTTGCAATGGACCCGTGGCATCCTTTACTTCCTTCTCTATTTTATTTGCGGCTTTGGTGGAAAAATCTTGCGCATCATTGGAAATTTTCAGAGCCTTGTCCGACTTATCGAGTGCCGTTAGTTTCTCGAAATTCTCTTTCGAATCTTTGATTATGCTGTCGAGCGTAGCGTCGACAGACTGCGCATAGGCGGGAGCGACCGCACAAAGCGCGATCAATAAGATCAGGCCCTTTCTTAAGGTGAGGGCCTTCAGCACTCTTCCAATGGCGACCCGCACCGCGGGATGAAGAAGGGTAAGACCGCTATTGCGAACAATCGGATTGGTGAGATCGATGGGCATTTTCGCCTCTCAATAAAAGGGGTCTTCGTGGAATCGAGTGGGTGATTTTTGGGGCTGAAGGCCCGATAAACCGGTGCATTGCGTAGGACTTTTGCATTACGGCTGGGTTCGGAATTTGCCATGAATGTTGGATGGCACGAGCATTG
>JBEKWO010000056.1:0-24634 GCA_049512975.1 Xanthobacteraceae bacterium | reverse complement strand
GCGGAGACTCGTTTTCTTTGTCGAAGACGTAGAAGGTCGCCAAGCTGACGTCAGAGATTTCCTCCTCAACGAGAACAATTCCCGATGCGGTGTTTTGCGACAGTACATTCGTTGCGGGCGCGGTTGCTGATGCGCCACCCGCCATGGTCAAAGAAACCCCGGCCGCCCCCAACACCAAGGCTGTCCTTCGACGCTTCCGTTTGGAACCTTGCTTCGTCCGCGCCATAGTGGCCTCCGTGTCAGAGAAAGCGGCATGTTCTCACGCGCCGCTGTGTTGGTAAAATGACAATTTTGTCAACATTTTCGCCAGGGTAGGCCCCGGGAAGGTAAAAGCGAAGAAGCCGAGACAAGAGCTTGAGGCCATGATTTGGGATCGGGGCCTCGAAGCAGGCATGAACTTCCAGAGCGTAACGGTCTCCCCAAGCAAGACCTATGGATGGGAAGCGAATTACATCGCTGCCCCCTCACTCGCGACGACGTATGCTGCTGCGTTCGACAGGGTCGTCACCGAACTTCGCGCCTCGTTTGATCTCGCGCGACGAGGCCCGCCGCATGGCGGTGAACTTCGCCAAGCTGGCGGAGCTGCTGCGGCGAAAGGACGGCAGCCCATAGAAGACCCCCGCGCCGGGCCAAAAATGGCCCGGTGGTGCGTCCTGGCGTCGCCTCGACCGCGTTGGGCTGACCGCGTAGGTTCGCATTTGTAATGAGACCCTCACGACGTCGGTTTTGACGGTGCGGGTGAAGAACCGTGGCAGCGTCCGACGCCAAGCTCAAAGGATTGCCTGAGGAACCGGCGTTGCCGGACGTGTTTGGCGACGGCGACATTGACCGGCTTCTCGAAAGGCTGCGCGCGGTGCATGGCGAGCCGGGCTTTGACGTCGCACGCGGGCTCACGGCGGCGAGGTCGGCTTCATACCCAAGGCAGTCAAGCAATCGCATAAAAGAGGCGCGATCTTGATCGTCACGGCTTGCGTGGGCACCAAAACCAGTGCGACGCGTCGAGGCCAATAAAGTGGCTCGCCGCTTATTCCGAGAGAGAGAAGAATATGGAAGGCGCGCCGAGCCTATTGAAGCGCGCCTTCTGCTCGTCGTTTAACGAGTTATAGAAATTCTCCAAAGGCGCCTGGACCAAATCCAGGGCCTGTAGGATCGTATTGAGACGCTCCTCCATAGCTGCCAGACGACCCGTCGGGGTAAGTGGCTGTTCCGATCGGCAGTTCGCCTTCAGGATATCAGCCGCCTTCACCGACGCTTCTTTGAGATCCATCAGCGCCGCGTCCTGATTGGCACTCAACCGCAGAATATGTTCGGTTCGATCGAGCAGCTGCCTGGGATCCCGCTCTGCACGCCGACACAGGGCGATCTCGGCCTGCCGTTGACCCGTCGTTTCGACGTCCTGATCAATGACGTTGAACCGCTCCTTCTGTTCATCACTCAGAGATTGGTAGAATTTGTCGAGCGCGGGCCGCGCAACCTGTACGGCCTGTAGCATAGCCTCGATCCGCGTTCGCATTGCTGCGATCCGGCCTGTTGGCGTGCTCGGTAGTTTGCTCGGACAGGCCGCCTGGAGAATGCCTATGGCCTTGGCGGTGGCGGCTTTCAGACCGTCAAGCAAGGTCTGCTGGTCCTGGTCAGGATCAACTTGCTTCGCGATCCGCTCAATCGGGAAATCGGTGAGGCCTTGCGCCTGACCCGAGCAAATCTGGGAGTTGTCGCCCGTCAGCGCCGCGACTTCCGAAGGATGGTAACCGGGTGCGTAACCACCGTAGATGCCTGCGAAGACATCGTCGAACGCAGAGAGCCAGAATGCGTCATAGGCGTAAGGCAAAAACGTGTAGTCGCTAAGATCTTCGAAGGCATAAGGCCAAAACAGCGGGCCCACGAAGCCGAGCACGAAGCCGAAATGGCGGTGCTTGCCGGGACGGTCCCACGCCCGCGCAAAATCGGACTGTCCGAAGTTGCCGCCGAAGGTAGATCGACTCATAGACCTTATTGCAGGGTTCCGTGAGGATAAACCCGAGAAAGCCGGATTGCGCAAGATGAGCGCGGGATTGATGTTGGACGCCGCCGTCGGCGCGCTTTGCGCCGGATTACGGTAGGGGCCGTCGGGGTAATGACCGACAATTCCGATCGTGCCCGGGGTCGCCCAACGACCGTCGTGTGGCATGGAAATGTGCGGAGCAGCAAATTGCGGGGCGGCGATGTTAGGTGCGGCAAGGTGCGGTATTGGGGCCATGGGGGCAGCGACGTTCGGTACGGCGAAACGTGGGGCCGTGTACGGAGTGGGCGCCGAAAAATAGGGTGCCGGCGCAACCACTGGCCGCTGCGCTTCCGCGTCGGTCATGAAAGCTGGAAGGATGAAGGCTACCGCACTAATAGCAATCGGTCGCACGACCACAAACCCCAATAGGGTACGCGAGGAGCCTATTCGTCAGTCCGGTACATATAGGTAGCGCCGGCGGGGAAAACGAGCCTGCCGGCGAAACACGATGAAGCGGATCATCAAGGACGAAGCGCAGCGCATCCCCGCCAACTGCGGCAAGCTGCCGGATCTGCTGCGGCGGTCGTAAGTTGGGGGCGCAGCGATCACGGCGCGAAATGGTTGTGCTACCCTTCTGCAGCAAAGGGAATTTGCGATGAAACGCGCCGAAGCGATGTTGGAAGAATTGGTTCGACATGTCAGGCCGCCGCGCGGATGCGCGATTGTCTTGACGGAATATAAATCGACCGGGTCAACCGATCCAAATTGGGTCGCTGCATCCGGCAATATGGAACTGCAAAAGCTCATCCGTTACAGTGAGAAAATCGCCGGATGGCGCTGGACAGACCCCCAAATCGACTGGTCAGGAGTTAAGGTTCTTGCCGGTCAACGTCGCGTGGCCCTTTGGCTTTCAGAGGTAGACAGCAACTAAAGAAAGCCGCGCGAGGCGAGCATTGCCGCCTGGCGTGCGCCTCATCACCCGGCCGCGCCAGCCGTCAAGCGAGAGGCGGAGGAAGATTGGGCACGTTGATGAGCGATGATTACAAAATCTATGTCGACGCCGGGCAACCTGCGACCCTAAACGACGGTGCGGGCGTTTTGACTGATTGCCCCACATTGCAAGAGGCCGTGTTGGCGTGGCAGCGGCTGGCGCCTGAACAGAAGATACGAGCGACCGTTAAGGTGATCGGCGGCCCGGTCTATAGGGCGCACGAGATTGAGCGGCTCCATTACGGACCAAAGCCCGCGTGACGCCACGCCGCTTTCCGCGGCCTGGTCGACCGAGGATTTCTTGCGAAAATGGTGACCCTCATGCCCCGCACACTCCGCACGTTCCGCACCATCCTGGCCGCTAGCGCTACCATCTCAGCCTTGTTGCCGTCACTCGCAAGAGGCGAAGAAGCGCTGTCGCCCGCCGCGCAACGGGGGCTCGTCTTCGTGCGCACCCATTGCGCGCACTGTCATTCAATCGACAAGGTGAGCCCAAGCCCACTCGTGACGGCGCTGCCGCTCCGCACTCTGCATGAGCGCTATCCGGTTGAAAACCTCGAGGAACCGCTCGCCGAAGGCATCATCACTGGTCATCCGTCGATGCCTGAATTCCGGCTCGATCCTGGTCAAGTCGCCGACGTGATCGCGTATTTGAAGTCGCTGGAGCGCTGAGCGAGTTGCTCGCTCGCCTAGACGTTCGATCCCGACGCCGCCGCTCGGCGACTAACCGGCATCGCGGGAAAGCCATCATCTTATGTGGCTCGTCGTCGGGCAGGACCGGCCTGAAGGTCAGTCAGCTTCTTTCAGGCTCAGGATGTAGGCGATGACATTGTCGGCATCGTCGCCCTTGATCACAACGTTCGGCATGGTGCGATGCGAGGTCTGCAGTGCGGCAGCCAGCGCCGCGCTCGTCAGGCCCGGAGTATTGGCAATGGCCTCGAAGGTGGGTGCATTGGCGTCGGTCGAGCGGCCCGTCACTTTATCCACGAGGTGGCATTGGGCGCATGTCTCACGCGCGAGCCTGAGGCCTTGCTGAACACTGCCGACCTGCGCCGCCTGCGCGCCGCTTGCCGTCGCCCATATCATCGCGGCGATCATGAAGCGAACCATAGGTGCCATACCAATCAACACGAGCCTTGGACGGCCCACGCTCTTGGCGAGACCATAGCACACGGGCGGGTTCCAGGTGTGCCGCGCGTCACAGCCTTATTTCGATTCACCCTCGTCGCGCCACGGTCGCCCATGCCGCGCCCGCGATGTGCCAGACCCGCAGCGGCTGCGTTCGACATGCCCGCCGCCCGCCGCTTCCCGCCGCCTTGGATGATCGAAGAGCAGTGGCGGTGGCATGGTTTCCAATTCGTTAACGATTTGAAAGCTAGGTTTGCAGGGAAGATGATCCGCCGTTGATTCGCCGATGCTGATCCTTTTGCCTGTCCTTCGCTACCTCCTACGACGTGGAACCGACAAGCACGCTTCCCAGGGAGCGTCCCATGAGTTGCGCGCGCTGCCGTCGGCTTGGGACGCCAAGACGCCGTGTCAGACGGATGCCGAAAGCAACAACGCTCGGCGTAATGCCATGCCGACTACTAGCGCCGCCGACGATTGTACCGTGCACGTTAATCGCGCTGCGAGGCGCCCCGAGTATATCGCCGGCCACGATGATTTCGAGCTCATCCGAGAACAAGCCCACGCCGCACTTAATGCCATCCGCTCAGGGTGCCGCGAGGATCACAAACGCATCATAAGCCGCCTGAGCGCGGCCGCTGCTACACCGCCGCCGTATGCCATCGAACCCCTTGCCGCGGCTGCGAGGCTTGCCCCCCGGCCTAGCCTCCCCGACGCTGGCTGGGATGCCGATGCCCGGATTAGAATTTCACGGGCCTTTGCGGAAGCCCTCGCCGAAGCGACGAACGAAATGGCGTGATCCCCTGATCGCGCGCGGCGGCTGGCGGCGAACTTCGCCAAGCTGCCGGAACCGATGCGGCGGTCACCGCCGATAAGCGAGGCGTGACGAGCAGGTGCTCATTCACAACCTCCGCGCAATGTCGGCTTCTGTTCCAACTGCGGACATTCGCTTTGGGCCGCCCTTCACACACAAAAAAGTTCTCCCCATTGAACCTGTGATCTACCGCCAACGATCGCTTCTTGCTGCCGCACCCTGCAGGTTGCATCCCCCATCTCGGCCTACCGCTCAGACGCGGCGGCGGAGGGTCACCGGCGGGTTGCAGCACGTGACAGACAGTCACATGACCTTAGCTAATAAACCCTTGCATAATTGGGATATCTGGCGTAGTTCTACTTTGTGGCCGAATCGGGGGTAACGTGGGGGTAGCAAAATCGGCCGCTTAGGACCTCATTTTGATGGCGGCTATCAGTGGCTTAAGACTACAACCAAGGCGCGAAGTTGGCTCGCGGCATGACCATGGAAACGGCGCTTGAAATACCGCCAGATACGGCCGCTGTGCAGCAGGCTGACACCGCTGTGCAGCAGGCTAACGGCACAGTTGCGGTGGTGTCCCTTGAAACTAGGGGAGACGCCGCCCGCACCACTCGGAAAAACAAGTCTCGCCAAGGCCGGACCCGCCAAGGCAAGCACCGGCTGCTGACGATCGGTGACCTCGATTGCCGCACTGCGGCGGCGCAAGCCGCCCGCAAGTTGGTCGAGACGTTGTCGACCAGCCTTGGCGGCGACGACCAGTTGACGGCCCAGCAGCACCAGCTGGTCATGCGCGCTGCCTTGGTTGGTGCCATCGCTGCCGACCTTGAAACCCGATGGATCGCCGGCGAGTCGGTGCCGCTGGCCGACTACTGGGCGGCCTGCAATGTGCAGCGTCGTCTGCTTGCGACGTTAGGCATCGAGCGCGAAACGAAGGACGTCACGGACGCCGCTGGGAAGAGGTTCGGCCAGCTCTTGCGTGAGGGCGCCATCCGCCAGCAAGCCGAGGACGCCGCGAAGAGCGCGGCGAAGCGTGAAGCCTTCGAGCACCAGCAGCGCGAGAAGGCTGCGACATGATGACGAGCGTTGTCCGCAGTTTCGACCAGATCGACGATGCGACGCTGGCCCGCTACCGCGGCGACCTTGCCGCCTTCATCGAAGAGTGCCTGGTCAGCCCGTACGACGGTCAGCCGTACCGGCTCAATGACAGCGAACGCGCCTTCATCAAATACGCGTTTCAGTTGGATGCCGACGGCCGGCTGCTGCACACCCTGTTGCTGTACTCAGCGATCAAGAAGAGCCGCAAAACCGAGCTGTCGGGGTTGCTGGCGTTGGCGGTTATCCTGCTGCTCGGTGGCCGCTACGCAGAGGCTTTCATTTGTGCCAATGACCGAGAGCAATCTATTAACCGCTGCTTCACGGCTTGCTGTCGCATCGTCGAGGCTAATCCGTTGCTGCGGCCGCTGGCCAGGATCACGCAGGACAAGGTAGTCTTTGAGGCCACGCAATCGCAGATAACCGCCATCGCCAGCGACTACGCCTCGATCGCCGGCGGCCATCCGACCATCAGCGTGTTTTCGGAGCTGTGGGCTTACACTTCGGAACGTACGCGCCGTCTGTTTTCTGAGCTGGTTCCGGTTCCGACGCAAAAGATCAGTTGCCGCCTCGTCGAGACGCACGCCGGTTTCTCCGGTGAAGGCGAGCTGCTGTATGAGTTGTATCAGCGCGGCCTGCAGCTGCCCGAAGTTGATACCGATCTGCATGCTGGTGACGGCATGGTCATGCATTGGTCGCATCGGCCGTTGTGCCATTGGCAAGACGAAAAGTGGCTCGGCACCATGCGCCGTGACCTGCCACCCAACCAATATTTGCGGATGATCGAGAATCGCTTCACTTCCAGCGAGGCCGCATTCATCCCGATGGCGAACTGGGACGCATGCGTCCGCCCCGAGCTGGGGCATTTGCCGCCCACCAAACATCCGCCTTGTTTCGCGGCTGTGGACGCCGGACATAAAAAAGACTCCACCGCCATTGTTCTCGTTGCCTACGATGTCAACAACGTCAATGCCGCCAACAAGCAGATGCGACTGGCGCATCATGTTGTCTTCACACCGCAGGCCGGTGCGCCGCTTGACTTTGAGAGTACCATCGAAACGGAGTTATTGGCTCTGAGCCAGCGCTATCAGCTCAGGGCAATTTATTATGACCCCTGGCAGATGGTCGCCACCGCGCAACGCCTGGTCCGGCGCGGCCTTCCGATGGTCGAGTTTCCGCAGAGTCCCGCCAACTTGACTATGGCCACCCAGTGTTTGTTCGATTTGATCCAGAGTCAAAGCATTCTGCTCTATCCCGACGGCAAGATGAGGCTCGCCGCTAGCCGCGCGGTCGCGGTCGAGAGCGGTCGAGGCTGGCGCATCGACAAGACCAAACAGTCGCACCACATCGACGTCATCGTCGCCCTGGCGATGGCCGCCCACGCCGCCAGCACGGCGCAACCCGGCATCAACTGGGATTGTGTCAACGATACCGACGTCGACGCGTCCGGCCCGCAAAATCGTCACCAGACGTACGAGGAGTACCGTAGGGCTCGCGACTCAATCAAAAGACCTGAATGGTTTTTGGAGGCGATGGGCAAGAAGAAAAAGGAGGACGTAGAGACCGAAAAGACCGAAGACGAGCTGGCAGTTGAGGCCGAAGCGGAGGCGAATCGCCAGTGGAGGCAGCGGGAGTATTTCAGGCAAGTGCTCGGCGGCAGCACTAGTGGCCGCGTGATCGATTGGTCGCGGATGCGATGAGCGGCCTGGAATTTGCATCGAGAAGAGCATGACCACGGACGATCGGACGACCCCGATGAACTGTTGCTTGCAGCGCTGGCGGTCATTGTTGTGTTGATGATCGCCGCGTGGCTGGTGACGACGTCTTATGTGAACAAACAAAGGAGGCTACCATGGCCAACACCTACCGACGACGCGACCTCGATAACGACGACGACATCCTGAGAGATGGCGAAGTTCTTCATGTGCCGCTTTATCTGATGGACGGCCAACCAAAGCCGGACCTCAGCCCCCTGCAGCGCGACGTCGGCGAACATGCTGTTTGCAACGGCGCTCGGCGTGCGCAGGTGACCGACGGTGCCGGCAATGCCGGGTTGGCTCTGCGCCGGCCTGGCTACCGAATCGCTGATGGCTTCCAACGCAACATGAGCGTCTATGCCGCTTTCGGCGCCGAGATCGCTACGGCCTACAAGAATGTTGGCGCGACCGAACGGGAATTCGCCGGCGGAAGGGTTGATGATGTCGGGGGTGGACGCTCTGGCACCGAAGGCAGCGCCTGTGCGGCCGATAACAATGCTGGCGACGCCATGCCCGTCACCGATGCTCGCGAGCAGGCGTATCTCGACTATCAAAATCGCATCCAAAACGCCTGGAAGGATGGACGTTGACCGCCGCCATCGAGAGCAGAGAGTGGCACAGCGTACACTTCGTCTATTTTCTGCTCGCTATGCTAAGGTGCGCGCGATCACTGGCCCGGCCATCGCTGTGGCTGGCCCAGCGAGTCAAGCGAGGCAGACCATGAAGCGCGTTTCCAAAATGGCGATGATGGCGACTTGCGCATTCATCGGTGCGTCGACGTCGTCGGCGGATACACTGCTGACGCATCGCATTCCCGCGGCGCTCGCGGTTGAAGCGGCGAACGAGACGATCGCGGCCTGCGCCAGGCAGGGTTACCACGAAACCGCGGTCGTGCTCGATGCCGACGGCGCCGCCATCGTGGCGCTGCGCGGCGACGGTGCCGGCATCCACACGCTCGATAGCGCGCACGACAAGGCATACACGAGCGTATCCTTTAAAAACGACACACTCGCCTTGGCTGAACGCGCGAAAGGCGAGGACTCGATTGCGCCGCTCGCAAAGCTGCCGCATGTCATGTTCTTTGGTGGCGGCGTAGTGATCAAGCTGGGCGACGAGGTCATCGGTTCCATCGGCGCGGCAGGCGCACCCGGGGCAAAGCTCGACGACGGCTGCGCACACGCGGGCCTCGACAAGATCCGCGATCGGTTGAGGTGACGCTGGGGTTCACTGTGCGGAGAAGAGTGCGGAATATGAAGGACGGCGATCGGAGATGATATGTGTTCTGGTCCTTCCACTTGGCTAATAAGTTTGCTCATTTTCGATACCTTTCATGTAGCGCCGCTCCTCAATCATTTCCGTATATGGAAATGTAAGGTGGCAGCCATCCATAATCCCGCGCATGCGCGACCATCCGTCGGGCGTCGGCTTCAGGAATTATTTCTCCGTTAAGAACCGTGCTCATTCGGCCTGCTCTCAAGTCGCTGTCGAGCGAGTGATAAAGTAAACGTTCGCAGAACCCCGCGTACTGAGGCCCGAACGGTGGTGGCGGGCGGCGCACCGGCATAAGACTCGCCGCCCGCACGATGGCGGGTGCGCATAACAGCGAACCAGCACCAATGAGGATGCTTCTGCGCGTTATTAGGCCGTCGTGGTTAGAAATTGGCGCCGTCATCGAACCCTCCAGTCTCGGCGAGGGCTGGCGCCGCTCTGCTACGTTTGCCGTCGAAACGGCCACATCCCACTGTCCGTGGATACCACCTTGCCGCAGCGTGGCAGGTTGGTGAGGGCGCCAGCCCTTCTCTTGATGCGCCCCTAATGTAGCATGGGGCTCAGCGATTACAATCATGGCCAAGGTCGTGGCCCGCGCCGGAAGGATCAATTCGGCAAATAAAACAAGGCGATCCGACGGTATTCCAGCAGCGTCACTTGCCGCGGAAACCACAACCCGCATCTTTCGCGAGATTAGCTGTTTCCGCCGTTGACTCGCTCGCCGATTGTGCCTTCACTTTGCGTGAATCGATCCGCTGGTGGCAGAGGGACACGATGCGCCGCGTCATTGTTGTGGTTGCCGCGTTGATGAGCCTGGGTCTCGCGGCCTTGGGGGTCGTCTCCGCACAGAAGGTGGCCGCCCCAACTTCGGCCGTTGCTCCGGCTGTGCGCGTCGCATCGAACACAAGCGCTGTCCCGGCGCCCGCGACCGTCAACCATACCGCCCAAGCGCAGGTTTCCGCGACGCCGGCGAAAACCGCGGCGACGGCATCGCCTGCAGCTATAGAGTCCGCATTAGCCGCCGCAACGCGCGTCGCCCAAAGCACGCCAGCCCAGAGCACATCCGCACAAAACGCGCCCGCTTCGAACGCAAACGCCGCCGCCGGCTCAACCGTCGCCGCTGCGAGCCCGAGCGGAGCCGGCGTCCCGACCGGCAACATCCCGGCTTGCGATAAGCAGGGCGGCATGGGCCTGTCGCGCATCGTCGAGATTGACACCACGGGCGGCCCCGGATTCGGCTTTGAGCATTTCAAGCAATACGATTTCCTCCGCGATAAGGAGGTGGCGCTGACTTTCGACGACGGACCCTGGCCGGAAAACACTCCAATGGTGCTAAAGGCGCTCGCCGATAATTGTCTGAAAGCCACATTCTTCGAGATCGGCGAGCATGCGATGTGGCATCCCCAAATCACTAAGCAAGTGATCGAAGCAGGAATGACGGTCGGCAGCCACACCTGGTCGCACAAGGACCTAGCGCGAAACCCCTATGCGAGCGATCTCGATCTGGCCAAGCAGGAAATCGAGATGGGCGCCAGCGCCGTACACATGGCCGCCGGCGTACCGATCGCGCCCTTCTTCCGCTTCCCCAGCCTGCAACATCCGCCGGCGCTGCTCGCCTATCTCGGCGAGCGCAACATCGCAACGTTCTCGACCGACATCGATTCCTTCGACTTTAAGATTCACAAGCCGGAGCAGGTGATCAAGTCGGTGATGAGCAAGCTGGAAAAGCGCGGCAAAGGCATCATCCTAATGCACGACTTCCAGCGTGCGACGGCCGAGGCAATGCCGGAGCTGCTGCGGCAACTCAAGGCAAGCGGCTACAAGGTCGTCCACTTGGTGCCGCGCCAAATGCTGACGACGCTGCCGAAGTACGACGAAATGGTCATGCAGAAGGATAAGCTGTCGTCGAACAACACGCGGCCCGAAAACAGCGTCGTGCATACGATCGGTCAGTATGTGGGATCGCCGCCTCCCGCATCCGCGATACACGAATGACCGGCGTCAAAAATCTCACTTTCTCGAACTGTGCGCAGGCGCGCCAACGGTCATAAGTTACGAGAATTACGCCACTGATCAGAGCCATTGAAATAAACTTACGATGTGTCTTGGGTGCAACACCTTCGGCGCCTCCAATGTCTAGGTGGCCCGTATTTCGTCGGCGCACGCAAACTGACCGATTCGAAGAGCCGATCGCTGCTTTACCGGCATCGGCACGGGGCGGCATTCATCACTCGTGGGTTCACCAGCGTGATCCTCCGACGATGATCCCATAGCAAGGCAAGGGATGGTGTGCGAAATTGGTCTCGGCCGTACGGCCGGACCATACGTCGGGTCACCACAACGCCAGAATCTCGATGTGGGCGCAGTTGTTCGCTCTATTCAGGTTGACGTCGCCGCAGGGGGGAGGACCGAGACCATTCGCGCCTCGGAGCCAAGCATAGTTCGAATAAGCGGTGCCGCTCTCGGTCGCGGCGCGAACGCGCGAGCCGCCGGTCAGCAGCGGCTGGCGCGAACGCGTCGGCGTGCCCTGGTCTGGCTGCTCGCTTCGGCCATGGCCGCACTCGGCAATGCTGACGCGTTCGCCGCTCCGCGTCACAAGCACGTGCCGGCGCACCAGAGCAAGACGGCCGAGGCGGAGCACCACAAGCACGGCTCGACGCCGGACGCGAAGCGGAGCGCAGCGGCGCGCCAGAGTGAGCGGAAGCGCACGGCGCATGTGATCGTACCGAGCGTCCCCCTGCCGGTTGAACGACCAGCAGCGGCGTCGCTACCGCCCGATCTCGCCGCGGTGAAGCAAGCGATCGAACTGGTGCGCCAGCGTAAGCCGGGCGAAGCGACCGAGCTCGCGACGTCGATCGGCGATCCGTTGGCGCAGAAGCTCGTCGAATGGGTGCTGCTGCGTCACTCAGAAAGCGAAGCCGGATTCGAGCGCTACGCCGCTTTCATTCGCGCCAATCCCGACTGGCCAAGCATTCCACTGCTGCGCCGGCGCGCGGAGGCGAGGCTGTGGCAGGAGCGGCGCGACGCCGCCACGGTGCGCCGCTTCCTCGGCGGAGAACCGACCAGCACAGTGGGCCGGCTGGCGCTCGCGCGCGTGCTGATAGGCGAGGGCGACCGTGTCCGCGCCGAGCGCGAGGTCCGCGCGGTATGGCAGTCGGCCGAACTTTCGGCCGAACTGGAAGCCGCGACGATCGACGCGTTCCGCGACGAGCTGACCCCCGCCGACCACAGGGCGCGCATGGACCGGCGCATCGGCGCCAAGGACTTCAGTGCGGCGATGCGCGCTGCCAAGCGCCTCGGCGACCACGAAGTGGCGATCATCAAGGCCTGCGCCGCCGTCGAGGCGAACTCCAACAAAAGCGAGGCGCTGCTTGCCGCGGTTCCCGTCGAAGCACGCCAGGATCTAGGCTATGCGCTATGCCGCCTTCATTGGCTGCTGCGACACGACGGCGTCGCGGCGGCGGCCAAGCTGGTGCTCGCGGCTTCACGCGAGGATCTGCAGGGTCAGGATACCGACGAATGGTGGCGCGAGCGTCGCGTGCTTGCCCGCAGGCTAATCGATCTCGGCGACGCAGAGACCGCCTATCGGGTCGTGCGCGAGGCGGTGCCCCCGGCCAATCGCTATTACCGTGCCGAATTCCACTTCATGGCCGGCTGGATTGCGCTGCGCTTTCTCCACGATCCGGCCGCCGCGCTGACGCATTTCGCGCACGTCGATGAAGGCTCAGCCGATCCCATCGTCCGCGCCCGTGCCGCCTACTGGCGCGGCCGCGCCGCCGAGGCGGCCGGCCAATTCGAGGAGATGCGGGCGCAGTACGAGGACGCTGTCCGTTATCCCACCGCCTATTACGGCCAACTGGCGCGTGCCCGGCTTGGCCTCGGTGAGATCGCGTTGCGCCGCCCGCCGCAGCAACCGGTGCACGGCGCCGCGCACGAACTATTGCGCGCTGCGGACATTCTCTATGCGATCGGCGAGCGCGACCTCGTCGTGTCGTTCATGACCGACCTCGCCGAAGAGAGCAGCGACGTTGCCGCGCTTGCGGCGCTCGGCCAACTCACCGCGAACTATAACGATGCCCGGGCGATGCTGCTCATCGGCAAGACGGCGCTCGCGCGCGGCTTGGCGATGGACGAGTACGCTTTTCCCGACATCGGCGTGCCGCTTTACAGCCCGATCGGTCCCCAGCTCGATCGCTGCATCGTCTATTCGATCGTGCGCACGGAAAGCGCCTTCGACCAGCACGACATGTCGTCGGCCAAAGCGGTCGGGCTGATGCAGGTGACCCCGGAAGCGGGGCGCGATACCGCCAAGCGGTTCGGCGTTACCTACGATTGGAACCAGCTCGTATCCGACCCAGTTTACAACACTCAGATGGGTGCCGCCGAGGTTACTGCCCTGCTCAAGGAGTACCGCGGCTCCTACATCATGGCGTTCGCCGGGTACAATGCCGGCCGCGGCCGGGTCAAGGAATGGGCGGCGCAGCACGGCGATCCGCGCGATCCCACGGTCGATGCGGTCGATTGGGTCGAGCGCATCCCGTTCGCCGAGACGCGCAACTACGTCCAGCGTGTAATAGAGAACCTGCAGGTCTACCGCGCGCGGCTTGGCGCCAGTATCGCGACCGTCGAGCCCAACCTGCACCGCGCGACGACGGTCGGGTCGCGCGCGGAGTCGGTGCGGGTGGAAGCCATTCCCCAGTGACCAAGTAACCTGCCTGGAGCGCAGCGGAATGTGGGAATAAGTCGTGCCGGATCGACCCCTGACTTTACTTCGTGCGATCGGGGTTATGTTGCTTCAACATGGGCGTGCGCGAGAATCCGGTCGTCTTCGCGGTTAGAGACTTTGCGCAGGCATTGAGTGAACTATTGAGCCTCACCTTGAATCCGAAGCGGCGGGGCCGACCGGCAAAGGCGGGCGGGGTGGCGCGCCTTTGAGCTGGTCGCCGGCACGGCGCGGCCTAGCGGTCGTAACACGGGGCGTAGGCGGCGGCACGACGGACGGTGACGGATGATTCTTGGCGTCGCTCGACTTCATTGTCTCGGGCTTTTTCGTCTCGTTCTTCTTCCTATCATATGCGTCGTTCTCACCGGCTGAACCCTTGGGCGGCGTGGCATCGGGAGACGGCCCCACATCCGCAGCGCCGCTGGTGTGGGCGCGCGGCCAGGAGAAATCGTCGGCGCGACCGGGCGGCGCGACGATCGCGTCCCCGCTTTGGAGCACGCGCGTCGCCAGCGGATCGGCTTCCCGTTTCGCCGGCTGGCTTGTGCCGCCCAAGAGGTCGCCGCCCTCGCCGCCGCCGATCGCACTGAGAGGAACAACCGGGCCGATGGCCGGGCGCCCGACGGCGGCGCCATTTGCGGGTGATTGCTCCTCCGGACCCGGCAATGCGACGGGCAGGACATGGTTGGCCAACACCCGGCGCAAATCGCGCTCGACGTAATGGGCGAGCTTCTCCGCGCCGTATTTGGTGAAATGCACGCCATCATAGGTGCGCAGCCGGCGCGTTTGTCCCTCGAAATCCGGCCCCTGCTGCGCGTAGCGTCCCTGGTCGTCGATGAAGCCGTCCCAGATGTCGACGTAGATGATGCCGGCCTTCTCGGCGCGCGCGCGGTAAAGCTCGTTGAGGTAGCTCATGTCGCTCGTCGACTTGGTGCCGCGGATCGCCGGCATCCCGACCCAGAGCACGGGCACGCCCTTGCTTTTGAGCGCAGCGATCATGTCGTCGATGCGCTTTGCATAAAGCTCGGCCCATTTGTCGGTGTGAAACTCGTACTTACCACCCGGCGGCGGGCGTTGCGCTTCGGCCGCGGTGGCCGCTGGATGGTCGTTGTCGGGTGGTGGTGTGTTAGTTCCTTTCGTCGCCGGCACGCGGTCGCGCAACGGCAAGCGGTCATTCACCCCGAGCATCACGACGATGACACTGGGTTTCTCCGTTGCCAGCAGATCTCTGATGGCATGCGACCATTCCGGTGCGTCGAGGCGCGCGTCGTCGCGCACCAGACCTAAATCCGGCTTGATTTTGCGAACAATGCCGATTTCCGGCGTCTCGGCGAACACCAGTTCGAGTCCGTACCCAAGCCAATCGCCAAACGAATCGCCGATGACCACAACAGTCTCAGTGGACGGCGTCTCCACCTTGCGTGGCGCCGGTGGCTTGATGGATTCGTAGACTTGCGGCCGTCGATAAAACGGATCGTAAGGCTCGTAGGAATTGTTCGGATAAGACGGTCTGCGGTCGCGCCAAAACGGGGCATAGAAATTGCGGCGGTCGCCCCAAAGCTGAACCGGCTCGGGGCTCGGCCGCTGATTGAAAGCCGAGCGACCACCGGCGAATTGCGCCCCTGCCGGTGCGGCGAGCGCCAAGCCCGCCACCACGATCGAAAGCGCGCATGCAAGCCGCCGGCTATTTGTCGGCATCAACGCACGTCCGCTAGTTTCGCCAGATTAATTCGCCTGTGCGGCCTTAGCCAGGCGCCGAGAGTTATAATAGCCAAAAATGTCTTTCTGAGGATGGTTGGGGCCGCACGACGCAAGCGGCGACTACCTTCGTAATCAAAATGAAGACCGTTTTCGATCCACACTCGTCGTTTAATTCTTTTCCACATCGTTCCCCGCTCATAACCACATGGTTCAAAGTGGTATACTTTTTTGCTATCATTATAACCGTCAGGACCGATCGTGTCCAAATGTGATCTTGTTTAAAACTGTGAAGGGCGGCTATGGGCAATTTCTGGAGAGTATTTCTTCGAGTTGCGATCACAATTGTCTTGGCCGTATTCGCCGCACTCGGTTTTGGCGCCGATTGGTGGGTGCGCAGCGTTATGGGCTGGTGGGGCACCAATCCCCCCGAACCGACCGTTACGCTTCTAAGGATCGCCGGAGCGGCCGTTGGCGTCGCTTGTATCTGCGCGATTGCGATTCCGCTTATTTGGGCTGTATTTCATCCTCGAAGATTTTCTGCCAGCTTTAATTTTCAGCGCGACGTGGAGGCGGCAGTTATTCAATTTAATATCCGCACTGGTCAGCAGCTCCCCAACAGAACGACGTTTGCCCATATTCACGTCGAATCCGTTCGCCGAAATGTCACCGCTTGTACGGGTGCCATCGCCGCGCTTGAAAAATTAGACGTCCAAGATAGAGTGATGGAGCGTCTCGACGGCACCTGTCAGTTAGTTTGGGCACCTAGAGAGCATGTGCAAATTCAGCAAATTGTCGCGCCAAATCTTCCGCAAGACTTAGATCTTTTCCGCACGGTCGAAGGCATTAATAAACTCGAAGTTTTGAGTATAGGTCATCCGCAGTCATGGCTAGATTTCTTTGTTTCACCGGGTCGCTATCGAATAACGGTCGTTGTTCATGGGGGCAATCGAACGGAAATAGTTCGTGTTATTGTCAATTGGCGCGGGAGGTGGGACGATTTTGACGCGGCATGAACGCTTTTAGGGGTGGGTTCAACCGATCGACGCAACACCTTCTAATCTTGCCAGATGAGGAGGTATGCGAATGGAGGGGAATGCACGGATATGGTTCACACCAAAGCAGAAGGCTGAGCTGTGGGAGCGCTGGAAGGGCGGTCAATGTGTGGCCGACATCGCACGGGCGCTTGAGAGAAGGAACAAGAGCGGCGTCTATCGGGTCTTGGCTCTCAATGGTGGAATCGCTCCAACACCACGTCGGAGAGCTTTGGTAGCGCTGAGGCTTGAGGAGCGCGAAGAGATCTCGCGTGGCATTGCCGCCGGCCGGTCGATACGGCGGATCGCACAGGGGCTTGGGCGATCGCCCTCGACTGTAAGTCGAGAGATAAGGCGTAATGGCGGCAGCAGCGCCTACCGCGCAAGCGAGGCTGATACGTGCGCCTGGGAGCGGGCGTTGCGCCCGAAGCCTTGTCGCCTGGCGCGCCATGCCGAGCTACGATGGCGCGTCGCGCAGAAGCTCACACTCCAGTGGTCGCCGGAGCAGATCTCTGGCTGGCTTAAGCGGCAATTCCCTACCGGCCGAGGCATGCAGGTATCTCACGAAACGATTTATCGGAGTCTCTTTATTCAGACACGCGGCGTGCTGAAGAAGGAGCTGATGGCGCACCTGCGAACAGCGCGGCAGATGCGCCAGGCCAAGGGCGGCACCACGAAGAGCGGACTGGGGCAGATCGTCGATACCGTCTCTATCCGCGAGCGGCCGGCCGAGGCCGAGGACCGCGCTGTGCCAGGCCACTGGGAAGGAGACCTTCTCTCCGGAGCAAACAACACACACATCGTGACGCTCGTCGAGCGCCATACTCGCTTTGCGATGCTTCTCAAGGTCCCGAGCAAGGACACGGCGACCGTGGTAGGCGCGCTCGGTAAACACGTGCGCAAGCTGCCTCAGCAGCTGCGCCGCTCCTTGACCTGGGATCGAGGCAAGGAGATGGCTGACCACAAGAGCTTCACCATCGCTACCAACGTGCAGGTCTATTTCTGCGATCCACGCAGTCCTTGGCAGCGCGGCAGCAACGAGAACACTAACGGCTTGCTGCGACAGTATTTCCCGAGGGGAATAGATCTGTCGCGTTTCTCTCAGGCATACCTGAACAGGATCGCACTGCGGCTTAATCAACGCCCGCGAAAGACTTTGGGCTTTGAAACTCCTGCCGATAGACTACGAGCGGTGTTGCATTGACCGGTTGAACCCGCAGGCTTTTTGGTTCTTTTTTGCTGCGGTTACCGGTTTTTGATTTACATCAACTTTGAGCGGCCATGCCCATTAAAATCCCGAAAATCATTTTCCCCGGCTATCCGATCAGGCCGACTGAGGTGGTCCCGGCTATCTGAATAATTTTTCCGCGTCGATAAGTGGAGCGTCTGCCGGGGTTAGGCTGCCAAGCGGAGGGGCAGCGGGCTGAAGTAAGCTTGATCGGGTGTCATGCCGTCAAGGCTCGAGTGTGGCCTCCGGCCGTTATAAAAGTTTAGGTAACGGCCGATCTCTCGCTGACGCTATCGTAGGCTCGCAGATACACCTCCTCGTATTTGACGCTGCGCCCGTTTGCCAGCTTGCCTGGCGCACTCTTATATGGGTCATTCACTACCGATGCTTTCGGCGGCTGCATCACTTCAGGTCCGAAACGGTCTCAAAGCGGACCTTGCCGACAAGGTGACAAGGTAAAACGGTTGCCGGCTCGCGGGCGCCCTTATCGCGACTTACTACCCTGACCCGAGACGTTTTGTTGCCGCGTAATTTTTTACAATCCGACCGCCATAGTGACGCGCCCAGTCTGGGATAACCCGATCGCCCGTGCCGCTGCCGGTGACAGGTCGATGTGCCTGCCGCGGACCCACGGACCACGATCGTTGATGCGTACCGTCACGCATCCGCTGTGGCAAACGCGAACGCGCGTGCCGAAAGGCAACGTCCGATGCGCCGCTGTCATTGCCGAGCAATTCAGACGCTCGCCATTCGCTGTGCGATGACCGCAAAGGCCATCATGTCCTCCGTAGATGCTCGCCACTTCAGCATGCGCAATGCCCCCAATGGCAAGCAGCAGCGCTGCCGCTAAGGTCAATCCAAAACGGTATGAAAAACAACAAGACATGATTTCATGCTCCTCTGACAAGTATTCTTCAAGATTGGATGGCTTTTCCTTCCGCCATGAAAACATCTAAGGCGTTGTGGGCGCTTTGATTTAAGTCAACGTACAGCCGCCCCCGCGGTGCGCCTTCGGGCATCGTTGTTTGGCAGCTTGACCCGGTCACCGAGGCGCGCTTCGTGCACGAACTCTAGCCCGGTCTTTGCTTTCAGTCCTTCCAGAAATTCTTGAACCGATCAGGCGCCATCTCGGTATATCGAACCGTGTGCGCGATATTTCTATGGCCCATGTAGTGTTGAAGCGCCCGAGTATCATGCCCATCGTTGGCGTAGCGCAGGCCGAGGCGGACGGCGTTCTGCCCCTGCAGGTGATGTTTGACAATATGCGCTTCTACACGCGCGAAGCCGATAAGGTCCTGTCGGACTTGGCAAAGACCGTATCGCCGTCGTCGGTAATGTAGGTACCGACAGAAATAACATCAGCCCACACCATGCCTACCAACGCTTCGACATTGCCGGGGTCGAGGTCCAGTGCTTTTTTGAAAAAATGTCCTGCTTTCGCAACACCTTCAGGTGTGTGTCCTTTGTTCAGCCACACCATGCCCTGGAAATAGAGGTCCATCGAGTCGGGAAGCGGCGCCCGCTGCGCGCGTCGCGCTTCTGCCTCGATGAGCTGCGCGCCCAACTGGTTGGCAAGCCGTGCCACGATCTCATCCTGCATGTCGAACAGATCGGAGATCGGTTTGTCGAAACGCTCAGCCCACAGATGATTGCCAGTTTCGGCATCAATAAGCTGGACATTGATCCGCAGGCGATTGCCGCCGCGCTGCACCGAGCCTTCGAGTACGTAGCGCACCCCAAGATCGCGGCCGATCTGCTTCACGTCGATATGTTTGCCTTTGTAAGTGAAAGCCGTGTTGCGGGCGATTACGAACGAGCCGCTTATGCGCGACAAATCTGTGGTCAGGGTACCGCCGCTTCAAAGAGTTGCACGGCAACAACGACACTAACGATATTTGCTGGTTCGCCACGTCGCAGACCATGAACCCGCGTTTGTCGCAAGCCGTCGTCGATGCGGCGATGGCCAGCGACAGGCTCAAGGCGTCCGCCGAATATCTCAACATCTGGCGCGAAGATGTTTCCGACTTCGTGCCGCTCGATGTGGTCGAGGACAACACCGACTTCGAAACTTACGAGCGGCCGCCACAGCCGCATGTCCAATACTGGGCTTACTTCGACGGGGCCACCGGTGTTCCGGGCGGCTCGTCTTTCACTATGGCCATTACCCACCGCCAGGGCGACGATGTGGTGCATGATCTGATACGTGAGCGCAAGCCGCGTTTCGTGGCGCGTGATGTCATCGCCGAGTTTGCCCAGACCCTGAAGTCCTACAACATCTCCGAGATCGCCGGAGACCAGTTTGCGCACCAGTTGTTTGCCGATGAATGGCAGCGCAACGGCGTCCGCGCGATCGAGGGCGAGTTCGACACTTCGGAGAACTACCGGCGCCTCTTGATGATGCTGATGGGCCGCCGGGTTAAGATGCTCAACAGCGCGACGTTGCGCCAGCAACTCACGTCGCTGGAACGTCACGTGCTGCCATCCGGCCACGAGGTGATCCGCCGCCCGCAAGTGGCCTCAGCCCACGACGATGTGGCCACAAGTGTTGCCGGTGCGCTGGTGCGCGCTGGTGCCAAGCGCACGCTGTTCGGTGCCGATGCGGTTTGGCTCGGTTACGATCCGTCGCCATCAACTCCCGACGCTGTCGCCCGGGCGGCCCAGGAGGAGTCCGATGCCAATTTCCGCTGGCGGCTGTCTCAGTACATGAGATCTATCGGTGTGCCCAATGGCTTCTGAAACAAACCGAGAGCTTTCAGGAACTGCGCTGTTGCTGGCGGCGTCATTGTTGTGGTGATGCTTGCCGCGCGGCTGGTGACGACGTTTATGTGAACAAACAAAGGAGACTACCATGGCCAACACCTACCGACGACGCGACCTCGATAACGACGACGACATCCTGAGAGATGGCGAAGTTCTTCACGTGCCGCTTTATCTGATGGACGGCCAACCAAACCCCGACCTCAGCCCCCTGCAGCGCGACGTCGGCGAACATGCTGTTCGCAACGCCGCTCGGCGTGCGCAGGTGACCGATGGTGCCGGCAATGCCGGGTTGGCTCTGCGCCGGCCTGGCTACCGAATCGCCGACGGCATCCAGCGTGACATGAGCGTCTATGCCGTTTACGACGCCGCCGCCGAAGTCGCCTATAAGAACGTTGGCGCCGGTGAGCGTGAAACACTGGGTCAACGCGTTTGCGACGTGTGTCGTTTTGGCCCCGAAGGCGCACGTGGTCATCTGAAAATGATCAACGGCGAGTTGACTTGCGTCGCCGATCAGCAAGAGGACGCCGCGTCCTTCAAGGACGATCGCGCAGCCGCATACGCGGCCAAGGACGAATATTATCGCACTGCATATCGCGGAGACGGACAATGAGCACAACACTCGGCAAGCAGCATCGCCGCAGCACTTGGCGATGATCGCGGAGGTCGTCTAGGGTTGTTGGTCTTGCAAGGCATGGCCGAACCTCAATCATTTCGGTAAATGGAAATGTAAGGTGGCAGCCATCCATAATCCTGCGCATGCGCGACTAATCGTTGAGCCTTGGCTACAGGCATTATTGTGCCGTTGAAATGGATGCTCGTTTGGCTTGCTCGCAATCCTGCTCGCAAGCTACCGTCGAGCGTGTGGAAATATAAACGATCGACGAATCCTGCATGTTGGGGCCCGAACGGTGGTGGCGGGCGGCGCACCGGCATCAGACTTGTGGCCCGCACGATGGCGGGTGCGCACAGCAGCGAACCAGCACCAACGAGGATGCTTCTGCGCGTTATTAGGCCGTCGTGGTTAGAAATTGGCGCCGTCATCGAGCCCCCCAGTCTCAGCGAGGGCTGGCGCCGCTCTGCTACATTTGCCGCCGAAACGGCCACATCCCACTGTCCGTGTGGACACCACCTTGCCGCAGCGTGGCAGGTTGGCGAGGGCGCCAGCCCTTCTCTTGATGCGCCCCTAATGTAGCATGGGGCTCAGCGATTACAATCAGCGCAGCACATTCATGACCCAAGAAATTCGCTTCTGCTTGAACGCCAACGAGACACCGGCATTGCCGGGCGCCTATGCGATGGCGATCGAGTTGACCGATAAGGCGGCGGTGAGGCTGAATGGCCAGTCGCCGATAACCTTGCCGGCCGGACGCTATCTTTATTGCGGCTCCGCCAAGGGGCCGGGCGGATTGAAGGCGCGGCTTTCGCGCCACATGCGACGCGGCAAGTCATTGCGCTGGCATGTCGACCAGCTGACCGAGCAGGGTTCCGTGGTCGGCAGCTGGGTATTTCCTGCAGGTGACGAGTGCGAGCTGGTGCAAATGTGCTCGTATTTGCCAATGCCAATTGCCGGATTCGGCAGCAGTGATTGCGCGACCTGCCGCAGCCATCTGCTATTCTGGCCCAACGGAGTGGCATTGCCCTGGCCGGGCGCTGGCATAGAAGCAGCAAGAGCTTGAATGCGTTAGCAGGCCGATTCTGCATTGATGCGGGTCCATTCTGGGCATCTTTTCCTTGATGATTGAAGTCTTACATCTGCAATGCCACGTGGTTGTTCGCCGCCAGTCAGCACAGACGAGATCGCTTATGAGGGGGAAGACAGTTGTCATCACGGGCGGCACGTCCGGAATCGGCGAAGTCGCCGCGGTAGCACTGGCAAAAATGGGAGCCCGGATCGTCTTGGTCGCACGGGACAAGTCTCGCGGGGACGCGACCCTCGCGCGGCTTCGCGACAGTGCGCCTGGCATCGCCCACACCATACATTTTGCCGATCTCCTGCGCTTGGCCGAGATGAAACGCGTGGCGGCTCAAATC
This sequence comes from Xanthobacteraceae bacterium, assembly GCA_049512975.1. Taxonomy (GTDB): domain Bacteria; phylum Pseudomonadota; class Alphaproteobacteria; order Rhizobiales; family Xanthobacteraceae; genus BOG-931. Next base: position 2,135 of record JBEKWO010000056.1, on the reverse strand, counting down.
GCCGATCACGAGCCGCGCATCGACATCCTAATCAACAACGCAGGCGCACTATTCGCTACGCGCCGACTCACGGAAGACGGACTTGAACGTACCTTCGCGCTCAATCACATGGCCTATTTCGTCGTGACAGAGGGATTGCGTGCGCGGCTCTCAGCCTCAAGTCCCGCGCGCATCATCAACACTGCTTCCGCCGCCCACCAAGGCGCCACGTTGGATTTTGATGATCTTCAATCGGCAAAGAGTTTCGGAGCTACGAAAGCCTATGGTCGGTCGAAGCTATGCAATATCCTGTTCACGCGTGAACTCGCTCGCCGCCTGCAGGGCACGGGCGTCACTGCGAATTGCCTTCATCCCGGGTTCGTCGCCACACGCTTTGGCGACCAAAGCGGTGCCTTGATGTCGCGCCTCGTTTGGCTTGCCAAATTTTTCGCAATATCTCCCGCTAAGGGCGCAGAAACGATTGTCTATCTCGCTTGCTCGCCAGACATTGCCGAGACGACTGGACAATACTTTTACAAATCCGTGCCGACTACGCCGTCTTCGTGGGCCCAAGACGACCGATCTGCATTATTGCTCTGGCAGCGCAGCGCGGCCCTGTCCGGCATGAAGGGATAGCCGCACTGGACATGACCAGCTGGCCTGGCCGCCGCCGCATCCGTCCGCGGCGGCGCAGTACGCGATGTCGATGGTGCCGCAGCACGACCCGCGCTTCAGCGCCAACTGGGCCTCTGCTCACTCCGGCGGTGCCGGTGCTGATCAGAAAGAGCCCAGTCCTATTCAGCGAGAACAGCAGCGCCTTGCTGACTACTACGCCGACTTAACGCGGCAACAGGACGAGCGCCGCCATCGCGAGGACGTCGAGGCTCGTGCAAAGCGCACGGCTTGAGGGTTTCGTTCCCAGCGGGCTGAAGTTTCATCATCCCGTGCGTCGCTTCTCTCATGGTGTGCGGCGCGGTTGGGCCGTCGGCTCGGTCTTGCTACGTTTAGGGCCGAGCCCGAGACGCCATCCACCGCATTCTATCAACCGAACGCAGAAACAGTGTTACCGAAGGGTTACTGGCGGCGGAACTTTTCCGGCGACCGTGCGGCAGTAAAACGGTGGAAGCAGGGCCGTGAGGGTCTCTACCGCGTCATCCGGGTGTCGTGTCACCACTGAACATGTCCAACGCTCTGGTCTTGCACGGCAGCGGTGCGGCCAGGTGTTAGTACGCAATCTCCCGGTGCCGCTACTGAGGCGTTCGGCACGCTGTGTGCCTGGCAACCATCCTGCGCACGCGCGCGCGGCCCTCGCAATGAGGCGCGGCACATTGTAAGTGGCTGAAATCCGCTTAACGTCTGCCTTTAACCACAAACTCAATTGATCGCACCCCTTTCGCCACATTTGCGCGATCATGGCTGATGCAGCGGCGGAGGCACCGACGCGCCGGAATCTCACACGATGTAAATGGGAAGTCGTCTTGGAAACGTAATTTATCGAGTAGCGTGCATAGCCGCAGTGCTGTGGGCGGTTTTTATTCTCATAGCAACTTCCAATCTAGCTCATCCGGATTGGACTATATCTACGCCCATTGCGTTAGTTGGCGCAGTCGTTGTTTGGGGCCTTGGCCGCGCTGCCCGCTACGTTTTAACCAAGTAGCTAATAGAATTCGGTCACGAGCACGCCGATGGTGAGTCACCGTTGTTTATTCGTCCCGTTGCAGGGCGCAAAAGATTCAGCCGGTGTGTGACCCGCGCGCTACAGCTAATACCGGCGGTAGGTGCTATGGTGCAAGAATCGCCAGTCCAACAGCGAGAACCTACGATGATGGCGCACGCGGTGTACGAGGGCAGATTGTTTTGGCTGAAGACTTCAGAATGGTCGGTGCTGCTCGTCAGCGTGGCGCTCTGCGGATTCCTAACGCTGCTTTTCTGATCAGCATTCACCATCCAGGTCGCAACGTCCGGCGTTCTCCCTTGAATGTGGAAGGAAGCGCCAAATGCGGAAGTCTCCGCGCACTCGTATGGACGTCAGAGCCGGCTGCGGAAATCTGCACAGGCCGATAAGTGGAGTTTCTGCCTGACAGCGGGCACGCTGTGCCCAGCGAATCAGGAGAGACAATGAGCAGACGACCGCGCCGAAACCACACACCGGCCTT
>JBEKWO010000055.1:0-24715 GCA_049512975.1 Xanthobacteraceae bacterium | reverse complement strand
CGCAAAATCTTCGTCGCCGCACGTCCTGATCAAATAATCGCTTTCCTCGGACAACTCCTGTCGCCAAAACTACCCATCAAACCCCTGCGTTTCTTGGCTTTCCGATAGCGAGTCGAGTACTATGCTTACGTCCCATCTTTTCCTCCCTGCCTTGCGGACCAAAACGTTCCATCACCGGAACGCACAGTGCATCACAGCAAAATCGACCTGTCGAGGTCCGGTTTGGGTCATCAACTGCCGCGCCGGCCATCGACCCAGCGCGGCAGCTAGACACCTAATAACGGACACGAACGCAGGCGATCGGCGCGGCAGAGATGGGCCAAAGGCCGACATCGTGAACGTTCCAAAGAAGGTTTTGCGGCGCAGCCCGAAGTCGTCTGACGTTTGAGGTCACCCGCATCGACGTAGTCACACACAACGGCGCGATGAATCGGGCTATCAGACCTTCGATGTTCGCCTGTCTAAGTTAATCAGCGTGGGAATCAGCGTCACGCGCAGATCGCGTTTCTGAGTGAGGCGCTTTTCGTAGTCGGAATAGTCTGCCTCCGATATGCCGAGTGAACCGTCTTCGCAGGCCAGCACAAAGACTGCGGCATCAATCCCATGTGGCCCTAGTTTCAGACATTGGTCGACAAGGGCCTGAAGAAGTCCACGACGTTCTTGTCGCTCGCTTATTCCTTGAAGGGCTACCAATCTAGCCCCGAGCGCACGGTAGAACGCCTCTCGGCCTTCTGATCTGATGCGCTTCGGGTCGGGTTTCTCGTTTGTGCCGTGCACTTGGGTCGATTGCAAGGTGGTCGGCATCCCTGTGTTGCATGCCGCAGATCGCCGTTATTCGCCTCGAATTGCACGAGGCATCGGAGGCAATGCCCGCAATGCTCCCGATGCGCTCTGGTTCAAATTTTTCGCCCGGCAGCACGCTCAATTGTGTCGCTGCTGATATCGACGAAAGGCACGTTCCGGTTTTTGCAGTCGCTCTTAATCCACTCGCTCACCTTCGCGCACAGTAGGGCGTTGGGCAGTGCGGCCTCCGCAGGAATACCGCGCGGCCATAACGCGGCGATGGCCGCCTTGGCGCGATCGCGCTTATTTTGCCTGCGAGAGTTCGCCGCAGTGGTCGTCTTTCGCCGTATTAGATCAATCGAGCCTTTCTGCTCATGTAGCCACGCCTGATAGTCGTTTTCCTCGAGATCGACGCGGCCCATGCGTTCGCCACTGGCCAGGATTACGACATTACTCGCTACGTCGATGTCGGCGCCTTCCCATTGCGCACGCGTCATCGGCCGCCACGGTTGGGAGTAATGTCCGCGCCAGCATGCTCGGATGCAGCCGGCGTGAAGCGGATCGAGCAGTTTGACCTTGGCGGCTCCGATACTGATGCCCAGGCGCTTTGCAACTTCTTCAACCGCATCGGCGATCGGCTTGCTCGTCATTTCGTCACCGCCTTCTGCATGGGGACGACTTCGGCGCCCGGCTTCCCCGCTCCGGTGATGACGCTGCCGATCTTCTCGGCGGCCTCGCGGAGCGGGTCATCGGCAAAGTGCGCGTATCGCTGAGTCGTCCGCGACTGGGTGTGACCGAGCAGCCGGCCAATGATCGGTAAGCCAAGCCCCCCGCCGGCGCTGACCGATGCGAACGTGTGCCGCAGATCATAGAGCCGGGCATCCTTGCCGAGCCCGGTCTCCTTCCTAACGAAGTGCCAGATGTGCCACAGCGCCGCCAAATGTTCGCCCGGCTTATCCCCTGGGAAAATCCAATTGCCTTTGCGCTTTTTGCGCAGTCGATCGATCAATTCGATTGCCGGCGGATTCAACGGCAGCCGGTGCACCTTGCGTTGCTTGGTGTGGGCGCTGGGCTTGATCCAGTAGCCGGGCTCCTTGTCGAACTCGTCCCAACTAGCCTTCAATGCCTCTGCTGGCCGGCACCCGGTCAGCATGATCAGCCGCGCGCAATCGGCCGCGACGCCGGGATATTCCGCCAACGCGTCCGTGATTGCGGCCAACTCCGCTTGGCTAAAAAACCGTTCGCGCCCTTCCTCGTGATTGCGCTCGATGCCCTTGCAGGGATTGCCCTGCGCGGCATTTCGCCAAGGCGTGTTCTCGCCGGGCATCGGAACGAGCGAAAGCGAGAACATCTTTGAGCCGATGGCCAGGATGCGGTTGGCCCGGACGGGTCGCCCGGACTCGGTGACCTTGCGGTGCATCGCGCGAATGTCACCGCCATGCACGTCCGCGATCGTGGTGTGCGGCCCGAGGAGTTTGCCGATCTCTTCAAGCATCCTCTTTTCGTCCTGGATGCGATGCTCGGCGGCGGACTTCCGCGGCAGATGCTCCTCGATGTAGCGGTCGATCAGGTTTTGGACGGTCGGCGCCTCGCGGCGCTCGCGCTTCTGGCCGGCAGGATCGTGTCCCTGGTCGATCAGCGTGCGCAATTCCTTGGCCCGCTCGCGGGCCGCGGTGACCGACCATCGCGGGAATGAGCCGATCGTGTAGCGGCGCTCGCGCCCGTCGATCCGGTAATTGAGGAAAAAGGACTTCGAGCCGCCCGCATAGACGCGCACGCCGAAGCCGGTCACCTTGGGGTCGTTATCCCAATAGGTTGCCGTTCCGGTCTTGGGAGCCGGAACGTCGCGGACAAACTCATGCGTGAGCCTATCCGGTTTCTCTGTCCGCTTACCCATGAGCCCTCCCCGCGATCGGCCAAGTCAGAGATTCGTCAGTGTCGCGACGTGCCGCGACGTGCCGTTAAACTGTCACAGCGTTCCGCTTACGTCAACATATAACCGCGATTTTCATGGGCTTATTTTGGCGATCTGTGGAAAATTCGTCAGTATCAGAGGCTTGCGTCAGTGCCATCGAGCCGACTGCAAAACCGTTTACCCCGGTTCAATTCCGGGCGTGGCCTCCAGCCTTCACTGCTCCGCAGCTTCGGCTCGGCAAGCCCTGATACGAAGGCTGCCGCGCCGTAGCATTAGCGAAGGCGGGCGTAACAGGATTTATTGGGGCCTCATGCTTTCAAAGCCGGCGCGGCTTTGTTATAGGCAACCGCGCTTACGCCGAGTGGGCATCATCGTTCCCCGGTAGCTCAGCGGTAGAGCAACCGGCTGTTAACCGGTTGGTCGCTGGTTCGAATCCGGCCCGGGGAGCCAAACTAAATCAAAGACTTAGTTGCGACTTAAAATTGCTCGATCTTGCACAAGGATGGTGTTTGGCAACATCGGTGGCAACATCCTGCGGATTTCGCGAAGGGATAAGGACCCGCTCTTCCGTATCGCCTCAACCATCTCGTCGGTGAACACGATGGGACCAAAGGGAAGCCATCCTCCATGCCCGAGCTGCGAAAAACCAAATACTTCGTCACAGACGGAGAAACCGGCTTCGGATTTGCGTTCGAATACGAGGGGCAAGACGATTTCGATCGCGCAAAGTAGGCGCGCGGGACGCATCCGCGATCAATGCGTCGATGTCACTTTGAGCCAAAACCCAGCTGGGCGAGCGCGGCGGCGACGACCTGATCGCCGGTCAGGTGGCGGTGCTGCAATAGTGCTTCCGCCACGACTTCGATGGCCGCGCGCTCATGCTCGACCAGCGCTCGAGCGCGGTGCCGATAGCGGGTGAGCACGGCATCATTCCAATTCAGGCGCCGCCGGCGCAGCATCGTTTTGATGACTAGTAGGTCGCCCTGCTCGTCAGCATCACCGAACGCGGCGATCTCGGCCTCGGGCCCGGCGAACGCAGCCACGGTCCAGCCGGCAACCTCGGCGGAGCCGAGACGGCGCCGCATAGCGCGTGCCGCCGGTGCCATCGTCGCGGATGTAGACGGCCGCCAACGGCAACGCGAAATGCATTGGCGCTGATAGTGTGGCCGCTCTCGTGTGTTGCGGCGCGGGCGAGTAACTCCGCTTCGCCGCGCACCTCAGCGCCGGTGCACAATGCGTCTGAACGACAACCTGTCCGCCTCGCTTTTCGTGGCACGAAAGACGGCGAAGCCGCGTAGGTTGCCTTCCTCGGTTTTCAGCGTGACGGTGGAGCAGCTCTTGCGCTCGGCGGTGTCCTTGGCGTGGCGCTCATGCCGGTTTTTCATGTTTCGTAACCTTTAGCGTGACGCATCGGTGGACATCGTGAAAACCCTTGGTAAATATGGATTTCTGTTTTCAAAAGGGGTTTCAAACTGGTTTCAAACCCGCCGCACCTCGCGGGCGTGCCGTCCGCGCCGCTTGCTCATTCGGGTTTCGAGAAGATCCAACTTCACCAAACGGCCGACATCGCGCAGCAGGACTCGTTCGCGGTAGACGGGGTTCATGCCAGCATACGCCGGGACAGCCTGGCCGGTATTCGCCGCCATGTCGCCGACGGAGACCCAGTCGTCCTTGCTGCCGAGCCATTGCCAGAGCGAGAATTGGCGCTGATATGCGGCCATGTCGGCGCCACGAGCGGCGGGCGGTATAATGAGCTCGCCCGAGCTCGGCGTCGTCGGCACCTCGATCTCGTCGGCGCTGTTGTAAACGTACCTCGTCAACGTCCCATCGACATCGGCAAACCACGGCGTCACGCGCATTTTTAAGGACGATAGCGGGACCGGCTTTGCACCAGCAGCCCGGACGGGGCGCCTTGCCGCAAGCCGACTTTCGAACTCGTCTTCTGGAACGGCGGCACGCGCTTTCATGCGGGCACGCATCCGCTTGTCGATGCCGAAGTCGAGAAAAGTCGCACGGCGGCCGCTGTCGCGCACTTGTCCAATTTCGCCGCGTTTGACCATTTGCTCCAACAGCAGCCCGCCTTGCCTCTGGGCTCGCGCCACGATCTCGGCGATCTCAGTCCGCGCCGCGGCGTCGGCTGCCAGCTCCACCGCTCTCTCTTTCGGCTTCAACCTCTTTCGCGCCGCCTTCTTTGCTTTGGTTTCCTTCAGCATCTCCGCGAGGTCAGTTGCGGCGCCAAGCACGGCGAGGATGTCGCCGATGGTCGAGGCGAAAGCTAACCGTTGGCGGAGAGCAGCAGGATCGCGCCGCTGGGCTTCGGCTGCATCAGCGGCGGCCAGGGCGGCAAGCGGCGGCGGGTCGATGTTTGGCTCGATGGTGAACGTCCCGTCCGCCATGGCGACGGCGACAGTCGACGTCACGGCTATCATCCGAGGACCCACTGCCATACCCCAGCAGCCGCCAAGACCACGGCAATGACGAGCCCGGCGGTGATGGCCTCCCGCAGGAGCGCGTCGGTGGTGGTACGCTCGTTCATCGCAGCACCACCTCAGCCGCCCCTATAAGGCCGCCGGAACATATCGGTCGCGTTCGGGTCGAGCTCCTTCTGCCGCTTTGCCGCCCTGCGAAGCATGGCCGCTTCAAGCTGTTTATTGCTGACTTCAGCCTCAAGCTCGGCGACCCGCGCGCGCAGCGTTTGGTTTTCGATGAGCAAATCGTTCTCCGCCACAGCAATCCTCCTATCAGATCATGCCGGCGGCAGCGGCAGCTGATGGCCGGCGTCCTGGCACAGCGCGGCTACCGCCTCGCGCCAGGCGGCGATTGCGGTCATGACGCGCTCACGTAGCGTAACCTCGTCATCATATTTCGGCACCACCGCTGCACGTATTTGATCGAGCGGCTCGTCGCGAAGCGACCGCGCCCGCACTGCGTCACTTGGTTCCAACCCACGCGGCCCGCCATCGTCGGAGACGAGCTGTCCGACAATGCCCATGATGATGGCGCTCCGCGCCTTCAGGTCCGCCGCCTCGGCGAGCAGCCGCGCCGCGACCGGCGCCAATACCCTATTGACGGCGACGACGACGTCGTTTCTTCTCCATCGTTCCGCATCTTCAAGGTCGACGAGGTCGGCGGTGAGCTTGGCCAGAGCAGCATTGCCTGCGGCCAGCTCGTCTTGCGAATCGGCCTCCGCCATCCGTGCCGCCTTCATGGCCGCCGGTGCACGAATTTCGGATGAAGTCTTGAGCGCGTCGGCGACTGACGCGGCATGCGAGGCGCGTGCCGCATCAACGGCAGCGCCAGCAGCCTCACATTTAGCAGCGGCCGAGCTGACTAAGTCCTCGGCGCGTACAATGGCGGCGCGTTGGGAGACAACCGCGGCCACCGCCTTGTCGGCCTCGGCGATGGCCTCACGTAATGCGGCGCGCCGCGGGTCGGCGTCCTTGTCAGCAGCGGCGTCCTTGCGAATTGGTGTAACGCTCATCGTTTTTCCTCATGTCAGAATTTCAGCCGCGCGGTCGCCGTCATCAGGTGAGAACGGCGACCGCGGGCCTCCTGGCCGGAATCCTCTTTGGATTTCATACCGAGCGTATTCCGCTTCTTCCGAGGGACCAGCACAGCTCAGATGCTTTGTATCCGATTGCTTCCCGGATACCTCTCATGAAACTTTTTGCTTGGCGCCACGGATCGACGATCAGTCGCCAGCCGTTCCGCCGGCCGCATCGGCGGGAGCGCAGGCAGCAGTCGCGCGACCTCGGGATAGCGGCGCCGTAAGGCAGCGTCGCTGGCCAGCTCGCTGCCCCTGCCACGCTCGCCGCTAATTGCGAAATTGTTTTTTGGTTCGCCGGCAGCAAAGTCTCTAGCGCCCTTCGTCGCTTTGTGTACAAGGTCCAGCGCACGCTGGCAGTCGTCTTCGCCGAGGCCCTTGTCCTTGAGAAATTCGACGAAGGCCTCATCTGTATCCGGCTCTTCATCGTGGCCATCCGCTGGCGCATGCTGCTCCAACAAGTCAGCGACGCGGGCCATCTGCTCGTCGGACAAATTCAAGTCATCATGCAACAGCCGCTCGATGGCCCACCTGAGCTTCTTCAGCCGGCTACCTTCGCCGTTGCCCTCACCTGCACCGTTGTTGTCGTGCCGCGGCGCTGGCGGCGGCGCGGGGAGCATGCTTTCGTCCAAGCCTAACGCCCGAAGGGCCTGCCGCGGCCCGCCAGGAAAACGGGCTCGGAGGGCTGCACCTAATTTCGTCGATCGAGTAGTCATCGCTTTCGTCCTTTCTGTTAGTAGTCCGAAAAACCGCAGCACCCGCGACCGCCGCCCGCACGTCGCAGTGCGCCTTGGGCGTTGATCCGCGCAACCAGGTCCCACGCGGCCTGAGGATTCGCTCTGATCTGCGCGCACACGCCGAGCTGTTCGGTGGACGCCGCATGCGCCGCCATGGCGAGCGCAACCACGACATCAATTTTATGGCTCTGCTTTTCCTTCGCGATGCGCCAGCCGCGTGACGTTTCAAGCGCCACCGCACGCGATACCGCAAGCCGCATGGCGGCGTCGGGATAGACGGTTAGGTTGCGGCCGGTGATGAGCTCATAGAGACCCTGTGACGCGATGGTGAGGTTGCCGACACTTTGCGGGAATTCCGTCATCCGGACGCCAGCGCGGGCCAGCCGCTGCGCGGTGGACTGCATTTGCCACGGGTCATACAACACCTTCTGCACGTTAAAACGCTTCTTCAGCTCGAGCACCGTGCTCTCGATAGTGGCCTCAAAGTCGAGCGGGTCGTCCTTGCTTGGCTGAAATATGCGATGCCAAACAAGCCGCACGCGCTGGCCGTCCGTGGCGCACGCCACGATGGCCGTGCTGTCATGTTTGACGCTGGCGTCGATGCCGACATAGATCGGCAGCGACCTATCAGACAGCACCGGCGTCAGCCCCGGATCGACGATGCGGTCCCACGCTTCCAAGGTGGCGAAGCCGGACTCCGTCGTGGTGAACCGGTTCTCGATCATGCGAAGGTACTGCGCGGGACGCAGCGAACGCCGCATGTCGGCCAACCATGCCTCGGTCTGCAAGGGCGAGATCGGAACGTGCGACCAGAACATCAGCACGCCGTCACCGGCGTAAAGGTCGGTCCCAACAACCGGTTGTTTCAAACCACGTTCATAGAGCTCGTGCAGCAGCTCAGACTGGTCCTCGTAACCGGCATGTGACACGACCAGCCGACAAGAAGTCTGCCGCGTCGGCACCGGAACGAACTCGTCCCAGAGCCGGCGCGCGCGTTCCGACATGGCGCCCCATAATTCGTCGGCTACCACAATGGTGGGATGGCCGCCGGCTGCACCGGCGTAGTCGGAAGCTACTGCCGTGATGGTAGCGCCAGTCGCCGGGAAGGTAATTCGGTCAGCCCCAACCCTGGCCTCACGCCGCAACAGCGGTGACGCCTCGATGATGCGGCGGCACACCTCGAAGACCCGTGACTGCGCCTGGTCGAAGTCATTCGCAATCAGATAAGCTTCGGCGTGCCTTTCGCCGAACAATACAATAACGGTAATGACGAACATGGCGGCGAAGGTGGTCTTGCCGCTCTTCTTGATCGCCGAGTAGATTAGTTCTGGATAAAGCAACCGGCCGTCGGGACGACGACGAAAGGCGAGCCTCAAGAAGGCACGTTCGGCCTCTAACAGCCCGTACGCCTTGCCAGTCTCGGGATTGACGAGACATTCCTCGATAAAGGCACATGGGTCGGCGCGGTAACGCCTCAGCGCTTTGCGGTCGAGCATCATTATTGCGGCCTCGGCGGAACATCGATGGTCGCTTCGAGGTCGAACAGCTCGCCATCGTGCGAGGCCAAAAGCACTCCGTATAATGCCCGGCTACGACTATCGACTCGATAGCCGTGGCGCCGGCACCAGGCGGCCATATGCTCTACATCAATTGAGAACTTCTCGACCTCGATCCCCTGTGCTTCAAACTCGCGTATCGCCCTGTTTGTCTTCCGCACAAAAGCTTGATAACTGCCGCAAAGCTTGTCGTCAGCAACAGCTTGAAGCTGCCGCCAGCTTTCGGGCGTAAACCACGGCATGCCCAACCCGCTCATGTTTTCAGCTCGTTGAGCAAGCCGGCGGTGGCGGCCAGCAAAGGATCACCGGCCGCTTGGGCGACGATTAAGTTCGTGAGACCAAAACCGTGCAAGACAGTACAGGCGGCGGGCACCGAGATCTCGCCCAAGCCGATGTCAATTTTCAACCGATCGCGGATACGATGTCCGACCACCAATGCCAAGTAATGCCCGCTATAAGCGGCCGGGCAGATCGCGAAACCCTGATAGCGTGCACCGGGCGCACGCTTAGGCGGGCCCTCTTCCGATGGGCGCTGGGACGAGCGCCGGCGGCGGTTCAACAAAACGCTACTCATGCTCTTCCTCGCCAGAAGGTGCCGCGCTGGCCACGACGTCGCCGCTGGTTAGCGTTTCGTCGGCCGCCATATCGGCCGCCTCGTCGGCATTTGACTCACCGACGGCCTCGCCAGCAGCCTTCGCAGCGGCCTCAGCTTCAGCAGCCTCGCGCTGGCGTTCCTCGATGCCGATCCGCATCAGGTCGCCGAGCGACGGCCCGATGTCCTTCGATACCCGATCGATGCCGATGCGCTGCGCTAGTCGGACCAGCGTGCTCGACAGCGTCGCATGCTCGGCGATGTTGATCTCCTCGCCGTTGGCGAGGCGGCTTTCCATCTGTTCGGCCAGAACGGCCGCGGCAGCAAACCGGCGGATTAGTTGCTTGCGCGCCTCACTGCACTGATCGGCGCCGGACTGATCGGCCAGGACGGCGGAGGCGATGTCCCGATATCGCCGAGCGACGAGACTGCGGCCGTCGATGTCGGGCAGCAAGTCCCGGCCGTTGGATATCTTGCTCCTGCCGTATGACTTCGGCTCTGCTGCCGGCTTCCTAACGACACGCTTTCGTCGTGCTACTTCGCCGACCTCGATGTGCGCTTCCATTGACGCTCAAACCTTGAACTTCGTTGCCACGACGTTGCCATAAGGGGAACGCGCTTGCAAATTAAGCTGCAAAAACTTGCGCAGCGCGTAACTTCACGACGCATAGAGTAACCGGTGGCAAACCGGTAAGCCCATCAAGTTGAGCGACTCAGCCGGTCCGCATCCGCGCTCGACCGCGACGCCGTCGCCGCAAGCTTTTTATTTGGCCGACGAGCGAGCGCGGGACTTCAAGCCGCAGCACAGACTTGTCGTCACGTAGAGCGGAGTCCTCATCATCCGCGGAAGAGACAGCTTTGAGCATGATCTTCAGCAAGCATCACGGCTGCATCATCCCGCCCGTCGTGATCGGTTCCCTGAGTTGTCCTGCGCCTTGCACATTTCCCAGTCGATTCATCATCCCATCGTGCTTGGCCTTTGAAGAGTCCCATTTTGGCCTTGGCCGTGCTCTTTGCTGCAGTGCCGCTTGTTGGAGAGTCGCCGTATAGATAGATTCTGTGAGGCGACTCCGGTTTTATTGCATTGCGCCGTGTCAACTTGTGCGCGGTTTTGTTGACTTTCTTCGGTGAGGCGCGGCTTTTTGTTCGCCGAACATTTGTTCGCCGAACAATTTCGAGTCGCTTCACCGAGAAAGCCTCATTTCACTGGCATTTCTGATGCTGCGATGCGCGGAAATGGCGATAATTGTTGGCCTTTTTCGCACAAACAGCACACGACTGCCGCGTTTGCCAGGTCCGTATTTGATCTCCACAATGCCGGCGCTCGAGAGTTCACGCGAAGCCCGCGCGATTGCAATTCTTAGCGCATCGTCCTTGAGGTTCCAGGTCATCTGCTCAGCGAGTTGGCCGCTCTCTGCCCAGGCATCGGTCAGAATGGCGGCGAGTTCTTTCGCTCGCGGTGAGACTGTCTTCGACCTCATGATTTGCGCTTCCATTTTGTTTCTCCTTCTTCTCCGACGATCCCGTTCGCGCTTACGCTCCCGAAAATATAGGCGCATCATCCCCTTGGTGCGGTCAACACAAGCAATAGTCCTGATGCCAAGCTGAATTTTCTCGTCGAATGTCAAATTGATACGACGCCCGAGTGCCGCCGCAGTCCATCGCCGGCGCTCGGCGATGATGTCTTCCACGGCGTTGTGCAGTTCGATCTCGGGCACGCCGCGATGGCGGAGGAGCCGCTTCAATTCGCCGCGTCGCAGATTGTCGAGTTCGCTCATCCGGCCTTGTCTGCCGCGCTGACGTTCTCGGCCAGGACGTCGTTGATCTCGTCGCCGGCACCTTTGTCCTTGGGCCGCGGAATGCTTTTCTGGTCGATGATGAAGCGGATCGCCTGATGCCAGGGCACATCGCCATGCTGCTTCAACATCTGCTCGACCTGATGCTTCAGATCGTGCGGGAGTTTGAGGGCTTTTTTCGCCTTGGCCTCGACCGCCTTGCGGGATTTGTGGAACTCGGTCTTGACTGTCTGGCCGATGGCGTATTGGCGATAAGTTTTTTCGAGCAGGTCGTCCTCGGGAATGACTTTGGCAATGCCGTTCGCCCGCAGCTTGCGCTCGACGAGCGCGATGAACTGCGGCGAGGTCATCGCGTTCAACTCGACGCGGCGGGTGGACCGAAGCCGGTCGAAGTCCGCAAACATGAAGGCGATCTCTTTGTCGCTGGCGCCGTTCTGGCGAAGGTTGGCGATCAGCGCGGTTTTGTTGCCCTTCTGGTGGTGCTGGTATTCACTCTCCAGCGCCATCGCCGTGACGTCATCAAGAGAGAGACCTAAATCGACGGTCGCGATGTTGTGCTGAAACTCATACCGTCTGGTATCGCGCTGCAGCGTCCCGGCGATCGAGAAGCCGGCTTTGTCGAAGTCGTGCAGGATCAATAACGGGATGTCGTGGGTGTGGCATATTGCGTCGACCAACGCCCTGGCCGCGGTGACGCTCATCCCCTTCGTGCTCATGACCGCGACATCGAAGCGCTCGGCGATCTTCGCCGCTCGCAACAGCGGGTCGAAGCCTTCTTTTTCAACAAACAGCACGGCCCCGAAGCTCCCGCTCGGCCCGAGGGTCTCGACCTTGGCCTGGTTGAAGTCAGCGCCGATCATTCGAGGACCGTGCAAGTGCGCGAGGTAGTCTCGCACTTCGAGGGTGCCGACACCGAAGCCGCGCCCGCCATGCGGCTCGTTGAAATGTCCGCGTGCATCGTAGGTAACGTTCCAGTCGACGCCGGTCTCGTTCAAATAGTCGGGCAGCAAGACCTGCGTGAAATAGTCCGATCTGAGCTCCTTGCCGGTCACCTTCTGGATGTGAGGCCGCGCCGCGTACATTATTTGTCTGGCGTTGGCCGGCAGCCCCTTGGGCCCGCTGACCTTGCGGTAGGCTTTCTCCATGATCTCCGCGGCCGCTTCCTTGAATCCGGGTCCCCTCTCCTGCGTCATTCTGGAGTAGCGATATGATCGCGAGGCCGGGCTGCGTTCTTCCTGCTTTTTCGTCCGCGTCCAATTCTTTGTGCCAGCAAGAACGGCGTCAATGAGGTCGGCGGCCATGCCGCGGTCAATCTTCTTCGGCATAGTCGACCTCCCCTTCCACCACGATCGCCGTCTTGCCTCGATCGGTGTAAGCGACGCGCGGACAGGCCAGGTGCAACACCACGATGACCGGCTCCGTGGCATTGGCGCGGACCCTCATCAGGATCGCGTCGAGACCTTCGCCACTGCGGCCGATTTGCCGGAACGGGTTGCTGATCGCGGGCGAACAGTTGACGCCGGTGATCTCTTTGCGGCGCGGCCCGCGACCGGCGCCGAGACCGTCGCGGTGGAGGCCGAAAGCGAACTCGATCACCCGTGGAACGCCGTCCGTCTCGCCCAGCCGGCGCTGATACTTGAACGTGCGCGGATCTCCGCCCGCCTCTTCCATGCGGGCGTAGAGATGGGCTTTGCCGATGATGCCGAGCTCGGCAGGCCGCACCGGCTTGGTGTGGCTCTTCAGCGACGCCAACAGCTTGGCGATGTTTTCGGCGTTTGCCTTGTGAAGTCCGAAGAAGTCGTGCAGCGAGCGGTGCGAAGCGCCGGTTTCCGCCAAGACCTTCTTCTGCTTCGCGGTCGACGACATCCCGCGCAGTTCGCTGATAAACTGACGGACGGTGATGTCTCCGCGATTGGCGATGTGTGCCGCCATGTAGCGGCGGAGGCGGCCCGCGTCGTACCAGTGGGCGCACGTCGGCCAGGACGGCGACCATCTCGTCCAGCTTGGATTCGACGCCTTGGCGTCGATCTTCACCTCGCCGTTCCAGGTGACGCTAAGACTCAAATGTGGATTCAGCCAAGCGTAGGATTCGGCGAGCTCCAGAAGCCCGTCCTTGTTCTCGGCAACAAGGTCTCGCTCACCGTAATAAGAATGTTGGTATGCCGGCAGCTCGACCGTGATCCTGGTGCCGCGGACCACGGTCGACGGCTTAATCGTGCGGGTGATCTTCGGTTGCTGCAGGATGTGGTCGACTGCGAAGTTGATGTGATGAGCAACGCCGTGCGATTCGATCACGGTCTCGCCGGCGGCCTCTTCGCCGCGGTGCGCATCGAGAACATAGGCCATCGGTAAGATGCTCGAAAGCGCATTGCCTTGAGCGCCTCGTGTCGGGCTGCAGTAGGCCTCGCGGCTCGATTTTCGGATGCTGTAGTCGAGCACACCCGCGATCGTCTTCTCTGGAATACCGCTGCCATTGTCTTGAACGACAATCTTGTTGCCCTCGATGGCGATCGAGATGATCGGCGCGATCGCGGCCTCCTCGGCATCGTCGAGAGCGTTGTCGACCAGCTCCTTGAGCACGACCAACGGCCACTCTGCGACGTCATGACCGGTCACGTTCACCAGCTCGCGGCGGGAGCAGAATTCCATCAGCCGCGAGACTTCGAACGGAACCCGTGTGAGCTTCCTTTGTGCCGGTTTTACAGGCTTTTTTGGCTGTTCGGCCTTGCCACAATTTGTAAAAACCTGGCATTTTGGCAAAGGCGATTTAGCAAGCTGAAAATCCGCCTTGTTTGACCGACTTTCCGGCGCAGCGCGCTTGGTTGCCGCGGTGCTCATCGTGTTGCGGCCTTGCCGACAATTTGATCGAGCACCGCGCCGATGACGCCGGCCGCGCTGCCGTCGGAGTTGCGCGAAAGCGCGTGCGCGATGGTCGCGGCATCGCATCCATACTGGAGGCAGAGCGAGACCAATATTCCGGCATCGCGTGCGGCTACATCTGAGGCGTTGCCAGCCTTGTGATTCGAGACAAAGACCTCGGCGAGGCCGCCATCGACAAACCTGCTAATGGTCACTTTGTAGCGAAGGCCGGCGACCTCGATGTCAAAAGTCTCGCTGGCGCGACGATTCGGAAGGCGGCGGCGCTCGCTCACGACGCGTCCCCCTGCGCGTCGTCAGCTTCCGGCATGGCGATGGCGCGCGTCAGTCGTACTTGTCGCGGCGCAAAATTTTCGCTATTGGCGGCAACAGAGGTCTTGTCAGAGAGCCTACTAACCTGCTGCCGAGCGCCGGGATCGCGAGTCCCGGCGCTTGGATTTTCGGTCATGCGGTCTGCGGCGCACCAGCGTCGCGCTCGGCCAGCCGAGCCTGAATGTGCGCGTCGATCTCGGCTTCGCTCCAGGCATTGACGCCTTTCGCGCTTCCGCTTGGCTTCAGTGGTCTTGGGAAGCGTCCGGAGCGCACCAAGCGAAAAATGTGCTGGCGCGAATATTTAATTCCTTTTTCGGTCTGGAGTTCTGCAAAGCTGAGCAGGCGCATGGAATCACCTCACGTCGCGTGTCGTCGCGCTGTGCTTAGCGGCTTCGGGAGCGGCGCATAATTTCCCAATTAGGGAGGGGCCTTATTGGGAGGGCGAGGGGTCGCTGTCCAGAATCAGGTCGGCGCACCAATTTTCAACGGTGCTATTGCTGATGGTTCTCCGCAGCGCGACGGCCGCGACGGTCGCAAGCGTGCCGTAGCGGCAGGTGCCGTAAATCTTCTTCATTTCGATGGCAAACCCGCGCACCCTGCCGCGCAGGTTGTCGTCGTTCCGCTTTCCGCTGCTGCGTTCCAGAAGGTGCGCGCCCTTCCGCTGCTCGATCTCCCGCGCGTCGTTTTTCAAGACGGCTTCGACAATCGCGAAATGGGCCATAAGGTCCGAATCTGCCATCACGCGTGGATCGTTATCCATGTGCTTGCGACAAACGTCAGCCGCTTCGCGCATGCGTGCCGCCCGCTCCTTGATCTCTGACCGCCGCACGACAGGTCGCTCGAAACTCAGCTCGACTACAGCGCTGGCGAAGAAAGCGGCGCAGGCTTCGTCCTTCAACGAGAATTTCGCCTCGACGCCGTGGCCCGAGAGGCGTTGCCAGCTTTTTAGCTTGGTGATCGAGCCTTGCGAGACCTGGGCGCCCCGCAAGCTCTTCCAGACCGGCCGCATCTTGCCGTCGGTCAACAACCGTCGCGCTATCTCGCCCCCGTCCACGGGCAAGACTTCGGCCATAGTTTTAACCGCGGCCGGCACCCAATCCGGGATGACGACGCCCTGCATGATTCAGCCACGCGCCTGATCAAGTCGCACGACGTTCGCCGGCGCTGGCTCGACGATGGCCCGCAGCCGAGAAGCCCAGAGCTCGAGCGCATGGCGCTTCTCATCGAGATAAGCGTGCTGATCGTAAACCCTGTGAAGCCCGGGCTTCGTGTGCGCGATCACCAGCTCGCGGACCAAGTCAGACACGGGAAGTGCCGACAACCCAGTCCGCATCGTGCGACGAACATCGTGGATAACCCACGATTCGACATGTGCCTTACGGCGGTCCACGCCACGCACCCGACCGAGCGCGCACCAGCTAAGCCGCATGCGCTTGTCGAGTCGTTCCTTCGCCTTCGAGAATCCATTGACCGGCTTCACGCCGAATGTCGTCGAAAACAGAAAATCGCCTTTCTTGAACCGCGGCAGTCCTTCAAGGATGGCGATCACATCGTCCGAAAGCGGCACGACATGCGCGGCGTCGGCCTTCATGCGCTCGGCCGGGATCACCCAGAGCTTTCGCGCGAGATCGATTTCCGACCATCGCGCCTCGGCGACCTCGCTCTTGCGCTGGCCCGTGAGTGCGAGCATCCGAAACAATGGGCCGTAGGGATAGCCGAGTCGACGCGTTGCTCGCCAGAATGCACGCAGCTGGTCGTCGTCGAGGATGCGCGTGCGAAAGACCTTTTTGCCGATGATGGCCTTTGGCTTCAGCCGCTCGCATGGCGAACTTTCTAGCCCGTAAATTTGCTGGTCGATCGCCCAGGAGAAAAGCCGGCGGCCGAGAACAAGGAGATTGTGCGCCTGATATGGCGCGCCGCGGTCTTTGGCCGCCATCACGACGTCGCGGACATCGTGCGCCGTGATCTCGGCGATCGGCCGCTTGCCCCATCGGGGCACGAACTCACGCCGAATATCGCGCTCTGCCTCCCTGCCCTTCCGCTCTCCGGGCAGCTTATCCCTGATGAAGTCCTCAGCGACGGCGGTGAACGTGGTTTGCCGTTGGCGCAGTTCCGCCAGCCGCTCGCGTTCCTGCTGAACGTGAGGATCGACGCCATTGCGGAGCAATTTGCGCCACGCTGAGGCCTTCTGGCGGGCCTCTTCCAGCGTCAGATCGCCGTACGCGCCGAGCGCTCGGCGCGTCGGGTTGGGGCTGCCGGGGAACCGCGCGAGCAGGACGAAGGTGCGTTGCCCGCCGCCGAGAACGCGCACGCGCAGACCCGGGATCTCGGTGTCCTTGACGTCATATGGCTTGCCGTCTGGCGCCGGCTTTAGGGAGCGGACTTTCGCATCGGTCAAGGTTCGCATTTCGGGCCTCGTGGCAACATGGTGGCAACATTTGGCGCGAGCTACGGTGTTGCCATATGAGACACGAAGTTACGCTTTGCTGGAGCTCTTGCAAGAAAAATCACCAGTGCGCGCTACACGACGCACCGGTTTGTTACGCACTGATGGGGCCAGCGACCCTCCTGTTAACCGGTTGGTCGCTGGTTCGAATCCGGCCCGGGGAGAGCCAAACCTTCTCAAATTCAAAGGCGCAGGCCTCGGCGCCCACAGCGCCGCGGCGCGATCGGATAAGAGGGGGACCATCAGGTCGCCCCCAAATCCGATCTTGGCATTGCAAGCGTAGAACTCGCTACCGCGCCAACGACGCCAGCGCGCGGCAGACCTCCAGTTGGCTCTGGTCGGCTGCCGCCGGTCGGGCCAGGACGGTGCCCGCAACCCCGCTGCCTGTTCCCACACTGGCGCCCGTCCCAACACCTCCGACGCCGCCAACACCGGCGCCCACACCCCCCACTCCCGGGCCAACACCGCCCCCGACACCAGCACCTCCTACCCCGCCTCCGACCCCCGCGCCCGCACCGCCGGTCCCGGCCCCGTCAGTATTGCCAACCGTTCGGATGCGGTGCGATGTTCGCCGCGCCCTGCTCTTGCTGACGTCCTCAAACTGAGCGTTGAAGACGTATCCGGCTTCCGGCCGGGCGAGTGGAAAGACCGATGGCTGCGCACGGCGACGATTTGAAGGTGACGCAGGGCGTAAAGGATTGGGTCGGCCGCTCCATACCGCGATTTGAAGACGCGGCACTGCTGACCGGCCGCGGCCACTATCTCGACGATCTCGGCGTACCTCCCGGCACGCTCGAGGCGGCGATCCTGCGGTCGCCGCACGCGCACGCGGAAATCGAGGCGATCGATTGCACCGCGGCGAAAGCCGCGGATGGAGTCTTCGCGGTCGTCACCGGCGCCGACGTCAAAGCGCTGACGTCGAGCCTGGTGGTGGGCGTAAAGGCCGGCATCGAATGTTGGCCGATAGCGACCGATCGCGTGCGTTATGTCGGCGAGCCGGTCGCCATCGTGGTCGCCTCCGACCGCTATCGTGCCGAGGACGCGCTCGATCTCATCGAAGTCCGCTATCGACCATTGCCGGCGGTGGTCGATCCGCTCGCAGCGGCAGCGCCGGACGCTCCCGTGCTCCATCCGGAAGCGAACGGTAATGTCATCGGCGAGCGCGTCTTTCGTTACGGCGATCCCGAGGGCGCCTTTGCTGCCGCCGCGCACCGCGTCCGCGTCGATGTCCGCTATCCGCGCAATTCCTGCACGCCGATCGAAACCTACGGCGTCGTCGCCGAATACGATCCCGCAGAGGGCGCCTACGACGTGCTGGCCAATTTCCAAGGACCGTTCAGCCTGCATCCGGTCATGGCGCGGGCGCTGAAGGTCCCGGGCAACCGCTTCCGGCTGCGGACGCCTCGGGACTCCGGCGGCAGCTTCGGCGTCAAGCAAGCGATATTTCCCTATATCGTGCTGATCGCCGTAGCGGCGCGGATCGCCGCGCGGCCGGTGAAATGGATCGAAGATCGCTTGGAGCATTTGGCCGGATCGGTCGCGGCGGCCAACCGCGTCACGACGCTCGAGGCCGGGGTCGATTCCGATGGCCGCATTACCGCGCTGGCCTGGGATCAGCTTGAAGATTGCGGCGCGCATCTGCGCGCGCCGGAGCCCGCCACCCTCTATCGCATGCACGGTAACCTGACCGGCGCCTACGACATCCGTCACGTCAAGGTACGCAACCGGATCGTTCTCACCAACAAGACACCGACCGGGCTCAATCGCGGGTTCGGCGGCCCGCAAGTCTATTATCCGCTCGAGCGGCTCGTGCAACGCATCGCGATCGAGCTCAAGCTCGATCCGCTCGAGGTCATTCGCCGCAACCTCGTTCCCGCCAAAGCCATGCCTTACCGCACGGCGACCGGCGCGTTGCTCGATTCCGGAGATTTCGCAGGGACGCTGGAGGCGGCGGTATCCGAGGGCCAGCTCGAGGCCCTGCAAGAGCGCCGGGACGTGGCGCGCGCCGCAGGCAAACATTACGGCATCGGCTTTGCCGCCGTGGTCGAGCCGAGCGTCTCCAACATGGGATACATCACGACACCGTTGACGCCGGAGGAACGGCGCCGTGCCGGCCCGAAGAATGGCGCACAATCGACCGCAACGGTCAGCCTCGATCCGCTCGGGGCCGCCTCGGTGCAGGTGGCCTCGGCCCCGCAGGGACAGGGCCACCGCACGGTGCTGGCGCAGGTGATCGCCGACGCGCTCGGATTGAAGCCGCAGGATGTGCGCGTCACCACCGAAGTGGACACCGCCAAGGACGGCTGGTCGATCGCCTCGGGCAATTATTCCAGCCGCTTTGCCCCGGCGGTCGCCGGCGCCGCGCAAATCGCAGCGTTGCAATTGCGCGAACGGCTGGCGCGGATCGCCGCCGTCCAGCTTAACGTTCCCGCAGCGGAGATCGTCTTCGCCGACGGCCGCATCGCCGCCCGTTCAAATCCGGACAATGCCATATCCTTTTCGCGCATCGCCGCGGCCGGCCATTGGGCCCCTGGCACGATCGCCGCCGAGATCGGGCAGACCATCCGGGAGACGGTGTTCTGGACGCCGCCGCAACTCACGGCGCCGAATGAAGCCGACGAGGTCAACAGCTCGCTGTGTCACGGCTTCATCTTCGATTTCTGCGGTGTCGAGATCGATCCGATGTCGGGTGCCGTGCGCCTCGATCGCTACGTCACCATGCACGATTGCGGACGCATCCTGCATCCGGCGATGGTCGCCGGCCAGATCAACGGCGGCTTTGCCCATGCCCTCGGCGCGGCGCTCTACGAAGAATATGCCTACGCGGCCGACGGCAGTTTTCTCTCGGGTACGTTTGCCGATTATTTGGTGCCGACCACGATGGAGGTCCCGGAGCCGATCATCCTGCACCGGGAATCGCCCTCGCCCTTTACCCCGCTCGGCGCCAAAGGCGTCGGCGAAGGCAACTGCATGTCGACGCCGGTCTGCATTGCCAACGCGATCGCCGACGCGCTGGGGGTCGCTGAGATCGATCTGCCGGCGACACCGGCGAAACTTGCCGCCCATATTCATCCTCCCGAAATCCCACGCGCTGGTCGACCGGAAACGGTCGCACGCCCCGGCAAGGGCGAGCGGGTGCTGTTCGGCGAAGGCCGCGCCCAGGTGAACGCGGCGCCCGATCAGGTCTGGCGCATGCTGCTCGATCCGGCGACGCTTGAAGCCGTGGTGCCGGGCGCGCATGGCATCGAGAAACTCTCCGACACGCATTTCCGCGCGGACGTGACGCTCGGCATCGGCCCGGTAAAAGGCCGGTATCGCGCCGACATTGAACTTTCCGACCTCGACCCGCCGCGCGCCGTCACGTTATCGGGCTCCGCGGAAGGCGCATTGGGCTTCGGACGCGGCAGCGGACGGGTGAAGCTCGAGCCGGATACCGCCAATGGAACGATCGTAACCTATCGGTACGAAGCAGCCATCGGCGGCAAGGTGGCGTCAGTGGGCGGCCGATTGTTGGACGGCGCCGCCAAGCTGATCATCGGTCAATTTTTTTCCGCGCTGGCGGCGCATGCCGGCGGCGGCAAGCAGCGTAGCGGCGTGATCGGCTGCTTGCTCCGGCTGTTGCGGAGGCAAGCGTGAAGCCGGCGGCATTCGACTATGTGCGCGCCGAGAACATCGAGGAGGCCCTCGACGTGCTCCGGCAGGAAGGTGCAGACGCCCGCATCCTCGCCGGCGGACAATCGCTGGTTCCCATGCTGAGCATGCGCTTGGCCAAACCGCGCGTCGTCATCGACATCATGCACTTGCCGGGACTGAAACGTATCGAGACCGGCGGCGGCATGATCCGCGTCGGCGCCGCCGTTCGCCAGCGCGAACTCGAGCGGCAAGCCGATCTGGGCGCGCAGCAGCCGCTCCTGGCCGCGGCTCTGCCCTGGATCGGCCACGCCCAAACGCGCAATCGCGGCACCGTTTGCGGCTCGGTCGCGCATGCCGATCCGAGCGCCGAGCTGCCGCTTGTTCTGGTCGCGCTCGGCGGCGAGATCGAGCTGCGGTCGCGACGGCGGTCACGCCGGGTCGCCGCCGCAACATTCTTCGCCGGCATGATGACAACCGATCGCAAGGATGACGAGCTGGTCGAGGCCGTGCGCTTTCCCATGGCGCGCAGCGGCGCCGGCTACGTCTTCCGCGAGATCGGACGGCGGCATGGCGATTTTGCCATCGTCGCCTGTGCGGCGGTGGTGGATGCGCAGCGCGCCCAGCTCGCGGTCGGCGGCGTCGCCGACCGTCCGGTGGCGCGACAGCTGCCGCTGCCCGGCGATCCGGCGCTCGAGGACGCGCTCGATGCTTTCGCCTGGGACCTCGACGCGCGCGACGACCTGCATGCCACCGCGACCTATCGGCGCCAGCTGGTGCGGCGGCTGGGGCGCCAGACGCTTGAGGAGGCCGCCCGATGCCGCGCCTGAACGCAGAATCGCTGCATCGCGTCAGCTTCAAGCTCAACGGCCGCATGGTTTCCGGGCAAGCCCACGCGCGCATGCTGCTGAGCGATTTCATCCGCCACGTGCTCGGCGCGACCGGCACCCATGTCGGCTGCGAGCACGGCGTCTGCGGCGCCTGCACTGTTCAGATCGACGGCGTGCCGGCCCGCTCCTGTCTCGCCCTTGCCGTCCAGGCTGAAGGCGCCGACATCCGCACCGTCGAGGGCTTGGCGCCGGCGCCGGATCGTCTTTCGCTGCTGCAAAACGCGTTCCGGGAGAATTACGGACTGCAATGCGGATTTTGCACGCCGGGCATCCTCATGTCGCTCGACGCGTTGTTGCGCGATCGGCCGGATGCCACCGAACCGGAAATTCGCGATTTTCTCTCGGGCCATCTGTGCCGCTGCACTGGCTACGGATCGATCGTCAAAGCGGCGCTGGACGCGGCGCGCAAATTACGTGAGGAGCGTGAGCGTGCTTGATCTCGGCACCAGCTTTGTTGCGAGCGTCGATCGCGATCGCAATGCGCTGGCCATTGTCGACGGCGACCTGCGGCTGACCTACCGGCAGTGGTACACGAAAATTTCCGCGCTGGTCGCCGCGTTCGACCAGATCGGATTGCAGCCCGGCGATCATCTGATCACGGTGCTGCAGAATCGCTGGGAGGCCGCCACCATCCACTGGGCCTGTCAGTTCGCCGGAATCATCATCACGCCGCTGAATTGGCGCGCGAAAGATCACGAGATCGATTTCGGCATTGAGAATGCCGAAGCCAAGGCCATCGTCTATCAGGACATTTCCGCCGCAGCCGTCGCCGCCGCGCCGCAGGCCAAGCGCCTGCCGCGCATCGCCGTCGCGGTGCCCGGCTCGTCGGACCTCGACTTCGCCGGCCTCGTGGAGTCCAAAGCCGCCGACGCCACGCCGCGCGTGGGCGCCGACGCCTGGTCGCTGATGCTCTACACCTCGGGGACGACATCGCGGCCGAAAGGCGTGCCGCGGCGGCATCTGGCCGAGCGTGCGGCGGCGGTCGCCCATGTCGCGCAGAACCTCTACCGCCGCGGCGAACGCACGCTGGGCGTCATGCCGCTCTACCACACGATGGGCGTCCGCTCGCTGCTGGCGATGTCGCTCATCGGCGGCACCTTCGTTTGTCTGCCGCAATTCGATGTCGCCCGCGCGCTGCAGCTGATCGTCGCCGAGCGGATTTCCAATCTCTATCTGGTGCCGACGCTTTATCACGATCTTGTGCACCATCCGCTGTTTGCCGAAACCGATGTCAGCTCGGTGCGCAAGCTGGGATTCGCCGGAGCGCCGATGACCGATGCGCTGCTCAAGGAGCTCGACGCGGCGTTTCGCCCCGACCTGTTCGTCAACCATTACGGCAGCTCCGAGATCTACACCTTCACCATCGAGCAGAACGCCACGGCCAAGCCCGGAGCCGCCGGGCGCGCCGGCATCAACCAATTGATCCGCGTCGTGCGTCGCGGCGCCAAATCCGCCGACGAGATCGCCGCCGTCGGCGAGGAAGGCGAGATCGTCGCGCTGATCGCCGGTGACGAATCGTTCGAGGGTTACTGGCGCCGACCCGACGCCGACGCCACGGCGCTGCGCGGCGGCTGGTATTTTACGGGGGACACCGGTTTGATCGACGCCGACGGCGATCTGTTCGTCACCGGCCGGGTCGACGACATGATCATCACCGGCGGCGAAAACGTCTCACCGGTGGAGATCGAAAGCTGTTTGTCGCTGCATCCCGCCGTGTCCGAGGTTGCCGTAGCCGGGCTGCCGCACGAGCGCTGGGGCAAGATCGTTTGCGCCTTCATCCGGCGGCGCGCCGGGGTGACGGAGCAGGAGCTCGACGCGTTCTGCCGCAGCTCCGGCCTCGCCAACTTCAAACGTCCGCGGCGCTACGTCTTCGTCGCGGAAATTCCCAAATCTCCGGTCGGCAAGCTTTTGCGGCGCAAGCTCGTGGCCGGTGAATATCAGCCCGAGCCTGACGTCACGATCAATAACCTTTAAGGAATCAGCTATGAGCACTGCTATGACTTTCGCCGATCCGCGGCTTGTGCGGCTTGACGGGTTTCGCGTCGAGATCGATGCCGACAGCGAGCGTGCCGACGTGATCCTCGACCGGCCGCCTTTCAACATCATCGAGATGCCGCAACGCGACCAGTTGCGCCTGGCGTTCGAAGCGATCGACGAGGACCCGCGCGTGCGCGTCATTGTTCTGCGCGCCCTCGGCGAGCACTTTTCCAGCGGCGGCAACATCAAAGGCTTCATGGAAGCCTCGCCGGAGCACGTCTCCAAGCTCGCCTGGAATATCGCCGCTCCGGCGCGCTGCGCCAAGCCGGTGATCGCTGCCAACCGCGGCTATTGTTTCGGCGTCGGCTTCGAAATCTCGCTCGCTTGCGATTTCCGCCTCGTCTCGGAGACCTGCTTCTATGCGCTGCCCGAGCAGCGGCTCGGCCAGGTCCCGGGCTCGGGCGGCTCCGCGCGCTTGCAGAAGATCGTCGGCATCACCCGCACCAAGGACATTGTGATGCGCTCGAAGCGCATCCCCGCCCGGCAGGCGCTCGACTGGGGCATCGCCACCGATTGCGTCGCCGACGGCAAGCTCGAGGCGGCAACCGACGCGCTGGTCGAGGAGCTCGGCGCCTTCTCGCCGATCGCCCAGCGCACCGCGAAAAAGCTTCTGAACGATACCGAAGACTCGACGCTCTCCATTGCCATCGAGCTCGAGGGGCATTGCTACAGCCGCCTTCGGCAATCGGATGACTTTCGCGAGGGCGTCGAAGCCTTCCACGGCAAGCGCAAGGCAAAATTCCGCGGCAGCTAAGGCGGTACAACCGTTGCCACTACGCCAAATTTATCGGAGCAGCATCGTTGCTGCGCGCGGACATAATTTTCGGGAGCGACCGGGCAGTTCAGAGTCCTTCGAACAATGCAGTCGATAGATAGCGCTCGGCGAAGGATGGGATTACGACAACGATATTTTTGCCCGCAAATTCTGGACGCGCGCCGATCTCGAGAGCTGCCGCGACGGCGGCACCTGAAGAGATCCCGACCGGGATGCCCTCAAGGCGAGCGAGCGCGCGAGCGATTTCGAACGCTGTCTGGTTGCCGACGGTGACGACCTCGTCAATTACCGAGCGGTCGAGGATTTCCGGTACGAATCCGGCGCCGATGCCCTGAATCTTGTGCGGACCGGGCTTTCCGCCGGAAAGTACCGGGCTGTCCGCGGGCTCGACGGCGACAATTTTAAGCGACGGCTTGCGTGGCTTCAGGACCTGGCCGACGCCCGTGATGGTGCCACCGGTTCCGACGCCGGAAACGATGACGTCAACATTGCCCTTGGTGTCGTTCCAGATTTCTTCGGCGGTGGTCTTGCGGTGGATCTCGGGGTTCGCCGGATTACGGAACTGCTGCGGGATCACGGCGTTCGATGTTTCCTTTGCGAGTTCGTCGGCCTTGGCGACCGCGCCCTTCATGCCTTTGGCAGCCTCGGTCAGTACCAATTCGGCGCCGAGCAAAGCGAGCATTTTTCGGCGTTCAATTGACATCGATTCCGGCATCACCAAGATCAAGCGATAGCCGCGCGCGGCGGCGACAAAGGCAAGCGCGATCCCGGTATTACCCGACGTCGGCTCGATCAGCACGGTATCCGGCTTGATGGTACCGTTCG
>JBEKWO010000054.1:0-25602 GCA_049512975.1 Xanthobacteraceae bacterium | reverse complement strand
TGCCGCCCGATAGCTGAAGGGATAGGCCCGGGCATAGCCCTCGATGTCGGCCTCGTGAAAGCCGCCGGGCGCGTGGTCGAGACGAATGCTGCTGTCGAAGCGAAGCTCCGCGGCCGGTTCGGCGAAATACGCGGTCGCCACATGATTGCCGAAGCGATCCTGCGTCCAGTTAAGCTCGCGCGGCGTCGGCGTGATCTCGAGCTCCGATTCCAGTATCTTTTGGTCGCGGTCGTCGCGCGGACGCAACATCATCCGGTGCTCGCCAAAGGCGACCGGCTGATGATAGTGGTAGGTCGTAACGTGTCTGATACTGAGAATCGGCATAACCGCCCCACAATACAGGATGTGTCGTTAATATGCATTTCTCGGGCCAAAATATGCATTTCTTGGGCCAAATATGGCCTGTGTCTGTCCCATTACCGTGAGCGCCAATGACCGAAATGCCGGACAGCCTGCTGGCCGCCGACGAGCCGGCGTCGGTCACGGCCTACAATGCCGGCGGGCCGTCGCCATTCCTGCTGGTCGCCGATCATGCCGGTCATGCGATGCCGCGGGCGCTCGGCCGGCTCGGCATTACGGAAGCGGAATTGGAGCGGCACATCGCCTGGGATATCGGCATTGCCGGCCTCGGCCGGCTCTTGGCGGACGCGCTCGACGCCACGCTCATCCAACAAAACTATTCGCGCCTGGTCATCGACTGCAACCGGCCGCCGGGCTCGCCGGCGTCGATCCCGGAAGTGAGCGAGCTCACGCCGGTGCCGGGCAATGTGGCTTTGAGCGAAGCGAGCAAGGCGGCGCGCGCCGGCGCGATTTTTAGGCCCTACCATGACCGCATCGCAGCTGAGCTCAATCGCCGGCGGCAAGCGAGCCGCCCGACGGTGCTGATCGCGCTGCACAGCTTCACGCCGAGCTTCAAGGGCGTGGCGCGGCCCTGGCATGCCGCCGTGCTCTACCATCGCGATCCGCGGTTTCCCCGCCGCCTCCTGGCGCTGCTGAAAGAGGAAAAAGGCCTGATCGTCGGCGACAATGAGCCCTATTCCGTGAGCGACGCGACCGACTACACCATTCCAATCCACGGCGAGCGGCGCGGCCTGCCGCATGCCTTGGTCGAGATCCGCCAGGACCTGATCGCTGACGAGACCGGGCAGCGCGCCTGGGCGCGCGTCCTGGCGCGCTTATTGCCGCAGGCATACGCGGAGGCAGCGGCGACCTAGCAAGTCAGACCGGCTTGAGCGCTGTGCGCTCTCGCTTTGAACGCTGCGATTGCTAAATAAGGTGACAAGCCGGCAGGCCTTGTCCGAAACTGCCAGAGCAAACGCACCGGCAAGGCGCGCGTCTCGGGAGGAAACCCATGACCAAGCTCACGCAAAGTTACGTCCACGGCGCCTCCAGCGTGCCGCTGATCGGCGAAACCCTCGGCGTGCACTTCGACAAGGTAGCGGCACGATGGGCGGACCGTGACGCGCTCATTGCCCGGCAGCAAAGCGTGCGCTGGAGCTATGGCGAGCTGAAAGCCAAGGTCGACGCCTTTGCCGCGGGTTTGCTGGCGCTCGGGCTCAACCCCGGCGACCGTGTCGGCATCTGGTCGCCGAACAACGCCGAGTGGGTGATCACCCAATTCGCAACCGCCAAGGCCGGACTGATCCTGGTCAACATCAATCCGGCCTATCGACTCTCCGAGCTCGACTATGCGCTCAACAAGGTTGGCTGCAAGGCGCTGGTCACCGCGGATTCGTTCAAGACCAGCGACTATGTCGGCATGCTGCGCGAGCTCGCGCCGGAAATCGACCGCAGCGCTCCCGGCAAATTGCAGTCCAAGCGCCTGCCGCAGCTGATGACGCTGATCCGCATCGGCGACGACGAAAAGCGCGGCTTCCTGCGTTTCGACGACGTGCTCGGCATGGGCGGCGACCGCCATCGCAGGGAGCTTGCGGAGCTGGCGCCGAAGCTGCAATTCGACGATCCCATCAACATCCAGTTCACCAGCGGCACCACCGGCGCTCCCAAAGGCGCAACGCTGACCCATCACAACATCCTCAACAACGGCCTCTTCATCGGCGAGGCGATGCGGCTCTCCGATCGCGATCGCGTCTGTATTCCGGTGCCGCTGTATCACTGCTTCGGCATGGTGCTCGGCAATCTCGCCTGCATCACCCATGGCGCGGCGATGGTCTATCCTTCCGAGGGGTTCGATCCGCTGGCGAGCCTCGAAGCGGTCGAGGCCGAGCGCTGCACCGCGCTCTACGGCGTGCCGACCATGTTCATTGCCGAATTGGGCCATCCCGAATTCAAGCGCTTCGATCTGTCCTCGCTGCGCACGGGAATCATGGCCGGCTCGCCCTGTCCGATCGAAGTGATGAAGCGCTGCGTCGCCGAAATGAACATGCGCGAAGTGACTATCGCCTACGGCATGACCGAAACCAGTCCGGTGAGCACGCAGACCTCCTGCGACGATCCGCTGGAGCGCCGCGTCGGCACCGTCGGCCGCGTCCATCCCCATGTCGAAATCAAGATCATCGACACCGATGGCCGCATCGTGCCGCCGGGCACGTCCGGCGAACTGTGCACACGCGGCTATTCGGTGATGCTCGGCTACTGGGGCGACGAGGACAAGACGGCGGAAGCGATCGATCGCGCCGGCTGGATGCATACCGGCGACCTCGCCACGCTCGACGAGGACGGCTACTGCAACATCGTCGGACGGATCAAGGACATGGTCATCCGCGGCGGCGAGAACGTCTACCCGCGCGAGGTCGAGGAGTTCCTGTTCCGCCATCCCAAGATCGCGGCAGTCCAGGTGGTCGGCGTCCCCGATCTGAAATACGGCGAGGAGCTATGCGCCTGGGTCCAGCTCAAGCCCGACGCCAGCGCCGATGCGGAAGACATCCAAAACTTCTGCAGGGGCCAGATCGCGCATTACAAGATTCCGCGTTACATCAAATTCGTCGACGCGTTTCCCATGACCGTCACCGGCAAGGTGCAAAAGTTCCTCATGCGCGAGGAAATGGTCAAGGAACTGGGCCTGAGCGAACAAAAGACGGCGTAACCGGCTCCGATCAGCGATGCAGCCTCAGCCGGCGCCGTCGAGCATCGTGTCCAGCTCGAAATAAACGCGCTCGCCGCCCTCACAGTGATGCCCCTGGCCCGAAGCCAGGAGCGCTTGCGCTTCTGCGGCGGTTTCGGCCTCCACCCACCATTGTTCGGCGCGCGTGACCAGCATGGTCGCGTGGAAGGTCTTCAGTGCCGGCTTCCGTTTGAGCTTGTGGGCGGTGGTGGCCATTTCGGCTCCCGGACTGCGAATCATTTTAAGCAATTATTTTACCGTAAAGGCCGCGCGCGGAACAAACCAGAAACACAACACCTCGTGCGCCTCCACTCCGGTTTCGGAACGCGGTATCATGCTCGATCGTTCATCAGGCGTTGTGTCAGCGAGGAGTGTATCGTGGCCCCGCGTGCGTATTGGAAAGGCTATTTGCGGCTCTCGCTGGTTTCATGTCCGATTGCGCTCTACCCGGCCACCTCGGAGCGCGAGAAGATCAGCTTCCACCAGCTCAACCGCGAGACCGGCAACCGTATCCGCTACCGCAAGGTCGACGCCGAGACCGGCGAGGAAGTTCCGTCCGATCAGATCATCAAGGGCTACGAGGTCGCCAAGGGCGAATACGTCGAGATCACGGACGAGGAGCTCGAATCGATCGCGCTCGAGAGCACCAAGACGATCGAGATCGACGAGTTCGTGCCGCGCGACGAGATCGACGAGCTCTACAGTATCCGCCCCTATTACATCGCGCCCGACGGCAAGGTCGGCCAGGACGCGTTCGTCGTCGTCCGCAATATCATCGAACAGATGAAGATGGTCGCGATCGGCCGCGTGGTGCTCACCAGCCGCGAGCACATCATCGCCATGGTGCCGCGCGGCAAGGGCCTGATGGGCACGCTGTTGCGCTTTCCCTACGAGGTGCGCGGCGCCGGCGAATATTTCGACGACATTCCGAACGTCAAGCTCACCAAGGACATGATGGATCTGGCGCGACATATCGTCGAAACAAAAACCGGGCATTTCAAGCCGCAGGAGTTCGAGGATCATTACGAGCACGCACTCAAGGAATTGATCGAGAAAAAGGCCAAGGGCGAAAAAATCGAGGTGCCGAAGGAACAACCGACCGGCAAGGTCATCAACCTCATGGACGCTTTGCGCCGCTCGGTGCAGGCGGAGAAGCAGATCGACACGCGACCCGCTGCCGCGAAAAAAGGACGCAAGAAGATCGCGGGGCAAAAGGAAATGCTGCTGCCCATTGCCGGAAAGCAGGCGGTGCAGCATGAGACCGCGAGGGGCACCCGGACCAGCACCAGGCACAGGAAGGCCGGCTAAGAGGTCGCTTATCGCAACTCTTAACCGGCGCCATCGGGGGTGAAATCCGCCGCAGAGCTGCCGCATTCTGGCCGTTCGCTCAATGCTGATGATCGGGTGGCGGGATGGGGCCCTGGCCGCGAGTTTTGTGGCCGGATGTGCTGCAATAGGCGGATGTTGCTGCGCAGCCGCGCAGGAGGAGCCGCGGCCGGCGATGGCTTGTGGCGGCGAGGTCTTCGCGCGCGGCACCGTCAGCCGCGTCATCGATGGCCGCACCTTCGTGCTCAATGATGGCCGCGAGGTCCGCTTGGCCGCGATCGAAGCTCCAGCTCTGCCGCTGCCGCAGGAGTCCGGCGCGGCCGTGGCCGGTGCGGCGGCGCGGGACGCGCTCGCCGCGCTGCTCGCCGGCACCGAAGTCGTGCTCAGGCAGACGGAATTGCAAAAAACCGACCGCTACGGCCGGGTCGTCGGCTTTGCTTCGACCGTGCGCGATGGAGTCGAACGCTCGGTACAGGGGAATTTGATTGCCGCGGGGCTGGCCCGGGTTGCCGCCCGGGTCGGCAATCGCGGCTGTGCCGCGGAACTCCTCGCCCGCGAAAGCGCTGCGCGGAGCGCTAAGCTTGGCCTTTGGGCCGGTTCGTATTATGACTTGCTCGACGCCGATAACCCCGCCGCCGTGCTGGCCGCGCGAGGCCGTTTCGTGCTGGTCGAGGGTCGGGTGGTTTCGGTGCGCGAAAGCGGGGCCACGATTTACGTGAATTTCGGGCGGCGGTGGACCGAGGACTTCACTGTTACGATCCTGAAGCGAAATGCGCGTAACTTCGTGGCTGCGGGTCTCGACCCGAAAAGTCTCGCGGGCCGACGCGTGCGTGTGCGCGGATGGGTCGAGGAGCGCGGCGGGCCTTGGATCGAGGCGGCGCGCCCGGAGCAGATAGAGATCACTGACCGCAAGTGATGGACGGTGAAGCGGTGACCATTTGGCAGTTCATCGGGACGGCAAGGCTTCGGCTTGCCCACGCGGGCATCGCCGTGGGGGCGCTTGTGCTCGCCGCCTGTACCGCTGCGCCGCCGTCGCTGGCGCCGCAAGCTTCGCTGCCGGAGCCGGCGAAGCCGGCGGAGGTGGCGGAAATGTCACCGGCGGCGCTGCGCGAGCACCAGCGCATCCTCGCCGCCTATGGTGGCGTGTACAACGATCCCCGGCTGCAGGGCATGGTGGAGCAAACCGTCGAGCGGCTGGTTGCGGCCTCCGAGCGGTCCGACCTGCATTACAAGGTCACGATGCTCAATTCGCAGTCGATCAACGCCTTCGCGCTGCCGAGCGGGCAGCTCTACGTGACGCGCAGCCTGGTCGCGCTCGCCAATGACGAGTCGGAGCTTGCCTCCGTGCTGGCCCACGAGATGGGACACGTCATCGCCCGCCATGCCGCGATCCGGGAGGAGCAGGCGAAGCAGGCCGCGCTGGTGGGCCGCGTCGTCAGCGACGTCATCAGCGATCCGGAAGTCGGCGCGCTGGCGCTCGCCAAATCGAAGCTCGCGCTCGCCAGCTTCTCGCGCGCGCAGGAATTCGAAGCGGACGCCATCGGCATCGGTATCGCCGCGCGCGCCGGCTACGACCCTTATGGCGCGGTGCGCTTCCTCACCTCGATGCAGCACAATTCCGAACTCAAGCCGCAGCAGAGCGGCGCCATCGATCCGCGCGCGCCGGATTTTCTGTCGTCGCATCCGGCGACGCCCGAGCGCGTCAGCAACGCGCTGGCCAATGCCCGCCAATATAGCGGCCCCGGCACCGCCGGCGGACGGGACAAGGTCGCTTATCTCTCCGGCATCGACGGCATCGTGTTCGGCGAAGATCCGAGCGAAGGCTTCGTCCGCGGCCGGCGCTTCCTGCATCCGCGGCTCGGCTTTACCTTTACCGCCCCCGAGGGCTTCGCCCTCGACAACACGGCGCAGGCCGTTCTCGGCGTCAAGCGCGGCGGCGGCCAGGCATTGCGGCTGGATGTTGTGCGCGTGCCCGCGGAGCAGACGCTTGCCGCCTATCTGACCTCCGGCTGGATCGAGAAGATCGACGCCGCCACTGTCGAGGATGTCACCATCAACGGCTTCCCGGGCGCGACGGCCACCGCCAAGGGCGATCAATGGGACTTCCGGCTCTACGCCATTCGCTTCGGCAGCGACGTCTACCGCTTCATCTATGCGGCCAAGCACCATACGCCCGAAACCGACCGTATCTTCCGCGATTCGATCGGTACCTTCCGCCGCATGAGCCTCGCCGAGATCGAGGATGCCAAGCCCTTGCGACTCCAGGTGGTGACGGTCGGCCCCGGCGATACGGTCGACAAGCTAGCGAGCCGCATGGCGGTCGCCGACCGTCAGGTGGAGCGTTTCCGCGTCCTCAACGGGCTCGAACCCGGCGACCGGCTGAAGTCGGGCAGCGAGGTCAAGATCGTCGTGGAGTGAGGTCGCCCCAGTCGTCATTGCTTTGCTTGGCTCGCAATGACGAAAGAGTGGCGTCAGAAATTGATTGCGCGTTTGGCGACGGCGAGCGCCGCTTCCTTCACCGCTTCGCTCAGCGTCGGATGGGCATGGCAGGTGCGTGCGATATCTTCCGATGAGGCGCCGAACTCCATGGCGATGGCGGCCTCGGCGATCATGGTCTCGGCGTCGGGCCCGAGAATGTGGACGCCGAGCACGCGATCGGTCTTAGCGTCGGCGAGGATCTTGACGAAGCCTTCGGTCATCAGGTTCGCCCGGGCGCGCGCATTGGCGGTGAAGGGAAATTTGCCGACCTGGTAGGCGATGCCGGCGGCTTTCAGCTCCTCCTCGGTTTTCCCGACCGTGGCGATTTCCGGGTAGGTATAAACGACGTTCGGGATCACCTCGTAATTCACATGGCCGGCCTGCCCGGCGAGGATTTCGGCGAGCGCGACGCCTTCCTCCTCCGCCTTGTGCGCGAGCATCGGCCCGGCGATGACGTCGCCGATGGCGTAGATGCCGGCGATGTTGGTCTGGAAATGCGGATCGACGATGACGCGACCGCGATTGTCGCGCTTGACGCCGGCCGCATCGAGGCCGAGGCCCTCGGTGTAGGGGATGCGGCCGATCGCCACCAGCACGACATCGGCCTCGATCGTCTCCGCGGCGCCGCCGGCTGCGGCGGGCTCGACCTTCACCTTGAGCGTCTTGCCGGATGTATCGATGGCGGTGACTTTTGAGGACAATTTGAACGCGACGGCCTGCTTCTGCAGCAGGCGATGAAACTGCCGCGCCACTTCGCTGTCGATGCCGGGCAGGATGTGATCGAGAAACTCGACGATCGTCACCTCGGCGCCGAGCCGCCGCCACACCGAGCCGAGCTCCAGCCCGATGATGCCGGCGCCGACGATCAGGAGTTTTTGCGGCACCTTGCCCAGTTCCAATGCGCCGGTCGAAGACACGATGCGCTTTTCGTCGATGTCGATGCCGTTAAGCCGCGCGACGTTCGAGCCGGTGGCGATGACGATGTTCTTGGTCTCCAGCATCTGCGTCTTGCCGTCGGCGTCAGTCACCTCGACTTTGCCCGGCGCGACGACACGGCCGGCACCGTGAAACGCGTCGATTTTGTTTTTCTTGAACAAAAACGCGACACCCTTAACGTTGCTGTCGACGTTTTGCTCCTTGTATTTGAGCAGCGCGGCAAGATCGACGCTCGGCTTGCCGACCTTGATGCCCATCTGCGCAAAACTGTGGCCGGCCTCCTCATAGAGCTCCGAGGCATGCAGCATGGCCTTGGAAGGGATGCAGCCGACATTGAGGCAGGTGCCGCCGAAGGTGGCGCGCTTTTCGACCACGGCGGTTTTCAGCCCAAGCTGCGCGGCACGAATGGCGCAGACATAGCCGCCCGGACCGGTGCCGATGACGATGAGGTCGTAGGACATAGTCGCACGCTCACCTTTCTCCACCTCTCCCCAACGGGGAGAGGTGATTACTATAAATCCAGCACTAACCTTGCCGGGTCCTCCAAGACCTCCTTCACCCGCACCAAAAACGTCACCGCCTCGCGGCCGTCGACCAGGCGGTGGTCGTAGGACAGTGCCAGGTACATCATCGGCCTCGCCTCGATTTTGCCGGCCACCGCTATCGGGCGATCCTGGATCTTGTGCATGCCGAGGATGCCGGATTGCGGCGCATTGAGGATCGGCGTCGACATCAGCGAGCCGTAGATGCCGCCGTTGGTGATGGTGAAGGTGCCGCCCTGCAATTCCTCGATCTTGAGCGCGCCGTCGCGCGCGCGGCGGCCGAAATCGGCGATGGTCTTCTCGATCTCGGCGAGCGATTTCATATCGCAGTCGCGCACCACCGGCACCACCAGGCCGCGCTCGGTGCCGACCGCGATGCCGATGTGGTAGTAGTTCTTGTAGATGATATCGGTGCCGTCGATCTCGGCGTTGACGGCGGGGATTTCTTTGAGCGCCTGCACGCAGGCGCGGACGAAGAAGCCTATGAAGCCGAGCTTGACGCCGTGCTTCTTCTCGAACAGGTCGCGGTACTGACTGCGCAGCGCCATGACCTGCGTCATGTCGACCTCATTGAAGGTCGTGAGCATGGCGGCGGTGTTTTGCGCATCCTTGAGCCGCCGCGCGATGGTTTGGCGCAGCCGGGTCATGCGCACGCGCTCTTCGCGCGCGGCATCGTCGGGCGGCGAGGGCGCGCGGGCCTGGATCGAAGCGGCCGGTACCGTAACCGGCGTCGGCTGCGCCGCGGCGCGCTCGATGGCCGCGAGCATGTCGCCCTTGGTGACGCGACCGTCCTTGCCGGTGCCGGGTACCGCCGCCGCATCCATGCCGGTCTCGGCGGCGATCTTGCGCACCGACGGCGCCAACGGCATCTCGGCGCCAGGCGCCCTGGGAGCAGCTGCCGGCTTTGGCGGCGCGGGTGGTGGTGCGGCTTGCGGCGCCGCTTCAGCGGGCTTCGCCGGTGCCCTTGTTGGCGCGGCGCCGGCGCCTTCTTTGATCGCGCCAAGGAGCGCGCCGACGGCAACGGTGTCGCCGTCCTTGACGGCGACGTCGGTGAGCACGCCAGCGGCCGGCGCCGGCACCTCGATCGTGACCTTGTCGGTCTCGAGCTCGACCAACGGCTCGTCGACGGCGACCACGTCGCCGGGCTTCTTGAACCATTTGCCGATCGTCGCTTCGGTCACCGACTCGCCGAGCACGGGTACACGAATCTCTGCCATGGCGTCCTCTTCGTCATGGCCGGCTTGTCCGGCCATCCACGTCTTTTGCTTCGGGTACGCCGTCAAGACGTGGATGCCCGGCACGAGGCCGGGCATGACGGCGCCGGATTTTATCCTAGGGCTTCTTCAAGAAAATTTTTGAGCTGAGCCAGATGCAGCGACATCTGCCCGACCGCCGTCGACGCGGAAGCCGGCCGGCCGGCATAACGCGCGCGCCGGTGCTTGGCGCCGATCTGATTGAGCACCCATTCCAGGAAGATATCGACGAACACCCATCCACCCATGTTGCGCGGCTCTTCCTGGCACCAGACGATCTCCGCCTCCCGGAAGCGCGTCAGCTCCGTCACCAGCGCCTTGGTGGGGAACGGGTAAAGCTGCTCGATGCGCAACAGATAGATGTCGTCGATCCCGCGCTTCTCGCGCTCCTCATAGAGATCGTAGAACACCTTGCCGGAGCACAGGACCACGCGGCGAATGTCGGCGTCGGGGACGAGCTTGATCTTTTCGCCCGGCATCGCCTGCGCATCATCCCAAAGGATGCGGTGGAACGAGGTGTTCGGCCCCATCTCGTCGAGCCGCGACACCGCGCGCTTGTGGCGCAGCAGCGATTTCGGCGTCATCAGGATCAGCGGCTTGCGGAATTCGCGCTTGAGCTGGCGGCGCAGGATGTGGAAGTAGTTCGCCGGCGTCGTGCAGTTGGCGACCTGCATGTTGTCCTCGGCACACATCTGCAGGAAGCGCTCCAGCCGTGCGGAGGAATGCTCGGGCCCCTGGCCTTCGTAGCCGTGCGGCAACAGGCAGACCAGGCCCGACATGCGCAGCCATTTGCGTTCGCCGGAAGAGATGAACTGGTCGAACACCACCTCCGCGCCATTGGCGAAATCGCCGAACTGGGCTTCCCACATGGTGAGCGCATTGGGCTCCGCGAGCGAATAGCCGTACTCGAAGCCGAGCACGGCCTCTTCCGACAGCATCGAGTTGACGACCTCGTAGCGCGCCTGGCAGTCGCGCAGGTGATTGAACGGCGTGTAGCGACCCTCGGTTTCCTGGTCGATCAGCACGGAATGGCGCTGCGAGAACGTGCCGCGCTCGCTGTCCTGGCCGGAAAGCCGCACCCGGTGACCGTCGAGCAGCAGCGAGCAGATGGCGAGCGCCTCGCCCGTCGCCCAGTCGATGTTGGCTCCCGTCTCGATCGATTTGCGCCGGTTTTCCAGAAAGCGATTGAGCGTGCGATGCAGATGGAAATCCGGGGGCAGCGCGGTGATCTTCTGGCCGATCTCCTTGAGAGTGGCGACGTCGACGCCGGTCTGGCCGCGGCGCGGGTCGTCGGTGTCGCCCGCGGTCTTGAAACCGGCCCAGCGGCCGTCAAGCCAATCGGCCTTGTTGGCGCGGTAGCTCTGCGCCGCTTCCAGCTCGGCATCGAGGCGGCTGCGCCAATCCGCCCTCATCTTCTCGACTTCACCGCCGGTGATGATACCCTCGCCGGCCAGCTTCTTGCCGTAGATTTCCAGTGTGGTCGGATGCTTGGCGATCGCCTTGTACATCAGCGGCTGGGTGAACGACGGCTCGTCACCTTCGTTGTGGCCGTGACGGCGATAACAGAACATGTCGATGACGACCGGCTTTTGAAATTTCTGCCGGAATTCGGTCGCCACCTTGGCGGCAAAGACGACGGCTTCGGGATCGTCGCCATTGACGTGGAAAATCGGCGCTTCGATCATCTTGGCGACGTCGGAAGGGTAGGGCGAGGACCGCGAATAACGCGGGCTGGTGGTGAAGCCGATCTGATTGTTGAGGATGAAGTGGACCGAACCCCCGGTGCGATGGCCGCGCAGCCCGGAAAGCCCGAAACACTCCGCCACCACGCCCTGGCCGGCGAACGACGCGTCGCCGTGGATCAATAGCGGCATCACCATCGTGCGATCGTCCGGCGTGGCGCCGAGCTGGTCCTGCTTGGCGCGCACCTTGCCGAGCACGACCGGATCGACGATCTCGAGATGCGACGGATTGGCGGTGAGCGACAGGTGCACCTTGTTGTCGTCGAATTCGCGATCCGAGGAGGCGCCGAGGTGGTATTTCACGTCGCCGGAGCCCTCGATCTCGTTGGGCGTCGATGAGCCGCCCTTGAACTCGTGGAAGATGGCGCGGTGCGGCTTGCCCATGACTTGGGACAGCACGTTGAGGCGGCCGCGATGCGCCATGCCGATGACGATATCGCGGACGCCGAGCGCGCCGCCACGCTTGATTATCTGCTCCAGCGCCGGGATCATCGACTCGCCGCCGTCGAGGCCGAAACGCTTGGTGCCGGTGAACTTCACATCGCAGAATTTTTCGAACCCTTCGGCCTCCACCAGCTTGTTGAGGATGGCGCGCTTGCCCTCGCGGGTGAAGGTGATCTCCTTGTCGGGTCCCTCGATGCGCTCCTGTATCCAGCCCTTCTGCGCGCCGTTGGAGATGTGCAGAAATTCGACGCCGAGCGTCTGACAATAAGTGCGGCGCAGGATCGCGACGATCTGGCGTATGGTGCCGAATTCGAGACCGAGCACCTTGTCGAGAAAGATCGGACGGTCGAGATCGGCTTCGCCGAAGCCGTAGGTGTGCGGATCAAGCTCCTCCTCGTTGTGCGGTGGCTGCAGGTCAAGCGGATCGAGGTTGGCGTGGAAATGCCCGCGCGCGCGGTAGGCGCGAATGAGCATGAGCGCTCGCACCGAGTCGCGGGTGGCGCGCTCGACATCGGCGGCGGAAAGGTCGGCGCCGCGGGTTTGCGCCTGCGCCTTGACCTTGGTGCCGAGCACCGCGCCGACCGTCGCCCAGCCACCGTCGAGCGCCGCAGTCAGTTCGCTGCGGTCGGGCGGTGGCCAGCCGGGCCTGCCCCATGAGGCGCCGCGCGCGTTCTTGGCGACGTCGGCGGCGTTATCCTTCAAGCTCTGGAAGAACGACTGCCATTCGGCGTCGACCGCCTTGGGATCGGCTTCATAGCGCGCGTACAGATCCTCGATGTACGGGGCGTTGCTGCCGTAGAGGAACGAGGTGAGGGCGAAGGCGGCGTTCGCGTCCTGGCGAGACATTGGGTGATTCCTGGGCGGTCCCCCCAACAGGGGGGAGACGACGGTACAGCGCGAAGAGGCACCACAAGATGCGGCAAGGAAAACCCGATCACCCGGCCCGGCCCAGGCAATCTCTCTCGTATCCTATTTAATAGCGAGATGCGGCAGCGCAAAGACACAAAGTGAATCAGGATTTCAGTATTTCGCCGAGCGTTTTGCCGAGGCGCGCCGGTGACGGCGACACCTCGATCCCAGCGGCTTCCATGGCGGCGATCTTCGATTCCGCGTCGCCCTTGCCGCCGGCAATGATGGCGCCGGCATGCCCCATGCGCCGCCCCGGCGGCGCGGTGCGGCCGGCGATGAACCCGACCGTCGGCTTCTTGCGGCCGCGCTTGGCTTCATCCTTGAGAAACTGCGCCGCGTCTTCCTCCGACGAACCGCCGATCTCGCCGATCATGACGATCGCCTCGGTCGCCTTGTCGGCGAGGAACATTTCCAGGATCTCGATGAAATCGCTGCCCTTGACCGGGTCGCCGCCGATGCCGACCGCGGTGGTCTGGCCGAGGCCTTCCTGCGTGGTCTGAAACACCGCCTCATAGGTGAGCGTTCCGGAACGCGAGACGATGCCGACCTTGCCGGGTTTGAAGATGTTGCCGGGCATGATGCCGATCTTGCACGCGCTGGCGGTCATGACGCCCGGGCAGTTCGGCCCGATCAGGCGGGATTTCGAGCCGCATAGCGCGCGCTTGACCTTCACCATGTCGAGCACCGGGATGCCCTCGGTGATGCAGACGATCAGCGGGATTTCGCCGTCGATGGCTTCGCAGATCGCGTCCGCCGCGCCGGCCGGCGGCACGTAGATCACGCTGGCGTCGCAACCGGTTTTGGCACGCGCTTCGGCCACGGTGTCGAACACCGGTAGGTTGAGATGTGTGGTGCCGCCCTTTCCGGGCGAAGTGCCGCCGACCATCTTGGTGCCGTAGGCGATTGCCTGCTCGGAATGGAATGTGCCGTTCTTGCCGGTAAAGCCCTGGCAGATCACTTTGGTGTTCTTGTCGACCAGGATGGCCATTACGCCGCCTCCCTGACCGCCTTGACGATCTTCTGGGCGGCATCGTCGAGGTCGTCGGCCGAAGTAACGTTGAGATTGGATTTGGCGATGATCTCTTTGCCGAGCGCGACATTGGTGCCTTCCAGACGCACCACCAGCGGCACTCGCAAGCCGACCTCCTTCACCGCCGCGACCACGCCCTCGGCGATGACATCGCAGCGCATGATACCGCCGAAGATATTGATCAAGATTCCCTTCACGTTGGGGTCGGAGGTGATGATCTTGAATGCCGCCGTCACCTTCTCCTTGCTGGCGCCGCCGCCGACGTCGAGAAAATTCGCTGGCGTCTCGCCGTAGAGCTTGATGATGTCCATCGTCGCCATCGCCAGCCCGGCGCCGTTGACCATGCAGCCGATGGTGCCGTCGAGCGCGATGTAGTTCAGATCGTAGCGCGAAGCCTCGATCTCCTTGGCGTCCTCTTCGGTCGGATCGCGCAACGCGGCGATATCCGGGTGCCGATAGAGCGCGCTGTCGTCGAAGCCGATCTTGGCATCGAGGCAAATGAGCTCGCCGGCCTTGGTGACGACGAGCGGATTGATCTCGAGCAGGTTCATGTCCTTGGCGAGAAACGCCTGATAGAGCTTCGGCAGCACGGTCTCGGCCTGTTGGCTGATTTCGCGACCAAAGCCGAGCGCGCGCGTAACCGCCCGGGCGTGGTGGCCCATGAAACCGGTCGCCGGATCGACCGAGAAGCTGAGGATCTTTTCCGGCCGCGTGCGTGCGACTTCTTCGATATCCATGCCGCCCTCGGTCGAGGCGACGAAAGCGAGCCGCGAGGTCACGCGGTCGACCAGCGCTGAGAGGTAGTATTCACGAGCAATGGCGGAGCCTTCCTCGATGTAGAGGCGGTGCACCTGTTTGCCGTGCGGTCCGGTCTGGTGCGTGACAAGAGTGGAACCGAGCAGCCGCTCGGCCTCGCGCTTCACGTCGGCGATCGATTTCACCACCTTCACGCCGCCGGCTTTACCGCGTCCGCCGGCGTGGATCTGCGCCTTCACCACCCAGACCGGTCCGCCAAGTTCCTCGGCGGCCGTGACGGCATCCTCGATGCTCATGGCCGCAATGCCGCGCGGCACCGGCACGCCGAATTCGCGCAATACGGCTTTCGCCTGATATTCGTGGATGTTCATGCGGCTGGCTCAAGGGTCCCGGACGAGGCCCGAAACGCGAGAAGGCGGGTTATTAGTGCATCATTTGCCGAGATCGGGAGCAATCTTCTTACAGGCCTCGATCAAACCCTGCACCGCCTGCACCGATTTCTCGAACATGCCGCGCTCGGCGCTGTTGAGTTCGATCTCGACGATGCGCTCGACACCCTTGCTGCCGATGACGATAGGGACTCCGACATAAAGGTCGCGCTGGCCGTACTCGCCGTTGAGCCAGGCGGCGGCGGGCAACACCCGCTTCTTGTCGCGCAGGTAGCTCTCCGCCATGGCGACGGCCGAAGCAGCCGGAGCGTAGAACGCGGAGCCGGTCTTGAGCAGGCCGACGATCTCGCCGCCGCCGTTGCGCGTGCGCTCGATGATTGCGTCGAGCCGCGCCTGCGTGGTCCAGCCCATCTTGACGAGATCGGGCAGCGGAATGCCGGCCACTGCCGAATAGCGCGCCAACGGCACCATGGAGTCGCCGTGACCGCCGAGCACGAAGGCCGTGACATCCTTGACCGAGACATTGAACTCGTCGGCGAGAAAATAACGGAAGCGCGCCGAGTCGAGCACGCCGGCCATCCCGACCACCATCTGCCTGGGCAGTCCGCAGCATTTCTGCAGCGCCCACACCATGGCGTCGAGCGGGTTGGTGACGCAGATGACGAAAGCGCCGGGGGCGTATTTCTTGATGCCGGCGCCGACCTGCTCCATCACCTTGAGATTGATGCCGAGCAGATCGTCACGGCTCATGCCGGGCTTGCGCGGCACGCCAGCGGTGACGATGCACACGGAAGCGCCCTCGATCGCCTCGTAGGAGTTGGTGCCGGTGAAGCGGGCATCGAAGCCTTCGACCGGCGACGACTGCACGAGGTCGAGCGCCTTGCCCTGCGGCACGCCTTCCATGACGTCGAACAGGACGACGTCGCCAAGCTCCTTGAGACCGATCAGGTGCGCGAGCGTGCCGCCGATTTGACCCGCGCCGATTAATGCAATCTTGTTTCGCGCCATTGGGGAAATCCTTGACAGTCAGAGACGCGGGGCTGCCGCGGTCATTAAACCTTTCGGCGGGCGTATTCAAGCCGGGCTCGCCCCAGGTCGCGGGGGAGCCAACGTTCAGGTCTCGACGAACCCGGTGGACGCGCCGGAAAGTTGCGCGTGGGCGGCGCCGTGCGGCCGCTTAAGGTAGGCTTGCGAGCGCATCTCGATGAGGCGCGAAGCGGTGCGCTTGAACTCCTGCGCCTCGAAGCCCTGATCCGCGCGATAAAGCGCCTCCGGCTCGGCTTCCGCCGAGGCGATAAGCTTCACGTTCAAGTCGTAGAGCGTGTCTATGAGGATGATCAACCGCTTGGCGGCATCGCGCCGCGCGAAGGTGAGGACTGGGATGCGGTCGAGAATGACGGTGTGGTACTCGTGCGCGATCCGCAGGTAATCGACGGCGGCGAGCGGTTCCTCACACAAGTCGCGAAAGGTGAAACGCGCCACCCCCATGGCGGCGTGCGGCACGCGCACGAAGCGGCCCTTCAGCGGCAGCTCCTGAGGGGCGCCGCCATTGCCGCCGGCGAGCCGCCGCCAGGCGGCATCCAGCGCGGCGTCCGCGGCGGCGTCGGCCGGCGCGTACCACACCGGCATGCCGGCAAGCTTCTCCAAGCGGAAATCGGTGCGCGCGGCGAGCCGCACCACCTCCAAGCGCTGCTCGAGCAAGCGGACGAACGGCACGAACAAGGCACGATTCAATCCGTCCTTGTAGAGTTCCTCGGGTGGCACGTTCGACGTGGCGACGACGACGACGCCACGTTCGAACAGCTGCGCGAACAGCCGCCCAAGAATCATGCCGTCGGCGATGTCGGTGACGTGGAATTCATCGAAACAGAGCAG
Organism: Xanthobacteraceae bacterium; assembly: GCA_049512975.1. Taxonomy (GTDB): domain Bacteria; phylum Pseudomonadota; class Alphaproteobacteria; order Rhizobiales; family Xanthobacteraceae; genus BOG-931. The sequence goes on along the minus strand of JBEKWO010000054.1, from coordinate 8,858 downwards.
CCACGCTTCCTGCGCCAGCTCGACCGCCGCGAGGTGGATCGGATCTTTGCCGGCGTGCTCGCCGAGTTTTATCTGCTGGCGGAACGCATGAACGCGCTCGTGCACGTCGATCATGAATTCGTGGAAATGCGTGCGACGTTTGCGCACCGCCGGACTTGCCTCGAAAAACAAATCCATCAGCATGGTCTTGCCGCGCCCGACATCGCCGTGGACGTAGAGGCCCTTGATCCGCGTCTGCCCGGTTTCGCGGCTGCCGAACAGCCAGCCCAGCGACGACGATTTGCGCGCCAATCGATATTCGAAGAGCCGTGCCTCAAGCCGGGCCAGCCTGTCGACGACGGCGAGCTGAGCGACGTCGCGCTCGATTTTGCCCGCGGCAACGCCGGTGGCGTATCGCGCTGTGATGGAGCTCGTCATATTCTGTTAACCGTTGCGGGCAAAGCATGGCGGGAACGACAAACGCTTAGCGGCGTTATGCGTCGCATGACAAGACAGCGTCGCTAAACTGTCAAAACCTATTAATTAGCCATGCGTATAGGGAATGCAGGCATGTTGCTCAATGCTTGTGCTTGCAAACTTCGGCCAACGCACAACATGATGTCTCGATTAGAGACGTGCGCGTAAAGACGTACGTTATCTGATGAGTTTGAACGGAGGACGCAATCGGGAGGGTCTTTGACGATAATGTCAGGAGATCCGTAGGATGCAGGACGTTCTTCCCGAAGGCGGCGTAATCCGCAAACTGTGGGTCGGCGAAACAGACAAATACCGCGACCATGTGTTGCGGCTAGACTCTGAAAGCCGGCACAGCCGATTCGGCGGCGGCGTATCCGACGACTTCATTCGCAACTACGTCGATCTGTCGATTTCTCTCGACACCGTGGTGCACGGTTTCTTTCTCGACGGCGTGTTGCGCGGCGCCGCTGAGCTGCGGCCGCTCGGGCTGCGCTTGCCGCAGCAGGCGGAAGCCGCCTTCAGCGTGGAGAAGCCGTGGCAGAGTCACGGCGTCGGTTCGGCGCTGCTGCGCCGCACGTTGCTCACCGCCCGCAACCGCGGCTTTCGTATGCTGCATATGGCGTGCCTTGCCGAGAACCGGCGCATGCAGCAGCTGGCGCGCAAATTTGACGCCGAGCTATCGTTCGATTTCGGCAGCGTCGTCGGCGAAGTCGAGTCGTCGCGGCCAACGCCGCTGTCGATGATGCGCGAAGCGATGGCCGACAGCCACGGCTTCGCGACGGCGATGCTCGATCTGCAATCCCGTATGCTGAGAGCTTAAGCCGCGGCCTCATTGTTGCGGACGCGGCGCGGCACTCCGCCATGAGCTGTCACGAGCTTTGCGCCCACTTCAATCTTCGTTCGGTCGCGGCGAGCGGATAGGACTCTTCGACGACATAAGGCCCGCCGCCGACCGATGAGCGCGACGAGAACAGCACGAAGCGCGAGATCGCGAACGACGACGACCGGTAATGGGCGCGTACGCTCAGGTAGTCGGCGACCTCTCGGCTCGACGAGTCGCGCAGCCGCGCCAGCGTGACATGGGGCGTGTACTTGCGGCCTTCGGGCTCCAGCCCAAGCCGCTGCAGCAGCCGTTCGAGTTCCGCCTGCAGCTCGATCAGCGGCGCCGCCGGAGCGACTGACGCCACCACGGCCCGCGGCTTGCGACCGCCGAATGAAGAGAGCCCGTCAAGCCGCAACTCGAACGGCGCGCGCTGCACGCGGCCGAGCAAGCCGGCAATGTCACGCGCCAGCGCATCATCGATGTCGCCGATGAAGCGCAGCGTGAGGTGATAGTTCTCGGGATCGATCCAGCGCGCGCCCGGCAGACCGCCCCGCATCATGGCGAGCGACTGGCCGACATGACGCGGTATTTCAAGCGCTGTGAACAGACGGGGCATGACCACCCGTGGTCGGCGATTCGCGACACGCGCAGCATGCGGGGATCGCACGCGGCGCGCAACCCTTACGACGGATGGTGAGTGTGGACCAATGCGATCAATTGCTCCACCTTCGGTAAAATACGCGCGACAATCACGCCCACCCCAGCGGCGCCGGGATGCACGCCGTCGCGCTGGGTCAGGCTGAGGTCGGCGGCGACGCCGTCGAGGAAGAAGGGATAGAGCAACACGCCGTATTTGGCCGCCAACTCGGGATAGATGCGCTCGAAGGACTGATCGTAGTCGGCGCCGAGATTGGGCGCGGCGCGCATGCCACACAACAGAACGGCGATATGGCGGTCGGTCAGGCGCTTGAGGATCTTGTCCAAGGCTTCGCGCGTCACCTGCGGATCGATCCCGCGCAGCATGTCATTGGCGCCGAGCTCGAGGATGACGGCGTCGGTTCCCGGCGACACCGACCAATCGAGGCGGGCAAGCCCGTCGCTGGCGGTATCGCCGGAAACGCCGGCATTCTCGATCTCCGCGACGATTCCCTTGTCGGCGAGCGCGGCCTGCAGGCGCGGCACGAAACCATCCTTGGCGGGCAAGCCGAGACCTGCCGTCAACGAGTCGCCGAGCGCCACGACCTTGAGCGGCTCCGTGGCGTTCGCGCGGGGAGGCGCTGTTGCAGCCAGCAGCGCAACGCTACAAAGCGCCGCACGCGCGATTTGGCGCAGAGTTCTCCGGTACCCATATGATCGGGCACCGACCGCGCGCGAGGGAAAAGGCTCAGCCGGAACCATGAATGACACGTCGGGGCATCCTTTCGCTGGCGACGCCATCGTGCTCAGTGGGGTCAACTTGTCGCTCGGCGGCGCTGCCGCCCGCGTTCATATCCTCAAAGATATCGGCTTGAATATAGGACGCGGCGAGGCCGTGGCGCTGCTTGGACCGTCGGGATCCGGCAAGTCGACGCTGCTCATGGTAATGACCGGACTGGAGCGCCCCGACAGCGGTTCGGTCGTCGTGGCCGGAAACACCTTGCACAAGCTTGATGAAGATGAACTCGCGCGCTTCCGCGGCCGAAATATCGGCATCGTGTTCCAGGCCTTCCACCTGATCCCGACCATGACCGCGCTGGAAAACGTCGCCGTGCCGCTCGAACTCGCCGGCGCGGGCGACGCATTTTCGCGCGCCGAGCACGAATTGGCGGCGGTCGGATTGAGCGGCCGGCTCAACCACTATCCGGCCGAGCTCTCCGGCGGCGAGCAGCAGCGCGTCGCGCTCGCCCGCGCGCTCGCGCCGCGTCCCGGGATCCTCGTCGCCGACGAGCCAACCGGCAATCTCGACGAGACGACTGGTCGCGACATCATCGAGCTTTTGTTCCGCGGTCATCGCGAGCATGGGACGACGCTGGTGCTGGTCACCCACGATACCGCGCTCGCGGCACGTTGCGACCGCGTGCTGCACATGCACTCGGGGCGGATCGGTGAACCGCAAATGGCCCGGAAAGTATGATCGCGCTGGCGCTGCGTTTCGCTTGGCGCGAGCTGCGCGGCGGTCTGCGCGGCTTCGGCGTCTTTATCGCCTGCATCGCGCTCGGCGTCATGGCGATTGCCGGGGTCGGCTCGGTGGCGCAAAGCCTGTCCGACGGCCTCTCTCGCGCCGGCGGCGTGATCCTCGGCGGCGACCTCGCTTTTTCGCTGGTCCAACGTGAAGCGAACGCCAGCGAGCGCGCCTTTCTCGGTGCGCACGGCACCGTGTCCGCCGTCGGGACGCTGCCGACGATGGCACACACCGCCGACGGGCGAGCGACGCTGGTCGAGATCAAGGCAGTCGACAGCGCCTATCCGCTGTCGGGGACGGTCGCGACCGACCCCGCGATGCCGATTGCGGACTTGTTCGCTCGACAAAGCGACGTATTCGGCGCTGCCGCCGATCCGGCGTTGCTGGCGCGGCTCGATCTCAAGCCCGGCGACCGTATCAGCATCGGTAACGCAGTGCTCGAACTGCGCGCAGCGCTGACCGGCGAGCCGGACAAACTTGCCGGCGGCATCGGCCTTGGGCCTCGCCTCTTCACGAGCGACGCGGCGCTGCGCGCGAGCGGGCTCTTGCAGCCCGGCAGCCTGGTGCGCTGGCACTATCGGCTGCGCCTGCCCGCCACCGGCGCGAGCGACGGCGCGGTGGCTTCGATCGAAAAACAGGCGCGGGCGCAGTTCCCCGATGCCGGCTGGGACATCCGCACGCGCAACAAGGCCTCGCCGCAGCTTGAACGCAACGTCGAACGCTTCAGCCAATTCCTCACGCTCGTCGCCCTGACCGCGCTTCTAGTCGGCGGTGTCGGCGTGGCCAACGCGGTCACGAGCCATCTCGCGCGCAAGCGCGACACCATCGCCACGATGAAGGCGCTTGGTGCGACCGGCGACGGCGTGTTTGCCGTTTATTGCGCGCAGATCATGGTGGTCGCACTGTTCGCCACATGCATTGGCGCCGGCCTCGGCGCGGCACTGCCGTTCGCGATGGCGTCCTTGTTCGGCGCCGCCATTCCGCTGCCGGTCGCGCCGTCGCTGCATCCGGCGGTGCTGACGCTGTCGATCGCCTATGGACTACTGACGGCGCTGGCCTTTGCCCTTTGGCCGCTCGGACGCGCGCACGACATTTCGGTGTCGATGTTGTTCCGCGACCAGGTCGCCGCCGAGCGCAGATGGCCGCGCCGCCGCTATGTGGCGGCGATGGCGTCGATCGTCGCCGCGCTCGCGACGCTGGCGATCGTGTCCGCCTATGACCCCCGGCTGGCGGCGATTTTTGTTGCCGCCGCCGCCGTCATTTTCGTGGCGCTGCGGCTCCTCGCGGCGCTGACGATGGGGCTGGCGCGCCGCCTGCCGCGCCCGCGCGCGACGCTGCTGCGGCTTGCCGTCGCCAACATCCACCGGCCGGGCGCTCTGACGCCCAGCGTCGTGCTCTCGCTCGGGCTAGGCCTGTCGTTGCTGGTCACCATGATCGAGATCGACGGCAATCTGCATCGCCAATTCACGGCGGCGCTGCCGGAAAAGGCGCCTTTATTCTTTTTCATCGATATCCCGTCGAGCGATGCCGACCGCTTCGACGCCTTCGTGCGCAGGGAGGCGCCGCAGGCGACGCTCGAGCGCGTGCCGATGCTGCGCGGCCGCATCGTTGCCGCCAACGGCATCAAAGCGGAAGATCTCAAGCCCGGCGAGGGCTCGGCCTGGGTGCTGCGCGGCGACCGCGGCATCACCTATGCGTCCGCGCTTCCGGCGGGTTCACGCTTGGTTGCCGGAGAATGGTGGGCCGCGGATTATTCCGGACCGCCGCTGGTGTCGCTGGAAAATCGCATGGCAGCGGACCTGAACCTCAAGCTCGGCGATACCGTCACCGTCAATGTGCTCGGCCGCAGCGTGACGGCCCGCATTGCCAATCTGCGCGCCGTCGATTGGCAAAGCCTCGGCATCAACTTCGTGCTGGTGTTCTCGCCCGGCACCTTCGCCGGCGCGCCGCATACCGATATCGCGACGCTGACCTTTGCCGATGGCGGCACGACCGCGGAGGAAACGGCGCTCGTCAAGGCGTTGGCCGACGCGTTCCCCACGGTCTCCGCCGTCCGCGTCAAGGACGCCCTCGATGCGATCGACCACATCGTCGGCAACCTGGTGCTGGCGCTGCGCGGCGCCAGCGCGGTCACGCTCATCGCCGCCGCCTTGGTGCTTGGCGGCGCGCTGGCCGCGGGCCAGCGCTTCCGCATCTACGACGCGGTGGTGTTGCGGACCTTGGGCGCGACGCGTCTCCGCCTGCTGGCGGCTTACGCGGTCGAATATCTGCTCATCGGTGTTGCCGCCGTGCTGTTCGGCGTCGCGGCCGGCTCGCTCGCCGCCGGTCTCGTCGTCACCCGCGTCATGGAGTTTCCCTTCGTCTGGATGGGCCCCCAGGCGGCGGGCATCGCGTTTCTTGCGCTGCTGGTCACGGTGCTGCTCGGCCTTGCCGGCACGTTCACGGCGCTCGGCCACAAGCCCGCAGAGGTGTTAAGGAATTTGTAGCGACGGACAAATGTGAATGAACTGTAACCTGTCGCAAATATCGCATCCGTTCCATCTGGCGTATGGGCGCCTTTCGCACTAGATTCCTGTCACATCCGCGTTCGGCTTTCCGGACGCAAGCCCGGCGGGTGCCGGGATAACCCAGGGGTATTCTCTATGTCGGACTTCGACCGGAATATCGCGACCGCCCGGACCGGCTATCGCACGGATCAGGTAGCGATCGATGCGGGTCTGCGCGCGTACATGATCCGCGTCTACAACTACATGACCGCCGGCGTGGCGCTGACCGGACTGGTCGCTTGGTTCACCTTCTCCGCTGCCGTCACCCAGACCAGCGGCGGACTCGTGCTCACGTCGTTCGGCCAAACGATCTTCCACGGCCCGCTGATGTGGCTGTTCATCCTGGCGCCGCTTGGCCTGGTGATGCTTCTTAGCTTCGGCATCAACCGGCTTTCGGCAAGCACCGCGCTGACGCTGTTCTTCGTCTATGCCGGTGTGCTCGGAATCTCGCTGGCGTCGATCTTCCTGGTCTATACCGGAGCGTCGATCACCCGCGTGTTCTTCATCTCGGCGGCGACGTTCGGCGCGATGAGCCTGTACGGCTACACCACCAAGCGCGATCTGACCGCGGTCGGCTCGTTCATGTTCATGGGCCTGATCGGCATCATCATCGCGAGCCTGGTCAACATCTTCCTGCAGTCGAGCGCGCTCTATTGGGCGATTTCGGTCATCGGCGTGCTCATCTTCGTCGGGCTGACCGCCTACGACACGCAGAACATCAAAGAAATGTACAGCCCGATGGACGACGGCACGGTCGCCGGCCGCAAGGCCGTTATGGGGGCGCTGCGGCTTTATCTCGACTTCATCAACTTGTTCCTGATGATGCTGCGGCTGTTCGGCGACCGCCGCTGAGCGAGCGCGAAAGAATGTCAGCGCCCCGGGCCATGTCCGGGGCGCTTTCTTTTTTGCAGACCTGCATGCGCCATGCGCGACGCTGACATCCGGCCGGCCGGGCCGGGCGATATCGCGGCCATCACCCGCATTTACGGCGATGCCGTCGCACACGGCACGGCAACGTTCGAAATCGAGCCGCCGGGTACGGCCGAAATGATGCGGCGCCAGCATACGCTGCTGGCGAACGGTCTTCCCTATCTTGTCGCCGAGCAGGCCGGCATCGTCGCGGGTTACGCCTATGCCGGCTATTACCACGCGCGGCCGGCCTACCGCTGGACCGTCGAGGATACGATCTATGTCGCCCCGGCCTTCCAGCGCCGGGGCCTAGGCCGGCTGCTCATGACGCGCCTCATCGGAGAGGCAGAGGCGCGCGGCTTCCGCCAGATGATCGCGGTGATCGGCGATTCGGCGAACGCCGCATCGATTGCGCTGCACGCGGCAGTCGGTTTCCGCCTGATCGGAACACTGCAATCCGTCGGCTTCAAGCACGGCCGCTGGCTCGATACCGTGCTGATGCAACGCCCGCTCGGCAGTGCCGGCGCGACGCCGCCGTAAGCGCCGGCCGGCATCTACGCGGTCATTGTAGCCGATTGGTATGCAGCCCGAGCAGCGCCGCAAACGAAGCGAGGCAGAGCGCTACTGACACGAGGATGACCCACGTTCCCATGGCGTCGAGCAAAAGGCCGAATAGCAGCGGCGCCAGCGCCTGCGCCGCGCGGGCCGGGGCGCCGAGGAGCCCGGTGCGCTCGCCGTAGCCCTGCGGCCCGAAGACCGCGAGCGGGACCGTGCCGCGCGCGATGGTCAGAAGGCCGTTACCGGCGCCGTAAAAGATGGCGAAGGCCGCCGCCGCCGCTGGCCCGATGACCGCGAAGACGACCGCACCGAGCGGATGCAGCAGCGCCGCGATCCGCGCCGACACCAGCGGATGGCTCCGCCGCAGCATGAAGAATTCGACCAAGCGCGCCGCGACCTGCGCCGGTCCGACCAGGGCGGCGGCGGCGATCGCCTGCAGCGGCGTGGCGCCGGCGCGCTCCAGCAATCTCGGAAGATGTGCCGCCATTGAGCCGGTGACGAACCAAGCGGCCGCAAACACGAAGGCGAGAAGCAACATCTCCCGGTACGGCTTCCACCCGGTTGAGCGTTCCGCCGGGTGTGAGTGATGCCTCAGCCGCGTCGGGACCGGCAAGAGCAAATTGAGCGGCAGACCGATAACGAGGTTCATCGCCGCCCAGACCAGCAGGGTCTCGCGCCAGCCTAGCGCATCGTTGAGGAACGCCGATAACGGCCAGCTCACCGTCGAGGCGAAGCCGGCGAACAGCGTGATGCCGGTGATCGGGCCGCGCGCGTTGTGGCCGTAAAGTGCCGTGAGCGCCGCAAATCCGGCGTCGTAAAGCCCGAGCGACATGCCGACGCCGAGCACCGCCCAAGCCGCGAACAACGCGACCGCGCCGTTTGCGGCCGCGAGCGCGACCAGGCCGGCGGCCAATACGACATTTGAGAGCACGAGCACGCCGCGCCCGCCGTGGCGATCGATGACGCGCCCGACCGCCGGACCGGCGAAGGCCGCTATCAGCAGCGAGCCGGAGAAGGCGCCGAAGACCCAGGAGCGCGGAACGTCGATGCCGGCCGCGATCGGGTCGGCCAGGATTGCCGGCAAATAATAGCTCGATGCCCAGGCAAGCGTCTGCGAGGTGCCGAGTGCCGCGACAACGACGCGGCGCGATCGGGGCAAGTCTGCGATCTCGTCGTGTTCAGCCAAGCCGATCCGTCTTTTTCTGCACGGATACCGAGATAGCGGCGCGCCGGCACACGCTCCGCCGCAGAGCGGAGATCGGACGCCGCATTGAGAATGCCTTAGGGCCTGTCCATAAATAAGTCGATCATTTTGTGACCCGGCGGCGACCTCGAGGCTTTTGGCAGGGCGAGATCGTGTAGTTCCAGTCGCCGTGGAACGAGTGGCGGGAGATATTGACGGCGG
>JBEKWO010000053.1:0-25666 GCA_049512975.1 Xanthobacteraceae bacterium | reverse complement strand
ATGCTCGTGCCATCCAACATTCATGGCAAATTCCGAACCCAGCCGTAATGCAAAAGTCCTACGCAATGCACCGGTTTATCGGGCCTTCAGCCCCAAAAATCACCCACTCGATTCCACGAAGACCCAATTTTATTAAGGTTTGCCCACTCCACTGTTTTGCGTTTCTATCGCGTCGGCGATCGCGACCGTGCGCCGCGCCATGTCGGCATGCAGCCGTTCGACCATGCGGCCGTCGATTTGGATGACGCCTTTGTTGGCGTTTTCCGGAAAATCGAAAGCGGCGATGATTTTCCGCGCCCACGCCACCTCGTCTGGCGTCGGCGAGAACGCTTCGTTGCAGGGTGCGATCTGCTGTGGGTGGATCAGCGTCTTGCCGTCGAAGCCGAGATCACGCGCCTGCCGGCATTCGGCGGCAAAACCTTCCGTGTTGCCGAGCTCGTTATAGACGCCGTCGAGAATATCGAGGCCGTAGGCGCGCGCTGCGGCGACGCAGGTCATCAGCCACGGCAGCATCGGCGCGCGGCCCGGCACGATGCGCGCGCGGGTGTCCTTGGCGAGGTCGTTGGTGCCCATGACGAAGCCGGCCAGCCGCGTCAGCGGATCGCGCGCCGCCGCCGCGATCTCGCGGGCGTTGAGCATGGCGAGCGGCGCTTCCATCATCGCCCAGAGGCGCACGCCGGCCTCGGCACGGACGCCGACGAGGTGCTTGGCGACCTCGCGAAGTTGCTCGGGCGCCGATACCTTCGGCACCAGCAACGCATCGGGGCGGGCGGCGGCGACGGCGAGATCGTCGTGCCACCAGGCGGTATCCAGTCCGTTGATCCGCACCAGCACCTCGCGGTTGCCGAAGCCGCCGTTCTGCAGCGCGCGGACGATGAGCTCGCGCGCCGTGGCCTTGGCATCCGGCGCCACGGCGTCCTCGAGATCAAGGATGACGGCGTCGACCGGCAGCTCGCGCGCTTTCTCGAGCGCCCGCGCGTTCGAACCGGGCATGTACAGAACGCTGCGCCGCGGACGGATGGTCATCGCTCGCTCCCTTTTTCCAACCGGCAAACTAGCGACCTCGCCGGCATTGTCCACGGGCGTGCTGCGCCGGACGCGTTGACGTACGGAAACACCGGCTGCGGCCACGCAGAAGTCGAGGATGGCTGACAATGTTTTATATGCGCCGCGGCGACCGCCGCCGCCGATCAATCCGGTCTAACAGCCAAAAAGAAATCGGCGGACGCTTTTTGGCTCCGCCGCGGCACGTGAAGTGCCGATTGATCACACTGGCTGGTGGCCAATTGCTCAGTAGTAAGCGGGGCGCCGCGTGGCCGACCAAGTGCCGGAGCACTCACCATGCAATGAACGCCATCGACCGGCGCCCGAATCATATGACAGCCGGCCGGAGCCAGCGGCCGACTGGCTGCCTCGGACAACGGTCACGCGGACCGCGCCCCTTGGGCTGACAGCACCGTAGGCCTGATAGCTTTGTTCGTCCTCGGAGTACACGCGGCCGCCGATGATCCGTAAGGCTGCACGGACGGAACCGCAGTCCCCTTGTAATGTGTAGATCGCCACGCTCCAATTGCCGTCAAAGAACGATCTTCTCATGGCACGCCGCGCGGCATCGGACGGCGCGGTGGTAATAACCAATAGCGTGCAGGCAATTGTCGCGGCAAGGATCGGACGCCAGAGGTTTTTCATTGGTCCGCACCCCCCTTTTCTTCGGTTCTGGTTTAAAGTTCAAACGAGAGAACAGCAGTCCGCATTGATTTGAGTCAAGGAAAGCGAGCTAGCTTTCTCGATCGCGCATGCGCAGCACCGGTAAAGCCCGCATATGGCTACGTCGCTTGCGCGGCGGTGGAGCGGAAGCGCAGGATGGCAACCAGGAAGAACAGACCGCCGACCACCGCTACGAAAATAAATTGCGGCCAGACCACGTCGAAGCCGGCGCCGCGATAGAGGATCGACTGCGCGAAAGATACGAAATGCGTCGACGGCGAGGCTTCCATCACGGTCGCCAGCCACGGCGGCATGCTCTCCAGCGGGGTGTTGCTGCCCGAGAGCATGTTCATCGGCATGAAGACCAAGAGGTAGAGCAGGCCGAGCTGCGGCATGGAGCGCGCCACGGTGCCGAGAAATATGCCGATCGCGCAGGCAAAGAACAGATAGACCGCCACGCCGACCATGAACAGCGGAATCGAACCGGCGATCGGAATACCGAGCAAGGCGCGAACGACCAAATAGAGGGAAAGACCGACCGCCACAATGATGACCAGGCTGTTGGCCCAGACCTTGGACATTGCAATCTCGAACGGCGTCAGCGGCATCACCAGCAAATGGTCCATGGTGCCGTGCTCCCGCTCGCGCACGATGGCGGCGCCGGCGAGAATAATCGCCAGCATGGAAACGCTGTTGATGATGCCCATGACGCTGGTGAACCACGCCGTCGTGATGTTGGGATTGAAGGCAATGCGCACGTCGAGATTGACCGGCGACAGCGGCGTGCCCTCGGCATGCGAGAGAAAATCCTGAATCTCGGTCATGATGATCTGCCCGGCATAATCCGAGCCGAGCCCGGCCTGGACCATGGCCGTGGCGTCGACATCGACCTGGATGGCGGGGTAGCGTCCGGCGAGAACATAGCGTTCGAAATTCGGCGGGATGTCGATCACGAAGGTGTATTTCCCGGCATTCATCAGCGGAACGATATCCCGCTCGGCGATCGGCTGCGGCGTCTGGAAATACGGCGGCAGGAAGGCATGGACGATCCGCCGCGACAATTCGGAATGATCCTCGTCGACGAACGCGATCGAGGCGTTGTGCACTTCCTGCGAATTGCTCTGAGCCTGGGCGATGATGGCGAGCGAGAAGGCGTAGATGACCAACCCCAACAGCACGAAATCGCGCAGGAAACTGCGCAGCTCCTTGGTGCCGAGCCAAAAGATGTTTGCAATCATCCGCATCGGGCTTGTTCCCAGCGCATGATCTTTTCAGAAAACCGGTTTCCACTTTTCCGGATCATGCTTTAACGCTCCTGCTTGCGCAGCAGCAGCAGACTGAGCGTCGTCAGCACCGGGATAAACACGATGAGGGCGACTAAATTGTTGCCGAGGTCGGCGAGGCCCAATCCCTTGGTAAAGGTGCCGACGCTGATCGGCACGAAATAGGTCATGGGAAACGCCCGTCCCATGATTCGTGCCGCGCCGGAGAGCGAGGACACCGGCGTCATCAGGCCGGCGAACTGCGATGCCGGCAGGAAGGTCAGAATGGCGGTGCCGAACAGCGCCGCGATCTGCGTGCGTGCGAATGCCGAAATCAGCATGCCGTAGGCCGTGGTTACGGTGACGTAGATCAGCACGCCGAGAAGGAGCGCCAGGAAGCTGCCTTTCAGCGGCACCTGGAAAACAAATAACGCCATCAGGAACATCACGGAAAAATTCGCCATGGCGACGCCGATATAGGGAATCTGCTTGCCGAGCAGAAACTCGATTCGCGTTACCGGCGTCACGTAAAGATTGGTGATCGAGCCGAGCTCCTTCTCGCGCACGATGGCGAGCGCCATCAGGATGGCCGGGAACAGCGCCAGCAGCATCGACAGGCTCGCCGGCACCATGGCGTAGATGCTTTCGAAGCTTTGGTTGTATTTGAACCGCAGCTCGATGTTGGCCGGCGGCCTGGCTTCCGGCAACGTCGTCTTCACGGCCGGATCGGTCAAATAGAGCTGATGCATGGCCAGAAGATAGCCATGGATGGTCTCGGCGCGGAACGGCATGGCGCCATCCACCCAGGCGCCTACCCACGCCGGGCGTCCGTGTTCGAGGTCGCGGCCGAAGCCGGGCGGGATTTCGATGGCGGCCTTGATGTCGCCGCTCTGCAGGCGCTTCTCGAGATCGGCGTAGTCGGCGAGCGGCGGCCGCTCAACGAAGTAACTAGAGCCTCTCAACTCCTCGAGGTAGGCGCGGCTCTCGTGGCTCTGGTCGTGATCGAGCACCGCAAAGCTCAGATTATTGACGTCGGTCGAAATTCCGAAGCCGAACACCAGCATCAGCATCGCGGTGCCGCACAAGGCGAAGGTCAACCGGATGGGATCGCGGAGAAGCTCTATCGTTTCGCGGATCGTATAGGCGAAGAGACGCTGCAGGCTGAATGCGCGTTGCGGCGCCGGCGGCAACCGTACCGCAGGTGCCGCCGCGGCGGGAGGTGCAACTTCGACGGCTGCCGCCGCACGCGATCCGGTCGCCTCCTCGAGATAGCTGATAAAAGCGTCCTCCAGCGTTGCGACGCCGCGCGCCCTGACCAGGTTGCCCGGGGTATCGGTCGCCAGCACGCGTCCGGAATCCATCAGCGAGATGCGATCGCAGCGCTCGGCCTCATTCATAAAATGGGTCGAAACGAAGATGGTCACGCCCTGATTGCGCGACAGATCGATCAGCAGCTCCCAGAACCGATCGCGCGCCAAGGGGTCGACGCCCGAAGTCGGCTCGTCGAGGATGAGCATTTCCGGCTCATGCACGATGGCTACGGCCAGCGAGAGCCGCTGCCGAATGCCCAGCGGCAGGTCGGAGGTGCGTTGGTCGAGATACTCTTCAAGGCCGAAGCGGTCCACCAGCTCGCGCAGCCGCGTCCGCGCTTTGCCGGCGGGCAGATGAAACAGCCGCGCATGCAGTTCGAGGTTCTGGCGGACCGTAAGTTCGGTGTAAAGCGAGAACGACTGTGACATGTAACCGACGCGATAGCGCGAACTCATGTCACCTGCTTCGAGGGGCTCTCCGAACAAAAGCGCCTCGCCTTCGCTCGGCGCCAGCAAGCCGGTGAGCATCTTCATGGTCGTGGTCTTGCCGCATCCGTTGGAGCCGACAAAGCCGAAGATCTCACCGCGTTCGATGGTGAAGCTCACCCGATCGACGGCGGTGAAGTCGCCGAAGCGGCGCGTCAGGTCGCGCGCCGTAATGACCGGCTCGGCATCGAGCATACGGTGGGGCGGGACCTCCAGCTTCTTATGCCCGGCTCGGACGTCCTCCGGCAGCAAGGCGATGAAGGCCTCTTCGACGGTCGCGGCGTGCGTTTGCGCCTTCAGCTCCGCCGGCGAGCCGGCGGCAAGGATCTTACCGTCGTTCATGGCGATGAGCGTATCGAACCGCTCGGCCTCTTCCATGTAGGCGGTCGCGACCACGACGCTCATGCCCGCGCGACGCGACCGCATGCGGTCGATCAGCTCCCAGAATTGCCGCCGCGACAACGGATCGACACCGGTCGTGGGCTCGTCGAGGATCAGAAGGTCGGGATCGTGAATGAGCGAGCAGCACAGGCCAAGCTTCTGCCGCATGCCGCCCGACAGCTTCTTCGCCGGGCGATCGGCGAAGGGGGCAAGCTCGGTGCTTTGCAAAAGCTCGGCAATTCGCCAGTCCCGCTCGGAGCGCGACTGCCCGAACAGCCGGCCGAAGAACTCGATGTTCTCGCGGACGCTGAGGTCCGGATAAAGATTCTTGCCGAGCCCTTGCGGCATGAAAGCGATGCGCGGGCAAACTGCCGCGCGATGCGCGGCGTCCGCCATGTCGCCGTCAAGCACGACAACGCGGCCGGATTGCAGTTGCCGCGCGCCGGCGATGATGCTGAGCAGCGACGACTTGCCGACGCCGTCAGGGCCGATCAGCCCGACCATACAGCCGCCCGGCAGTGTCACCGTGACGTCATCGAGCGCCGCCACACGGCCGTAACGGTGCGTGACGTTCTCGAGCCGTGCGACGGGCATGACAGCCCCGCTCATTGCCCGTTTGTGCCTTGCAGGGAGGCCGGCCAGGTCGCGGCCGGATCGGTCAGCACGTAAGTGACGCCCGGCAATCCGCTGCGCACGATATCGGCCCGCCCGCGCAGCCGCTCGGGATCGATGCGGACCCGGATGCGGAACATCAGCTTGTCTCGCTCGCTCTGGGTCTCGACGATTTTCGGGGTGAACTGCGCCTGTGAGGCGATGAACGACACTTTGGCCGGGATCGCGACTTTCGGATAGGCGTCGAGCACGATGCGGGCATCGGCGCCGAAACGCACCTTCCCCGCCGCTTCGGTCGGCAAATAGATGTCCATGTAGACATAGGAGGTGTCGAGCATGGCGAAGACCTTGCCGCCGGCGGGAAGCACCTCGCCGATATTGGCGATGCGATATTGGATACGGCCTTCGTGCGGCGCGACCAGCGTGTTGTCGGCAATCTCGACGGTGTAGAGCTCGACATCGTGGGTGGCCGCTTCGAGCGCGTGCTGGGATTCCGTCACCCGCGCCGTTGCGGCTTCGAGCGCGGCGATGGCCCCATTCAGTTGCTGTTGGCGCTGGTCCACGACTTCCTGGGTCTGGAAACCCTTCTTTAACAAGGCGATAGCGCGATCGAATTCCTGTTGCGCCAGCACCACCTGCGTTTTCTGCTGGGCGACATTGGCGTTCGCTTCGTCGACGGCTCTTCGCGCCTGGAGGACCTGGGCTTGCGATTTCTTGAGCGAGGCCGCGAGGTCCTGGGTATCCATGCGGGCGACAACCTGGCCGGCTTTGACCAGGTAGCCTTCGTCGGCCAGCATCTCGGCGATGCGGCCGGCATACTTGGTGTCGATGTTGATTTCGTCCGCCTCGAGCCGGCCGTTGCCGAAGGCGATGCCGGGCGGCAGCGGCGGGTGAAGCCGTTGCCACCAATAATAGGACGCGCCGGCGCCAACGGCCAAAACGACGAGGGCGAGCGCGACGCGAAGCCACCGTCTGCGGCTCGGCGGTTGGATCGTCGACGGTAGCGCCGGCAAGCCGGCGCCGGATTGTGCCGGAACGTTGGCGTTCGCTACGAGCGCCGGCGCGTGCTCGATGGTCACCGGCCGCTTCGTGTCGTCGGGGCTGCTATTCTCGTTCATATCGCATCCGCGTCGATCAATCCCCGGTCGGGTGGGGAAACGCGATGATCACCCGTTCATCCGTGTTCATTTGTTCGGAAGATTAATCGCGCGCCTCATCGGCAAAAATTGAGGAATTGGCCCTAAGGGACAATACGGTCGTTCGCAAGGCCCTGGGCGTGGCTGCTGTATCACGTCTTGAGATTTTCACCATCCGCCCCTTGCCGTGAGCGGAACCCAGTTATCGCCCGCTTTGGCATAGGACCGCTTGACGGCGGCCCAGGCAATCCGGTGCGCGGCCTCTTCCTGCCGCGATTCACCGGCATGCGCGGCGTAGGCATGATTGAAAGCCTCGCGATAGATGTCCTGGGCATGCTCGGGCAGGTGATGCCGGACCGACGCCGGCAGATCGGCGTTCGTTTGATACGGCATGGCCCTTCCTCGCCATTTGTCCAAGTTATTCAGTATCTCGCAGGGGCGGGCCGTTACGTTTGACGCAAATCAAAAGCAAACTGCTGCGGCTGCGTCTACGGCGATTCTTCTTTTTCATCTGTCGCCGGCGCGCGGCGAACCCTCACGCCGCTCTGGCGTTCTTGATTTCTTGAGCCGGATTCATGTTTTGAAAACGCGATGTGCGGCGGCGTTGCATGTCTGGCCCCCACCAGGCGAATGTTCGGCCGACACTTACGATACCTGGCGGCTAAGGCATTGATATGCATCAGGTCATGCGGCGGCACGACCAAGAACACTAAAACGCGATCGTCTCGTTTTTTTGATGCAGATCAAAGGTCAGCGCATGTAGCGGGCGTTTGCTGCGCAAAGTTCCAATCTCAATCGGAGGGTGTGTCATGGCTGAAACCATCACCAAACTGCCCGTAAAAACCGAGGAAAAAGGAACTGCATCGGCGCTTAGGCCTTGGCGGCCATTCGACAGTCTTCGTCGCGAAATCGATCAGCTGTTTGACGAATTCGACGGCGGCGTCTGGCGCTGGCCATTCCGCCGCTCGTTCTTCGATATCGAGCCGTTCCGGCGGAGCGAAGCGGTTTTCGGCGCGGCACCGGCTGTCGACGTCACGGAGACCGACAAGGCTTATGAAATCGCGGCCGAATTGCCCGGCATGAGCGACAAGAACGTCGAAGTGAAATTGGCCGACGGCGTCCTCACCATCAAGGGCGAGAAACAGGAGGAGAAAGAGGAGAAGAAGAAGGATTATTACCTGCATGAGCGCAGCTTCGGCTCGTTCCAGCGCGCCTTTCAGGTGCCCGACGGCGTCGATGCCGACAAGATAGAGGCAAGCTTCAAGAACGGCGTGCTCACGGTAACGCTGCCGAAGAGCGCGCAGGCGCAGAAGACGGCAAAGAAGATCGACGTCAAAGCTGCCTGATTGCGTCTTGCGGACTGATCGTCCAACAAACCGGATTGCGTCGGATGACGCAATCCGGGTGGATCGTTTATTTCAACTGGCATTCCGGAGCACGCCAGGTCGGTTTGACCGCGATCGCGCTCTGAGATTATTGGATACTTTCGATTGGCGCGACCGCACGTGGCGTGGCGCGTCCAGTGTCGGCTCACCGAGCCAGCGCGCAATGCCGGGCCACGCTTCAT
Organism: Xanthobacteraceae bacterium; assembly: GCA_049512975.1. Classification (GTDB taxonomy): domain Bacteria; phylum Pseudomonadota; class Alphaproteobacteria; order Rhizobiales; family Xanthobacteraceae; genus BOG-931. The sequence continues at coordinate 17,205 of JBEKWO010000053.1, read as the reverse complement.
CGAGGATCGTCTTGCCCATGAACAGGCCGATATGGCGGCATGGCGCCAACGCCTTGTGGATGTGACATGCCGGAGTGCCGACCAGATGCTCGGCCGCGAATAATTGCGGCGGCGCCACCAACTCGTCGTCGCGGGCGGCCAATAGGAACATCGGCACCGTCACAGCCGCGAGCTTGACCGGTTGTCCGAGCGCGGTCAGGGCGCCGGTCGTGAGTTCGTTGCGCTTGTACAATTTTTCCACGACTTCGAGGAAATAGCGTCCCGGCAGATCGAGGGTCCAGGAATACCACTCCTGGAACAGCACCTCGAGTCGGGCGAAGGCGGCGGAGCCGGCCGGTTCGGCGGTCTGCAGCAGCTGTCGCACATCCTCGGCGTCGACCGATTCCGGTCCCCAAAACTTCAGCACTGTGCGGCCGGGAACGCAGCCGTCGCCAAGCCGCACCAGCTCGCGAAACATTGCCAGCGGGCTGGCTTCGGCGAGCGCCGACAGAGCCGACGACCCGGCTTGGATGTCGATCGGCGCGCCGGCCAGCACCAGCTTGCGGACCTTTGTCGGGAAACGCGCGGCGTAAAGGAGCGCCATCCAACCGCCTTGACACAAGCCGATAAGATCGACCGGACCGCCGATCTCATCCATCAGCACATTGAGATCGGCGAGATAGTCGTCGATGCCGAGAAAGCGCATCTCGGCGGTCGCCGAGCGCCAATCGGTCACGAACAGCCGCCGCAGCCCGGCGCCGCGCAACGCCGCAACCAGACTGTGCCCGGGTGCAAAATCGGCGAGTGCAGCGCCATGCAGCGCCAACGGCGCGCATATCAGGGCGGCTGCGCTATTTTCGTCGGTGGTGAAATTGCGCAGGCGGACGGTTTTCAGCTCAAGCGCGATCGCGTGCGGCGTCGTCCATTTCGGCTCGCTCGGCGCCTTATTGTCCGGCGGACCGATAGCAAAATCGGCGAAATGCCGGGCGGTCAGCGCCGCCATCTCGCCCGCCGCTGCGGCGGCAAAAGCCGGCCAGAGAAACGCCAGATAGGGAGATTGGCGACCCGCGGGCTCGTACATCTGACAACCCCGGTTCTGCGTTGCCTTACTGTCATCCGGCCGTAACAAATTGACCTTGATGTGCATCAAATAAACCTTCCCGATCGATCTATCTACAGTTTGTGATATGTGGGTCTCTGACGCCGACCTGTATCCTTGTGAGTGACATGAACCCATCGCTCTCCGTCATCCCCAGTGGCGCCGCCCCACAACCCGCAGGGAAGCGCGCCGCCAATAGTGCCGACGAGCAAGCGGCGGCGGAAGTATCCGATCTGGCCATTGTTCCGCTCCCCGACCTCCTTCAACGGTTGCATTCCACCGAGGTCGGCCTGCGCGCGTCCGGCGCTGCGGCCATCCTTGAGGCGGTCGGACCGAACCTGATCGCCGCGGCCCCGCGCAAGGGCTTGCTGTTCGCCTTTATTGGACGGCTCGGCAATCCGTTGGTGTTGATTCTCCTCTTCGCAGCGGCCGTTTCGGCATTTACCGGGGACGTTGTGAGCTTCGTCATCATCGCCGCCATCGTGTTCATGTCCGTGATCCTCGACGTGGCGCAGGAGCGCCAAGCCCAAAACGCTGCTGAGCGGCTGCGCGAGCAGGTTTCGCTTTCCGCCAAGGCGCTGCGCGACGGACAGCCGGTCGACGTCCCTGCGGCGCAGATCGTACCCGGCGATATCGTTCTGCTCGCAGCGGGCGATCTGGTGCCGGCCGATTCCCGGCTGATCGAAGCCCGCGATCTCTACGTTGATGAAGCCCTGCTCACCGGCGAGGCCTATCCAGCTGAGAAGGAGGCTACGCCTTCCGCCCCCGGGTCTGCCAGCGAGAGCGCATTGCCGCGCAATATGGTGTTCATGGGAAGTTCTGTGGTGAGCGGTACGGCCAAGGCGCTGGTGCTGGCAACCGGGCGTAAAGCCCAGCTCGGCTCGATCGCCGGCGCATTGCAGAAGCCGCCGCCGCCGACCGCATTTGCGGTCGGCATCCAGAAATTCGGGATGATGATCGTACAGGCCACGATCTTTCTTGTCCTGTTCGTGGTCCTCGTCAACATCTTGTTCCATCGACCACTGCTCGAGTCTTTTCTGTTCGCGCTGGCGCTCGCCGTCGGATTGACGCCTGAACTCTTGCCGATGATCGTCTCGGTCACTCTTGCGCACGGCGCGATGCGCCTGTCGCGCAAGCAGGTCATCGTCAAGCGTCAGTCCGCCATCGACGATCTCGGCAGCATGAACGTGTTTTGCAGCGACAAGACCGGAACGCTGACCGAAGCCCACATCAGACTGGTCCGTGAACTGGACCTCGACGGGCAGGACAGCGGCACCGTGATGCAGATGGCACAGCTCAACGCCGCATTTGAGACCGGGCTCAAGAGTCCTCTGGACGACGCCATCCTCGCGGCCGGCAAGACCGACCTTACGGCTTGGCGCAAAATCGACGAAGTGCCTTTCGATTTCGAGCGGCGCCGGGTTTCGATTCTGGTCGAAGGCGAAGGCCGCCGCCTCCTTATCGTGAAGGGCGCGCCGGAAGATATCCTTGGCCACGCGGCTCGTTATGAGCAGCAGGGAGGGCCGCCGCGCCCGCTCGAGGCCGCGGCGCGCAAAACCGCCGAGGCGACGTTCAACCGCCTCGGCGCCGACGGCTACCGAGTCCTGGGAGTCGCGTGGCGGGAGGTCGAAGCGGACCGCGAGCACGCGAACATCGCCGACGAGAAAGACCTGACCTTCGCGGGATTTCTGGCCTTCCTCGATCCGCCGAAGGCGGGGGCCCGTAAGGCGCTAGCTGCGCTTGCCGACCTGGGTATCGCCTTGAAAGTGGTGACGGGCGACAATGAGCAGGTCACCCGGCATGTCTGCGGCGAACTCGGTCTGCAGGTTACCGGAACGCTGACCGGACCGCAGGTGGCGGCTCTCACCGCCGAGGCGCTCGCCGCCAGGCTCGACGACACCAACCTGTTCTGCCGGGTCACGCCGCCGCAGAAGTCGCGCATCATCACCGCCTTGCAGCACAAGGGTCATGTTGTCGGCTATCTCGGCGACGGCATCAACGATGCGCCGTCGCTGCACGCGGCCGATGTCGGCTTTTCGGTGGACACCGCCGTCGACGTCGCCAAGGAAGCGGCCGCCATGATCCTTCTGCGCAAGGATCTCGGCGTGCTCGCGGACGGCGTGCGCGAAGGCCGCAAGACCTTCGCCAACATCCTCAAATATATGATGATGGGAACGAGTTCGAATTTCGGCAACATGTTCTCCATGGCGGGCGGCGTTCTGTTTCTTCCCTTCCTGCCGATGCTGCCGACCCAGATTCTTCTGAACAACCTGCTCTACGATCTGTCCGAGACGGCGATCCCGCTGGACAAGGTGAGCGACGCGATGGCGGCGAAGCCGCGCCGCTGGAATCTCGATGTCGTCCGCAAGTTCATGTTCGTGTTCGGGCCGCTCAGCTCGGTCTTCGACTTTGTCACTTTCGGCCTGCTGCTGCGGGTATTCCATGCAGACGAGAAACTGTTTCACACTGGCTGGTTCGTCGAGTCGCTGTCGACGCAAGTCCTGGTGATCTTCATCATCCGCACCGCTTATCCCTTGCGCGACCCGCCGCATCCGGCGCTCATAGCAAGTACCCTGCTAGCCTTCGCCATCGCTGTGGCGCTGCCCTATTCGCCGCTGGCGCCTTGGCTCGGGTTCGTTCCGGTGCCCGCCGCGCTCATGGGCGCGCTCGCGCTCGTGACTGCCGCGTATCTCGCCACCGTCTACGTCGTCAAACGCTGGTTCTTCAAGCGTTATCAGCTGGACTAGGAGCAGACCTCACCGACCCACCGCGCTGCGGAAAAAGCGCTGCGAGCCGTGATGGCAGACCATCGCTTTGATCCAGATCAAAGCATCCGCAACTGCAGCGCGACAAGCTTTATAATATGCAGTGGCAGCCTATCTCTACCGCCCCGTTCGATCGCGAGCTTGAGCTGGCCGTCTTTGAGAGGGATGGGCCTCACGCTCTCGCGTTCGCTTGCCGCCGTATTGGCAGCGGCTGGATCAGCGCAGAAACCAAACAGCAGATTGACGTGCGCCCCACGCATTGGCGGGAGTGGAACGCAAAGCCCTAGCGCGTCTGTTGGTGTCGGGTGTCTCCATCACCGCCGCCGTTCCGCCCGCTCCGCTATTTAGCGACCGCGCCACCGGTGTGGAAGCTCGACTTGTGGCCGACGCTGTGTTCGCCGAAACCGAGAGGGCGGTGAAGCGAGCAGGATCAACGGCCGCCTTGCCAGCGGTCCGCCAGCCACACTTCGATCCACCATACCCGCGGAGGACAATTTCGCCTGGTATCCAGGTGCCGGTGAAGGAATTGTTAACCATACCGGGCGTTAATCGGCCTCGACGTGTGCTGGATCAGGGCCGGATTACGCGTATGCGGGTCACCCGCTCTCTCATCCTCTTGCTCGGCGTAGCGATTGCTGCGGCGGGGTGCGCGCGGCAACCTGTGGCCTACGTAGCCGCTCCGACCGCAGCGGCGCCGTCCGGCGTCGACAACGTGGTGTATGGGGACGTGACGCCTGCGCCCCGTGCTGTCCAACCTTACGCTACGGCACAGTATGCAACGGCTTCTAATGCGGCGGCACCTTCCGCAACGACTTCTTCTGCCAGGGGCCTCTTTACGATGGGTCCTTCTGCTAGGGGAGATGCCGCGGCTTCTTCTACACCGGGCTCTGTGGCGGCTCCTGCTGCGGCGGCACCTTCCGCAACGGTTTCTTCCACTAGCGGCCTCTACGCGATGGTTCCTTCTGCAAGGGGCGATGCCGCGGCTCCTGCCACAACCGGTTCCGTCGCCGCACCTCCTGTCATCGGCGTCGATGCGCCGGCGGCTTATGCCTATGCGCCGGCCGTTTCCGAGGGCCCCTACACTCTCGATTCGGGCGATCGGCTGCGCGTCGTCGTGTTCGGTCAGGAAGGGCTGACCAACTCCTATGCGGTCGATGCCAGCGGCCATATCGCCATGCCCCTGATCGGCCCGGTGCTGGCGCGCGGCGCGACCACCGACCTGCTTTCCAACAGGATCGCCGAAAAGCTGCGGGACGGCTTCATCCGCGAGCCGCACGTGGCAGTCGAGATCGAGGCCTATCGGCCGTTCTTCATTCTCGGCGAAGTCACCGCGCCGGGCCAATATCCGTTCGTCGCCAATATGAGCGTCGAGACGGCGGTGGCGATCGCCGGCGGATTCACGCCGCGGGCCTTCCGCAAGACCGTGATGCTGAACCGCACCGTCAACGGCCGTCAGGTGCGCATATCCGTCCCGGTCACTGTCCCGCTGCGTCCGGGCGACACGATCAATGTGCAAGAACGGTGGTTCTGATTTCTGATTACTGACCTCTGATCCCTGATCCCCTACTTCTTCAGGTGCTTCTGCAGGAACGCGATCGAGCGCCGCCAGGCGACTTTGGCAGCCGCTTCGTTGTAGCTGCCGCGCTCATCGCAATTGAAGCCGTGCTGCGCGTCGGGATAGGTGTAGATTTCACAATCGGCGCCGCGTTTTTGCTTGATCATCTCGACGTCGCTCATCGGGATCGAGGCGTCCTTCTCGCCGAAATGCAGCTGCGTCGGCACTTTCGGTTTTGCGTCGGCGTTCTTTGCGATCTGGCCGCCGTAATAGCCGATGGCCGCCGACAGGTCCGCGAGCCTGGCGGCGGCGAGGAACGCGATGGTGCCGCCCATGCAGAAGCCGATGATGGCGACCGGGCCGTCCTTCTTGAGGTCGTCGATGGCCGCTTGGGTGTCCCGCATCATCGCCCCCCAATCGGGATTGGCGACGAATTTGCGGGCGTTGGCGATCTCGTCCGGCGAATAACCGCATTCGAAATTCGGCTGCTGGCGATCGAACAGAGCCGGCGCCTCGGCGGTGTAGCCTTCGGCCGCGAGGCGGTCGCACACCGCGCGGATGTGATGATTGACGCCGAAAATCTCCTGGATGACGACGACACCGCCTTTTGCCGGTGCGCTCGGTTCGGCGCGATAGGCGCCGAGCTTGAAACCGTCCGATGCGACCAATGAGACATGCTGACCCAAGACGATCCTCCTTCGACTGACAATTTCCGCCCCGCAGCTCCCAGCATATACCGTCACGGATGTCGGTTGAATGGCGGCGGAGGCGGCGGCTCCGCGCCCCGCCTCAAGCGGGTCGGGCGAGCGCAAAGGCCTCCGCCAGGAGCTCGTACGAGCGCCGGCGCGCCTTATGATCGTAGGTCGTGGTGGTGATCATCAATTCGTCGGCGCGCGTCGCTTCGATCAGCGGCCGCAATTGGCTCGTCACGGTCTCGATGCCGCCGACGGCCACGCGCCGGCGATGCTGCGCGATGCGTTGGCGGTCGATCGGCGTATACGGGTAGGCGGCGGCCTCGGCAGGCGATGCCAGCGGCAGATACTCGCCCTTGCTGCGGCGAATGAAATTCAAATCGGCGCTGGCGGCGATGCGCTCGGCCTCGGCGTCGCTATCGGCCGCGATCACCGCCGTCGCGAGAATGGCATAGGGCTCTGGCAATGCCGCCGACGGCTGGAAATGCGCGCGATAACTCAGCATCGCGCTCTCCGCATCGTGCTCGGCGAAATGGTGCGCGAAGGCGAAACCCATACCGGTGGCGGCGGCCAGTTCGGCGCTGTAGCCGCTGGAGCCGAGCAGCCAGACCGGCGGCAGCGCCACATCCGCCGGCATGGCGTGCACGCTGCGGAACGGATGGCCTTCTGGAAAGCCGCCGCGCTCCAACAGCATCAGTTCCTGAAATCGCTCGAGGAAGTCGTCGCCGTCCCGCGCGTCCTGCCGGTGGCGCAGCGCGTAGGAGGTTACCGGATCGGTTCCCGGCGCGCGGCCGAGGCCGAGATCGATGCGGCCGGGGAACAGCGCTTCCAGCACCTTGAAACGTTCGGCCACCATAAGCGGGGCGTGGTTCACCAGCATCACGCCGCCGGAACCGACACGAATGCGCGTCGTCGCCGCCGCGACCTGTCCGATCATGATCTCGGGCGCGGAACTGGCGATGCTGGCGAGGTTATGGTGTTCGGCAAGCCAGTAGCGCTTGTAGCCGAGGCGGTCCGCCAGCCGCGCCAGGTCGAGCGAGTTGCGCAACGCCGCCGATCCCGGCGTGGCGGTGGTCACGGGTGACAGGTCGAGGACGGAAAGCGGGATCATGCCAGTGTCTCGATTCCGAAGTTCGCGAGGGGCTTGCGGCATACTCTCATGCGAACTTCGGAATCAAAGGGACACTAGCAAATTTATGATTCTAGTGCGGCTTTGGATTTGAAGTTCCTCCGCGAGCTTGCTGCCGGATTGTAGGAACTTCAAATCCGCCGCACGAGCGGCGGTCAATACTGACTTTGGGGCGCGCGTCTGCGCGCGAACGCGTTGATTTGGCAATCGCAGCGGCAACCGTGAGCGCAAGTCAGGCGCCGGTCAACCTTATGCGAGCTCAGCGGCCCGGCGGGCTGACAAACGGGCCGCCGGCCACAGCAGTCGCGTCTTCCGGAGGCCTTGAATTATCTTTCGAGCGATGCCTTTGCGCCAATCCTAGTTGCGATCTTTGCGAGGCCGTTTGAAAATTCGGCTGCGAGAACGCGGTATCTTGCTTGAGGTACTGGCTATCGAACTGACCGACAGCGTTGGCGCGCGACCCGCGCGTGCGGTATCCCCAGGAGACGAAGCGTGTCCGCCTGATCCTGCTCACCGCGGCTTTGCGGTCGGGCTTATGCGCCACATCCTCAACTGCTTTTGCGATGCTCGCCGGCGCGACTTCTCTCTGCGGTTTCTGCTCGGCCTGAGGCGCCTGATCCGTCGTCGGGGATTCGATGGCAGCGATGGCCGGCGTTTCCTGCGACGACGAAGCGGCGTCGGCATGCGCTGCAGGCGCCGACTCCGGCGCGGTGGCACCGAGCGGGTGGTTGTCTGCAGTCGGCGCAACGGTGTTTGCCGTCGTCGCCGTCGTTGGCGGCACGGTGGCTACGGCGCGCGCAGCGGGCGCGCCCGCCGATTCCGTTGCTGGTGCGGCCGCGGCTGGCCCCTCCGCCTCGGCCGCGCCGCGCTCCGGCACCGCCGCCGAGGCGGCGGGCGCCGATTCAACGCCCTCGCGATCATCACGCCGGGGCGTCGGCGGCTCCGTCGGCCGAGCGGCGCTCTGCGGCGGGCTGGTCTGAAAGCGACGATCGAAGGGCTCCGCCGCCGCAACCGCGACGGAAGCGGTATTGCCGGCGATGAGTTGCAGCGGTGCGGTGATGGGCGGCAAGCGCACGAGAGGTTCGTGGTTGACGCGGAAAGCGGCGAACACGCCGAATCCGCAGCTCAACGCCACGATCGAGGCAACGATCGCTGCGATCATCAGGCGGATATTCGGAAACATTCGACCTCGCCGAACCCCCGCGCGATCCGCAGCAGCACGCATCACAACGGGCGAGAGATCATCGCGAGGGCATATTGCGTTCGCGTCGGCCGCGGCCCAGCGCCCGACGCATCACCGGACCGCGGACGATTCGACCGCCGAATCCAGCACTTGCGACGTTTACGTGAGTCGCTGAAAAACCAACAGGAAAAATTTGCCGGCTGGCCGCGTTGCTGAGATCAACGCGTGGTCATCCTCAACGCGCGACCGCGCCTTGCGCCGACGCCGAGGATCCTGCCAAGACCACAACGCGGGTGCCGACATTGATCCTGTTGTAGAGGTCCGCGATGTCCTCGTTGGTCAGGCGAATGCAACCTGAGGACACGAAGGAGCCGATGGTCGAAGGCTGATTGGTGCCGTGGATTCGATAGAGCGTGCTGCCCAGATAGAGAGCGCGCGCGCCGAGCGGGTTGCCGTCGCCGCCGGCCATGAACCGCGGCAGATAAGGCTGGCGCTCGATCATCTCCTTGGGCGGATGCCAATCGGGCCATTCAGTCATGCGGCTGATGCGCTCACTGCCCGACCAGGTGAAGCCTTCGCGCCCGACGCCGATGCCGTAGCGCAACGCCTTGCCGCCGCCGAGCACCAGGAAAAGGTACGTGTGCGGCGTATCGATGATGATCGTGCCCGCGGGTTCCGTCGTCGGGTAATCGACCAGCTGGCGGTGGAATTGCGGTGGCAGCTCTTTGGCGGGACCACTTTCCGGCTGATCTTCCGGTGGCAACGCAGCGACAACCGTGCCGCGGTCCGGTTGCGGGCCGATCACGGAACCCGAAGGGGCACTGACCGTGCCGGTGATATCGCCGGGCGGACGTGGAACCGACTCGCCGCCACGCGAGGGCTGAGCTTGCGCCGCAGCGCGGTCCGTCGGGGCGAAATAGGGCGGCCGTGCCGGCGGATAAGCTGCCGGCTGGCCTTCGTCGTCGTCCAGACCGTAGGGTTGCACCGGCGCGCCGTTTGCATCGCGATAAACCGGGGGCGTACGGTAAGGTCCGCCAGGCTGTTCAGTGGCCGGCGCCCCGACGTCGAGCGGCGGCATCGGCGCGCTGCTGTAGGGCTGCGGCGGCGGGTAATAACCCGGGGGCGGCGGGGTGTAGTAATCCGGCGGCGGGTATGATTGCGCGGCCGCCTCGCCGAGCGAACCGACCAAGGCCAACGCGATGACGATAAAAATACTGCGCACGGTAAGGCCCCCGATGACCCGCAGAAACATGTCATTGCTTTGCAAGGAAGATTTGGCGGGAACAAGGCAATACCGCGGATGATGTGGCCGAAAAGGGTTCTGCAGCCAAGCGGCGGCACTGTCGGTCGAGTTTATGGGTAATGAATCGTGAAGGACCGGAACCGGCCATCTGCGACGCATGTTAGGCTCGGCCGTCGGTCCTGTAGCATGGTGATGGACTCGCCGGATGGGATGGCAGCCATGGAATCAGTGGGAGACCCGACGTGAAACGACTTGGCATCAGCGTCCTCGCCCTGTTTTTGCTTCCCTGGCCGCCGCTGCATGCTCAAAATGCCGCCATCGACGAGCTCAAAGGCAAGATCCTCGACGCGCGCATGGCCCAGCAGACGTTTGCCAACGGCTTGAAATACTGCAGCGAGCTGAACGGCAAGAGCTTCTATTATCAGTTGCGCAATCGTATCCTCAATTTGGAGGAGTACTTTCACTCGCTGGAAAACCTGGCCAAGGCGGAGGTCTTTAATCCCGAAAAGCGGCGTCCCTGGACTTTGCAGGACGTCAAGGAACGCTGGGAAGAGGTGAAGAAACAGGCGCAGGCGGACAAGGAGAAATGCGAGCTCGTGCGGAGTCTGCCGGAACTCGAGAAGCGGCTCGAGGAGCTGCAAAAGACCACTGCGGCGTCTGACAAGAAACAATGAGCGAACGCGGGAGCGATATGTGACGGCGCCGGCCACCGGGTTTTGCTCGGCGCCATGCCGGCGCCCGCGTCCGCAGCGAAGGAATATCAGATGGCGTCCGTGAGCGACTGGAAGGTGCCGTCCTCCGTGCAGCCGAAGCCGGCAGACTATGCCTACGATCTCGATGAGGCCTTGGCCTGTATGGTGGCGCTGCGCGCAACCGTGCCGGCGGACGCGTTCACGGCGGAAACGCTCGGCACCGAGCGCGCCGGCAACGGCGTCATCATTCGCGGCAATGGTCTCGTCTTGACCATCGGCTATCTGATCACCGAGGCGGACACGATCTGGCTGACGCTGAGCGACGGCCGTTCGGTGCCCGGCCACGTGCTCGGCTACGACCAGGAAACCGGTTTCGGCCTGGTGCAAGCGCTCGCCAAGCTCGACATGGCGGCGCTCGAATTCGGTCAGTCGGCGGCGACCTCGATGGGCGAGCGCGTCGTCATGGGCGGCGCCGGCGGGCGGCAACATTCGGTCGCCGCGCGCATCGTCGCCAAGCAGGAGTTCGCCGGTTATTGGGAATACGTGCTCGACGAAGCCATCTTCACGGCGCCGGCGCATCCCACCTGGGGCGGCACGGCGCTGATCGGACCCGCCGGCGATCTCATCGGCATCGGTTCGCTGCAACTGCAGCAGGCGGTCGACAAAGGCCCGGCGCAGAACATCAACATGGTCGTTCCCATCGACCTCTTGAAGCCGATCTTCGACGACCTGCTGAAGTTCGGCCGGCGCAATGCGCCGCCGCGGCCCTGGCTCGGTCTTTATGCGACCGAGGTGGAGAACCGGCTGGTCATCGTCGGGCTAGCGGATCGCGGACCGGCGAAGCGTGCCGCCCTGCGCACCGGCGACATCGTGCTGGCGATCGCAGGCATGGAGGTCCGCGACCTCGCCGGCTTGTTCCGCCGCATTTGGGCGCGCGGCCAAGCCGGCGTCGAGGTGCCGATCACCGTCTATCGCGACGGCGAGACCGTGGAGCTGCGCGTGAAGTCGAGCGAGCGCGACCGCTTCCTCAAGGGGCCGAGCCTGCATTGAAGTATTGCGTGTCCCGCAGGGGAGAGGATTGTGACGGCTATCGGGCGCGCTGCTCTTCCGCGAACAACGCCCTTAACCCCTCGCGGTACGTCGGATAGAGCAGCGTGACGCCGAGCTCGCGCTTGAGCTTGTCGTTGCGGACGCGCCGGCATTCCTGCCAAAAGCTCAAGCCCATCGGCGACATCGACGGCGCGGCTTCCTTGAAGGGAATTTCCGGCGGCGGGTCGCGGCCCAAAAGCTGCGCCGCCAACACGATCGGATCGCTGGGCGGGCTCGGCTCGTCGTCGGCGACGTTGAAGATGCCGGCGGCCTTGCGCGCCAACGCCGCATCGATCGATTGCGCGATGTCGGCGACGTGGATGCGATTGAAGACCTGGCCGGGTTTGACGATGCGCCGCACATCGCCGCGCGCGATCTGCACCAGCGCGTTGCGCCCAGGTCCATAAATACCGGCGAGTCGCAGGATGGCGACGGCGACGCCTGACCGCTGGCCGAACTTTTGCCAAGCGTGTTCCGCGGCCAGCCGTTCGCGCCCGCGCTCCGAATCCGGCTGCGGCGTCGTCTCCTCGTCCACCCAGGCACCGCCGCGGTCGCCGTAGACTCCGACCGTCGACAGATAGACGATCGACCGCAGTCGGCGCGCCTGCGCCAACGCTTCGCCGAAAGCCGCAAGCACCGGATCGCCCTTGGCGGTCTGCGGGATCGAAACCAGTGCGACATCGGCTTCGCCGATCGCGCTCTTGACTTCCGGGGTGGCGAAAGTGCCGTCGAAGGCGAAAGTCTTCAGCCGGCCGCCGAAACGTGCATTCAGAAGGGCGGCGTGTTCGGTGCCGCGCACGGTGCCGACAATGCGCTCGAAGCCGTCGCCGAACATGCCGACAAAATGTTCCGCCGAATAGCCGAGACCGAAACACAGAAGCGTAGCCATCGGAGCCTCAACCATCGTGCGCGGAGGACGCGGGAGGGGCCAAAGCCGCCGCCCATTCCGCGACGACCTCCGGGTCGGACTCGGCAGCGTGACGTTCCGTGGCGCATTGTTCGAGCCGCGCGCGGTCTAGCCGGCCGAGCGCCCACACCGCCGCACCGCGAACGAGCGGCGAGGTGTCATCCAGTAATCGGTCGGCCTCGGCCGCCAGCGCCGCATCGCCGGAGTTGCCGATCGCGATCAGCACATTGCGCACAAAGCGCGCGCGGCCGATGCGCTTGACCGCGCTTTTGCTGAACAGCGCGCGGAAGCCGGTATCGTCGAGCTGCACCAGTTCGGTAAGGCGCGGCGCCTGCAGTACGGCACGCGCCGCAAGCTTCGTTTCGCGCCCAGCCTGCGCGAATTTGTTCCACGGGCAAACCGCCAGGCAATCATCGCAGCCGTAGATGCGATTGCCGATCAGCGGGCGCAGCGCGCGCGGGATCGGGCCCTTGTGCTCGATGGTCAGATACGAGATGCAGCGCCGCGCATCGAGGCGATACGGCGCGGGAAATGCCGCCGTCGGGCAAATGTCGAGGCAGGCGCGGCAGGTGCCGCAATGGTCGCGCTCCGGGGCATCGGGCGGCAGGTCGAGCGTGGTGAAGATGGCGCCGAGAAACAGCCACGAGCCCATGTCGCGCGAGACCAGATTCGTGTGCTTGCCCTGCCAGCCGATGCCAGCCGCCTCGGCCAGCGGCTTCTCCATGACCGGCGCCGTATCGACGAACACTTTGACATCGCCGCCGGCTTTTTCGATGAGCCAGCGTCCGAGGCTTTTCAGCCGCGGCCTGATCACGTCGTGATAATCGTCGCCTTGGGCGTAGACCGAGATGGCGCCATGCAGGCGCTCCCGCAGGATCGCCAGCGGATCGCCATCCGGGCCGTAATTGACGCCGAGCATAACGATCGAGCGCACGTCCGCCCACAGCACGCCGGGATCGCCGCGCCGGTCGGCGTTTTTCGCCATCCAGTCCATGTCGCCGTGGGCGCCGGCCGCGAGGAAGTCGCGCAACCGCTCGGCCGCGCGCGGGATCGCGTCCGGCCGCGCGATACCGACCGCGTCGAAGCCCTGCGCGTGCGCGGCCTCGGCGAGCGCCGCCTTGAGCGCGGCCGGGCTCAGAAATCGAGATTGGCGTAGTGCGGCGACGGCGGCAGACCGGGTAGCGTCTCGCCAAGCAGGGCGCGGAACGAGGGTCGCGATTTGATCCTCGCGTACCAGGCCTTGGCGGTCTCGTCTTCGTCCCACGGCACATCGCCCAGATAATCGACGGCGGACAACTGCGCCGCCGCGGCCAGATCGGCATAGGTCAGCTTGTCGCCGGCCAGCCAGTCGCGCTTGCGAATGAGCCAGCCGATATAGGTCAGATGGTATCTAATATTGCCCTTTGCCGCCCGCATGATTTCCGTGTCGGGCGGGCCGCCGCCTTTGCCGGCCGGAATGAAGCGCTTGTAGACGCGCTCCATCACCAGAGCACCGCTTGCCTCGGCGAAGAACTTGTCGTTGAACCAGCTCATCAGGCGGCGAACCTCAATGCGCCCGGCCGGTTCGCCCGGCATGAGCCGGAACTGGGCGGCCGTCGCGCCACGGGTTTCGTCGATATATTCGGCGATGATGGCGGCCCCGGGAACCGGTGGCACGCCTTCTTCCACCAGGACCGGCGTCGTGCCCGCGGGGTTGAGCATGAGAAATTCCTCGCGCCGCTCCCAGACCCGCTCCTCGACGAGCCGGGTCGACAAGCCGAACTCCTCGAGAATGAGCCGCGCGAAACGGGAATGTGGACAGAGCGGATGATGAAATAGCGTCAGCATGCCATCGCGGGCGTGTGAGAGAACGTATCTGGTAGAGCCGCGCGATCACCCTCAGGACGAGCGGCGGCGACTCCGAATCGTTCCCTTATAGGCGAAGCGATCCCGCAGGCAAATTGCACGCGGCGCACGCCTGTGCAGGACGCGCCCTTTGCCGTTGCCCGAATCCCAATCCTGCGCCACAAGTCTGCCCAACCGTCCTGCCAGGTCCGCCGCACCGGGCGCCTGCCGCGCCTTCCTCCGCCGTGGAGCTTTTCCGTGCTTTTCGATGTCATCAAGGCGACGATCCTCGGCGTGGTCGAGGGACTGACCGAGTTCATACCGGTCTCGTCGACCGGACATCTTCTGCTCATGCAGCGGTTTTTCGGCTTCGGCGACGACGCTTTCGGCAAGAGCTTTGCGGTCTTGATTCAGTTCGGCGCCATCCTGGCCTTGCTGTCGATCTATTCGGTACGGCTGTGGCACCTCGCTACCGGCATGTTCAACGACCCTCAGGCTCGGCGTTTCATCATCGGCGTGCTGCTGGCCTTCCTGCCGGCGGCGGTGATCGGGGCGACGGCCTACAAATTCATCAAGGAGGTGCTGTTTAATCCCTGGGTGGTGTGCTTCTCGCTGATCGCAGGCGGCGCGGTGTTGCTGTGGGTCGATCAGCTCGACCTCAAGCCGCGCTTCCACGAGGCCACCAGGTTCACGCTGCCGATATATTTCATCATCGGGGTTGCGCAGTGCCTCTCTATGGTGCCCGGGGTGTCACGTTCGGGGGCGACCATCGTCGCGGCGATGCTGCTCGGCGCCGATCGCCGCGCCGCCGCCGAATTCTCGTTCTGGCTCGCGATGCCGACCATGGCCGGCGCCTTCGCCTACGATCTCTACAAGGATCACGGCCAGCTGAGCCACAGCAACCTCATGATTATCGCCGTGGGTTTCATTGTGTCCTTCATCTGCGCCTGGTTCGTGGTGAAGACCTTCCTCGGCTACGTGTCGCGCCACGGTTTTACGCTGTTCGTGTGGTGGCGGGTCGCGGTTGGCACGCTCGGCCTCATCGCGCTGGCGCTGGGGCTGTAAGTAGGCCGTCGATCCAGGCCGCGAGCATGTCCAGCATTTCGCCGCGCACCCGCGCATCCTTGCGGCCGGTCCGTGCCGGCACGTGAAAGGAATGATCGGCGTCCTGGAATAGCTTCAGCGTCGCGCGGGCGCCAAGCGCGTCGCAAAGCGGCTGGAGCTGATCGAGCGTCGCCAGCGCGTCGCGTGTTCCTTGCAGAAACAGCATCGGGATTTGCACGGCAAAGAGATGCTTGGCGCGGTCCTGCGACGGCCGGCCCGCCGGATGCAGCGGAAATCCAAGGAATGCCAGGCCGCGGATTCCTTGCAGCGGTGCGCTCGCTTGCGCTTGCGAGGTCATCCGGCCGCCGAAGGACTTGCCGCCGGCAATGAGCGGCAGGCCCGGAAGCAGCCGCAACGCCGCAGCGGCGGCGGCGCGGACGGTTGCCTGCGCGACTTGCGGCGGATCCGGCCGCCTGGCGCCGCGCTCCATCGCGGGGAACTGGTAGCGCAACGTGGCAATGCCGCGCGGGGCGAGTTCCGCCGCCACCGCCGCCATGAACGGATGATCCATGCCCGCTCCGGCGCCATGCGCCAGCACATAGCAAGCGCGGGCGCCGGGCGGCGTTTGCAGCAAGCCGGAAACGCGAAAGCCGGCATCGCCGCTAATCGTGATAGGTTCAGGATGAGCAGATGACACCGGGCGCTCCTCAAGGCCGCCGCCGGCGCGCAATCTATCGCCGCGTTGGTCGTTTCCCAAGACGGTCCCAAAAAGGTTAAATTTCCCGACGTTAACGGACCACTGCGGCGCGCAACGGCAACGGAGGCACCCATGTGTCGTAACATCCGCACGCTCTTCAATTTCGAGCCGCCGGCAACGGATCAGGAGATCCGCGCCTCGGCGCTTCAGTTTGTTCGCAAGTTGAGCGGGTTCACCGACCCGTCACGGGTCAATGCAGCGGCGTTCGAGCGTGCCGTCGATGAGGTGACGGAAACGGCCCGCCGGCTGCTGGCAGCGCTGGAAACGGCGAGCCCGGCCAAGAATCGCGAAGCAGAAGCGATGAAAGCGCGCGCTCGAGCGCGACAACGATTTGCATAGGACGGACACCTAATCTACGATCGCCTATTTGCGCCGCGGCTTCCTGCCCTTGTTTGGCTTCAACTGATGAATCGACGCGGATACCCCGGCGCTGCGCCGCAACGCCTCTTTCAGGTCGGCCGGGCGGCCGTGCTTTCGCAACAGATCGCGGAAGGCCTCGTCGGCCAGTTCCTGAAAGTCCTTCATCTGGTCGCGGCCTAGAAGGTCCAGCTGCCGCCAGGTCTCTTCATCGAGCTGCACACGCTTGCCCGGCATCGATGAGCCTCGTTACAGCCGCGCCCGATGGCGGCGGCTTTGGCAGCTTTCACCTTTCGGCCAAGCGAGTCCAGCGCCGGAAGCCATCGACGAGATGGCGTAGCTTGCTCTAAGCTAAGCTGATCGCGCGGCGGCATTGATCGCGCGAGGATAGCGTGGCCTCGAAAGGGTTCATCCAATGGCAAAGAAACAATCGGATAGCGTCTACCGGGTCATCGACGTTGTCGGCGTCAGCGAAAAATCATGGGAGGATGCCGGTCGCATTGCGGTGGATACGGCTGCTGGTTCACTACGCGATCTACGCGTCGCCGAAGTCACCAAGATGGACATGAGGGTGGAGAACGGAAAGGTCACGGCCTTTCGCACCCGGGTCGCGCTTTCGTTCAAGTACGAGGCGTGATCCGATTGCAGTCGCCGATCAGTCGATCTGAAAGCGATTGCGCCTAGGCCATGCGGCTGCGGAATTGGCCGGTCTTGCGGAAGCGCCAGAGGTAAGACGGCACGACGACGCCGATCGATTCGGGCACGATGCCGAGCGCTTCGAGGGTGCGGGCTTGCTCTCGCGCCGCGGGCGAGACGACGTTGTCGCGCTTGAGGAGCTCGACCTGGTCGGGCGTGATCGGCGGCTTCGGCAGGTATTGCAGATACATCGC
>JBEKWO010000052.1:0-26121 GCA_049512975.1 Xanthobacteraceae bacterium | reverse complement strand
TCCCTCCGATACGGTCAAGAACGTGGTCACGCAGTTGCGCGAAAAGGGCAGCGTCACCCGCGGATGGATCGGCGTGCAGATTCAGCCGGTGACCCCCGACCTCGCCGACAGCCTCGGCTTGAAGAAGGCCGCCGGCGCATTGATCTCCGAGCCACAGCCCAACAGCCCGGCGGCCAAGGCCGGAATCGAAAGCGGCGACGTCATTACCTCGGTCGATGGCACATCCGTCGCCGATGCGCGCGAGCTGGCGCGCCGGATCGGCATGATGGCTCCCGGCACCACCGTCAAGCTCGGACTGATCCGCCAGGGTCAGGAAAAAACTGTGATGCTGACACTCGGCACATTGCCGAGCGAGCGCCAAGCCGCCAACCAGCAGAACCAGCGCGAGACTCCCGATAACGACGTGCCGAAGCTCGGGCTCACGTTGGCGCCCGGAAGTAAGGTCGCCGGCGCGGACGGTAACGGCGTCGTCGTCACCGCGGTCGATCCGGACGGCGTCGCAGCCGATCACGGCTTCCAAGTCGGTGACGTGATCCTCGATGTCGGCGGCAAGTCGGTCTCAAGCCCAAGCGACGTCCGCAAGGAACTCGCGGATGCCCGCAAGCAGGGCAAGCACACGTTGTTGTTCCGGGTGAAGTCGGGCGAGGGCACGCACTTCGTCGCTTTGCCGCTTGGCAACGCCTAGAGCATGAATCGATGTACTGAGAAGGAGTTCATGTTCGTAGGTCATTGGAGCGGGGTCCGCAGTCCATCGAACCCATGGCTCTAGAGTAATGGGGCGATCCGCCGGCATCCGTCGCCCCCGCTGGCGGGCGTACCCTGGGGGACGGGCCGTAAGGCCCGTCCCCGCCGAACACCAACTCTGCCTCCCGGCATCCGTCGCCCCCCGCCGTGGTGGAGTAGGTCGAGGGGGCGGCCAGCCTGACGCTTGCCGCCCCCTCATGTTTTCCACGAGCCTCTTGTCGGGTGAACCGTGCGAAGCGACCTCATCGGTGATAAGACCGCCGTCCCGGTCCAGATTGATTTGCCAGTTCGGCAATACGCCACCATGCGCCTTCTCATCATCGAAGACGACCGCGACGCCGCCGATTATCTGGTGAAGGCATTCCGCGAGGTCGGCCATATCGCCGATCAGGCGACCGACGGCGAGGAGGGCTTGGCGATGGCGCTCGACGGCCAGTACGACGTGCTGATCGTTGATCGCATGCTGCCGAAGCTGGACGGGCTGTCGGTCATCGGAACCTTACGCGCCAAATCGGTGGAAACTCCGGTGCTCATCCTCTCCGCGCTCGGCCAAGTCGACGACCGGGTCAAAGGGCTGCGCACCGGCGGCGACGATTATCTCGCCAAACCCTACGCGTTCTCGGAATTGCTGGCGCGCATCGAGGCGCTCGCCCGACGGCGGGGCAGTCGCGGCGAGGAGACTGTCTATCGCGTCGGCGATCTCGAGCTCAATCGGCTGTCTCATCAAGTCAGCCGCGCCGGCCAGGAGCTACAGCTGCAGCCGCGCGAATTCCGCCTGCTGGAATATCTGATGCGGCACGCCGGCCAGGTCGTCACCCGCACCATGCTCTTGGAGAACGTCTGGGATTATCACTTCGACCCGCAGACCAACGTGATCGACGTGCATATCTCCCGGCTGCGTTCCAAGATTGACAAGGGCTTCGCGCCGGCGCTGCTGCACACGGTGCGCGGCGCCGGCTACATAATTCGCGACGACGCGCGGTCGTGATGGCAAACTTGAGTCACCCTTTCGTGCCTCATAGCTCGCGGCCGCCTTTGTGGAAATCGTCGACGGCGTTACCAGCCAACCGGTCGAGCTTGCCGGCCTTCGCGTCACGCTCGATTTTCTGATCGAAATTTTCCACTTCGGCTTCGCCGAGCACGCCCGCGGCGAACAGTGCGTCGATCTTCTCGGCAGCGATGCCCCAATCGGCAAGCGCCGACCGTGAGCCTTCCCCGCGCGCTTGCGGCGGCGTCGGGCGGCCGGCGGGCGTGCGCCCAAAGCGCGGCGCCGGGCCCGGTTGCACCACGCCGTCGAGCTCGATGAAGGAGCCGCGGGCGATATTGTGCGGATGATGCGGCGCCTCTTCCATGGTGAGGACCGGCGCGAAACAGGCGTCCGTTCCCTCAAGCAGCAAACACCATTCATCCCTGGTGCGGGTCTTGAACATAGCTTCGAGTTTGTCGCGCAGCTCGGGTCCGTCGTCTTTGGTGTAGGGCTGGCCGAGCCGCTCGAACAGCACTTTGCGGAATTTCAGCTCGATCGGCGCAATCGCGACGTAGCGGCCGTCCGCGCATTCGTAGGTGTCGTAGATCGCCGATCCGGAATCGAGCAAATTGGTTCCGCGCTCGAGACTGTGCAGACCCGCTGCATGCAGGCCATAAAAGATCGTCATCAGCGACGCGGCGCCTTCGGTCATGGCCGCGTCGACGACTTGGCCTTTGCCGGACCGCTGCGCTTCCAGCATGGCGCAGGCCATGCCGAAGGCGAGGTAGAGCGCACCGCCGCCAAAATCCGCCGCGAGGTTTAGCGGCGGCGTCGGCTTCGCGCCGGCGCGGCCGATGGCGGCTAGCGCCCCGGTCAAAGCCAGGTAGTTCAGGTCGTGGCCGGCGGCCTGGGCCAGCGGACCCGACTGACCCCATCCCGTCATGCGGCCGTAGACGAGCCGCGGATTGCGCTTGAGCGCCAACTCCGGCCCGAGGCCGAGGCGCTCCATTGTGCCCGGCCGAAATCCTTCGATTAGGCCGTCGGCTTTGCCGATGAGATCGCTGGCAAGCGCCAGCCCCTCAGGGTGCTTGATGTCGACCGCTACCGACGGGCGTGAGCGCGCCAGCAAACCGAAGCGCGCCGGTATGTCGACGCCAAGCCCGCTTGGCTCGACCCGGTCCAGTCGGATGACGCTTGCGCCCAGGTCGGCGAACAGCATCGCCGCCATCGGCGCCGGGCCGATACCTGCGAACTCGACTATGCGAAAACCGGCAAGCGGGCCCATCGTCGGTACTCTCGCTCATGGTTGCCTCCATGCCAAACCTTTCTTGTTTTTCATTGGCATCCGGGCAGCTACTCTGGCAAAGGACAGCAGAGAGGAGAGGGCGCATATCTTCTTGTCAACAGGAAACCATCGCTGATCTTGGGCTTGGATATCACCAATGACCTTGAGTAACGCGGCACCCTTCATCGCGGCGCGCGACTTCCTCTTTCGCCAACGCGAGGACTACACCACTGCCTACCGTGACTTCCAATGGCCCAAGCTCGATCGCTTCAACTGGGCGCTGGATTACTTCGACGTCATGGCGCGCGAAAATGCGCGGCCGGCGCTGTGGCTCGTCGACGAGGATGCCGGCGAGACGAAACTCACTTTCGCGCAATTGCGCGAGCGCTCGAACCGCGTCGCCAATGAGCTCCGCCAGCTCGGGGTGCGGCGCGGCGATCGCGTACTGCTCATGCTCGGCAACGTCGTCGCGCTGTGGGAATGCATGCTGGCGGCCATGAAGCTCGGCGCGGTCATCGTACCGGCGACCATGCTGCTCACGCGCAACGATCTCGCCGACCGCTTCGCCCGCGGGCGTGTCCGCCACGTCGTCGCCAGCGCCGACGTCGCTGCGAAATTCGCCGATCTGCCTGGAGACTATACGAGGATCGCGGTCGGCGCCGATGTTCCGGGCTGGTTCTCGTACGAAAAAAGCTACCAGGCATCGGCGCAGTTCGCACCCGACGGCGAAACAGGCGCCGACGATCCGCTGCTGCTCTACTTCACATCGGGGACGACGGCGACGCCGAAGCTCGTGCTGCACAGCCATCAGAGCTATCCCGTCGGCCATCTGTCGACGATGTACTGGCTGGGGCTGCGGCCGGGAGACGTGCATCTCAATATCTCGTCACCGGGCTGGGCCAAGCACGCGTGGAGCTGTTTCTTCGCGCCGTGGAATGCCGGCGCCACGGTGTTCATCGTCAATCAACGCCGCTTCGATGCGCGTGGTCTGCTCGACATCATCACGCGCTGCGGCGTAACCACGTTCTGCGCGCCGCCGACTGTATGGCGCATGCTGATCCAGGAGGATCTTGCCTCCTGGCCGGTCCGCTTGCAGGAGCTCATCAGCGCCGGCGAGCCGCTCAATCCCGAAGTCATTGAGCGCGTCAAGGCGGCCTGGGGCATCGTCATCCGCGACGGCTACGGTCAGACCGAAACCACGGCGCTGGTCGGCAACACGCCGGGCCAAAAGGTCAAGGCCGGCTCGATGGGCCGACCGCTGCCGGGCTACCGCGTCGCGCTGCATGATCCCTCCGGCATGCCGCAGCGGGAGGGTGAGATCAGTCTCACACTCAACCCGCGGCCGACCGGGCTCATGCAAGGCTACCAGGACGGCGACACGGTCCTTCCGATCAGCGGCGCCGTTTACCGCAGCGGCGATGTCGCCTCCGTCGACGACGATAATTATCTCACCTATGTCGGTCGCGCCGACGACGTGTTCAAATCGTCCGACTATCGGATCAGCCCGTTCGAGCTCGAGAGCGTCTTGATCGAGCATCCGGCCGTGGCCGAAGCGGCGGTGGTGCCGTCGCCCGATCCGATGCGGCTCGCGGTGCCGAAAGCTTTCGTTGCCCTGGCGCCGGGCCAAACGCCGGATCGCAATACCGCGCTGTCGATCTTCCGGCATTGCCGCGCGGCGCTTGCTCCGTTCAAGCGGGTGCGGCGGCTGGAATTCGCGGATTTGCCGAAAACCATCTCCGGCAAAATCCGCCGCGTCGAGCTGCGTCGCGCCGAGGCGGCCAATCGGGACGCCGATCAGCGGGCCGCTCTCGAGTTTTGGGAAAACGACTTCGCCGAGGATGAGTTGCGTCTGGAAACTGAGAGTATCTGAACCGTGGCGGCGCTCGGTAAACTGCTTCGCACCACGGCATTTCAGCTCACGCTCGTCTACCTGCTGATCTTCGTCCTGTTCGCGGTGTCGCTGCTCGGTTATTTCGCGCTAAACACCCGCCGTCTGATCACCGATCAGATTACCCATACCGTGAATTCGGAAATTCGCGGCCTGCGCGAGCAGTACGAGCAAGGCGGCATCCGGCGTTTGGTCATCGTCGTCGATGTGCGTTCGCGGCGTCCGGGGTCGAACCTTTATCTGGTGACCACACCGACCGGAGAGGGCCTGGCCGGCAATGTCGGCTCGCTGGAGCCCGGCGTGCTCGGCCATCCGGGCTGGTTGGAAACCTCGTACCGCCGGATCGACGCGCCGGAAGAAGCCGAACATCGGGCGTTGGTCCAGGTCGTGCAACTGCCCGATGGTTTTCATCTCCTGGTCGGGCGCGACCTCGAAGAGCGTGAGCGTCTCTACGCTATCATTTCCAACGCCGGACGCTGGTCGTCGGCGCTAGTCATCGTCCTCGGGCTGGCTGGCGGATTCTTCGTCAGCCGCCGCGTGCTCAACCGGATCGATGCGATGACCGAAACGGCGCACACCATCATGGCCGGCGACCTCGCCGGCCGTTTGCCGGTCGCCGGCACCGGCGACGAACTTGACCGTCTCGCCGACAACGTCAACGCCATGCTCGAGCGCATCGAGGCGCTGATGCGTGGCCTCAAGGAGGTCTCCGACAACATCGCCCACGACCTCAAAACGCCGCTGACGCGGCTGCGCAACCGCTGTGAACAGGCGTTGCGCGGCGCCAAGGGCGAGGCCGACTATCGCACGGCGCTGGAATCAACCATCGCGGAATCCGACGAACTCATCCGCACCTTCGACGCACTGTTGATGATCGCGCGCGCCGAATCCGGGCATGCGCGCGACAACATGACCGAATTCGACGCGGCCGAAATCGCCCGCGACGTCGGCGAATTGTACGAGCCGCTGGCCGACGAGAAGGGGCTCGCGCTCACCGTTGATGCGCCGGCCGCGGCGCCGGTGCGCGGCAATCGCGAGCTGGTGAGCCAAGCGCTGGCTAATCTCATCGATAATGCGATCAAATATGCCGGGCCAAAGCCCACCGAGACCAACAATGTGCCCGCCGAGATCGTGGTCAAAGCCGGCGCGGACGGCGACCGCGTTACGCTCACGGTGGCGGACCATGGGCCAGGTATTCCTGACGCCGATCGTAACCGTGTCGTCGAGCGCTTCGTGCGGCTCGAACAGAGCCGGTCGCAGCCAGGCTCGGGATTGGGTTTGAGCCTCGCCTCCGCCGTCGCACGACTGCACGGCGGCGAGCTCAAGCTCGAGGACAACCACCCCGGCCTGAAGAGCACCATCGCTCTGCCGCGCGCCGGACCGGCGGGGACGTGATGCGACGGCCTGCGCCGGGCAAGCGGCCGACCCACACCCTCGACGAAACGGCATTACTCCGGCGATTGGCCGGCGCCCTGCCGCATGCGTCGGCATCGGGTCGTGCCCGCGCGAGCAAGTGGCTTGCGAGCATCGCGCGGACCGCTGCCGGCAGGGCGCTCAAGGCGCTGATCGACCGGCATCCGGCGCTGACGAGCCTGCTTGACGGCATCGCCGAAGCGGCGCCTTACCTTTGGAGTCTCGTTGAAGCCGACCCGGCGCGCCTGCTGCGTCTGCTCAGCCGAAACCCGGAGGACGAATTTGCCGCGTTGCTCGGCAAGGCGCGCAACGCCGCCGCGGCAGCGCGAGGTTCCGCGGAAATGATGCGGGTGCTGCGCCGCCTGAAGGCGGAAGCGGCGCTGTTCATCGCGCTCACCGATATCGGCGGCGCGTGGCCGGTCGCGCGCGTGACGAGGACGTTGACCGATTTCGCCGAGACGGCGCTGGGCGCCGCAGTGCGTCATCTGCTCGGCGAGGCCGCGCGGCGCGGCAAGCTCCAACCGCCGGATCCGGAAAATCCCGAAACAGAGTCCGGCTATATCGTGGTCGCGATGGGCAAATTGGGCGCCTATGAACTCAACTTCTCGAGCGACATCGATCTTATGGTGTTCTTCGATGCGGCCGCGGCGCCACTCGGGCCGGAGGTCGAGGCCGCGCTATTCTACGTGCGCATGACGCGCGATCTGGTGAAGCTCCTGCAGCAGCGCACGGCGGACGGCTACGTGTTCCGCGTCGATCTACGGCTGCGCCCCGATCCGGCTTCGACCCAGATCGCCATCTCGACCGAAGCCGCGCTCGATTATTACGAGAGCCGGGGCCAGAACTGGGAGCGCGCGGCGCTCATCAAGGCGCGGCCTTGCGCCGGCGATTTGTCCGCGGGCGAACGGCTGCTCCGCGATCTTTCCCCCTTCGTCTGGCGCAAATATCTCGATTACGCGGCGGTCGCCGACGTGCATGCGATGAAGCAGCAGATCCACGCCTACCGCGGCCACGGCGAGATTGCGGTCGAGGGTCATAACGTCAAGCTTGGCCGCGGTGGCATCCGCGAGATCGAATTCTTCGTGCAGACCCAGCAGCTCATCGCCGGCGGGCGCCATCGCGGGCTGCGCGGCCGTTCCACCGTCGCGACGCTAGCCGCGCTGGCGGCGGACGGCTGGATCGATGCCGCGGCGCGTGACGAGTTGACGGCGGCTTATGATTTCTTGCGGCGCGTCGAGCACCGCTTGCAGATGATAGCCGACGAGCAAACGCACACTTTGCCTGCCGATCGCGAGGCGCTCGGCGTGTTCGCCAGGTTTCTCGGCTTCGAAGATCGCGACGATTTCGCCACTGTGCTGCTGACGCATTTGCGCAAAGTCGAGACGCATTATGTCAGGCTGTTCGAGCGCGCGCCGGCCTTGCTCGCGCAGCAGCAGAATCTGTCGTTCACGGCGCCAGAGCGCGAGAGCGAGACGCTGGATCGGCTGTCGGAAATGGGTTTTCGGCAACCGCGCGAGGTTGCCGCCGCCGTGCAGCGCTGGCGTACGCCCGACTACCGCGCCTTGCGCGGCGAGCAGGCGCGAGGAAACCTCATCGCGCTTA
This sequence comes from Xanthobacteraceae bacterium, assembly GCA_049512975.1. Lineage (GTDB taxonomy): Bacteria > Pseudomonadota > Alphaproteobacteria > Rhizobiales > Xanthobacteraceae > BOG-931. Next base: position 18,222 of record JBEKWO010000052.1, on the reverse strand, counting down.
TCCCGGTGATCATCGACCAGTTCTCGCAAGCGGAAAACCCGGACGCGGCCTTCGCCGCCTTCGATCGATTTCTCGCCGGCCTGCGCGCCGGCGGACGTTTGCTGTCGCTGCTGCGGCAGAATCCGGAGCTCATTCGCTTCATCGCGCTCATTCTCGGCGTCGCGCCCCGTCTCGCCGATATTCTGGCGCAGAACCCGCACGTCATCGATCCGCTGATCGACCCGAGCTTTTTCGGCGCGCTGCCGCAGACGACGCGGCTTGAAGCCGAGCTGGCGCGTGCGCTCGGCGAGCCCGGCAGCTACGAGGATGTGCTCGATGCGATCCGCTTGTTTGGCCAGGAGCACATGTTCCTGATCGGCGCGCGCATCCTCTCGGGATCGGTTTCGGCCGAGCAGGCGGGCGACGTGTTCGCGGGGCTGGCCGATGTCCTGATCCGCGCGCTGCATCAACGAGTCGAAGCCGATTTCGCCGCCCTGCACGGACGCGTGCGCGGCCAACAGACCGCGATCTTGGCGCTCGGCCGACTCGGCGCACGCGAGATGAGCGCGAGTTCCGACCTCGACCTCATCGTCGTCTACGATTTCGACGCCGAGCATCCCAATTCCGACGGCAAGCGTCCGCTCTACGGCGCACAATATTTTGCCCGTCTCACCCAGCGCCTGATCAGCGCGCTGACGGTGCAGACCAATTATGGCGTGCTCTACCAGGTCGACATGCGGCTGCGTCCTTCCGGCCGCTCCGGGCCGCTGGCGACGCAGATCGACGGCTTCATCGGTTACCAGGAGCGCGAGGCCTGGACCTGGGAGCATATGGCGCTGACCCGCGCCCGCGTCGTCTCCGGCTCGCCGGCCTTCGCCTCGCGCGTCGAGGCTGCGATCCGTCATGTGCTCTGCCGCCGGCGCGACCCCAGCGCGGTCGCCGCCGATGTCATCGAGATGCGTGCCGCCATCGCCAAGGAAAAAGGCGATGCCGATCCCTGGGATCTCAAATACGCGGCCGGCGGGCTGGTTGATATCGAGTTCATCGCCCAATATTTGCAACTCACGCAGGCCGCCGCGACGCCGGACATCCTCGATACGTCGACGGCGCGGATGCTGGAACAGGCGGCGCGGCTCGGCGTGCTCGCGGCCGAGGACGCCGCGGTACTGCGGCCCGCGGTACTGCTGTTTCACGATCTGACGCAGATTTTGCGGCTCTGCCTGCCTGGCGCGTTCGATCCGAAATCGGCGAATGCCGGCGTGCTCGCGCTCTTGGCCCGCGCCGCCGACTTGCCGGATTTTCCCGCGCTGCAGGCCCATGTCGTGGAAACCCAGCGTCAGGTGCGCGGATGTTTTGTGCGTATTCTGGGGCGGGCGCCTTAAGGTCGGCGGCGTTTCCGCATCACTTCGATGAATAACTCACTGCTTTGCATCGCCCGCCATGCTTTTGGCTTCGTCCAGCGTGTCGGCATGGGTCACGAGGCCGGGCACCGGCCAAGTGCTGCAAAGGCGCCTTGATGTAAATCAAGGTTCTAAATTTTTTAAGCAGCCAGCATTCTCGATAGCGGCCAGGATGTCACGAAAACAAACCTTCTAGTTGCCGCTCCAACTCGACTTGGAGACTCCTATGAAAAAATTTATCGCATCAATAACTGTCGGGGCTGTCAGCATGTTGTTGTCTGCAACTGTTCTAGGCCCGGCCTCTGCTTATTATCGTGCGCCAGCGGTTCATTTCACACCGCGTGTCAGCGCACCGCGCTATGTACCGGTGCAACACTTCAATCGTCCCGTGCAGCACTTCAATCGTCCGGTGCAACGGTTCAATCAACGCACCGTAGTGCACCGATACCCCGGAGGATCGCCGGGCGGTCCCGTTCATCATAGAAATATTAATCCGACGCCTGTGAAGGTGGGACACGGACCTCATCGGCATTTTCGTTCTCCGCACTATGCCGCGCACGTCCATCATGGTGGATATGGATCCCACCGCGGACGGTACGGGCGGTGGGGACATTGGTATGGCGGTTGGGGTTATGGCGCTCTGATTGATCCAAGTCTGATCGATACCCTGATTTCCGAGGCGATCATTGACTGGGATTGGCCGGATGGTTCGGCCTATTTCACTGCAGGGGGTAATTGTTACTTCATGGACGCAAGCGGTGCCGTGTACGCCGCTGATCCGGCAGCTTGTGGGGGTTAGTTTTCGAACCGTGGGAAAAGGATGTTGTTCTCGATGTGGATGTGGTCGGTCAGGTCGGCGGCCAGCTCGGCCAGGCCGGCGTAGAGCGCGCGCCACGAATTGCAGGCATCATCGAGCACGGTCATGTCGCCGGCGAGAGCGCCGAGAGCGCGGAGCTCCTTGTCATGCTCATCGTGCTCGTGGCGCATCACGTCGATGGGATGCACGATCATCGGATTGCCGCCGGCGAGCATGAGCGGGATCAGCACTTGCTCTTCCTTCTGCATGTGGCACATGATTGACGGACGCCGGCCGGCGCCGATGATTCAGCGGCCGCAATAGCGCAGTTGGAAGGTCCTGCTGTGCAGGAGGCCCCCCGCCAGTACGCTGACCGCGGCTACGCTGACCAGGATGACGGCAGCGAGGTGCCAAGGGCTGCCGAACGACCAGCGGATCGCCACGACTTGCCAGGCTGTCGCGAGCCAGATGGCGGCGGCGACGTAGGCCAGCCCTTGAAGAAGCAGCAGGCTCCAGCGCTGACGCACCAAAAACAGCGCCGGTATCGCCAGACACGCCACCGTCGCGATGATATCGCCCATACGCAGAAAGTGGGCGGCGAGAAGCAAGGCGGCGACGGTGTAAAGCGTAATTCTAACGATCATCAGACCATCTCTGCCCTTCTGCCTCGGGTTCATCTCGGCCATCGGCCGGGCCTGCCGCGTGGGGTGGCAAGGCTGCCGGGCGGAGCGGTGTCAGACCCGCGTCAGATTGCCAAAAACCCTATGGGATAATGTGGTATAGTCAATACCCATTTGGAGCACCCATGCGATTACTCACGTCGACCGATCTGGCCCGGCGCGTCCTCATGCGGCTGTCGGCGCTGGCGGGCTGCCTCGCCGGAACGGCGCTCTCTGTCGGGCAACAATCGCGATGAGAACGCCGCAAAAGCTGGCGCTACGCGCCGAGCGCCTCCAATAGCCGCTATGATCTAAGTCGATTTTGGCTTGGTCGGCGCCGACTCGACGGGGCCGTTGGTTTTGCGCCAGGCACCGAAACCGCCCTTGATATGGGCGACCGGACGCAGGCCCATCCGGTGCGCAGTTTGCGCTGCCAGCGCCGAACGCCAGCCGCCGGCGCAGAAAAACACAAAGCGTTTTTCTTCGCCAAAGATCGGCTTGTGGTAGGGACTTTCCGGATCGATCCAGAATTCAAGCATGCCGCGCGGAGCATGGAAGGCGCCGGGCACGCGGCCTTCGCGCTCAAGTTCACGGATGTCGCGAACGTCGATAAAGGTCACGTCGTCGCGCCCGTGAAGGGCAATGGCCTCCTCGACCGACAGCGTTTCGATCTCACGCTCGGCGGCATCGACCAGGGCCCGAAACCCGGTCGTAATTTTCTGAGCCATGACGCGGTCCATCTTGATCGTTGGGCAAGGAGCATGTCCCGGAAGCGACCCGGGACATTGCCGATCAACATTGGCGACAACTACACCAGAACAGCGTGACTGTCCGCAAGGGGAGGGGAAGCAACCTCCCGCTCCGCGCGCAGGGGTTCGCGCGCTTCCAGCGGCAGCCGCACCACCACCATGGTGCCGGTGCCGAGCACCGAGCGGATACGCATGGCGCCGCCGTGCAGCTCGACGAGCGATTTGGCGATCGCCAGCCCGAGGCCGGATCCCTGGTGCCGCTTCGTAAGCTGGCTTTCGACCTGCTCGAACGGCCGGCCGAGCTTATGCAGCGCGTCCTTCGGGATGCCGATGCCGTTGTCCTCGATGGCGATCGTGACCATGCCGCCACGCAGCCGCCCGCGCAACGTGACCGCGCCGCCGTCGGGCGTGAACTTCACGGCATTCGACAGGAGATTGAGCGCGATCTGCTTGATCGCACGGCGGTCCGCTTGCAGCCGGATGCCGGGAGCGATGTGTGAATTCAGCGTCAGGTGCTTTTCGTTGGCGCGGCCCGAGATCACGCGCAGGCAGTCGGCCAGAATGTCGTCGAGCTCCACAGTTTCGGGCGCCAGCCGGATGCCGCCGGCCTCGATCTTCGACATGTCGAGGATGTCGTTGATGACGTCGAGCAGATACTGGCCGCTTTCGCGGATATCGCGCGAGTACTCGCTGTATTTTGCCGAGCCGAGCGGTCCGAACATCGCCGATTCCATGATCTCGGAGAAACCGATGATGGCGTTGAGCGGCGTGCGCAATTCGTGACTCATATTGGCGAGGAACTTCGACTTGGTCTGGTTCGCCTCTTCCGCGCGGGTCTTTTCCTCGGCGTATTTCTGCGCCAGGTCGGCAAGCTCGCCGGTCTTGCGTTCCAAAGCCTGCTGCGACTGGCGTAGGTCGGTGATGGTCGCAATCCGTCGCTTCTCACCTTCGATCAGTTTCTGCTCGTGCTGCTTGATCTTGGTGATGTCGGTGCCGACGGAGACATAGCCGCCGTCCTTGGTGCGGCGCTCGCTGATGTGCAGCCAGCGGCCGTCGTTGAGTTGCGCTTCGAAGGTGCGCGCGCCTTGGGTCTGGCCGTCCTCGTTGGCGATGGTGGTGCGAATGATCGGTTTGCGGCCCGCCGCCACGACCGTTTCGTAGGGCGTACCCGCCACGACGGCGCTGTCGGGCAGGCGATGCAGTTCCTGGAAATTTGAATTGCACAGCACCAGGCGATTGTCGGCGTCCCACAGCACGAAGGCTTCGGGTATGGTCTCGATGGCGTCGCGCAGCCGCAAATCCGCCGCCGTGGTCTTTTCGACTAGGCTCTTTTGCTCGGTAATGTCGACGGCGATGCCGATGAGATGTAGGCTGGTTTCGCCTTCCTGGCGCGCCAGTTCGCAGCGCGCCCGCAGCCACAACCATCGGCCGTTGGCATGACGCATGCGGAAAGCGTGGTCGATCGAGTGCAGCTTGCCGTCAGCCAGTTGCCTGGCCAGCTCGTAGAGGTTGATGTCGCCGTCGTGCACCAGCGCGTTCAGTTCGCCGAAAGTCAGTAGCTCATTCTTCGCCGGCAGGCCGAGGATGTCGAACATCGAGCGCGACCAGAACACCCGGCCGCGCGCCAGATCCCAGTCCCACAAGCCGCAGCGGCCCCGGTTGAGCGCGGTGTCGATGCGGCTGCGCACGGTGTCGTGGATCAGATCGGCCTCCCGCGCGCGCGTCGCCTGCCAGTGGAAAGCGAAGCCGAGGATCAGTACCACGAAGCCGGTCGTCGCCGACAACGTCACGGTGAGCGCGGTCATCGATCGCCAGTTGGTCAGCGCGCTGCTCGCCGTCTGCACCACGGCGACGATGCCCAACGGGTTCTTCAACGCCCGCACCGTGGCGAAGGCGGCGGCGCCGTCCGGCAGCGTGATCTCCAGCGTGCCGGCGGCGGCGCCGAACGTGGTCAGCGGCTGCGACGGTCCGAGCACATCGAGAATTTGGCGACCAAGCTTCAGCGGATCGCTCGGCACGCTGGCGATGATCGTGCCATTGGCGTCGCCGACGATGATCGATCGGCCTTGCGCCGTAGCCCAGGCCGGCAGGGCGCGCTCCAGCGGCGCGAAAGTGCGACTGGGGTTTGCTCTGCCGTCTCTACCGGGATGGTCGAGCGCGACGGCGAGTTCGTCGGCGAGCGCCTCCATGACCTGGCGGGCGTCGACGATGACCTGACGGCGCTGTTCGAGCATCTGCACGACGGCGCCGACGCAAATCGTTATCAGAAAGGCGATGATGAGAACCGGAACGGCGCGGCGCAGCAGCGGCTCGGCGCTCAACAACCGCCGATACGCGGGTTTGGCAATCGATTTTGCCAACCCCTGAATCGAATCGGAACGTAGAGACGCACTCGCCGTGTCGGCGCGCGCCATCGCCGGCCTCCGTTCGGACTGTCCCCTGCACCCGCGATCGGAAGGATGTGCCGCATCTCTTGCCGAATCACCCTGATAAGAATCGATGCGAATCGGTTTGTCGAGAGTCCGGAGACTCCAGAGTCAACATTTTTTTCAAGAGCTATCCCGAACTTTTTGCGGCGCGCGCCTTTTGCTCGGTCATAGCGAGACGCGACCCGTTTGCGCTCGCTCGACGCGCCCAAGCGTTGCGCGAAGGCGGAAGCAACGAAGCAATCCGGTCTTGTTTCTGGATTGGCGCGCGTCAGCTCTCGGCCAGCGTGCGGGCGACGATGTCGCCGAGGTCGCGCGACAGGCTCGGTGCCGACGCGACGCGGCGCAGCGTCACTTGCGCACGCGCGCGCCGCCCGGCTTCGAGCGCGCGCCAGGACCGGAACGCGTTCATCAGGCGGGCAGCCATTTGCGGGTTCTTCGGGTCGAGCGCGAGCACGATATCGGCGACGAAATCGTAGCCGGCGCCGTCAGGCCGGTTGAACTGGGTGGAGTTCCCGTGCGCGAACGACCCGATCAGCGAGCGCACACGATTGGGATTGGTCATGGAAAAGGCCGGGTGCTTGGTCAGCGCGCGCACGCGCTCGAGCGTTGCCGACTCGGGAATCATCGCTTGCAAGGCCAACCATTTATCGATGATCAGCGGATCGTCGGCATAACGGGCGTAGAAATCCTCCAGCGCCGCGGTGCGCTCGGGCCGGTCGTGCAGCGCCAAAGTCTCGAGCGCCGCCATGCGGTCGGTCATGTTGTCGGCGTTCTCGTACTGCGACGACGCTCGTAAAATGGCCTCGCTCGCGTCTGTCGCCGCCAACAAATCGAGGCAGACGTTTTTGAGCGTGCGCCGTCCGGCGTTGCCGGCATCGGGCCGATAGGGTCCCAGCGTGATCATCCGCGAATGGGTGTCGGCGAGCGCCGGGCCGAGCCGCGTGCCGGTTAAGGCGCGCAAGTGCCGGCGGGCGGCAAAGATCGCATCGGGGTCGACGTCGCGGCCGATCTCGCGGGCGATATCGGGCTCACTCGGCGGCGTCAGCGTCAGCGCGATGAAGGCGGGCTCGAGTTCGGCGTCGGCGATGATGGCGCCCAGCGCCCCCATGAGGCCCTCGTCGTCGCGCACCGGCGCACCCGCGCACAACGCCGCAACGTTGGCGGTGAGGAGCGACATCGCCAGCGTCTGCACCGCCTGCCAGCGATTGAACGGATCGCGATCGTGCGCGGCAAGGAAGCGAAGGTCATCGGCGTCGATCGGCAGATTAAGCTTGATGGGCGCCGAGAAGCCGCGGTTGAGGGACGGTATCGGCCGCTCGGCGACGCCGGCGAAGACGAAGCTCTGGCTCGCCTCTTTCATCTCGATAACCCCGCGCTCGAGCTTGCGGCCATCGAGCATGAGCGGCAGGTCGCCGCCATCGCTGCCGACCAGGCCGACGGCAAGCGGAATTACCATCGGGTCCTTGTGCGGTTGCCCGGCTGTCGCCGGGATCGTCTGCGCGATATCGAGCCGGTAGGTTTTGGCGCGCGGATCGTAATGCGGCGTTACCGCGATTTCCGGCGTTCCCGCCTGCGTGTACCAGCGCATGAACTGCGAAAAATCGCGGCCGCTGACGTCGGCGAAGCATTGCACGAATTGTTCGACGGTGGCTGCCTCGCCGTCATGCCGGCTGAAATATAGGTCCATGCCTTGGCGAAACAGGTCGGGGCCGAGCAGGACCTTGATCATGCGCACGATTTCGGCGCCCTTGTCGTAGACCGTGGTGGTGTAGAAGTTGTTGATCTCGTGATAGAGCTCGGCCCGCACCGGGTGCGCCAGCGGCCCGGCATCCTCGACGAACTGATGCGCGCGCAGCGCGCGCACGTCGCCGATGCGCACGACCGCGCGCGAACGCTGATCGGCGGAAAACTCCTGGTCGCGGAAGACTGTGAGGCCTTCCTTCAAGCTAAGCTGAAACCAGTCGCGGCAGGTGATGCGGTTGCCAGTCCAATTGTGGAAATATTCGTGGGCGATCACCGCCTCGATATGGGCATAATCGTAGTCGGTGGCGGTCGCCGGCGAGGCCAGCACGTATTTGTCGTTGAAGATGTTGAGGCCCTTGTTCTCCATCGCGCCCATGTTGAAGGCGGAGACGGCGACGATCATGAAGATATCGAGATCGTATTCGCGCCCGAAAACCGCCTCGTCCCAGCGCATGGCGCGCTTGAGGCTGTCCATGGCGTAGCGCGAGCGCTCCTCCTTGCCCGGCTCGACATAGATGGCGAGCACGACCGGGCGGCCGGACATGGTGGTGAAGCTGTCGGCGACGCGATTGAGATTGCCGCCGACCAGCGCGAACAAGTAGCAGGGCTTTTTGAACGGATCGTGCCAGACCGCGAAATGCCGGTTGGTGCCGGGAACATCGCCGTGCGCGACCAGATTGCCGTTGGCCAGAAGCACCGGCGCCTCGGTTTTGTCGGCCTCGATGCGCGTGGTGTAGACCGCCATCACATCCGGCCGGTCGAGGAAATAGGTGATGCGGCGAAAGCCTTCGGCCTCGCACTGCGTGCAATAGGTGGTGCCGGCGCGATAGAGGCCCATGAGCTGCGAGTTGGCCGCCGGATTGACGATCGTCTCGATCTCGAGCTCGAACGGGCGGTTCGGCGGCTGCGCGATGGTGAGCCGTTCAGGCGTGGCGAGAAAGCTGTCGTTGGCGAGCGGCTTGCCGTCGAGCTTGAGCGAACGCAGCGTGAGTTCTTCGCCGTCGAGGATGAGGGGCGCTGGTATGCCCGCGCTGTTCGGCTTAAGCGTGAGGTTGGCCCGGACGATGGTCGCGGTCGCATCGAGCGATACGTCGAGATCGACGGTGTTGATCAGCCAATCGGGCGGGCGGTACTCCTTCAGACGGACGGGGCGCGGTTCTTCGCTGTGCATGATCGGCTTGATGTAGAAGTTTCGCAGGCGAATTGAAAGCGCATGAGTTAGCCTGCCGCATTCAGGGATCGTCCAATGTCAGCCATGCGCGCGATGGTTTTGGATCGGCCGAAGACGCCGCTGGTTCTGCGTGAGCGGCCGATCCCGCAGCCGGCCGGCGGCGAAGTCCTGGTCGAGATCGCCGCTTGCGGGGTGTGCCGCACCGATTTGCATGTGGTCGACGGCGACCTGCCGCACCCGAAGCTGCCGGTCGTCCCGGGACACGAAATCGTCGGCCGTGTCGCGGCGATCGGGTCGGGCGTGACCGGCTTCATACTTGGCGAGCGCGTCGGTGTGCCTTGGCTCGGCGGCACAGACGGCACCTGTTCTTACTGCCGTTCCGGGCGCGAGAACTTGTGCGATTCTCCAGTGTTCACCGGCTACACCCGCGACGGCGGCTATGCGACCCACACGGTTGCCGACGCGCGCTTCTGTTTTCCGCTTGATGAGAAGCTCGATGCTGTGGAAACGGCGCCGCTGATGTGCGCCGGCCTGATCGGCTGGCGCAGTTACCGCATGGCCGGGGAGGGGGTTGCGCTCGGCCTCTACGGCTTTGGCGCCGCCGCCCATATCCTGGCCCAGGTCGCGGCCTGGCAGGGGCGGCGGATCTATGCCTTTACGCGCCCCGGCGACGCCGCAACGCAAAACTTCGCCCGCTCGCTGGGTGCGGTCTGGGCCGGCGGCTCGGAAGACATACCGCCGGAGCCGCTCGACGCCGCCATCATCTTCGCCCCGGTCGGCGCGCTGGTGCCGGCGGCGCTCCGCGCGGTCAAGAAAGGCGGCCGCGTGGTCTGCGGCGGCATCCACATGTCGGATATTCCGAGCTTTCCCTACCGCATCCTGTGGGAGGAGCGCCAGCTCGTCTCGGTCGCCAATCTGACGCGGGCGGATGCGCGGGAATTTTTAGGCGTAGCGCCGCGGGCCGCCATCAAGATGCAGGTTACGCGCTATCCGCTCACCGAAGCGAACGCGGCGCTGGCCGATTTACGGGCCGGCCGCTTCGAAGGCGCCGCCGTGCTTATTCCGTGAATTGCGATCGCCGTTCGGGGATGCAGGCCGTCGCCGACGAAACCAATCTGAGGACGGGCTATCCAACGCCCGAGTAATCGGGGCTGTGCATAGACAAAGCCCACGAATAATGGTACATGCGTAGCTGTTATTGCTCTAAACCTAGATTTTCTCGGAAGAAAAGCGCAAAGGCAGGAGGACTGACTATGTCGCATGCGAAGGACGCTTCGAAGCGAAAACGTCTGAGGAAAGCCGTACCAGCGGCGGGAATCGCCGGCATGTCTTTGGCGATGGTCGGCGGCGCATCGGCGGCGACCGCTCCCCCCACAGCGAATCTGCCGTCGCAACACGTCCCGCTGAGCCACGAAATTATCCTCGGCGAAGAGGAAATCTCTGACGTCAGCTTGGGCACGTTCTTTGTCTTCGACAAGGAAGACGCCGCATCCGAGCTCGGTGCAAACGTACAACTTGCCAGAGGCGGAGGCCGTGGCTGCGGCGGACGTGGCTGCGGTGGACGTGGCTGCGGCGGACGTGGCTGCGGTGGACGTGGCTGCGGCGGACATGGCTGCGGCGGACATGGCTGCGGGCTGGGTGGTTGCGGCTGCTGGGGCGGCTGCGGCTGCGGTTGCTGCTTGTCGTGGGGCGGTTGCGGCCTCTGCTAGGCTCGAGCGCCTTCCCGTTACGTTGACTGGCGCAGATCGTCACGGCCGGGTTGACCAGTTCAACCCGGCCGATAGAGTCTTGTTTGCAGCACTGCCCATCTGGATGCGCGCCAAGCCTGCGCATTCGGCCGAGCGGGTAGCCAGCTGGATCGAGAAGCGCTAAATCCAAGAACACCAGCACGCGAGCTGGACAGCGAACTCCCGCAACCGGAGCATACGCCTCGCACGGCGGTCCGGAGTTGCGGCAAGGTGTGTATATTGACCTCATGACAGGCGATCGCGCGACCAGCTTTCCGCAGCATAACAGCAAGGACGTTCCGCAGTTCGCGCCGAATTTCACCGTCTATGTGCTGCCACCCGACGTCGTGTGCCTCTATTCAGAGCACCGGAAGTTCTTTCTTCACGGCGAGCTCTATTGTGCGCTGGCGTCCGCGATAGCAGAAGGCGGAAAAAGTTTTCGCGAGCTCATTCGCGAGCTGGAGCGGGATTTTCCGTCCGACAAAATCCAAGAAGCGCTGAAGCGGCTGGTCGACCGCCGCTATGTCGTCCGCACGTCGCGTTCTTCCGCCGGCACGGCGGCCGCCTATTGGGCGAGCCTCGGCCTGTTGCCGGAGAGCGCGGAGAAAAATCTCCAGAAAACGCGCGTGCGCATTCAAGCAATCGATGTGCAGGGGGCAAGTGAACTCGCCGACGCCTTGGCCGGGCTGGGCGTTCGCGTCGTCAAGCGCTCGCCCGACCTGACGGTCACGCTGGTGAGCGATTATCTCGAAGGGCGGCTGGCGGAAATGAACCGGCAGCATTTGTCCGACCAGACGCCGTGGCTGCTCGCGCAGCCCTCCGGTATTTTTCCCCTGGTCGGGCCGATGTTCAGCCCGGGCAAGGGCGCATGTTGGACGTGTCTTGCCGAGCGGATGAAGCGGAACCGGGAGGTCAAGGCGCTGCTCGAGCGCGGCGGCGGCCGCTGCGTTGCGGCCTCGCCGCTCGCGCGGAACACGTTGGGGCAGAGTGCCATCCAGCTCGCGTCCGTCGAGATCGCGAAAGCGATCGCCACCGACTTTCGTACCGACTTGCGCGATCACATCGTCAGCCTCGACCTCTTGGGCTCGACCATCGTGAAGCATTACGTGGCGGCCCGCCCGCAATGTCCGGCCTGCGGCCGCAAGGAGTTGCGCGACCCGTGCCGCGCGCCGGTGCCGGTCGAGCCGGCCGCCGGCGGCAAGCTCATCATGACCAGCGGCGGATACCGGACCGTTTCGTCGCGCGCCACGGTGGCGCGTTTCCGCAAATATGTGAGCCCGCTCACCGGCGTGGTGTCGCGCCTCGAGCGGATGGAAGCCGATGTGCCCCTGAACACCAATTTCCACGCCACGCACAATTTTGCGCCACCGGCTCAGACGGTCAACGACCTCAGGGCGGGACTCGGGGGCGCCAGCTTCGGCAAGGGCAGCACCGCCGAGCAGGGTGAAGCCAGCGCGCTCATGGAGGCGATCGAGCGTTACACCGGGATTTTTCAGGGCGACGAGATCAGAGTGACACGGCGGTTCGCTGATTTCCCGTCGGGCGAAGTCATTCATCCGAACAAGGTCCTGCTGTTTAGTGACGCGCAATACCGGCGCGGCCAGGCGCCGACCGCAGATCCCGACGAACCGCAGCGGCCGCTTCCCTTGGACCGGTCGGCCGAGATCGAATGGTCGCCGGTCTGGTCGCTGCGCGACAAGCGGTTCAGATACCTTCCGACCACGCTGATGTATTTTTTCTACCGGGGCCCCGCCGCCTTCCTGGCGGATTCCAACGGCTGCGCGGCCGGCAACACGCTCGAGGAAGCCATCGTCCAGGGATTCCTCGAGCTGGTCGAACGCGATGCATACGCAATCTGGTGGTACAATCGATTGCAGCGGCCCGAAGTCGACCTCAGCCAGTTCGACGATTCCTACATCCGCGATGTGCAAACCCAATTTGCCGAAACCGGACGCCGGCTTTGGGTGCTTGACGTCACCAGCGATCTCGGAATTCCGACCTACGTCGCGATAACGCACTGGATGCAAAACGGGCAGGAAAATATCGAGTTCGGTTCCGGCGCCCACTTCGATCCGCGAATCGCGGCATTGCGGGCGCTGACGGAGCTGAACCAATTCATGTCCATCGGTTTCATGGGCGGCGGGACCGGCGAGAAATCGAGCCTTGACGGCGTTACGCCCTTGCGCCTGCAGGACCATCCCTATTTGACGCCCAGCAACAGTGCGGCGATCCAGCCGGGGTCCGGCTCGACGTTCGATCATCACGACACGCGCGAGCAGGTGATGAGTTGCGTGCGGCTCGCCAAGCGAGCGGGCCTCGATTTCCTGGTGCTCGATCAGACGCGCCCCGATATCCAGGTCCCGGTGGTCAGAGTGGTCGTTCCGGGACTGCGACATTTCTATCGCCGCTTCGCGCCTGGCCGGCTTTATGATGTTGCGGTCAAGCTCGGCTGGCGCGACCAGCCGCTGTCGGAAGACGAGCTCAATCCGATTCATCCCCATACCTGAGGGTCATCTCAAGCTTGCGCGCTCCCGGAACAAAATCAGCGCGGCGAGCTGTACCGCCGGTCATTTTTGCCCGGCTCAACGGTCCCGTCACGCTGCAAGCGCGCGTGGACGGCGAAATCGCTGCCTGTTTCGAGGGATATGCGATCGGCCTGGGAAAGTTCAGCGCACGCGCGGCGGATCGCGCGCAGGAGCTGCGCACGGGTCTGCCAATCGCCTCATTCGCCTCCGGCGGCGGCATCGACAAGGAGATCGATCTGTTGATCCGGCGATTGGCCAGACGTGGCCTATTGGAGTACTGCCTGCGGCGCTCGCCAAGGGGCGATGACCTCCTCGTCATCGAACCGCAGGCTCCCGATTATTGGCCGCGAACGCCACAGCTCGGCAATTCCGACGCTCTCGTGCTGTCGCGGTTCGCCTACCTGCGGCGGCGCGGCAACGCGGTGGTCCTGGAATCGCCGCGCGCCACCGCGTTGTTCAGGGTTTGCGATCCGAAGATTGCCGCCGCCATCGCCATGCTGTCGACACCGCAACAAATCAAACGGCTGCGTCGGCAGGACGATTTTCCTGGGGTCGAGCTTTTTGCCCTGCTGGTGGATTGCCAAATCCTTTTCAAGATCGACGCCGCTCCTGACAGCGGCCTGCGACGGGCCGAAGGCGACGACAACCTTGTTCTTTGGGACTTTCACGATCTTCTGTTCCACACCCGCAGCACAGCAGGCCGACAGGCCAACCCGCTTGGCGGATTTTATCCGTATGCCGGCGTGATTGCTCCGCTGCCGGCGGTGCGGCCGCGCTGGCCCGGCAAGAAAATCGATTTGCGCAAGTTTGCGGCCGCGCCGGCGGAAGCCATCTCGCCGGTCGCAAAGGTTCTGCGGGAACGGCATTCGACGCGCAATTTCGACGACCAGCGACCGATCACGCTCGGCGAGCTTTCCCGGTTTTTCGACAGCACCGCGCGTGTCGTGGCGAGATCGAAAAGTAGGGTCGACGGCGGCGGTCCGGCGGTCGAGTACGCAGCCAGGCCATATCCGGCGGGAGGCGCCGCCTACGAGCTCGAGCTCTACCTGGCCGTCGACAAATGCGAGGGGCTGGCCCGCGGATTCTATCATTATGACGCCGGCGGTCATGCGCTGATGCCGATCGGCACCGGCGCGCCAGAGCTGGAAGCGCTGTTGGCGGGAGCAAAATATGCAATGGGTGCGCCCGCAGTGCCTCAGGTCCTGATTACGATCGCCGCGCGCTTTGGCCGGGTCTCATGGAAATACAGCTCGGTCGCCTATTCGCTCATTCTCAAGGACGTCGGTGTCTTGACGCAATCGCTCTACGTCATGGCGACCGACATGGGCCTGGGCGGATGTGCGATCGGGCTCACCAACATCGATCTGTTTGCGAAGATGACGGGGATCGAATTCCACGTCGAGGGCCCGGTCGGACAATTTGCACTTGGCCGCGGCGCGGCTTCGGTCACTACGACTGAATGATCTCGCGCTACCGGCCCTACCAAGACCATCGCCGGCTCCGCGGGTCGGACGGATTGCCCGATGCGGCGCGCTCGAAATATCCGATAGGCTTGTGGTTTCGCGTTCCCACCAGCGCGAACACGGCACCCTGAGGGTCCGTGCATTGAACGATCCAGCTGCCGTCCGACACTTCGACCGGGTCCTCGAGGATCTGGCCCCCACCCGCCTTCACGCGCTTCACCGCCGCGTCGATGTTGCCGACGTTGAAGTAGTAAAGCCAGAAGGGGACCCGCACCGTCGGAGGCTTCGTGAACATGCCGCCGATCGTCTGCTCGCCGGCGGAGAACAGCTGATACGCGCCCGTCGCATCGCTTTCGGGGTTCGCTTTTTGCCAACCAAAAAGCTCGCCATAGAACGCGAACGCCTTCTCCCAGTCGGCGGCGAACAGCTCGTGCCAGCGGATACGGCCGGGTGCACTCGGTTCGGCGGGCTGCTCGCGGCGGGGCTTCAGCCACTGCACTAAGGCGAGCGTCGCCATTTGCGGGTCGGCGACGACCGAGAAGCGGCTGATGTCGAGGATATTCTGCGGCGGGACGTACACGGCTCCGCCAAGGCGCTTAATCCGGTTGGCGGCAGCGTCCACATCGTCGACTCCGACATATCCGATCCAGCTCGGCTTCTCGCCCAGTTTTTTCGCGTCTTCCGGCAGGCGCATCAGCCCGCCGACCGAGGCCCCTTCAACGGTGAACAGGGTATAGGGCATGCCGGGCATCGACACGTCCTGGGTGCCCCAGCCCACGACCTTGGTGTAGAAGGCCGTCGCGGCCTCCATATCTGTCGTCATCAACTCGTACCAGACGAAACGGCCATGAGAATTGACCATGCCTGTTTCTCTCTTCGAGCCTGCAAGAATTGCGGCGGCGCAATGAGCCGATCTGGCTTACCTTGCGACGATAATTGAGACGCTAATGCAAATCACGCGCTATCCGCTCGCCGAAGCGAACACGGCGCCCGCCAATTTGCGCCGAACGCATCGAAGGTGCTGCCGTGCTCATTCCCTATAGCAAACGCGCTGCGGCGCACCACTTCGTGGCGCGCCGCAGAACCCGAAGCCGTTAGATACCCAGAGGTCCGCTTAATCGCAAATCCAGACATAACCTGCCGGGGTCCAGCGCCAGCACGGGCCTTCGCCATAGCCCCACCAATGGCCGTGCCAGAAATGGCCATGCCCGTGGCCGCCATGACCGTGGCCACCATGTCCGTGCCCGTGTCCGTGACCGCCATGACCATGGTGGCCACCATGCCCGTGGCCGTGTCCATGGCCGCCGTGTCCGTGGCCGCCGTGTCCGTGGCCGCCGTGTCCGTGGCCGCCGTGTCCGTGGCCGCCGTGTCCGTGGCCGCCGTGTCCGTGGCCGCCCTTGGCCTGTGCAGAAATGTCAGTCGCGGTCATCAGCAGACTGGATACGCCAATGGTCGCGAAACAATAGACGCCGACCAATGCGGCTGCTGCCAGGCAGCCCGTCAGGAATCTACGAATTTTGCTTTCACCGCTCCCAGTCATTTCATCACCTCTTTTTGCACGTTGTTGCTCTCGCTTCTAAGTAAGGCCGTGACGCTATAGTCGTTTGGACCTCGCGGCAAGGCGGTTTTTCTTATCTCAGCGTAAATTATTCAGATGAAGACGTGGAAATGAATGATCCTTCATCTTGGCAATGCTTATCGCCGTGGCTCGGCATGGCTGATGACGCGCGCGATACCCGGAAAGCGGCGGCGTAACCCGCGCTCTACTGTATCGACGAGGTCGTGGACGGCGCTGACCGACAGCGACGCATCGACGTGACAATGGAAATTGACGATCTCGCCGTCGGCGGTCTCGCGCACGCGCACGTCGTGGACCTCACCAAGGCCGGTGATCTCGGCGGCGAGCGCAGCAAGCGATTCACTGATCTCGCCGACGCGCGCGGCGGCGGCGTCGCGGCCGGCGAGGACGACGGCCGGCAGCGGCTCGATATGGGTTTCGACCTCGACGTCGGGCCCGAGCTCCTCGCGGATCGCCTCCTCGAGCCGGCTGGCGATATCGTGCGCGGCGAAGAGCGGCAGCGTTCCATCGACCTCAAGATCGGCCGAAACCGATAAGCGCTCGGCGATCGCTTGGACCGCAACATGATGCACGGCGAGGCCGCGATTGCGCGCGATCAGCATCACGCGCTCGCGCACCGTCTCGTCGTCGAGCGCGCGCGGCTCGGTGGTGATGGTGACCTCGGCCTCCGGCAGGTCGGCGCGGATGGCGCGCGTCAGCCCGTCCTTGATGGCGGTGACGCGTTCGAGCGGCAGCGCGCGACTGACGCCGACACCGAGCTCGATGAACAGCACCGCTCCGGCCGGCCGCGCGCGAACCCGCTCGACGGCGACGATGCCAGGCACCCGCCGCGCGATCGCCGCCACGCGTTCGCTCACCCCGGCCGGCGCCGCGTCGGTCAAGGTGTCGATGGTGCGCCGGCCAAGCCGCCAGCCGGCAACGCAGATAAAGATCGCGACCACCAGCGCCGCCGCGGCGTCGGCCCGAGAATAGCCGAGCGCGACACCGGACAGGCCGATCACGACGGCGATCGACGACCACATGTCGGAACGAAAATGCAGCGCGTCGGCTTCGAGCGCCTGACTCGATGTTTCTTCGGCGACACGGCCCAGCGTGCGGGCGCGGAAGAAATCCACAACGATCGATGCGACGATGATGGCGAAGGCCGCAGCCGTCGCCTCGACCGCATAAACGCGCTCGCCGATCAGCCGCTGCGCCGCCTCGTACATCACGACGGCGGCGAGCAGAAACAGCAATGCGGTCTCGGCGAGCGCGGTGACGCTTTCCACCTTGCCGTGGCCGTATTGGTGCTCGGCGTCGGCCGGCTTGCCGGAGACGCGCACCGCGACATAGGTCAGCACCGTCGCCGCCAGATCGAGCAGCGAATGGCCAGCCTCCGACAGGATGGCCAGCGAGCCGGTGAGTAAGCCGATAATGGCCTTCGCCGCGGTGAGCCCCGCGGACGCGGCGATCGATCCGAGCGCAGCTCTTTCCTTGTCGTTCATGCAAATCTCGTGGCTACCCAACGGTTCGACTTGCCGAGCGTGACTGTGCCGTCAAATTTCGCTATTGCCCAGTCTGGCCAAGCGAAAGAAAGGTGGGAAAGTGGCCGGTAAAGCACACACATTCTCGGTCGCGCCGATGATTGAGAGTGAACACGCGCGGTAAAAAAGCTTTGCTATCACAAGATTGTAGCGGTTGCGTCGCCTCGCTTTCGTACCCTTTGTCGTACTATTTTGCTGCCTCGGTTTGGTAGCGGTTACGAACGAGTGATTTCCTGCTTCTCAGATATGCCAATTAGGGATTGCCGCACCTGAAGCTGTGCGCGGCGCCGCTCGGCCTGAGGCACACAAGACACCGTGCGGGACCCCACTCATTACCTATGTCTGCTTAGTGCCGGCGGATTCAACCGATCAGCGCAACACCTTCTAATCTTACGAGGTGAGGAGGTGTGCCATGGTGACGTCACGGATTTGGTTCACGGCAGCGCAGAAGGCCGTGCTGTGGGAGCGATGGAAGAACG
>JBEKWO010000051.1:0-26362 GCA_049512975.1 Xanthobacteraceae bacterium | reverse complement strand
CAAAATCATCCCGCAGCGCAATTGCTCTTGCCATGGCGAACCTCCTCGTTCGCCAATGCTTGAATCTGACTCGTCCTGATCTGGGAATCCAAAAAAGAGTCGTCCTTTTGGGGACCCGGTATAAGACCTTGGCGAGAACCTCGCCGTCGCGCGGCTCGGGAACGGGCGCCTCAGTGAATTGCCAGTCACTGCGCTTCGGCAGGCCGATCGGGCGCGCCGCGAGTCTGATCTGATGATTGAGTTTGCCGGTCATAAGGGGAGCCGCCTGCGTTGTTGTGTGCTTTGACTCCGTAGCATGACCGTTGCCGGCTGCGAAGGTTGCGGCGCAGCTCGTGCTGATCCAAGGTTCATCATCCGATCGCGGATTCGACATATTCGGCCCTGGACTCTTCAGTGGATCACCGCATGACCGAAATCCTGTTCTATCACCTGAAAGGACAGACGCCGGAACGGGTATTGCCGGCGCTCCTCCTGAAATCCCTCGAGCGCGGCTGGCGCGCCGTTGTCCACGCATCCTCGGAAGAGCGCATTGAGGCACTCGACGCCCATTTGTGGACCTGGCGGGACGATTCCTTTCTTCCGCACGGGACTTGGCGGGACGCCGAAGCGGCCCAGCAGCCCATCATGTTGACCGTGAACGACGACAATCCGAATGGCGCCGTTGTGCGCTTTCTCATCGAGGGCGCGGCGATGCCGAGCGATGCCGCGGCGTACCAGCGTGTCGTCGTGCTTTTCGATGGCGAAGACCCCGACGCCGTCGAGACGGCGCGGGCGCGGTGGAGCGAGGCGAAATCGGCGGGCTTCGATGTGACCTATTGGCAGGCCGACGAGAAGGGCGGCTGGCGACGCCAAGGCTGACCATATCTGCAAGTCTAGGACAGGGTCCCGTTATATCATACTGATTTTAAGAGATTTTCCTTCTTAATCATGTGTCTGACGAGCGCGTGGCAAAGCCTGACTTTCGGCATTATATTTTTGCTCGAGGGGTAGGTTGCATATATAGTGGTTCCATGAACAAACCTTCAGTGAAGAGGCGGTCGCCAGTCAAGGCAAGCCGCACTCCAGTCGTTCGTAAGGCCGTTTCGCGGCAAGTTTCGGGCAAACCGGAGGCCAATAACACGGCCGTGAAGATCGCTGCGGTAGCTGTCGCGCATCAAGCGTCGATGCGCAGCCAAGTGTTGCGAACGCACAAGTTCCGCGTCGGCCAAACAGTGCTGTACACATCAAGCCCCATCAGCCGTCCGGGCGCCAGCGGGACCTACAAAGTCGTCAAGCTGTTGCCGTCCGATGGCGACGATTACCAATACCGGATCAAAAATCCCGGCGAAGCGTTTGAGCGCGTGGCCAAAGAAAGCCAGCTCGAACTCGATCATTGATCCCGGACTATCTGTGAACGGCGGTGGATCATAGGCGACAGCGCGACCGTGCCAAGATGATTGCGGGCTGGCTTCTGTTTGACCTCTGGGCCATACTTCGCCGGAGAATGATGTTGCTTCGGTGGACGGAGTGGGTGGATGCTCGGCGTTGATCCCGAGATCGGGACCTCGGCGTTGCGGTTGTGGGTCGCGGCTGGGTCGGCAGCATTGCTCCTCGTCTGTTGCGTGCTGGTGCTGTCGCGGTCACGGTCCGGAATCGGGGCCAATCCGCTATTCCGCGCCAGCTTCGTGATCCTCGGCGCGGTGCTCGGCGCAGCGATGACGTGGGCTTTCCTCGATCGTGCCGCCGTGGCTGACCGCAGTGCCGAGCGCCGAGCGCTCGAACTGCGCGCGCAGGAACTGAGCGCGCGCACTCTCGCTCCGGGCTCACCGCTTGCCTGCCTCGACGCTGTGGCGGGCGAAAACGTGATGGCGGCGTGCGAGAGGGCGCTCTTCGTGTCGTCCGCAAGCGTGGCGGCCGCCTCATCCTACGTCGCGGAACGGTTGGGGCTACTCGCGGCCATGGTCGCGTATGTCGAGCGCGGCGGCACTGATATCGAGGACGTGTTGCTGCCGCTGCGCCGCTCGCTCGAGACCGACCCTTTCGGTTTCCTCGCCCATGTCCTCTCAAACCGCGACGGTTGCACGAACCATAATTGCAAGGCACTCGCACTCCTGCATGATGCAAGCCGGGTGCGTGCAAACCTGAGCGCAGAGACGCTCGATCATTATCTGGAGCACTATCTGGCGCTTTGGGCCAAAGCGCCCGACGGCGCGCTTGCCGATGCGGCGCCCGCCCAGACCGCCGCGATCCCGCAAGGCCAGCGCAAGGTCAGCATCAACGCCGATTTTCCCACGGCGGCGTCGATTCCCGCGGTCAGCATCATGAATCCCGAGCCCACTGGGCCGGTTCTGCCGGGCGTGGCAGCCGCCGCCGCTGCCAATGCAAACCCGCAGCCGGGCGCCGCACCGTCGTCGCGGCGCTCGCGAAAGCAGGCTGCCAATCCCACTCCACAAACAGCTGCCCAACCGCCTCCGTCGGCGGCAACCGAACCGATTTGGCCGGAGCCCGTCCCATCGCCTCCGCAGACCGCCGCGGCGCCTGGCGGGGCCAGGCCGATGGAGCTCAATCCGGTTTCCCCTCCATCCAACACAAGTGCCGGTATAAACGTGCGCTCGCAATGAGCTGAACGTTCGGCTCCGGCCGACCCCCTGGCGGATCGGTGTGCGCCAGCGGTAAGAAGCTTCCGTCATGTTCAAATCCGTGCTCATCGCCAATCGCGGCGAAATCGCCTGCCGCATCGCCCGCACTGCCAGCCGTCTCGGCATCCGTACGATCGGCGTCTATTCGGCCGCGGACGCGGGCGCGCTGCATCCTCGGCTTTGCGACGAGGCCCACTTCATCGGGCCCGCGGAACCGCGCGAAAGCTATCTCTCGATCGAACGGCTTATCGAGGTTGCCAGGAAGACCGGCGCCGAATGCGTTCATCCCGGCTACGGGTTCTTGTCGGAAAGCGCGGAATTCGCCGAAGCCTGTGAGCAAGCCGGCCTTGTCTTCGTCGGTCCGCCCGCCGGAGCAATCCGCGCCATGGGGCTCAAGGATCGCGCCAAGGCGCTCATGGAAAAGGCCCGCGTCCCGATTGTGCCCGGCTATCACGGCGAACGTCAGGACACCGAGTTTCTCGAGGAGAAGGCCGACGCGATCGGTTATCCGGTGCTGATCAAGCCGGCCGCCGGCGGCGGCGGCCGCGGGCTGCGCCGTGTCGACAAGAAGGCCGACTTCAAAAATGCCTTCGAAGGCGCGGTCCGGGAGGTGGCGGCGGCGTTCGGTTCCGGTCGCGTCTTGATCGAGAAATATATCGCTGCGCCTCGTCACATCGAAATCCAGGTTTTCGCCGACGGGCATGGCAACATCGTCTATCTCGGCGAGCGCGATTGCTCGTTGCAGCGCCGCCATCAGAAGGTCATCGAGGAAACGCCCGCGCCGGGCATGACGCCGCAGCTGCGGGCGCGGATGGGCGCCGCCGCGGTCGAGGCGGCAAGAGCCGTCGGCTATCGCGGCGCCGGCACCGTTGAGTTCGTGGCCGATGGCACCAAGAGACTGCGGGCGGACGGTTTCTGGTTCATCGAAATGAATACGCGGCTCCAGGTCGAACATCCGGTGACGGAGGAGGTCACGGGTCTCGATCTCGTCGCCTGGCAATTCCAAGTCGCCGCGGGCGAAAAGTTGCCGCTGGCCCAGGCAGAGGTCCAGTTCGACGGGCACGCGATCGAGGCGCGGGTTTACGCCGAGGATCCGGAGAACAACTTCCTCCCGTCGACCGGCACGATCGTGGGGTTGGATTTGCCCAGCGATATTCGCGTGGAAAGCGGAGTTGAAGCCGGTGGCGAAGTAACGCCTTTCTACGACCCCATGATCGCCAAGCTGATCGCGCACGCGCCCACGCGGCAAGAGGCTCTCGACCGGCTGACGGCCGCGCTCGATCGCACGATGGTTGCCGGCGTGCGCAGTAACGTGGCCTTCCTCGGCGCGCTCTGCCGCGCGCCGGAATTCCGGAAAGGCAAGGTCGATACCGGTTTCATCGATCGTAATCTCGGCGCGCTCGGCGCCGTACCGCAGGGTCCCGATCGCTCCGCGGCCGCCCTCGGTGTCGCCCACTTGCTGGCGCGTGCTGAAATAAGCGAGGCATTTGGCGATACCGGCGGTGAAAATGCGTCGCCGCGCAATGGCGGGGTTGAGGCTGATTCGCCATGGGCGGCGCGCGACGGCTTTCAGCTCGGTGGCACCCGCTCGATTACGGTTCCGGTGCTCATCGACGGTGAGAGCGCCGAGGCGACGGTCACCTACGGCAACGACGGCATAAAGGTTGCGATCGACGGCACGGCGCCGGCGACCGATGCGCGAGTGTTCGAGGCGGAAGAGGAGGTCTTCGTTCTGCGCCATGGCCGCCAGACCCGCGTCCGTCTCAAGGACGTTGCCGCGGCCGCCGCAGAAGCGGGCGCCGGCGACGGTGTCGTGAAGGCGCCGATGCACGGCAGGGTCCTGGAACTCTTTGTCGGCGGCGGTGAGTCCGTCCACGGCGGTCAGCGCCTTGCCGTGATCGAGGCGATGAAGATGGAGCATACGCTGCGTGCACCGTTTGCCGGCGTGGTCGTCGAGGTTGCCGTCGGCGCGGGCGCGCAAGTTGTGGAAGGCGCGCAGATTATGGTGATCGAACGGGTTGCGGGAGGATAGTCTGGAAGCATGGCGCTCCATCTCATCAAGCTTTGCGTCGGCTGTGACTCGGTCCGCGACCTCGAGACCTGGATCAAGCAAAAGCTCAAGCAGAAGCGCAAGCGCGGGCAAAAGCCGGAACACGTGCATACGACGCGCATGGTACCGAAGCGCGCCGCAGAACTTGTTGATGGCGGCTCGCTCTATTGGGTGATCCGTGGCGAGATCGCGTGCCGCGAGCGCATCATCGATGTCAGGCCGTTCCGCGACAAGGCGGGTGTCGGTCGCTGCGCGCTGGTGCTTGATCCCAAGGTGGTTCTCGTCGCGCCGCGTCCCTTTCGCGCCTTTCAGGGCTGGCGCTACTTGGCGGCGAAGGATGCCCCGCGCGACCTCGACAAGGCCGCCCCAGGCGCCGCCGCGATGCCGGAAAAATTGCGGCTTGAACTGCGCCAACTCGGCCTGATGTGAGCGCGGCGATCCCTCAGCGCCGCGCCACATAGCGCGGGCGAAAGCGATCACCTAAAATCTGCGACAACCGCCGGCAGGCGTGCGGAGTAAGACGATGATCATCGGCAACGAGAAGGATGTGACTAAAGCTGTGTTGAGCGAGCTTGAGCAAGCGCCAGATCCGCGCTTCCGCGAGATCATGTCAGCCTTCGTTCGGCACCTGCACGATTTCGCCCGCGAAGTGAAGTTGACCGAGCAGGAGTTTCAAACGGCGATCGTTTACATCAATGCGCTCGGCAAGCATAGCAACGAGAACCACAATGAAGCGGTATTGATGGCGGGATCGCTGGGCTTGTCGGCGCTCGTCTGTCTCCTCAACAACGGCGATCATGGGCAGACCGAGACCGATGCCAGCCAGCTCGGTCCGTTCTGGCGCATGAGTTCGCCGCTGACGCCGAACGGCGGCTCGATCGTGCGCTCGCCGACGCCGGGTCCGGCGCTTTTCGTCGACGCCTATTACCGCGATGTCCAGGGCCAGCCGATCGAGGGCGCGAAGGTCGATATCTGGCACTCCTCGCCGGAAGGCTTTTACGAAAACCAGGACCCGAGCCAATCCGACATGAATCTGCGCGGCAAGTTTATCACCGACGCGGAAGGTCATATCAGTTTCCGCAGCGTCAAGCCGGCCGGTTATCCGATTCCGATCGACGGTCCGGTGGGCGAACTCTTGCGTGCGCAGCGCCGGCACAACATGCGCCCGGCGCATCTGCATTTCCTGGCTTACAAGATCGGCTTCAAAACGTTGGTTTCGCAGGTCTACGCGTCCAACGACAAATACATCGATAGCGACGCGCAGTTCGGCGTCACCCGCCATTTGCTTGGGAAATTTGTACGGCATGAGGCCGTGCCGGCGCCGGCTGCCGACGTCAAGCCGCCATGGTATTCGCTCACCCATAACTTCGTCATGGAAGCCGGTACGGCGCGGCTGCCAAAGCCGCCGATCACCGGCAAGGCGACCGGTGAGCGGCCGCAAATTCCCCATCTCGAATCGGCGTAAGTCGAGCGGCTTATACCGCGACGTTATCGATCAGCCGCGTCTTGCCGATGCGGGCGGCGACCAGGAGGCGGAGCGGCCGTTCCTTGGCAGAGGCAACGGGGGCGAGTGTTTCGGCGTGACGCGCTTCGAGGTAATCGAGTGCAAAGCCGGCCTGCGTGATCATGACGCGGCCCTTGTCGAGGACGGAAGAGATCGGCTTGCCTGCGACAATTTTTTT
Source organism: Xanthobacteraceae bacterium (assembly GCA_049512975.1). Classification (GTDB taxonomy): domain Bacteria; phylum Pseudomonadota; class Alphaproteobacteria; order Rhizobiales; family Xanthobacteraceae; genus BOG-931. The sequence goes on along the minus strand of JBEKWO010000051.1, from coordinate 20,012 downwards.
CGCGCTTTCGGCGAGCACACGGTGGAGCATCGGGGCCGCGGCGCGCTCGTCCGACGAAAGGTTGCGGTTGCGCGAAGAGAGCGCGAGCCCGTCCACCTCGCGCATGATCGGCGCGCCGACGATGCGGGTTTTCAGGTCGAGGTCGCGCGCGAGCTGCGTAACCACCTTGAGCTGTTGATAATCCTTCTCGCCGAACACGGCGATGTCCGGCTCGCATTGGATCAGGAGCTTAGCGACCACGGTGGCGACCCCGGTGAAGAAGTGCGGCCGGTAGGCATCCTCGAGGCCGGCCTTGGCCGGGCCGTCCGGTACGATCCGTGTCGCAAAGCCCGACGGATACATGGTTTCAACGGCTGGCGCCCAGACCAGATCGGCCTTCAGGGCGCGGAGCGCCGCAACATCGGCAGCGAACGTACGCGGATAGGTGGCGAGGTCCTCGTGCGGGGCGAACTGCGTCGGGTTAACGAAGATCGACACGACAACGCGATCGGCGCGCCTTTGCGCGATTCGGACGAGCGCGAGATGGCCGGCATGCAGCGCCCCCATGGTCGGCACGAGCGCGATCGTATCCCGCCGCCCGCGCCACTGAGCCAGCGCGCGGGCAAGTGCCGGCAAGGTCCGGATAACGCGCGGCCGTCGATGCTCCGATACTGAGAAACTTCCAGTCATGGTGACGTTGCCGCGCAAGCATACACTGCGCGTTCGCCATGCGCCGTGTGGTTAATGATTAACTTATCGAGCACGATGCTGTATCTTGACGCTGCGCGTTGCAAGCCGGAGAAGGGATCGCCCCGCAGAGGTTGCCGCTCGATGTTAATGCAAGCTGATGTTGGCAAGCCGGTTTCGGCGCATGTCATTGTGCTTGGCAACGAAAAAGGCGGTTCTGGAAAGTCGACCACGGCCATGCACGTTGCTGTGGCACTGCTGCAAGCCGGTCAGCGCGTCGCCACGATTGACCTCGATTCGCGCCAGCGCAGCTTTACGCATTACGTGGAAAACCGGCGTGACTGGGCTGCGCGCGCCGGCGTCAAGCTCGACCATCCCCGGCATTATTGTGTGGCGCGCGGTTTTGGCCCGCGGCTCGATGAAATCGAGGCGCAGGAATTTGGCGCCTTCGCCGAAGCGGTGAGCGCGGTCGAGAGCAGCCACGATTTCGTCGTTATCGACACGCCGGGCAGCGATTCGTACCTGATGCGGCTGGCCCATTCGATGGCCGATACGCTGATTACCCCGCTTAACGACAGCTTCGTCGATTTCGATGTGCTCGGCGTCGTCGATCCGACCACGTTCGAGGTGAGCGGCGTCAGCCACTATGCCGAAATGGTGCGTGAGGCGCGCCGGCAACGCCGCTTGGTCGATGGCGGCTTGACCGACTGGGTGGTCGTACGCAACCGCCTGTCGGCGCTCGGATCGCGCAACAAGCGGCTGGTCGGAACCGGAGTCGATGTCCTAGCCAAGGAGCTCGGCTTTCGCGCGATTGATGGCTTTGCCGAGAGGGTCGTTTATCGTGAGTTTTTCCCGCGCGGACTGACCGCGCTCGATGAAGTCGACGAGACGACAAACGGCCCACGCGCTAGTCCCGCGCACACGACCGCCCGCGACGAGGTGAAGAACCTGATCGAGGCGCTGAAGCTGCCGATCGACGAGCGCGGCAGGCGGCGCGCCGCAGCGCGGGCGGAATGGATCGCCGCCGCCGGCAAGCCGCTCGACACCCACGATCTGCTGGCCGATTGAAACGTTCCGCCGCCCATTGCGCCTGTTCGCCGAGGAGGCCACCTTATAGCGAGAGGTTTTGACCTTGCCGCGAAGGGCTCCGCAATGAGCAAAGACCGGTCCGGTGGGACGCCGGCGCCGAGCCAGGACCCGACCCAATCCAGAGCGCCCGACCGGGCTCCGCCGGCCTCTTCGCGCACGGAGCTTGAGGCGTTCCTCGCTCGCGTCAACACGCTCGGCCCGGCGGTCAAGGCCGGCGGACGCGGGCGGCTGGTTTTCGCGCTTGATGCGACCATGAGCCGGCAGCCGACCTGGGATCAGGCCTGCGTGCTGCAGGCCGAGATGTTTCGCGAAGCGGCCGCCGGCGGCGGCCTCGATGTCCAGCTCGTTTATTATCGCGGACTTGCCGAATGCCGCGCCTCGCCCTGGGTCGCCGAGCCGCAGCGCCTCGGTGACTTGATGTCGCGCATCGACTGCCGCGGCGGTCATACTCAAATTGCGAAGGTCCTCGCTCACGCGCGGCGCGAAAACGACAACGCCAAGATCGGTGCCCTGGTGTTCGTCGGCGACGCCATGGAGGAAGCACTCGACGACTTATGCGCTCGGGCCGGCGAGCTTGGCCTGCGCAATGTACCGGCTTTCATGTTCCAGGAAGGCTACGATCCGGTCTGCGAGCAGGCCTTTCGCGAGATAGCCCGGCTGACGCGTGGAGCCTATTGCCGCTTCGCTCCCGGCGCCGCGCATGAGCTCGGCGAGCTGCTGCGCGCGGCGGCGGCTTATGCTGCTGGCGGTATGAAAGCCCTCGCCGATCTCCAAGCGAGGCACTCAACCGGTGCGGTCAGGCTGATCGAGCAGCTCAAATAGCTATGCCCCTACTTCTCGGTGTCGTCGTCCTCATCCTGCTGTTGTGGGCGGTCAACGCTTTCTCCAAAGCCGATCCGAAGCAGGCGGCACAGCTGTTGCGCTATATCGGTGGCGCGGCGGCGCTGATCTTTGCCCTGTTTCTTCTCCTTCGCGGCGAGATCGGGCTTGCCATTCCGGTCGGCGCCGTCGGGCTCGGCTGGCTCGGCTGGCTGACGCTATGGCCGGCGAGCTTCGGAGGCCGTACGCAAAAACGTCCGGGCCAAGTCTCGCGCGTACGCTCGGCCTTTCTCGAGATGGAGCTGGATCACGACAGCGGCGCGATGCGTGGCCGCATTCTCGCCGGGCGCTATGTCGGCGAATCGTTGGATGCACTCGATCCGCAGACCCTCATTGGTCTGATCGGTGAGATCGACAACGACAGCTGCCAGCTACTGATGGCTTATCTTGACCGCAGGGAGCCCCGCTGGCGTGAACACGCGCAAAGTGATGCGGGAGCGAGGCAGGCGAGCAGCGCTGCGCGCGGCAAAATGACTGAAGAGGAGGCTTATCAGATCCTTGGCCTTCAGCCCGGGGCTGGCGCGCAGGAAATCGGTCGTGCTCACCGATCCCTCATGAAGAAACTGCATCCCGACCAAGGGGGGTCGACGTATCTTGCGGCTCGCGTCAATGAGGCCAAGGATATTCTGCTTCGCAGCCATCGCTGAGATTCCTTGAAGGGATCCTCGCGTGGCGCCCCATCCGTCAATGACGTCTCGTCGCGCGTCCCCGTTCGCCGGGACTTCGTTTATTCGAGTATGATCTTCCGAGAACCGGAATCCGCTTTTCGAGTTCATGCGCTAGTTTCTCACAGCCATGCAGTCGATATCGCTGCGTTTGAGCTGTTTGCAGGCAGCTTCTGCGGTTGCCTTGTCGAAGCCGGCGAAGCGGGCCCTGTAGAGGGCCTTGTCGCCTTTTTGCACGCGCTCGGTGAACGCGTCCGCGGCGGCAAGCATGGCGGGGGCCTTGAGCTGCGCGGCGCTCAGGTGCTGCTTGGCCTCGTCTTCGCCCTCGAAGGCACCAATCTGGATGAGCCACCCGCCGTGCGCGCGGGTCTGCAGCATGGCGGGTTGAGGCTTTGCGAAATCGCCCCTGGCCGCTTCGATTCTGGCGGAAACGGTAATCGAGGCAGGCTCCGTCGACGCGACCACGATTGTGCCGGGCGCAGCCAGCGATTGTGAAGCCGGCGGTGTGTGGGCGACCGGCGCGGCGGCCGGTTGGGGGGAGGGAGCAGCGACCGGCACCAGTGTGGGCATCGGCGCGAGCGATGCCGTCTGCACCGGGGCGGTGCGGTAGGAGATCGTCTTCACCAGGACCGGCTGAATCGGGTCATTGGAGCCGGCCGCCGGGCGGTTATTTGCACTTGCTGTGGGCGCCGGGTCGGGGCGCGACGACAGCGGCGTCTTTGCTAACGCCACCGCTTGCGGCTCGCCGCCTTGTTCGGCCTTCTCGGCGAGCATCGGTGCGGTGCGCCGCAGCGCGGCCTCTTTGAGGTGCGCGCTGATCAATTCGCGCATGTGAGCGTCGCGCTGGGATGCCGAACGGCCGCCGAGCACCACGGCGACGATATAGCGGCCGTCGCGGTGCACCGAGGTGACGAGATTGAAGCCCGAGGCGCGGGTATATCCCGTTTTGATGCCGTCGACGCCGCCGACCACGCCCAGCAGGTGGTTGTGATTGCGCATCGCCATGCCGTGGTAGACGAACTCTTCCGTGGAGAAGTATTTGTAATAGTGCGGGAACCGCTCTTGGATGGCGCGCCCAAGCAGGGCCTGGTCGCGCGCGGTACTGATCTGATCATCGTCGGGCAGGCCGGATGCGTTCACGTAGGTGGTGCGGCTCATCCCCAATGCGTGGGCCTTTTGCGTCATGAGCTTGGCGAACGCGTCTTCGTCACCGCCAAGATTCTCGGCAATCGCGACGGCAGCATCGTTCGCCGACTTCGTAACCACGGCCTTGATGGCATCTTGGACTGCGATGCTCTGGCCGGGTTTGAGCCCGAGTTTTGTCGGTGCCTGCTCGGCCGCGTGCTCGGAAACCTTGAGCGGCGTATCGAGCCTGATCTTGCCGGCGTCGAGCCGCTCGAATAGCAGGTAGAGCGTCAGGATCTTGGTCAGCGAGGCCGGATGGCGCAACGCGTCGGCGTTGGCCTCGTGCAACACCTTGCCGGTGTTGCCGTCAACGACGATCGAGGCAAACGGCGGCGAATAGCTCTCGGCGTGAGCGCGCGAGTGGACGCCTGCCGCATGGCGTATGAAATGCACGTGGGCGCGATAATGATGGCGGGCGTCGGCTGAGTCGCTGGTGAAGATGAGACCTGCTGCGACAGCGCCGAGGCCCACGACGCCCCAACGAAGCCCAGTCAAGGCTCCAGAACCAAACCGACCCATTACGCCCCCCGTCCTTGACGCACCTGGAGCTCCTCTGGCGGGAGCCCACCCTGTTGCTCCTTCGGGACGATGTCCCCCGGGGCAAGCGGCCGGCTCGGCCACCCGTCCGATGGCGAGGCATCCCCCGACCAAGGACCGGTCGTCACACGAACGACACGGTCAAGCACGCTAGGATAACGCTGTTGCGAAAGCGTTAACCCACTGCGCGGTCGAATTGTGCGCTGCGGGAAGTCGTTGAATTTTTTGTGCAGTGCACTATAATGATCATTGACGCTGGAAAGGGCCTTTTCAAGGCAAAGGGTCGTTAAATCCCAGCCACCGCAGGCCGCCTGCTGAGGAGGAGTACCATGGATCAGATGAACAAGTTTGGCCAAGACAGCATGCATATGGCACTGAATTCATTCGGCGCCTGGACCACGAACGTGCAAGCCATGGCATCCGAGGTTGCCGACTACTCGAAGAAGGCATTCGAGGACTCTGCCGCCGCGTGGGAAAAGCTCATTGGCGCGAAGAGCCTGGAAAAGGCCTTCGAGGTACAGAACGAGTACCTCAAATCCTCTTATGAGGATTTCATCGCCCAATCGACCAAGCTCGGCGAGTTTTACGTCGATCTCGCCAAGGAGGCTTACAAGCCGTTCGAAGGCATGCTCGCAAAGACCGCCGCGATGAAGTGATGAGCGCGGCAAGCCAAGTCGCGCGAGAGCCCGGCTTTATCCAGCGGCCGCGCTGGCTGCATTGCATTGGTGGCAGTCATTCGGTGTCGCGGCGAGAGGGCTCCCGTCGGCGTGCTCCGCGCGTCGCTTTACGCCTTCGACAGGACGGCTTCGATTGCCGCCGTGATCCTGGCCAGGCTTTGCTCAATGCGTCCGAGACGGAAGGCGATGTGTTCGAGCGCGTACGCTGCCCGTTTGTCGGCTGAGGGCATGTTCTGGGCGTCGTAATCCGGGACGAATTCCTGCTCCAGGTCGCGGAGGAGTTTCGCGCGGCGTGGGGAGTCGACCATGTTTGTCTCCTGTGTCCCTGCCGCGATGAATATCCGAGTCGGCGGGCGGCACCAAACCTGCAAACCAGGGGAAAAACCGCGTAGCTGCCGAACTTCTCTTTGCACGCCGGTACCGCGTGACTGTGGGACGGAACGCGGAAGGAGGGCAGGGGGTTTTGCCATGGATACCCCGTCATCGATCTGGAACGCGAGCCGTTCCAAATCTATGATAGTGTGTTGAGGATTGCCGGGGGAGTGAGAGCCTTCCGGACGACACCGCGGTCCGGCGATCATGCAAACACCGGGTCTGGACGATAGACGAAGCAATGCCGCCGAATGACAACTGCACCAGCGATTTTCCCGTCCGCCTGGCGGATGACGACCGCAAGCGCAAAGGCGGTCAGAGCGGACCCGGGACCGCGGTCATCACCAAGACGAAGCCGCAGACCAAGCGGCCGAACCTCTATCGCGTCCTGCTGCTCAACGACGACTACACGCCGATGGAGTTCGTGGTTCACGTGCTCGAGCGCTTCTTCAACAAGGACAGCGAGACGGCACATCGGATCATGATGCATGTCCACCAGCATGGGATCGGCGAATGCGGGGTCTTTACCTACGAGGTGGCGGAGACCAAAGTGACGCAGGTCATGGACTTTGCCCGCAAACATCAGCATCCTTTGCAGTGCATCATGGAGAAGAAGTGATTCCGGGGGAACGCCTCACAATTGAAGAGATCCTGAATGCCCACTTTCTCGCGTAGCCTCGAACAGTCGCTCCACCGGGCCCTGGCGCTTGCCAATGAGCGCCATCACGAATACGCCACGCTCGAGCACTTGCTGCTGGCGCTGATCGAGGATCAGGATGCTGCGGCGGTCATGCGGGCCTGCAACGTCGACTTGGACAAGCTGCGCCGCAGCCTCGTCGCCTATCTCGAATCGGAGCTCGACAATCTGGTCACCGATGGGGCCGAGGATTCCAAGCCGACCGCCGGCTTTCAGCGCGTCATTCAGCGCGCGGTGATCCACGTCCAGTCGTCGGGCCGCGAGGAGGTCACCGGGGCCAACGTACTGGTCGCCATCTTCGCCGAACGCGAGAGCCATGCCGCGTATTTCCTGCAGGAACAGGACATGACGCGCTACGATGCGGTCAACTACATCAGCCACGGCATCGCCAAGCGGCCGGGCATGTCGGAAGCGCGTCCGGTGCGCGGCGCCGACGAGGATACCGATACCAAGAACGGCGACGAGCCGAAGAAGAAGGGCGATGCGCTCGACGCCTATTGCGTCAACCTCAACAAGAAGGCGCGGGAAGGCAAGATCGATCCGTTGATCGGCCGCGAAGCCGAGATCAGCCGCACCATCCAAGTCCTCTGCCGGCGGCAGAAGAACAATCCGCTGTTCGTCGGCGAGGCCGGCGTCGGCAAGACCGCGATCGCCGAAGGGTTGGCGCGCCGCATCGTCCATGGCGAGGTTCCGGACGTGTTGCGTAACGCCACCGTGTTCGCCCTCGATATGGGCACGTTGCTTGCGGGCACCCGCTATCGCGGCGACTTCGAGGAGCGGCTCAAGCAGGTCATCAAGGAGCTTGAGGCCTATCCCGGCGCGATCCTGTTTATCGACGAGATCCATACCGTGATCGGCGCCGGCGCCACATCCGGCGGCGCCATGGACGCCTCGAATCTGCTCAAGCCGGCTTTGGCCTCCGGGACCGTGCGCTGCATCGGCTCCACCACCTACAAGGAATACCGCCAGTATTTCGAGAAGGACCGGGCGCTGGTGCGCCGCTTCCAGAAGATCGATGTCAACGAACCGACGGTCCCCGACGCCATCGAAATCCTGAAAGGGCTCAAGCCTTATTTCGAGGACTATCACAAGCTCAGATACACCAACGAGGCAATCAAGGCGGCGGTCGAGCTGTCTTCGCGTTACATCCACGACCGCAAGCTGCCCGACAAGGCCATCGACGTGATCGACGAGTCGGGCGCGGCGCAGATGTTGCTGCCGGAGAGCCGGCGCAAGCGAACCATCGGCATCAAGGAGATCGAGACCACGATCGCCACCATGGCCCGCATTCCGCCCAAGGCCGTGTCGAAGGACGATGCCGAAGTGCTTCAGCACCTGCAAGAGACGCTCAAGCGCGTCGTCTACGGCCAGGACAAAGCGATCGAGGCCCTCTCGGCTTCCATCAAGCTCGCCCGCGCCGGTCTCCGCGAGCCGGAAAAGCCGATCGGCTGCTATCTGTTCTCCGGCCCGACCGGCGTCGGCAAGACCGAGGTGGCGCGGCAGCTTGCTGCCACGCTGGGGGTCGAAATCATCCGCTTCGACATGTCCGAATATATGGAGCGTCACACCGTGTCCCGCCTGATCGGCGCTCCGCCCGGCTATGTGGGCTTCGACCAGGGTGGATTGTTGACCGACGGCGTCGACCAGCATCCGCATTGCGTGCTCCTGCTCGACGAAGTCGAGAAGGCGCACCCCGACCTGTTCAACGTGCTCTTGCAAATCATGGATCACGGCAAGCTGACCGACCATAACGGCAAGCAGGTCGACTTCCGCAATGTGATCCTGATCATGACCACCAATGCCGGCGCGGCCGACATGGCCAAGGCCGCCTTCGGCTTCACGCACAGCAAGCGCGAGGGCGACGACATGGAGGCGATCACGCGGATGTTCGCGCCGGAATTCCGCAACCGGCTCGACGCCATCATCACCTTCGCGCATCTGTCGCAGGAAGTGATCGCCATGGTGGTCGAGAAATTCGTCCTCCAGCTCGAGGCGCAACTGGCGGATCGCGACGTGACCATCGAGCTGACCGAAGAGTCCTCAAAATGGCTGATTGCCAACGGTTACGACGAGTTGATGGGCGCTCGGCCGATGGCGCGGGTGATCCAGGAGCACATTAAGAAGCCGCTGGCCGATGAAGTGCTGTTCGGACGCTTGAAGTCGGGCGGCCATGTCCGTGTGGTTGTGGTCACCGACGAAACCGGCAAGAGCAAACTCAACTTTGAATACCCAGACGGGCCGGTGACGCCGCGGCCGGAAAAGCTGCCGGAGCCGCGCCGCGCCAAGAAGCGCCGTTCCAGTCCGAAGCGTAAGCCGCCGGGCCCGCGCGGCAACGATACGCCTCCGCGCCGCGGCTCCGTGCCGAAAGTGCCGCTGGTCAAGGTCTAGGCGGGCCCGCTCCCGCGCTCGTCCTCCTAGCAAACGGGGCCGGCCCAAAGTGGCCGGCCCTTTGAACAGGCGTCTAATTTACCCGAAGCGCGGGCGGCGGCGTTGACACTGGGCGCGGCGCGGGTTTGTTAGCGCGCCATGCCGCAGAAGCGAACCCATGACCATTGACAAGACCTATCAGCCCGGCGCGGTCGAGGGCCGCATATACGCGGCTTGGGAAGCTGCCGGCGCCTTCCGCGCCGGCCGGCCCGAGCGCGCCAAGGCGCCGCCCTACTGCATCGTGATTCCTCCGCCCAACGTGACCGGGTCGCTGCATATGGGTCACGCGCTCAACAATACGCTGCAGGACGTCCTGTGCCGCTTCGAGCGAATGCGCGGTAAGGATGTGTTGTGGCAGCCGGGCACCGATCACGCCGGCATCGCCACCCAGGCCGTGGTCGAGCGGCAATTGATGGAGCGCCAGGAGCCCGGCAGTCGCCAGCTTGGGCGCGAGGCCTTCATCAAACGCGTGTGGCAGTGGAAGGCGGAATCGGGCGGTATCATCATCGACCAGCTGAAGCGGCTCGGCGCCTCCTGCGACTGGTCGCGCGAGCGCTTCACCATGGACGAAGCGCTGTCGCGCGCGGTGGCCAAAGTCTTCGTCGAACTCTACCGCCAAGGCCTCATCTACAAGGACAAGCGGCTGGTCAATTGGGACCCCAAGCTCAAGACCGCCGTCTCCGACCTCGAAGTGCAGCAGGTCGAGACCAAGGGCCACCTCTGGTACATCCGCTATCCCATTCTAGGAGCGTCCTTCGACCCAAATGATCCCAAAACGTTCATCGTGGTGGCCACCACTAGGCCGGAGACGATGCTTGGTGATATGGCGGTTGCTGTGCACCCGACCGATGAGCGGTACGAGCATCTTATTGGGAAAGAGGCGCTGCTTCCGATTGCCAATCGGCCGATTGCGATTATTGGGGATGAATATACGGACCCCAGCAAGGGTTCAGGCGCGGTGAAGATTACACCAGCGCATGATTTCAACGATTTCGAAGTATGGCGCAGATATCTCGCTCGGATGTCAGAAGATGATCAGCGTCGTTTCGAAGAGACAACCAACTATCGAGCGCCGGAAAACCTAATCAATATCTTGACTCCGGACGGGAGGCTTAAGTCCTCGTTCAAAGATGACATCGACACTACCAAAAGAGCGCCATGGCCAATTCCGGAGCACATCCTCCGTAGAACGGAGGATGACGACAGAGACTACTCGACCGATTTTGGTTTCTCAGATTCCGAACTGATCCCGGCTGAATTAAGAGGCTTAGATCGGTTTGAGGCGCGTAAAAGAATAGTCGAACTGCTGCAAGAGAGAGGTTACCTGGAGAAAATTGAACCGCACATACATTTTGTTCCACATGGCGATCGTTCAGGGGTGGTGATTGAGCCGTTTCTAACTGATCAGTGGTACGTCGAGGCCATTAAGCTCGCACTGCCTGCCATAGATGCCGTGCGTGAAGGCAAGACAAAGTTCATCCCAAATAACTGGGAAAAGACGTTTTTCGACTGGATGGAGAATATTCAACCTTGGTGTATCTCAAGACAGATTTGGTGGGGGCATCAAATACCGGCTTGGTATGGCCCCGATGGCAAAGAGTTCGTTGAATTATCTGAGGCAAAAGCCATTGCGACAGCAGCTAGGTATTACGAGAGCAAAGGGTCGCATTTTGAAACAGACGTTATGCCCCTTGACGGCATTGAATATGCGGAGGGCTTGCGAACTGGACGGTTCAAGTTACTCCGCGACGAGGACGTGCTCGACACTTGGTTCTCGTCGGCGCTGTGGCCTTTCTCGACGCTCGGCTGGCCCGACGAAACGCCGCAGCTGAAACGCTATTACCCGACGAGCGTCTTGGTCACCGGTTTCGACATCATCTTCTTCTGGGTCGCGCGGATGATGATGATGGGACTGCATTTTAGGCATGAGGTGCCGTTCCCCACGGTCTACATCCACGCCCTCGTCCGCGATGCGAGCGGGCAGAAAATGTCGAAGTCGAAGGGCAACGTCATCGATCCGCTCGAAGTCATCAACGAATACGGCGCCGACGCGCTCCGCTTCACGCTTGCCGCCATGGCGGCGCAGGGTCGCGACATCAAGCTCTCGGCTGAGCGCGTGGCGGGGTATCGCAACTTTGCGACGAAGCTCTGGAATGCGGCGCGCTTTGCTGAAATCAATGGCTGCGCTACGATCGATAACTTCGATCCGCGCGGCGCGAAAGAAATTCTGAACCGCTGGATCGCCCACGAAACGGCAAAGACCGCGGCTGAGATTACCGAAGCGATCACCGTCTACCGTTTCAACGATGCAGCGGCGGCAGCGTACCGTTTCGTCTGGAATATTTATTGCGACTGGTATCTAGAACTCGCAAAGCCGTTACTTACCGGCCCTGACGGCGCCGGAAAGGACGAGACTCGAGGCACGGTCGCTTGGGCACGCGACGAAATCCTAAAACTCCTGCACCCGTTCATGCCCTTCATCACAGAAGAATTGTGGGCGGTCACAGCCTCGACAAAACGCGAATCCCTGCTTGCTCTCAGCGAATGGCCCTCGCTCGAAGGCATCGGCGACCCTAAAGCGGAAGCCGAGATTGGCTGGGTGATTGATCTAATTACTGCAATCCGTTCGGTACGCGCCGAGATGAATGTCAATGTACCGCTTCCGCTTGTGATGGTTAGGATAGGCGACCACGTTTGGGATAGGGCCCAGCGCTGGTCTGAATTTATAAAGCGGATGGCCAAAATTTCAGACGTGAGTAGGGCACCTGTGCATCAGCGAGGCGCCGTCCAGCTGGTTGTGCGCGGCGAGGTCGTGGAGCTGCCGCTTGCTGGTGTGATCGATCTTGCCGCCGAGCGCGCCCGGCTCGCCAAGGAAATGGCCAAGTGCGACGCCGACATCGCCCGCGTCGATCAAAAGCTCGGCAATGCCGACTTCCTCAAGCGCGCGCCCGAAGAGGTGGTCGAAGGCGAGCGGGAAAAGCGGGCGGAGGCTCAAGCCCGCAAAACCAAGATCGCCGAGGCGCTGGAGCGGCTCAAAGGCGCCGCGTGACCTCCCGTCCTTCTCCGATCGCGCTGGTGCTGCTGTGGCTCGTTGGTGACGCGCTGCGCCTGCCCATACTCGCCGTTCCGCCGGTTATCCCGGCGCTGCGCAGTGAATTCGATCTCTCCGGCACCGAGATCGGGATACTGACCGGCTTGCCGGTCATCCTGTTCGCCGCGGCAGCCATGGCCGGTTCGCGTTTGGTCGCCCAGCTTGGCGCCGTGGCGGCGGCCGTCGCCGGGTTGCTGCTGGCTGCGTTTGGCTCGGCGTTACGCGGCGCCACGGCGGACGTGATGACGCTCTTCGCCGCAACCGTCGTGATGGGCGCGGGCGTGGCGGTGACCCAGCCGGCCATGCCGGCGCTGGTTGGCCGGTGGTTGCCGCATCACATCGGCATGGGCACAGGGATCTATACGAACGGATTGCTGGTCGGCGAAATCCTGCCGGTCGCACTCTTCCCTCTGCTCTTTCCCTTACTCGGCGAAAGCTGGCGGGCGACGTTCGTTTTCTGGGCGGTGCCGATTGTCGCAATCGCGCTCCTTGTCATGGCGACAGCGCCGCGCGAGGCAAGCGGACGCGTCAGCATGCCGGCGCGCTGGTGGCCCGCCTGGCCCGCCCATGACATCTGGCGCTTGGGACTGATTTTCGCCGGCAGCAGTGCGGTCTATTTCGGCAGCAACGCCTTTTTGCCCGGCTATTTGAGCGAGGCGGGGCGATCCGACCTCATCAGTCCGGCGCTGACCGCGCTCAATCTCGGCCAGCTTCCCGCTTCGCTGCTTCTCATCGGGTTTGCGCGGCAAATCGAGGGCAGGGCCTGGCCGTTCGTGTTGGCGGGCTTGCTAGGCCTTGTGAGCGTAGTCGGAGTTGCCACGACCGCGAGCGTAGTGACCGTGGCGAGCGCTGCCGTGCTTGGCTTTGCTTGCGGCGCTGCTTTTGCTCTCGCCCTCACGCTGCCGCCGCTTTTGAGCACGCCGAGCGAGGTCGCCGGTGTATCCGGGGCGATGTTTACGATCAGCTACGCAAGCACCGTGGTCGTCTCCGTTCTCAGCGGCCTTGCCTGGGACTTTACGGGGGCGGCACGCTTTGCGTTCCTGCCGATCGCGTTGTCCGCACTGCCTGTGGCCCTGCTGGCGCTGACCATCAGGTTCGACCGCAGGCCGCGCGTTATCATTCAGGGTGAATGATCGCTGCGAAGACCCAGATGCTGAGGCGAAATTCGGCGCGTTCAGCCTGCCGGCGCAAATGGCTTACTAAGAAACCGGGAGCCTTTCAGCCCATAACGCCAGGGCCTGTCGACGGCCTTGGCGATACCGATGCGTGGTCCGGCGACGACCTCCACCGCGCCCCGGCGCGCAAAGAGCTCAAAAGGCGCCGCATCGAGCGAAAGCCCGTTGTGGGCGCCGGTGATATTTAGCGCTTCGCAAAGCCGCCCGGGGCCGGCGCAGAGTAACCGTTCGTCGGTCACTCCCCGCCGTCGGCGCATGGTCGCGAGGCCGACGCTCGGCTCGATCGCGCGCAGGAGCACCGCGCTGGCCGAGCCCTTGGGCTCGCAGACGAAATTCAGGCACCAGTGAATACCGTAGGAACGGTAGACATAGGCGTAACCAGGCGGGCCGAACATCACTGCATTGCGGTCGGTTGGACCGCGATAGCTGTGCGCTGCAGGATCGGTGTGGTGATAGGCCTCGACTTCGACGATCCGTCCACCCGCACCGTTGAAGAGCAGCATTGCTCCGATCAGGTCCGGAGCAACCTCGTGCACGCTGCGGCTGAAAAAGGCTCGGGTTAGACGCTTCTGCATGCGCCCATCGTTGCAGGGCCAGTGCCGCACAGTAAATCGAGACTTAAGCGGCAAGCCAGCGAACGTCGAATCTGTGTCTTCGCTGCAACACACTTCGAACATTTGATCGTACCGCACTGCACTCATCCAAAGCGCCGCTTTTTGGCCATAGGATTTTTCGACATCGATGACGCGACTGTCGGCCAGTCGAGACAAAGTGTTGCGGCGTTTCGATTTCCAGGCGGCTTTGCCTTGAAATCGAATGGGGGGCGAGGGGGCCAGTTTGGCCCGTAAGAGTTCGATGGATGCCAAGACCAATTTGAAATCAAGACTGCCAAGCCGCCACGCTACTGAGGGGCCTGAGCGAGCACCGCACCGCGCGTTCTATTACGCGATGGGCCTGACCAGTCAGCAAATCCATCAGCCGTTCGTTGGCGTCGCGACCTGTTGGAACGAGGCCGCCCCGTGCAACATCGCACTGATGCGGCAGGCCCAGGCGGTGAAGCAGGGGGTCGCCGCCGGCGGTGCCACCCCACGCGAATTCTGCACGATCACCGTGACCGACGGCATCGCCATGGGGCATGCCGGCATGAAGTCGTCGCTGCCCTCGCGCGAAGTCATCGCCGATTCCATCGAATTGACGATGCGCGGCCATTGCTACGACGCGCTGATCGGCGTCGCCGGCTGCGACAAGTCGCAGCCAGGCATGATGATGGCCATGTGCCGGCTCAACGTGCCGTCGATCTTCATCTATGGCGGCTCGATCCTGCCCGGCACCTTCAAAGGTAGGCCGGTCACCATTCAGGACGTCTACGAAGCCGTCGGCAAGCATTCGATCGGCGAAATGTCCGACGCCGATCTCCACACGTTGGAGCAGAACGCCTGTCCGTCGGCCGGAGCCTGCGGCGCGCAGTTCACGGCCAACACCATGGCGACGGTGTCGGAGGCGATCGGCTTGGCGCTTCCCTATTCGGCCGGCGCACCGGCGCCGTACGAGATCCGCGACAGGTTTTGCATGCTCGCGGGCGAAATGATCATGGATCTCATCGTCAAGAACATCCGGCCGCGCGATATCGTGACCCGGGAGGCGCTGGAGAATGCCGCCGCCGTGGTCGCTGCGACCGGGGGCTCGACCAATGCCGCCCTGCACCTTCCGGCGATCGCCAACGAATGCGGCATCAAGTTCGATCTCTTCGACGTCGCCGAAGTCTTCAAAAAGACGCCGTATATCGCGGATTTGAAGCCATCCGGCCGCTATGTTGCCAAAGACATGTTCGAAGCTGGCGGCGTTCCGCTGTTGCTGAAGACGTTGCTCGACCACGGCTTCCTGCGTGGTGACTGTCTGACGGTCACCGGCCGCACCCTGGCTGAGAACCTCAAATCGGTGAAGTGGAACGCCGATCAGGATGTTGTTCATCCGGCCAACAGGCCGATCCTGCCGACCGGCGGCGTCATCGGTCTCAAAGGTAACCTCGCCCCCGAGGGCGCCATCGTTAAGGTTGCCGGGATGGAGCGCTTGCATTTCACCGGACCGGCGCGCTGCTTCGATAGCGAGGAAGCCTGTTTCGAGGCGGTGAAGAACAAGAAGTACAGGGAAGGCGACGTGCTGGTCATCCGCTACGAGGGCCCGAAGGGTGGGCCCGGAATGCGTGAGATGCTGGCGACGACCGCGGCGCTCTACGGACAGGGCATGGGCGGCAAGGTCGCGCTGGTCACCGACGGCCGCTTCTCTGGCGCGACTCGCGGCTTCTGCGTCGGCCATGTCGGTCCGGAAGCGGCGGTCGGCGGGCCTATCGCGCTCTTGCGCGACGGCGACATCATCGAACTCGATGCCGAGAAGGCAACGCTCGACGTCAAGCTGCCGAAGGGTGAGCTCGCGCGGCGCGCGCGGGAATGGAAAGCGCGGGCCGAAGAGTTCACCTCCGGATATTTGTGGAAATACGCCCAACAGGTCGGACCGGCGCGTGACGGCGCCGTCACCCATCCGGGCGGGTCGGTCGAAAAGGCGTGTTATGCGGACATCTAGCGTAGCGGCTCCTCTCGCCAAAGGCGCTGTGCTGGTCGCTATTGCGGGCGGCCTTTGCATCGCGTTCGGGTTCGGACCGGGCTCCGAGCTTGGCTTCGCACCCGAGCCGGCGCTCGCCTTTGACGGAACGTCAACGCCGAGCACGGCATCGCTGACGCCGAGCGACGGCTTGCGCGGCGCGACCGTCACGCAGGACGGCGGCGACAAAGCGAAGGCGTTTACCGCTCTCCAATACGCGGCCGATCAAGGACACCTGGCCGCGCAATGGAAGGTCGGCCGCATGTATGCGGCAGGCGATGGCGTTCCCCATGACGACCTGCGCGCCTTCAACTATTTCAGTCAGATCGCCAATGCCCATCCGGACGAGATTCCGGGTACTGCGCAGGCGCATATTGTGGCCAATGCCTTCGTCGCATTAGGCCACTACTACCTCAACGGTATTCCCAATTCGGCGATCGTGCAGGATACGGCGCGCGCGCGCGAGATGTTTGCCTACGCCGCGTCCTATTTCGGCGACGCGGACGCGCAGTACCAGCTCGGCCGGCTTTATCTCGACGGCACGCCAAGCGACCCGCACCAGGCGGCGCGCTGGTTCCAACTTGCCGCAACCAAGGGCGATTGCCGCGCCGAGGCGATCCTTGGCGACATGCTGTTCCAAGGCAAACAGGTGCCGCGGCAAGCCGCGCGCGGCCTGATGTGGCTCACGCTGAGCAAGGACTGCGCCGGTCCGGAAGAAAACTGGGTCAAGCCGCTCTATGACAACGCCTTCCACCGCGCGAGCGACGACGAGCGGGCCATGGCGTTCGTCTTCCTCGAGGATTGGCTGAAGGGCCGCAGGGAATAGGCGCCACGCCGGTGAGACTGAACCTTTTCAAAGGTTGTAGGCGGTTCGAAAGCCGCCCCAGTGCTTGCCGAATACGCGGATGGGCGCGTCGATCTCGCGCATCATGATGGTAACGCCATTGCCCATGTCGCGGGGATAGACCTGAATAATGTAAGGGCGCACGTTGCGTGCGGCGGCAAGACCTGCACGATCGTCAAAGATGCGGCGATTGCGTGAATGCGCGGTATTCCATGCCGTTTCCCCTGGGCGCTGCGGGAGCGAATATTTGCGATTGTGGACGGGCAAATAAGCGTTTCTGTCGATCGTCACGCAGAAGACCATCCGGGAATCGCTGACCAGCAACGCCTCCTGTATCGGCGGCAACACGTCCTCCAAAGCGGAGAGAAACCGCGTGCGATGTTGCAGCGGGTCGGTTCCTTCGATCGGAATATAGTTATTGCCGAACAAATCCTCCTGCGTGAGCTTTCCCTCTTCGACAATCCTTTCGAGCACGCGCGAGATGACGTTCGCCAAGTTGACGGCTCGTGAAATAATTTCCCTGTTCTCTTCACGAATAGATGCGAGCTTGTGCTCTAATTCCGCGCGCACTGCCGAACTCATTTCCAAAAATTCGAGATGCAACCCAAGCGGCGACAAGTTGGCCACGCGAACTCGCGTCGTACCGATGCCGTCGATCTTGGCTTGCAGGAGGGCGAACTCGCCGATCGGCCGCATGTCGTCAACGCGAACCAGCATGCCGCCCTCTGAAAGGTCGGCAGTCCGGCCGCGAACGGCGGTCGTGCCCATCTGAAGCTCGACTCCGATTTCGCAGGGCAGGCGATCGTGCCGCCTGCGATCTCCGGCTTCGCTTTGGCGCAAGAAGATCGTCATCCGCATCTTGAGCTTTTCGGCCAATGCACTGACGCGCTGGCCGTTTTGCTCTACAGACTTGACGTGCGCATTCGCGCCGCTCGCGGCGTTGCCGATTTCGCATGCGCCTTCGGAGACGGCGTTTGCAAATCGCAGAGTTTCGTTGGCGTTGCGCGCCACGGCCGTCGTGGCGCTATTCTGCTGTTCCACTGCGGCTGCGACGGCCGCAAACAAGGGCTGAATGACCTTGATGACGTCAGTGATCCGTCGCACCGCCTCAAAGCAGGCCGCGGCATCGCGCTGCAGCGCGTCGATCTTCTGCGTGATCTCTTCCGTGGCCTTTTGCGTCTCCAGCGACAGATTCTTCACTTCGGCGGCGACGACTGCAAAACCGCGCCCGGCCGCGCCGGCGCGTGCGGCCTCGATCGTAGCGTTGAGCGCCAGCAAATTGGTTTGCCGCGCTACCGTCGAGATCAGGTTCACTACATGACCTATTTCCGTCGATGACTTCTTCAGTCCATCGACGCTGCGGCCCGCTGTTGTCGCCGACACACTCGCTTCATCGGTGAGATCATCGGCCCGGCGCACTTGGTCGCCGATAGCGTCCGAGGAACGCGCGAGCTCCTCGATTGCCGCCGCGAGTTGGGACAAGTCGCGACTGGCATTGCCGGCTTGCACGGCCAGGCTGCCTGTCTGCTGCGTGATCTTGTTCGTTGCGGCCGCGGAGTGTTCGGCTTCGTGACGGACAAGGTGGCAAGCCTGTTGCACCTCGCGAATCATCGCGCCGAGGTCGGCCTCAAGTAGATTAATCGTTTCGCGGGTGCTGCTGACCTGGACCGTCTTTTCCGCTTCGACTTGGTTTTGCAAAGCCGGCGGTTCGCGGCAACTCGCCTCGTCAACGCGTGCCGGGCGCTTGGAGGAGAGCCACCGCATTTCGCTGCCAAACGTTCAGTAAGCCGATCCAATCTGGGTGCGTATGTTGAATATCTCGTTAATTCGCGGCGGCCTGCGGGCTGTCCTGGGTGCGGCGATAAGCGCCCGCCTCCGCCTACTGGTTCGGCGCGTCGATCGCCAAATCGAGCCACACCGGCACGTGGTCGGACGGCTTTTCCCAGCTGCGCACGTGACGGTCGATGCCGGCGTCGGTCAACCGATCGGCGGCTTCGGGCGAGAGCAGGGCGTGATCGATACGAATGCCGTTGTTCTTCTGCCAGGCGCCGGCCTGATAGTCCCAGAAGGTATAGAGGCCGGGCTCGTCGCTCGTCGCGCGCACCGCGTCGGTGAGGCCGAGATTGATCAGCGCGCGAAATTCGTTGCGTGTGCGCGGCAAGAATAGCGCGTCATTGACCCAGGCCTGCGGATTGCGCGCGTCGGCGGTAGTGGGAATGACATTGTAGTCGCCGGCAAGAACAAGCGGTTCCTGGAGGGAAAGCCGTTCCCGGGCGTAAGCAAAAAGCCGCTTCATCCAGCCTATCTTGTAGGAATATTTTTCCGTGCCGGCCGGATTGCCGTTGGGCAGGTAGATGCTCGCGATCCGCACCACACCATGGGCGGTCGAGACCACCCCTTCGATGAAGCGGGCGTGATCGTCTTGGTCGTCGCCGGGCAACCCCATGCTGACCTCGTCGAACGGGAATTTCGACAGCAGCGCCACGCCGTTGAACGTTTTCTGCCCGTGGACCGCGAGATTGTAGCCGAGCGATTCGAACGGCTCACGCGGGAACACGTCGTCGACGCATTTTGTCTCCTGCAAGCAGACGATGTCTGGCTGGCGTTCGGCGAGCCAGGCGACCGCCGAGTCAAGCCGCTGTTTGATCGAATTGACGTTCCAGGTGGCTATGCGCACGGGCTGAAGCCCTAGTTTCGTGGAAGCATGATCTTAATCGAGAAACGGCATCCGCTTTTCGGAATCATGGATTTTTCGTGGAGCATGATCTCATCCGAAAACCGGAACCCCACTTTTCGGGATCATGCCTAAAGCGCGAAGCTGGTGCCGCAGCCGCAGGAGGCAGTCGCCTGTGGATTATTGACCTTGAAAGACGATCCGATCAGGTCATCGACGAAGTCGATCTCGGCGCCGGCCATGTAGTTGAGCGAGACGGGATCGATCAGCACGGTGGCGCCGGCCCGCTCGATCACGATGTCATCGCCCGCCTTGGCGCGCTCGGTGTCGAATTTGTATTGGAACCCGGAGCAGCCGCCGCCCGCGACGCTGACGCGCAGCATGGTGCCGGCAGGCTCTTGGCGAAGGATTTCGCCGATCCTGCGGGCCGCCCGTT
>JBEKWO010000050.1:0-28285 GCA_049512975.1 Xanthobacteraceae bacterium | reverse complement strand
TCGACTCCACCCGAGCGACGGTATAGCCAGGCGAGTCTACGGGCACGATGAAGCCACTAATGCCGCGACTGCCCGCATCGGGGTTGGTTTTGGCGAAGACCAAAGCAACGTCAGCGTGCTTGCCGGTGGTGATGAATTGCTTGGTACCCGACAGGACGTAGTGGTCACCGTCCCGCCGCGCCCGTGTCGTCATTGCGGCGGCGTCCGAGCCACCCTGCGGTTCGGTCAGGCAGAAAGCGGATAGCATCTTGCCCTGTGCCATCGGACGCAGAAAACGCTCCTTCTGCTCCGGTGTGCCGAACATGACGATAGGCATGCAGCCGACCGAATTGTGGCCGCTCATGATGGTGGCGCAAGCGGCGTCGCCGGCGGCGATCTCTTCGAGCGCAACAGCCAGCGAGACAGTATCCGCTCCCACACCGCCCCACTCCGCCGGCACGGTCACGCCGAGGAAGCCCAGGCGTCCCATCTCCGCCAGCGCATCGCGCGGAAAAATCCCGCCGCGGTCCCAGGCGGCGGAATTGGGTTTGAGTTGCTGGCGCGCAAACTGGCGTGCCGTGTCGCGGATCATGGTTTGTTGCTCGTTGAGCATCATGGAAACACCCGAGTGACCAGAGGAATCAAGAGACGACACGGAGGCTTATCGCGCCATTTCACGAAGCGAGATTTCTGTATCTGCCGCTTGCCATACGCAGCATCACAGTCGAAACGTCGAGACATTCCGAGGCCGTGGTCCGCAACGAAAAATGCCGACTGCGGACGAGCCGGCGAGCGCTTCGACTTTGCCGAAATGATAGCTTACCTTGAGACCTACCAGTTGGCTCGCCAATATTTGCCTGAATATCTCGAAATCATTCCGCAGATACCGATGACCGCGAGCGGCAAGATACAAAAATTCCAATTGGGGAAATAGCCAACGACGCGAGTCGTCCGCGGTCGATAGAGCCCTCGCTTTAGCCGGCGAAAGTCAGGCCGCCGCTGACGCTCAGCACCTGTCCGGTGATGTAGTCGGACTTCGGACCAGCAAAAAAGACGATGGCCTCCGCGATCTCCTCCGGCTTGCCAAGACGGCGGAAGGCGATCGCCTTAATAAAAGCCTCCTTAAGCTTGTCCGAGCGCGTGTTGAGCAGCGGCGTGTCGGTCGGACCCGGGCAGACGCAATTGACGTTGATATTGAAGCGAGCCACTTCGCGCGCCAGCGACTTGGTGAAAGCGATGAGGCCGCCCTTGGCCGCCGCGTAGGCGGTTTCACCCGTCGAGCCGACCCGGCCGGCGTCGCTCGAGACATTGATGATCTTACCCCGGCGGTTGGTGATCATCTGCGGCAGCAAGGCTTGCGTGAGGTGCAGCACCCCCGTCAGATTGCCTCGGACCACCTTGTCAAGATAGTCCGGCGGTGTATCGACGAAGAGATGGAATTCACCGAAGCCCGCTGCGTTGATAAGAACGTCGACCTTCGGGTGACGTGCGAGCACCGTGGCCGCACAGCGCCGCACCGAGTCGCCGTCGGTGAGGTCGATCGGCTCGTAGTCGATGACGGAGCCGGATGCCTTGCCCTCCTCGACCAGTGCCTTGCCTTTCGTCCGGTCGATATCCGCGCAGATGACACGTGCGCCCTCACGCACAAGCTGCATCACCGTCGCCTTGCCGATGCCCGAGGCGCCACCCGTGACTAGCACGGTCATGCCAGAAAACTCCATCTTCTTCCCCCTTTGCTTTTCGGTTGTCAGAACCGAGCGCCGTCGAGAAAGGCCCCAACGCGTTGTCGCGTTTCGGGATCGGTCTGTAGACGATAAGTTGCTTCGAGTTCATCGGCGAAGCCGCCACGTCCGGGTTCGGCAGCCGCGGCGACACAGCGCTTGGCCGCTGCTAGGGCGGCGCGCGGCAGTGCTGCAATGCGCCGCGCAATGTCTGCGGCACGCGGCGCGAGTTCCGGTTTCGGATAGCACCATTGTACGATGCCGAGACGTTCGGCCGTCATGCCGTCGACGGTCTCGGCCGTGAGGATCATACGGTTGGCGAGACCGCGGCCGACGAGCCGCGTCAACCGCTGCGTACCGCCAGCGCCGGGAATCAGTCCGAGCTTGACTTCCGGCAGGCCAACCTTCGCCTCGGCCGCGGCAATCCGTAGATCGCAGGCCAGCGCGAGTTCGAAACCGCCGCCAAGCGCCGCCCCGCCGATCTCCGCAAGCGTCACCTGCGGCAGTGTCTCGATACGCGCGAGGAGGCGCTGGATTGTCGCGACATAGGCATAAGTCCGATTCGGACCGTCGGAGGCATCGAAGCGCGCGCGCATCTCCTTAAGATCGGCGCCGGCGCAGAATGCCTTCTGATCTGAACGCACATGCAACACCTTCCAGTCCTGCCGCCCCGCGAGCTCATCGATGATCCGCAGGAAATCGGCCACCCAAGCCTCACTCAAGGCGTTGACGGGCGGCGATCGCATGACGATCGTGGCGACCTGATCGGAAACGTTCACTGTGAACATGGCTGGACCTGCAGGTTAGGACAGCACGATGGGAGAGATGCCAACGTCGGCCATGGCCGTTGGGCATGGCGCCCGCGAAACGCGCGTTGGCAGGCCGCGAAGATATTGCCGCCATGATTTTCAATGATCACGTAAGTTCTTGTTCTTTTGTCAGGATCATGAATAATGTTTTGAACCAATGTCCATTCGTAGCTTGAGGAAGATTGTCGTTTCGGGGATGCCTGTCAAGCATGCTGCCGGGTCGGGGAGTGTACGAAAGTGTATGTTGCCGCCAAACACTTGCTTGCTGGCAGCAAGCTTCTGGCGCAGCCGTGGTTCGGCGGTGCGGGCGCTGCTTCGGCCGATGGCCGTAACGCGGCGCGGGGTTGGGATAAGACGGCCTCAGTGCGCGGCCCCTGCGGTCGCGCGTCACAAATCGGCAAGTTAGTCGGCACCGCATATCAAGCGATGAATGCCGCATGCAAGAGGGAAGGAACATGAAATTCGACACAATGATGATCGAAGCGCGCCGCGAGGAGATGCGCGCTGGCGGCTATTGGCGGGACGAGTTATTCACCGATCACCTCGATCGCTGCGTGGCTGAGGTTCCTGACAAAACGGCCATCGTCGATTTCAACTCGATGGAAGGAAAGGGCCGGTGCCTGAGCTATCGGGAATTCGGAACCCTGGTCGACCGCCTGGCCGCAGGCCTTGCCGAGTTGGGCGTTGGCGCATCGGCGCCGTCATAAATCCGATGATGCCGATCTTTCGCGAGCGCGAGGTCAAATTCATGCTGGGCTTCGCCGAGAGCAAGATCTTCATCGTACCGCGCGAGTATCGTGGCTTCGACTATCCGGCGATGGTGCGCGGTATCCGTTCTGAGCTACCGCATCTGCAGCGGATGCTGGTGATCGGCGGCAGTGGTGAGGAGAGCTTCGAGCGGATTTTGCTCGAGACGCCGTGGGAGACCAAGCGCGACGCCAAGCGTCTGTTTTCTGAGCAGGCCTCCGGATGCCGTCATCCAGTTGCTCTATACGTCGGGTACGACCGGTGAACCGAAAGGCGTTATGCATACGTCAAACACTCTTCTCTCCAACATCTATCCGTTTTGCGAGCGGCTCGATCTCACGGCGGACGACATCGTGCTGATGTCGTCGCCGATGGCTCACCAGTCCGGCTTCCTCTACGGTCTCCTGATGCCGGTCATCTTGGGCACAACGGTCGTGCTGCAGGATGTCTGGAACGGCAAGCGTGCGGCGGAGCTGATCGATGAAGAAGGCGCAACGTTCACTTTCGCCTCGACGCCGTTCCTTTCGGACCTCACCGATGCGGTCGCGCAGGGCGGCGGTAAGGTGGCAAGCTTACGGTTCTTCGTTGCTGCCGGGGCTCCCATTCCCCGCGTTCTGGTCGAGCGTGCGACAAAGACACTCGATGCGATCGTCATTTCTGCCTGGGGAATGACCGAAAACGGCGCCGTCACTACGACGCAGCTCGGCGATCCTAACGAAAAGGCGTTCTTCACCGACGGCCGTCCATTGCCCGGCATGGAAGTCAAGGTCGTTGCTGCCAACGGTAGCCTGCTTCCACCCGGGGAAGAAGGGCTTCTCAAGGTGCGCGGCTGCTCCAACTTCGTCGGATATCTGCGGCGGCCGCAGCTCTACAACCACGACGCCGAGGGCTGGTTCGATACCGGGGATCTCGCCCGCGCGGATGCGGACGGCTACATCCGTATTACCGGCCGCGCCAAGGACATCATCATTCGCGGCGGTGAGAACATCCCGGTAATCGAGATCGAAGGCTTGCTGTTCCGGCATCCCGCCGTACAGACCGTCGCTATTGTCGGAATGCCGGACGCTCGGCTCGGCGAGCGCGCTTGCGCCTTCGTCGTACCGAAATCAGGTCAACGCTTCAGTTTCGATGACATGGCCCGCTTCATGACGGAGCAAAAGGTCGCACGCCAATATGTGCCGGAGCGTCTCGAGTTGCTAAATGAGCTGCCGCTCACGCCGAGCGGAAAGGTGCAGAAATTCAAACTGCGCGAGATGGCGAAGGCGCTTTCGCAAACAGTGTGAAACAGGCGTTCGATGAAATACCGCCGGGCCGTTTTCCGCGGCGCCGGAATGCGTGGCAATTAAATCTAGCCATATCACCATATCGATGCTTCATGCCCCGCAGTATGCTATCCCATACCGGACACGGATAATGAGTCCGGGGCCAGGCGGTAAATATGTCACGGCCGCAGCATTATTCCGAGGGGTGAAATTGGGTCCGACATGGCTATCACGCTGAAAGATCTGGACGTCAAGCTGTTCACGGATGGCGCGGATAAAGCGCAAATCCTCGAAATGGCCAAACAGCCCTGGATCAGGGGCTTCACCACCAATCCGTCGCTGATGAAGGCGGCGCGCGTCTCCGACTATGTGGCCTACGCGCGGGATCTGGTCGCGGCGGTGCCCGACCGTCATATCTCGTTCGAGGTGTTTTCCGATGACATTGCGGAAATGGTCGGGCAGGCCCGCGTGATCAGTACCTGGGGACCAAATGTCTACGTCAAGCTGCCGGTGTCGACGACGCGCGGCGAGCCTCTCTACCAGGCCGTTCGCGCCCTCTCGCAGGACGGCATCAAGGTCAATCTGACGGCGGTGTTCACCGCCGAGCAGGCGGCGAGCGGCGTCGAAGCGCTGGCCGGAGGCGCGGCCGCTTGCGTATCGGTGTTTGCCGGACGGCTGGCCGACGCCGGCATCGATTATCGGCCGATCATGCGTGATGCGGTCGCGCGGGCACGCCGGACGACGAATGTCGAGATCATCTGGGCGTCGACCCGCGAGGTCTTCAACGTGATCGAGGCCGACGAAATGCAATGCCACATCATTACCGCGCCGGCTGCCGTGCTCAAGAAGCTGCCATCGCTGGGAACTAGGACGGCAGCGGAGCTGTCGCTGGATGCGGTCAAGGCGTTCCGCGAGGATGCGGTGTCGGCGGCACTCACGCTGCCGATTGCGGCTGCGCGCGCCGCCGAGTGACGCTGCGGCTTGACGCTCCGGGTCGGCGTGGCGCTACGGTTAAGAATTGCGCTTTTCTGCCGTGAGTTCGCGTTCCTGCCGTGCGGCGCGTTGGCTTCGCATCGGGGCCGCGCCGGCTTCGCTACATACTGTCTTGGCTATTGGTGGTGAGTCGGGGTTTTGCGGCTCCAAAGGCGGCTGAACGGCTTTGCCGCCGCGGTACGCCGGCACGCCAGGACAAATCCTGATTAAGCTTGCGTTCACGCAACCGAATGATTCCGCGCCACTCTAAACCCTTCCCTTAGGTGTATTTCCTACTCTCAAAAGAGGTGGGTCCTTTCGTTGCGCGCATGTCACATCCTACAGGTCGGTCAATTTTTCGTTTTCTCATAGCCGTGGCGGCTGGCGTCATCTGTACGGCGGCACTCACAATTGCGCTGACAATTTGGTGGCTGCGTTCGGAGGCCATTGCCGGCGCCTTCAGAGATTCCAGCACCCTTGCCGAGGTGCTCGCCAGCCAAACCGCTAGTTCCATACAATCGATCGATCTCATTTTGGCCGAGATTAAAGCCGAAGAGGAATTTCGCAGTGGGCAGATGCCAGACTTTGATCGTGTCATCGGCGGCGAGGGCACACATGAATTTCTTCTCGAGCGTCTGTCGCACCTGCCGCAGGCCGAATTTATTGCGCTGGTGGACAAAAATGGAGAGCTTGCCAATACGACGCTGCAGTGGCCAACGCCGGGGCTCGACCTATCAGATCGCGCATATTTTCAGCACTTTAGGAATAACGACGGCAAAGGCGTCTACATCAGCGATGCTCTGATCAATCGCAACGCGGGAACGCGATTCGTCTCTTTTACTAGCCGCATAAGCGGCGCCAACAATTCATTTCTCGGCGTGGTTGTGGTCGGCGTCAGGCTCACTTATTTCCAACAAATTTATAAGTCCATCGCGTCGCTGCCTGATCAGTCTTTTGTATTGTCACACCGCGACGGCACCATCATCGTGCGGTACCCTGATTTTAAAGATCGTATGTACAAGAGCATTTCGGCAAAGTCTCCTTGGCATCGACTTGTTTCCCAGGGCGGCGGGACCTATCGATTGCCAGATGATATTGATGCCGAGGGTCGGCTGGTTGCGGTACGTCCGCTGCGCGAGTACCCCCTGGTCGTCAATGTCGGCGTATCGGAGGCCGCGGCACTCGCGACCTGGCGTATTCAGGCCATAGCCATCGGCGCCGGCACCTTACTGTTCGTCTGCTGTTCGCTGTTTCTCCTAAGAGCCCTAAGCAGACAATTTCATAGCCTGGAAAGGTCGAAGATTGCGCTGGTCAAAAAAACCGGTGAATCGCAGCGGGCCAAGGCGACGGTCGATGCCGCTCTGAACAATTTGGTGCAAGCCGTAATAATGTTCGACTCGAACCTGCGGCTTACCGTCTGCAATCAACGCTATCTCGATATGTACGGCTTATCGCGCGACGTCGTCAGGCCGGGCAGCTCTCTTCAGAAGATCGTGGAACACCGAGCCGCAATCGGCAGCTTTAGTACCGATGACGTCGGGCAATATGTCGCCGACATCTTGGCCGCAATCGCCAAAGGCACGGTCTTTAGCAGGACGCAGAACTTGCGCGATGGGCGGATCATTCACATCGTCAGCCAGCCGATTGAGGGCGACGGATGGGTCACCACCCACGAAGATGTCACCGAAGCAAAACGCGCGGAGGAGCGGATCTCGCATCTCGCGCACCATGACGCGTTGACCGGACTGCCGAATCGCAAGCTTTTTTACCTGCAACTCGAACAGGCGTTCAAGCGCGTTAGGCGGGGCGAGCGGCTGGCGGTGTTGTACCTCGACGTGGATCATCTTAAGCGCATTAACGACACCCTCGGCCACTCGGCGGGCGATAAGCTGCTCAAGGGTGTGGCGGATCGCCTGCGCGATTGTATCAGAGGTATCGACGTGGTTGCTCGTCTGAGTGGCGACGAATTCGCCATCATTCAGTCATCACTTAATCAAAATGCAGACGCCGCTGTGCTCGCTACGCGGGTCCGTGAAGCAATTCATGAGCCATTCGATCTCGATGATAATCAAGTGGTAGTCGACATCAGCATCGGCATTTCCATCGCGCCGGACGACGCCAGCGAGTTCTGCGAGTTGTTGAAAACCGCCGATATCGCGCTTTATGAAGCGAAGAACTTGGGACGCGGCACCTATTGTTTTTATGAGGCGGAAATGAATGCGCGCGTTCAGGTCCGTGCCGAGTTGGAGCGGGACATGCAAGACGCGCTTACCGACGGCGAATTCGAGCTGTTCTATCAGCCGATTGCCAACCTTGACGGCAACAAGATTGCGTCGTTCGAGGCGCTTTTGCGTTGGCACCATCCGCAACGAGGCTTGGTCTCTCCGGCCGAGTTCATTCCCATCGCCGAGGAGACCGGGCTCATCATCCCGTTGGGCGAATGGGTCGTCCGAACAGCGTGTGCCGAAGCTGCCAATTGGCCCGATGACGTTCGCGTTGCCGTCAATGTCTCGTCAGTTCAGTTGACCAGCAAGAATTTAGTCAATGTCGTGGTCGGCGCCATCGCGTCGGCCGGTATCAAGCCGAACCGGCTTGAGCTCGAGATCACCGAATCGGTACTGATGCAGAATACCTTCGCCAACCTGGCCACGTTAAAACGCCTGCATGAACTCGGCGTGCATTTTGCGATGGACGATTTTGGTACCGGTTATTCGTCGCTCGGATATCTGTTGAGTTTCCCGTTTCATAGAATCAAGATCGACCGCAGTTTCACCTTGGGTCTGGCGGATAAGGGCGAGGCCCGCGCCATCGTCCGCGCCACCGTCGATCTGGCGCGAAGCCTCGGTATGCGGGTCACCGCCGAGGGCGTGGAGACGGCGCAACAATTGCAGCAGGTTCGCATCCTCGGCTGCACGGAAATCCAGGGCTACCTGCTCCATGCCCCGCGGCCGGCGGCGGAAATATTGCAGCTGCTCGCATCGCCCCCTGGGCGCGCAGCCTGTTCGGTTATCCCCGGCCCGTCGGCGATTCGAAAAAGTGAAAGAATGTGCCACGTCAGGCCGGACCTGCGATGCAATCGCCGCTTGACCGGGCGCGAATGCGACGTCTTGAAAGGTATCATGGCCGGCGAATCCACTGAGGAATCCGCCCGCCAGCTCAACAGAAAGCCGCAACTCGTCGAACACTATCGCGAGCGAATCAAGCAAAAGATCGGTGCCAGTAATCTGAACGAGGTCATTCAAATCATGATGACCAAGGGCTGTTCCGCTGTCGAGCGGCAACGGGCGATGGGATAAACCGCGCTTCAAGACCGCCAGCGCCGGCCGCCAGACCGTTTTAATGCCGCGACATCCGATGGTATGGTCGGCCTCAGGGGGGTGCTGACCGATACCGAGGCGCGCATGATCTTCCGCCAGCTGTTCGACAGCACGTCCGGCACCTATAGCTATTTGCTCGCCAGCCGCCACGGCGGCGAGGCGCTGATCATCGATCCGGTGCTGGAACGGGTCGACCGCTGGCTGCAGCTGGTGCGTGAACTCGACCTCAGGCTGGTCAAAGCGGTCGACACGCACCTGCACGCCGACCACGTGACCGGACTGGGCGAGCTGCGCGACCGCACCCGCTGCATCACGGTGATGGGCGAGCATAGCCGCGCCGATGTCGTCTCCATGCGAGTCGCGGAAGGCGACCGCATCGACATCGAGGGACTGCGTCTCGACGTGTTGTACACGCCCGGCCACACCGACGATTCCTACTCGTTCCTGCTCGCCGACCGCGTTTTCACCGGCGACACGCTGCTGATCCGCGGCACCGGCCGCACCGATTTCCAGAACGACAATCCGCGCGCAATACGATTCCATCTTCAACAAGCTGATGAAGCTGCCCGACGAAACGCTGGTCTACCCCGCGCACGATTACAAGGGCGAAACCGTCTCCACC
The DNA here is from genome assembly GCA_049512975.1 of Xanthobacteraceae bacterium. Taxonomy (GTDB): domain Bacteria; phylum Pseudomonadota; class Alphaproteobacteria; order Rhizobiales; family Xanthobacteraceae; genus BOG-931. The sequence goes on along the minus strand of JBEKWO010000050.1, from coordinate 18,856 downwards.
ATCGGCGAGGACAAATTCTTCAATCCGCGGCTCAAGGTGGGATGCGGGTCTCAAATCTGCCTGTCACGTCGAGGGCGGCATCGCGGCCTGGAAGAACGCCGACGGACCGCTCGCGCGCTGAGGGCATGGGGGTCAAGTTCGAGCTCAACCGGGATTTCCCGCGACCCCTTGGGGTCGATCGATGCGGGAAAATCGGTCCAAATCCCCATTCAAATCGCTTAAAAGACTTTTCTTCCGACAGCGAATCATAGCCTTCCTTGAGGAGCGCATCCGCGCTTCAAGGAGGGCATTCAATATGGCTCATTCACAAAAATCTGCGAAACCGGCGGCTGCGGCCAAATCCAAGCGCCCGGTGACGCTCAAGCATCTTGCCGCGGCTTTGGCCGAGGAGCACCAAATTTCGAAACGGGCCGGCGAAGCCATCCTTGGCGATCTGGTCGGCACCATCACCAAGCACCTCAAGAAAGGTGAGCGAATCCGCATTGCCGGGCTGGGCATCCTGCAGGTCAGAAAGCGCGCCGCCCGCATGGGCCGCAATCCCGCCACCGGCGAAGCCATCAAGATCAAGGCCGGCAAGAAAGTCGCATTCCGGGCGGCCAAGGACTTGAAGATGGCTATTTAGCTCGGTCATACGCTTGCCGTCGCCCCGGCGACGCGCGTTGCCGGGGCGTTGATCTTTGGCTCGGTGAAGCCGCAGAGGCGGCAGTCGCTATCTGTCGAGACGGGGAATGGAGTCGCCGCCTACGGCGTCTTCTTCACCAGCGGACATTTGGACTCCGACAGCGGCTGGAATGCCTGCTCCGCCGGGATGGTGGCGACGAGCTTGTAATAATCCCACGCTCCCTTGGACTCCGCCGGCTTCTTGACCTCGTACAGAAACATCTCGTGCACCATGCGGCCGTCCTCGCGGATCTTGCCGTTCTTGGCGAAGAAGTCGTCGACCGGCATTGCGCGCATCTTGTCCATCACCGCCTGGGTCTCGTCCGTGCCGGCGGCCTCCACCGCCTTGAGGTAGTGCGTGGTCGCCGAATAGATGCCGGCCTGCGTCATGTTCGGCATCTTGCCCATGCGCTGGAAATAACGCTTCGCCCAGGCGCGCGACTCGTCGTTGCGGTCCCAGTAAAAGGCGTTGGTCAGCAGCATGCCTTGCGCCGTCTGCAGGCCGAGGCTGTTGATGTCGTTGATGAAGACCAGCAACCCGGCCAGCTTCTGGCCGCCCTGCACAACGCCGAACTCGGCCGCCTGCTTGATCGAATTCGTGGTGTCGGCGCCGGCGTTGGCAAGCCCGATCACCTTGGCTTTCGACGCCTGCGCCTGCAGCAGCGCCGAGGAGAAGTCCGACGTGTTGATCGGAACGCTGACGCTGCCGAGTACCTGGCCGCCGCTCGCCTTGACGACGCCGGCCGTGATCTTTTCCAGGTCGTGGCCGAAAGCATAATCGGCCGTCAGGAAGAACCAGGTGTTGTAGCCCTCCTTGACCATGGCGGCGCCGGTGCCGTGCGAGAGCGCGTAATTGTCGTAGGTGTAATGGATCGAGACCGGCGTGCAGGCTTCGTTGGTGATGCGCGCCGCGCCCGGCCCGTTAAGGACGACGATCTTGTTCTTGGTCTTGGCGACATCGATGGCGGCGAGCGCGGTCGCCGATGCGGCGACGTCCATGAGCGCGTCGACGTGCTGGTTGTCGAACCATTCCCGCGCCGTGGCCGAGGCAATGTCCGGCTTGTTCTGGTGATCGGCGGAGATCACTTCGATCGGCCTGCCCAGCACTTTGCCGCCGAAATCTTCAACCGCCATCTTGGCAGCCGTAACCGCGCCGACGCCGGTGATGTCAGCATAGATGCTCGACATGTCCTCGAGCATACCGATTTTCACCACGCCGTCGGAAATCTTGTCCTGGGCCTGGCCGGTCAATGTGCACGCGAGCAATAGTGCGGCGCCGATTACAGCCGATCTCTTCATCGTCCCCTCCCGAGTGGCCGGCTCGCTATGCCGCCGGCCGCAGGCATTCGATATCCGATATCAAATACGCGGGCTGTCCCATCATGCTCTGCGGATAGGCGTTGGCAGAACCAGGCTGCACGGACAGCGACCGAGAGCGATGAAGGCGCTTCATGACAGAACACCACGATGGCCGGACGATAGACCATGTCACCCCCACGGCAAAGCCGCCGAGGCATCGACTTTTATCCGCCTGCGCGCTGTGATGGGGGGTAACGGAGCTGTTGATGCGGACAACCTATGGGCCGGACTATCCGCGCACGCTGGGCGCACTGCTGGGCTGGTCCGGAAAGGATCCGGCGGAACCGGCGGTGACCGACGCCGCGGGCACGCTGCACCGGCGCGCCTTCCAAGACCGCGTGCTGCGGGTGGCGGCGGGCCTGCGCGCCGGCGGTGTCGGCGCGGGGGCTCGGGTGGCGCTGTGGTTGCCGAATAGCACCGCCTACCTGGCCGCGATCTTCGCCTGCGCTCGGCTCGGCGCGCTTGCCATCCACATCAACACGCGCTTTCGCGTGGCGGAAGTCGGCAGCATCTTGCGCCGGTCGCGCGCCATCGCGCTGGTGACGGAGTGGGAATTCCCGCCGGTCGACTTCCCGGCGATTTTCGCCGCGCTGCCGCCTGAGGATCGCGCCGCATTGCGCTGCGTGTTTGGGCTTTCTTCCGGCGTGACGGAACTCGCCAGCCTGCCGGTGTTGCCGCTCGAGGGTGCCGCAGCCGGTGTGGGGCCGGAGGAGGCAACCGGGACGACCCCCTGCCTGACGTTCACGACCTCAGGCACCACCAGCGGGCCGAAACTGGTCCTGCACGATCAGCAGACCATCGCCGGGCACGCCGTCGACGTCGCCCGCCATATCGGGCTGGATGCGGCGGATGCGGCGCTGCTTGGCGCGGTGCCGTTCTGTGGAACGTTCGGCAATGCGGCGGCGATGGCCGCGATCGCCGGCGGGGCGCATGTCGTCTGCCTCGCGCAGTTCGACGGCGAGACGGCGGCCGGGCTGATCCGTCGGCACCGGGTCACTCACGTGATCGGCGGCGACGACATGTTCGGCCGCATCGCCGCGGCGGCTGCCGGGCGTCCGTTGCAGTCGGTGCGCTTCGCGGGTTTCGCCGCCTTCCACTCCTCCGCCGCCGCCTCGATCGCCGCCGCGGAGGCGGTCGGCATGCAGCCCCGCGGCCTCTACGGCAGTTCGGAAGTGCAGGCGCTGTTCTCGATCTCGGAGGGCGACAACCGCCGGCTCGGCGGTGGCGTCCCTGTCAGCAAGCGCGCCCGGCTTGCGGTGCGCGATCCCGAGGCCAGCCGCACGCTGCCGCCCGGCGCGTCCGGCGAGCTGTGGATCGACGCCCCGTCTCGCTTCATCGAGTATCTGGAAAATCCGGCGGCGACCGAGCGCGCGATCGACGTCGACGGCATGTTCCGCACCGGCGATCTCGGCCGCCTGGCCGGCGCGGGATTCGTCTACGAGGCGCGGCTGGGCGATGCCATGCGGCTTGGCGGATTCCTGGTCAGCCCCGAGGAGATCGAGGCCGTGATCCAGGTGCAGGCCGGCGTCGCCGGCGTCCAGGTGGTGGCGGCGTCCGCCGGAGAGGGCGATGCGGTGCCGGTGGCCTTCGTGCGGCCGGCCGACGGGGCAGTGCTGGACGAGGGCGCCTTACGGTCACGTTGCCTGCAGCAACTGGCGCGGTTCAAGGTTCCGGAGCGGATCGTGCTGGTGGATGCGTTCCCGATCGTCGACAGTCCGAACGGCCCCAAAGTGCAGAGGGTGCGCTTGCGCGAAATGGCCGAAGCGCTGCTGCGGCAAGAGCGCGGCGCGCCCCGCGATGCCGGCAGCGGAGTAATCCGCTGAACAAGCCGCATCGCGCGCTGTCAGACCCTTTGACAACACCGAGAGCAATGGGCAAGGCTGCCGAAGGCGCTCCCTAACCTGATCGGCATCATGACAAAATCCGTCCTCGGCATCATCGGCGGCTCCGGCATCTATGACTTGCCGGGGCTCAAGAACGCACAAAGCAAATCCGTCAACAGCCCCTGGGGCAAGCCCTCCGCGGCTTTACTGACGGGCGAGATCGACGGTCTGCCGATCGTTTTCCTGTCGCGCCATGACAAGGGGCACAGGCTGTCGCCGACCGACATCAACTATCGCGCCAACATCGATGCGCTCAAACGCGCCGGGGTGACCGATTTGGTCTCGCTCTCGGCCTGCGGCTCGTTCAAGGAGGATTTGCCGCCAGGCACTTTCGTTCTGGTCGATCAGTTCGTCGACCGCACCCATGCCCGGGCGAATTCGTTTTTCGGTACCGGCTGCGTGGCGCATGTCTCGATGGCGCATCCCGTGTCGCCGCGGCTGCGCATCCATCTCGCTGAGGCGGCGATGGCCGAGGGCCTCACCGTCGTGCGCGACGGCACCTATGTTTGCATCGAGGGTCCGCAATTCTCCTCGCTCGCCGAGAGCCTCACGTACAAGAACCTCGGCTATTCGGTGATCGGCATGACCAACCTGCCGGAGGCCAAGCTCGCGCGCGAGGCGGAGATTTGCTACGCCACCGTCGCCATGGTGACGGACTTCGACTGCTGGCATCCGGACCATGACGCCGTCACCGTGCAGGACATCATCAAGGTGCTGATGGCCAACGCCGAGAAGGCCAAGCAACTGGTAGCGCGGCTCGCCCGCGATTTCCCGCGCGAGCACGAGCCATGCCCGATCGGCTCGGATCGCGCGCTCGACAACGCCTTGATCACCGCTCCCGAGGCGCGCGATCCGGCGCTGCTGAAGAAACTCGATGCCGTCGCCGGCCGGGTCCTTCGGCCGCATTAGCGACCGTCGACGCAGCAGAACTGCGAGGCTCTAGCGGTGGTGCCGGTCGCGGCTGCGGGTCAAACGACGTGATTACCTGGGAGTCGGCGGATAGCCCGCTGCGGCAGCCGGTGCTCCGCCCAATGCGCTCGCGTCAAGCGGCTTCCTCAAGATGCTTGAACGCAGCGAGTCGGCGCGCGCCGCTGATTGAAGTGGCGATGCCTGGGGCAGCGGCTGATCGGCCGGCTGTCTCGTTACCGCATCAAGCGGTGAGCCAGGGTCGCCGTCGTCGCTCGTGCGGTAGGTCATGGTCGCGCTGCGCCAGCGACCGATCACCGACGCGATCAGATCGCGGCTAATATCGGTGCGAAGGTCAGAACGGGTGTTGCCGAACGCCTCACTATTTGGCCGACGGTCGGCCGACAATTCCTTGAAACGCATGCAGGTGGGCAGCGCGACGCCGACACCGAAGGTGAACACTTCACGGGTGCCAAGGGAGGGAATAAATGAAATCAGGTTGGCCGCAGCATCCGAAACCGCGGAGCGGACAAATGCTTGGTCGCACTCGTTCGATAACCGCATGACGAATAGCGTTGAGCACTGGGACAGGATCGTTGGGTCGATTTCGGCTGGCCGCTGCGTGACCAAGCCGAGGTATACCCCGTATTTGCGACCTTCCTTGGCGATACGCGAAAGCGCGCGACGGGTGGGGCCGAAGCCGATATTGCGGTCGGCGGATGCGTAGCGGTGGGCCTCCTCGCAGACAAACAACAGCGGGGAAACGCCGTCGCTCCAGAGACCGAAGTCAAAGGCCATCCGGCAGACCACCGACACGACCGAGTCCACAACCTCGGCCGGAAATCCGGCGAGACCCATGATGGTCATCGGCTTGCCTTCCGAGGGCAACCGGAACAAATCGCCGAGTACGTCGGCCATAGTATCGCCGCCGACATTGGCGTTCTCAAACATGAAGCCGTAGCGAGGATGATTCCGATAGGTCTGAATCCTCGAGATGAGCTTGTAATAGACCATGCGCGATGAACGGTTCTCGAGCTTTCCCATGCGCTCGTCGAGCAGGCTGATAAGATCCTCGATTCGATAAGGCACCGGCGTATCGGCGGTAAAACCGGCGCCGCGCGCATCGCGTTTCTTGATGATCTGGCGATCGTCCCCGGCACGAAGCTGCTGATAGGCCACCTTTGCCAGGGGAATGACCTCGGAAAGAATCTGGACTTCCTCGTCGACACCCGGCCGGCCGCCAAAGAAGACGTCGACGATCTCCTCGAAATTGAACAGCCAAAATGGCAAACGCAGATTCAGCGGTGTGAGCGCCTACGCCTTGGCGCCGAAACAGCGGCCATACTCGTTGTGCGGATCGACCGAGAAGATGCGCAAGTGTGGTCGTGTTTCCAGGATCTTCTGCAAGATGATGGCGACACCGCTCGACTTGCCGACGCCGGTCGTGCCGAGGATGGCAAAATGCCGGCGCACCAGATGATCGATGTCGATGTGCACCCCGATGTTCGGGTTCTGCTGCAGATTGCCGATATGCGCGTGATCAGCATCGGCCCTGCCATAAACGAGCCGCAGCATGTTCTCGGTGAGCATCAGGGCGGTATCGCCGATATTCGGATACTCTGAGAAACCTCGCTGGAAGCACAACGCACCGTCGTCGCTTGAGTAAAACTCGCCAATCAGGTCGAGGCTGGCCACTTTGCGGAATGTCTGACTTCCGGTCGCAGGGACCAGCGGCTCCTCAGTGACCTCGGTGATCAGGCCGATGACGACCGCCTTATTCGTCTTCAGGCCGATAAATTTGCCGACGGTCGGGGTGTCGTCGCGGAGCGCCCGCGCAACGAGCTCGACGGAAGCCTGCGAGCCGTTGATGCTCACCACGCGGCCAATCGGTTCGGGGCGCGTGCTCGTTGTGCCTGTTTGAGGTGCGACTGATTTATCCATGAATACAAAAGGGGGTTGCCGGTGGGACCCGGTCTCACGGTACAGTACCATCGCGCAATTGCGTTTGTATTAATGCGAAATTTGCTGCCTCATTGATACTTCGCTAACCAAAGCGCGTTTCGTTTTGGGTCAACGGCTGAAGCAGCGCGAAAGCGCCGGCTCGGATTATTCCAACCAGCGTCAGGAAGGCAAACAATGAGTGGCGAAGTTACATATACCGATCTCCTTTATGACGAGCGGGACGGCGTAGCGACCATCACCATCAACAGGCCGGAGAAGCTCAACGCGTTTCGCGGCAAGACTTGCGACGAGTTGATCGACGCGCTGAACCGCAGCGCCTGGAACGCCGGTATCGGCGTCATCGTGCTGACGGGGGCCGGAACGCGGGCATTCTGCACCGGCGGCGACCAGTCGGCGCATGACGGCGGCTACGACGGCCGCGGCACGGTCGGGCTGCCGATGGAGACGCTGCACGGCTTGATCCGGCTGGCGCCAAAGCCGGTCATCGCCAAGGTGCGGGGTTATGCGATCGGCGGCGGTAACGTGCTGGCGACACTGTGCGATCTGACGATCGCGGCCGAGAGCGCGCAATTCGGTCAGGTGGGTCCGCGGGTCGGCTCGGTCGATCCGGGCTTCGGCACGGCCTATCTGGCCCGCGTCGTCGGCGAGAAGAAGGCGCGCGAAATCTGGTACATGTGCCGCCGCTATACCGCGCACGAGGCGGCGGCGATGGGCCTCGTCAACAAGGTGGTGCCCGACGACCAGCTCGATGCCGAGGTCGAGGCGTGGTGCCGCGAGATCATGGAGCGCAGCCCCACAGCCATCGCCATCGCCAAACGCTCATTCAATGCCGACAGCGATTCGATCGCCGGCATCGGCGCTCTCGGCATGCAGGCGCTCAAGCTTTACTACGAGACCGAGGAATCGAAGGAAGGGGTGCGCGCCTTCAACGCCAAGCGCAAGCCGGACTTCCGTAAATATGCCAAATGAGCGCCACCGTCAGCGATCGGCGGCGGGTCGGTTGTTTCCGCGCCACACCTGGGAAGCCGCCAAACCGACGCAGGCGGCCAAGGCATCGACGATGAAATCGCTAAGGCGGGCGTGGCGGCCGGGCACGAAGAGCTGCGCTAACTCGATGGCGCCGGCAAACAACACTAATCCGATCGCAGTGGAATAGCGCGGGCGATAGCCGAGGCCGAACGCAAGACCGGTCGCCGAAAATATGACGAAGTGCTCGAGCGCGTGAAGTCCACCGAGTCTTGGCCGCAGTTCGGGAGGTACCAACGACAAGATGACGATGGCGAGGGTCAGAAGCCATGCTGACATGCGGACGGCCTTCATCATGGGAGTCTCAATCAAGTTCTAGAGCATGATCCGGAAAAGTGGCCGCGTCTCAGCGCGCCGCGGGCGCTTCGGGATGCGCGGCGCCGCCCGTAGGCGACCGCATGCCCTCGAGCAGCGCTTTATGGAACGCGTCGGGAGCCTGGATTTGCGGCGCATGGCCCAAATCGGGAAACTCGACCAGGTGGGCGCGTGGAAAGCGCGCCGCCGCCGCCTTCGCCAGGACCGGGTAATTGCCCAACGTGGCGCGGATTGCGGGTGGCGCCAGGTACTTGCCAAATGCCGTGGTGTCCTTGTCGCCGACCATCAGCAACACCGGCACTTTGACTTGCTCGAACTCGTAGAACACCGGTTGGGTGTAGATCATGTCGTCGAGCAGTGCCGAATTCCAGGCGACGATATCGCGACCCGGACCGCGATAGAGTCCCGCCAGCATCTGCACCCAGCGTTCATATGTCGGCGACGAGATTCCGGCGTAATAGGTCGTGCGCTGATAATTGCGAATACTGTCGGCGGTGGTTTTCAGCTCCTGTGCGTACCACGCATCGACGCTTTGCCACGGCACGCCCTTCGCCTTCCAGTCCTCCAGTCCGATCGGATCGACGAGCACAAGCTGGTCGACGTCCTCGGGATAGATCAGCGCGTAGCGCACGCCGAGCATGCCTCCGGTCGAATGCCCGACGATGGTCATGCGGCCGATGCCCAGCGAAGCCAGCAGCGCATGGGTGTTCCCGGCGAGCTGCTGGAATGTGTATTGGTAATGTGCCGGCTTGGTCGATTTGCAGAACCCGATCTGATCGGGAGCGATGACGCGGTAGCCGGCGTCGCTCAATACTCCAATGGTGTCCTGCCAGGTCGCCGCGCAGAAGTTCTTGCCGTGCAACAGCAAGACCGCCGCGCCATTCGGTGTCGTTGGTTTGACGTCCATATACGCCATCTCCAGGGCCTCGCCCTGCGAGGTGAAGGAGAAGTGCGACACCGGCCAGGGATACTCGAAGCCCTGCAATTGCGGCCCGTAGGCTGCGCCGTCATCGGCCGCTCGGACCGGGGAGGGGGCGCCGAAAGCGGTGGCGACGCCGAAGCAGAGCAGAGAGAGGAGAGAAGCCCAGCGCATGATCCGACCTTCCACGAACGACCCGCCCCGCTGGGGGCGGAGCGGGAAACCGCCATGTTACGATGGGCCGCACAGCGGTGCCATCGTAAGCCTTGGAAGCAAAACGTGTTTAGGTTCCGGCCGGAATGGGTCGCCAGTCGGCTCAGGCCATGCTAGGTGGAGGGGCGTGGGCGATACAGTCGAGGGGGAGCCTGTTGAATCATGGCTGAGGCTGTCAGGGTTGGCGCAGACGGTCCCTTGAAAATCGGGGTGGTGGGCGTTGGCGTCATGGGGAGCAACCATGCGCGCGTGTTATCGGGGATACCCGGCGTCCACCTGGTTGGTATCGCCGATCCAGACCGCAAGCAGAGGGATTTCGTCGCCCGCACGCTCGGTTGTGACGCCTTCGCCGACATCGATGGCTTGCTCCGCTGCCGGCTTGACGCGATCACCATCGCGGCGCCGACGCACCTGCATCACGATCTGGCGCTGCAGTGCATTTCCCGCGGCATCCATCTCCTGGTCGAGAAGCCGATTGCGCCGACGGTCGAGGAGGGCCACGCCATCGTCGCCGCCGCGCACCGCGCCGGTGTTGCGCTGATGGTCGGCCACGTCGAGCGCTTCAATCCGGCGGTCGAGTCGATGAAGCGGGCGATCAAGGGCCAGGACATCCTGTCGATCGCTATTACCCGCGTCGGCCCGTTCCCGCCGCGCATGTCGAACGTCGGGGTGGTGATCGATCTGGCGGTGCACGACATCGACCTGATCCGCTGGTTCACCAATTCGGAGATCGTCGAAATCCAGCCGCAACTGTCGAGCGCCGTCGCCGAGCGCGAGGACATTGCGCTGTTGCAGTTCCGCACCGCCTCCGGCGTGCTGGCGCACATCAACACGAACTGGCTGACGCCGTTCAAGGCGCGCACCATCCACATCGCCACCCGCGACAAATATCTCATGGCCGATTTGCTGACGCTGCAGGTCACCGAATGCTTCGGCTTCCAGGCCGACGGCAGCTACTCGATGCGGCATTTGTCGGTCGGCTATGCCGAGCCGTTGCGCGCCGAGCTATTGGCGTTCGTCGAAGCCATTCGCGGCGGCCGCGCCCCCGCCGTGACCGGGGAGGAAGGGGTCGCGAGCCTTGAGATCGCGATACGCTGCTTGACCGCCCGCGCCCCGCAACCGAGCGTGCTGCAGCGCAAGCCGCGCCGCGTCGCCGGCTAGCACATGATCCGGAACAGCGGACGGCGGTTTTCAGAAAAGATTATGCTCAAACAAAGAACAGAGCGCGGCCTGTTTCCAACAGCACCGATAAGGCGCTAAGTGGGCGCCGATCGAGTCGGCACCGAGCCAGGATCGAATCATGAATCAACACACTCGCCTTGAAGACAAGGCGATCCCGTTCATCGACGTTGCCGCCCAGCGCTGCCGCCTCGGCCGCGCCATCGACGATGCGATTGCGCGGGTGCTGACGCATTGCCAGTTCATCCAGGGGCCCGAAGTGCGCGCGCTCGAGGCCGCGCTTGCGACGTTCTGCGGCGCGCGGCACGCGATCGCCTGTTCGAGCGGAACCGATGCGCTGCGGCTTGTGCTGATGGCGTGGGGGATCAAACCGGGCGATGCCGTGATCGTCCCGGCTTTCACGTTCTGCGCGACCGCCGAAGTGGTGGCGCTGGCCGGCGCGACGCCGGTGATGGCCGATGTCGACGCCGAAACCTTCAACCTCGATCCAGCAAGTTGCGAGCGCGCGGTGGCGACCGCCAAGCGGCTCGGGCTGACGCCGCGGGCCGTGATCCCGGTCGATCTGTTCGGTCTGCCGGCCGATCACGACGCCATGGCTACTATCGCCGCCGCGCACGGCCTGCGTGTTCTCGACGATGCGGCGCAGGCCTTCGGCGCGATCTATAAGGGTCGCAAGCTTGGCGCGCTGGCAACGGCAAGCGCCACCAGTTTTTTCCCGGCCAAGCCGCTCGGCTGTTATGGCGATGGCGGCGCCGTCTTCACCGACGATGACGAGCTGGCCGCTCGCGTGAAAAGCCTGCGCGTGCACGGAGAGGGCGCCGACAAGTACGATGCCGCCCGCATCGGCATCACCGGCCGGCTCGATACCATCCAGGCGGCGATCCTCCTGGAAAAGCTGAAAATCTTTCCGGAAGAAATTGTGGCGCGGAACACGGTGGCGCGGCGTTACGCCTCAGGGCTCGCCGGCGTTGCGACGGTGCCGCGCGTCGGCAACGAATCGACCTCGGTGTGGGCGCAATACACCATACGGCTGGCGCCCGGACGGCGGGACGCGGTCGCGGCCGCGCTCAAGGCGCAAGGCATCCCGACGGCGATCTATTACGCCAAACCGCTGCACCGGCAGGCCGCCTATCGCGGCTTCCCGGTAGCGGACGGCGGCGCGCCGGTGAGCGAGCGATTGGCCGGGGAAGTGATCAGCCTGCCGATGCATGCCTATCTCGACCAGCCGGTCCAGGATCGTATCATCGCCGCGGTTCGCTGCGCGCTGGCTGGCTAGAGGGCTTATCCTCCCCTGCTTTGCGGGGGAGGATAAAGGGCGGCAATGATCGAGCGGATTCTCACCGTCGGCGGCTTTACCCTTGTTTCGCGCCTCACGGGCTTTCTCCGCGACATCATGCTGGCGGCAATCCTCGGCGCCGGGCCGGTCGCCGACGCCTTCTTCGTCGCTTTCCGGCTGCCGAATCACTTCCGCGCCATATTTGCCGAAGGCGCCTTCAACGCCGCCTTCATTCCGGCCTACGCGCGCATTCGCACCCAGGGCGGAGCGGCGGCGGCGAGCGCCTTCGGCGACCGCATCTTCACGCTTCTGATCGCCACCCAGGTGGTGCTGCTGGCGCTGGCGCTTCTGTTCACGCCGCAGGTAATCGAGGTTCTCGCCCCCGGCTTCGCGCACGAGCCGCACCAGTTCGCCTCGGCGGTGTCGCTGACGCGGATCACGTTCCCTTACCTTTTGCTGATCACGCTGGTGACGTTGTGGGGCGGTATTCTCAACGCGCTGCATCGCTTCGCCGCCGCCGCGGCGGCGCCGATCCTGCTCAACCTGTCGATGATGGCGACGCTCGCGCTTTACGCCTGGTTCGGCGGCGCCGCCTATGCGGCGGCGTGGGGGGTGCTGATATCCGGCGTGCTGCAAGCCGCGCTGGTCGGCGGCGATACGCTGCGCGCCGGCGTGTTCACGTCCTTTCGCGCGCTGCGCTTCGACGACGATGTGCGCCGCTTCTTCAAGGCGCTCATTCCGGCGACGATCGGCTCGGCCGGCACCCAACTCGCGCTGTTCGCCGATACCATCATTGCCAGCTTCCTGGCGGCGGGTGCGATCTCGGCGCTGTATTACGCCGACCGCATCGACCAGCTGCCGATCGGCGTCATCGGTATTGCCGTCGGCACGGTGTTGCTGCCGGAGATGACGCACCGGATCGCGGCCGGCGACGACACGGGCGCCCGCGCGGCGCAGAACCGCGCCATCGAATTCGCGCTCCTTCTGGCAATCCCCTGCGTCGTCGCCTTCCTGGTGCTGCCCGATCAGATCATGCGTGGCCTGTTCATGCGCGGCCGTTTCACAGCCGAGGATGCGCACGCGGCGGCGATGACGCTCATGGCCTACACGATCGGGCTTGTTCCCTTCGTGCTCATCCGCAGCGTGGTGGCGCCGTTCCTCGCCCGCGGCGACACTGCGACGCCGGTCAAGGCGGCGCTGATCGGCACCGCGGTCAACATCGTCTTCAAGGTCGCGCTGATGGGTTCGTTGGCGCAGGTCGGGCTGGCGCTGGCGACGTCGATCGGCGCCTGGATCAATTTCATTCTGGTGCTTTGGTTCGCCGCGCGCGCCGGCCTGATCGCCTGTGATGCGACGCTGAAATCCTCGCTCGCCAAACTGGCGGCGGCCGGGCTTGCCTTCGCACTGTTGCTGTTCTTCGCCGCGCCTTTGGTCACCGCGCTGTTGTCGTCGTTGTCCAGGTTTCGCGACGCAGCGGAATTGCTGGTGCTGGCGCTGATCGGCGGATTGTTTTACGGCGCGCTGGTGCTCGCGCTGTTCGGACGGCGCTGGCTGTCGCTGATGCGCAAACGCGCGCAAACGGCGCCGGCAGCGAGCATCGATGCGTTCGAGGGCACGTCGCCGCCGCCGGCGGGTCCGGATGCGGCGTGAGCCGGAGTGGTCGCTCGACCACAAACGCCGCCTCTCCCTACGGCCAAAAAAGCCACCCTCGCTGACCGCTAGTCGGCGACCTCGTTTGCAATAATAATCAGCGAGGCGGCGCGATCAGACCAAGGGCCGCTCTCGTGCTGCCGGCGCGGATCAAGATGCGGCAAATGCCTTCTTAAAGGCTTCTGGGATGGTGGCCGCCGCCGGCCGGCCGTTGCTTCCGCGCCCGAGCCAGACACGCGCCTCGAACCCCTCAAAGATCGGTCTGTCTTCGCAGAATCCCTTGTACTCAGCACGAAGGCTCGTTTCGCCCCAATGCCGAATCTCCGCTTCGATCCTGAGAACCTCCTCGTGGGTCGCCGATGCGAGGAAGCGGGCGTTAGCCTCGACGATCGGAATGCCGACAATGCCATGGTCCTCGCGCATCGCCCGCAGGCTTTGGCCGGCGTCGCGCAGCAACGCTTGGAAGGCGCTGTCCATCCAATAGAAATATTTTGGATAAAAGACGATTCCTTGTTCGTCGCAATCGCCCCATACGATCCGCACCTCGAGTTGCGATCCCATGCTTTTCATCCCCATCCGTACGTAACACTCCGATCACACTAACCAGATTCCAAGGGGCGATCCGCGATCGGATCATCCGAGCGCGGCCGAATCATAAGGGTCGACTGAATTCGGTCGCGTTCAAAAAACGCTATCAGGCCGCCGTAGCGCCCGGTTGCGTCGCGGCTGGGGCCTTTTCGAGCGCGGTGTCGTGGCCAAGCGCCAGCACGATGACCATGGCCGCGAGCGCCAGCGCAGCAATCAGCAATAGCCCGCCGGTGAAGCTGCCGGTCGCGTCCTTGATCCAGCCCATGGCATAGGGCCCGAAGAAGCCCGAGAGATTGCCGATTGAGTTGATCACGGCGATGCCGGCGGCGGCGGCGCTGCCGGACAGCACGGCGGTCGGCAAGGTCCAGAACACCGGCAGGGCCGCTAACACGCCGCAGGCGCCGATCGTGAAGGCAACGACGGTCAGCGTGGGGTTGCCGGTCAACGTCGAACCGGCGATGCCGGCGGCAGCGATCAAGAGGGCGACCGCAGCATGAGCTTTGCGCTCGGCCTTAGCATCCGAATGACGGCCGTACCAGATCATGAACGCGGCCCCAATGGCGTAGGGGATGGCAACGACCCAGCCCGTCACGGCGTTCGACAGGCCAAAGGCCTTGATGATCTGCGGCAACCAGAAGCCGACGCCGTAAAGGCAGGCCACCAAGCCGAAATAGACCAGGGCCAGCGCCCAGACGCGGGGATTGAACATGGCTTGGAAGACCGAAAGTTCATGCACGCGCTCGCGCTGCCGGCGCTCGGCGTCGAGGCGGTCGCTGAGCCAAGCGCGCTCGTCGTCCGCAAGCCAGCGCGCGTCGGCCGGCCGGCTGGTGAGGTAGAAGTAGGTGACGAAGGCGAGCAGCACCGCTGGCGCGGCCTCGATGATAAAGAGCCATTGCCAGCCCGCGAAGCCGCCGACGCCGTCCATGCCTAGGATCATGCCGGAAATCGGCGCGCCGATGACTGAGGAGAGCGGAATCGCGACGATGAAGGAGCCGATGATGCGGCCGCGATAAACCGAGGGGAACCACAGCGTCAGATAAAAGATGATGCCAGGGAAAAATCCGGCCTCGGCGAAGCCGAGCAGCGCGCGGATCACGTAGAAAGTGGTCTCGGCGCTAAATCCGGTGGCACGGGCGATGCCTGGGATGAACGCCATCAGGGCGGAGAGGATGCCCCAACTTATCATGATGCGCGCGATCCACTTGCGGGCACCGAACCGGTCGAGGAACAGGTTCGATGGCACTTCGAAGAGGAAGTAGGTGAGGAAGAAGATACCGGACCCGAAGCCGAACATGGTCGCGGTCAGACCGAGCGCTTTGTTCATCGTGATCGCGGCGAAGCCCACATTCACGCGATCGAGATAGGCAATGAAATAGCAAACGATCAGGAATGGAATCAACCGTACCGACACCTTCCGGATGGTCCTGGCCTGAATATCCTGCATCTGTGCTCCCCCAGGTGACGTCGCGCTCTCTCTGCACGAAAGTTCATGCCGGACGATATTGTTCCGACCCTCAACCCCACAATCCAGCCAGTCCGGAATACACCCCGAAGACGACAGTCGAGGCGATCACGATCGCAATGATGACGGCATACGCGCCTTGCAGCCGATAAGGCTTGGGCAGCCGTCGCGCCAGCAAATAAAGGAATCCCAGGACGATCGGCAGCAACAGCGCGTTCATGACCTGCACCCCGACGCTCAAACTGACGAGGTTGACGCCGGAGACGACGATAAGCCCGCCGGCGATCAACGTCGCCGTGTAGATACCGTAGAACCAGGGCGCTTCATGCGGTTCGTGCTCCAGCGAATGCTTGGTGCCGAGAACTTCGCTCAGCGTCCGCGCCGCGGTCAGCGTTACGACGATCGTAGCGACCACGGCGGCACCCGACAAGCCGAGACCGAACAGGAGTTTGCCGGTGGTTTCGCCGAGGTACGGCGTGATCGCCTGGGCGATTTGTTGCACCGTGTCGAGCGAGCCGGACTGCATGGCTTTTCCCAGCGTCGCCGCCGTCGCAATCAGCACCGCGGCCATGACGATTTGTGTCACCGTCGCGCCGAATGCGGTGTCCAGTCGCGCGGCCGGCAAATCGTCGAGCGACAGGCCTTTTTCCACGACCGACGACTGCTGATAAAACACCATCCAGGGCATGATCACCGCGCCGATATTGGCGGCGACCAGGTACAGGTATTTTGGCTGCTGCCAGGCGATATCGGCAGCTCCCGACACCACGGCGGCAAGGTCGGGATGCGCCCGCCAGGCGACGAACAAAAACACCACCTCAAATGCGCCGACGGCGATCGCTATGCGTTCGACGAACAGATATGAGCCCCGATACGCCATGACGATCAGCGCGACGACGATCAGCGACATGGTGACGGGTATGGGCACTCCCATCAGCAGGCCGACACCCGCCAACCCGCTCAGCTCGCTCAACAGCGCGCCGACGCAAGACAGCACCAAAGTCGCGACCGAAAGCCAGGCCCAGCCGCGGCCGAAGTGGATGCGTATCAGCTCGGCGTGTCCTTTGCGCGTCACCAGACCGAGCCGCACGGTCAGTTCCTGCACAATGTACAGGATCGGCACCAGGACCAATTGCAGCAGCAACAGCTGGTAGCCCCATTGCGCGCCGCTTTGTGCGGCCGTGATGATGCTGCCGGCATCGGTGTCGGCAAGCATGACGACGATGCCGGGACCGGCGACAGCAAGAAAGTGACGCCAGCCCGCAGACCGCAGCACCGGCGGTGGGGCGAGGTCGGTGCCTTTCAAGAGAAACATTCTCGGCTGCCTCGGGAAACCCAAGCGAACGGATGATATGCAGCAAATCCGCATCGGCGGACGTTGATACATATCAATCGCCCGCCGGGTTCCTGATGTTTTATGACCGTCAAAGCGCGCTCCGCCGCATGGTGCGCCGGCCTGTCCGATCAGCGAGGCCCATCGATGGGCCGGTTTTCGGTCCAATCCCAAGTGCCGTTGTCGCGATCGCGGACCGCCTGCTTCCAGCCGGCCGTCTCCGCGCGTGTTTTGAAATTCACGCCTTCGGGCGAGTGCCGGGTAATGCCGTCGAACACGGTGGCAATGAGCTGCGTGGTCTTCAGCCCCATGGCCTCGATCGCCTGGTTGATGACGAGCTTCTGCATCATCAGCTGATTGACCGGCACGGTCGCCATCCGTTCCGCCAGCGCTTCGACTTCGGCATCGAGCTCGGCGGGCGGCACCGCCTTGAGCACCAGCCCGAGTTTCTCGGCTTCGCTGCCGGTGATCTTGTCGCCGGTGAACAGCATGCGCTTGGCCCGCTCGGGGCCGAGGCGATAGACCCACATCGCCGTGGTCGGGCAGCCCCACACCCGGGTCGGCATATAGCCGATCCGCGCGTCGGTGCTCATGACGATCATGTCGGCGCAGAGCGCGATGTCGGAGCCGCCGGCGACCGCATAGCCGTGCACCTTGCAGATCACCGGCCGGTAGGAACGCCAGATGCTCATGAACAGCTCGGTGTTCCGCATCATGAAGGCATAGTCCTTCATCGGGTCCCACGGCATCGGCTGGGTGACGCCGGTGCCGCCGCTACCTTGCGCGTAATAGGTCAGATCGTAGCCGGCGCAGAACGCGTCGCCGGCGCCCGACAGCACGATGACGTGGACGCCGGCATCGGCGTTGGCTTGGGTGACGCAGGCGGCGAGCTCGACCGGAACGTCGTCGTCGATGGCGTTCATGACCTCCGGGCGGTTGAGCGTAATGCGCCCGATCCTGCCATCCTTCTCGTAGATCACCTTCGGCATTGAACTCTCCTTCCTCAACGAGCTGCGGAGCGGTTGCTAAATATCCAGCGCCGCGATCACCACCGGGGCAACTTGCTCACCCCATTCCTGCACGAAATGCCCGGCGTCGGCGAATTCGAGCGGCGGCGGGCAGCCGCGAATGTCGCGATGCAGCGCCCGCATCACCGGCGGTCCGAGCACGGGATCGGCCATGCCGATCGCCATGACGCTGCGTCCGCGCCAATCGTTGCGCCAGAAGTCGCGAGCGGCGCGACCGATCGCGGCCCCGGGGCTGTCGGGAAATTCCGGCACCAGATTGGGAAAGCGGCGTACGCCGGCTTTATAGCGGGCGTCCGGATAAGGCGCGTCGTAGGCGGCGGCCTCGGCGGGCGATAGATGCGGGCACGCCCGCGCCAAGAGCTTGCCGACGGCCATGTCCGGATGACTGTTGGAGAACGCCCGCCAATCCAAAAATCCCTTGGACAGCGGCACGTCGCCGGTCGGCAGCGCCGTGTTCATCACGATCAATCGGCTAAAGCGCTCGGGCATGTCCAAGGGCAGCGTCAGGCCGAGCAGACCGCCCCAGTCTTGCACTACGAGTGTCACGTCGGTGAGGTCGAGCGCGCGGATAAAGGCCAGCAAGCTGTTGCGATGGAAGTCGAAGGTGTAAACGCGATCGTCGGCCGGCTTGTCGGAGCGGCCGAAACCAAAAAAGTCGGGCGCGACCACGCGGCTGCCGGCCGCCAGAAAATGCGGGATCATGCGCCGATAGAGATAGCTCCAGGTCGGTTGACCGTGCAGGCAGAGAAAGACCGGCGCATCGGCCGGCCCCTCGTCGAGATAGGACATCGCCAGGCGGGAATAGCCCGGCAGGTCGCCGCGGCTGTGTGCACGCCAGGGAAAGCCGGGCAGGGCGGCGAAACGCTCCGGCTGCGTTCTCAAGATCTCGGTCATTTTTTCGACTCGGTATGAACGGCAGTTGGATATCGAGGCGTCCAATCGCCACTGTAGCACCGAACGACGATCGTCAGCCTAGCACTACTTTGGCAGATTTTTAGCGGCACGGGATTCCCAAATCAGTTTTTCAATGATTCATGGGTGGTCGGCTTTTGGAGGGCCGACCATGGTAGGCACAACGTCGAATTGGGAAGACGAGC
>JBEKWO010000049.1:0-28640 GCA_049512975.1 Xanthobacteraceae bacterium | reverse complement strand
TTGGCTACCGCCCTGGATAAGGCGTTCGAGAATATCGATTGCATGATCGCGATCCTGTGCTGTCAGGCAAAGAATCGCTTTTATGAATCAACTCAACGCCTTATCCAACCGCGTCGAGTACTATGGGGGTTGCTGCTGTTTTGCGCCTCTGGCGCAGAGGCGCAGAGCTCCAACTGTGCCGACGCAAAGTCGGCGAATGAAGTCGTGATTTATCAGACCCCTCGATTGTCATCTCGCGACCGGCAAATGACCTATTTGGTCATGCATTTGCGCAAACCCCTGTCTGCAAGGCAACAGCAGGTGCTTGATGCCGAGCAACACTCGTGGCGTCATGCTCTCGCGTCATGCGGCAAGGACGTGGATTGCATCGCGGATCGTTACGATCAGCGCATTCATCAGCTCCTGACCGTCAAGTGCCTTGATGCGAATCGCTGCGCCCAGTGGTGAGCAGCATAAGGCTCTCGGAGCCCGCCTATTGCCATTGGCGGGCGCCCTCCTTTCAATAAGCGCGACGACGTTCGCCTTAAAGTAATTGCAATTCATCGCAAATCCGAGACGTAGATTAAGCACTGATTCATACAACCCAGCGATTGCAGGCTCGCTTAAATGCCAGCTAATCGAATGCGCCTATGCTTCACACAAAAGCAACCGCCCGATAAATCGGCATGCCGACCAATATCCGCCGCCATAACTTCCGAATGCTCAGCCACGTGGCTTTTGGGCTCATCGCGTCATCTGTTTTAGCGATCGGTCTCACAATTTGGGGGCTTCGTGCAGACGCAATTCAGGAGGTTAATGCCAACATCGGCAACATTGCTACGGTACTCAGTGAGCAACTCGCTCGATCAATTCAATCGGTCGATATCGTTCTAACCGATGTTCGTGAACAAGCGGAAAAACAAGCTCTGTCACCGGAAGAAGAATTTGATCAGCACATCCGAAGCCCTGATTTATATGAGTTCCTAAGAGAACGTCTAGGTCGCTTGTCGCAGGCCGACTTTATTGCCGTCATCGACAGGGACGGCCACATCGCAAACACAACGCAGCATTGGTCCGAGCCAAGGATGGACGTAGTCGATCGCGACTACTTCCAGCACTTTAAGCACGAAAATGACGACAGACTTTACATCAGTGACCTTCTGACAAACCCCGTTACAGGCGCGAGAACAATCTTTGTGAGCAAACGCATCAATAGCGCACATAACGAATTTCGCGGCGTGGTTTTAGTCGGATTGAGCAGCTCGTATTTCCAGAACATCTATAATTCAATCACACCTTTGCGCGATCAATCATTTGCGCTGCTGCACTCCGACGGCACGATATTAATACGCTACCCGGCCGCAGTAGACCGCAGCAATCAGAAAATGCCGGTGGGATCGCCGTGGTACAAATTGGTTGCGGCGGGTGGCGGACACTATTGGTCGCCTGGATTTTTTGACGGTCAGGCACGCTTGGTTGCCGTACACCCGTTACATGACTATCCATTAGTCGTCGATATAGCCGTATCGCAAGCTGCTGCACTGGCGCATTGGTATCGCCGGGCAACATTAATCGGCGTCGGCACCGTGCTTGCATTGATATGCGCGGCGTTCCTTCTCAAAATGTTGAGCAAACAATTCCATCGCGTTCTTATGTCCGAAGACGCGCTCGCTGAACGTGAGGTAAATCTGGCCGATAAAACGCGGGCGCTACAGCGCGCAAATGACCAAATCGATGTCGCGCTAGACAATATGTCTCAAGGTCTATGCATGTTCGACGGCGAGGGGCGGCTCGTTATATGTAATGAACGCTACATTCGGATGTATAACCTATCCGCTGATGTGATTAAGCCTGGTTGCACACTGCTCGAGATGCTTGAGCATCGCAGGCAGCGCGGTGTTTTTACGGGCAATCCGACGGAATATGAGTTTAAGATAAAGACTGCAGCGCGCAATAGAGAGAAGATCAACGTCACCGTTAACCTGCCGGATGGTCGCATCATTGAGGTGGTGAACCAGCCTATAGCCGATGGCGGTTGGGTCGCTACTCATCAGGAAATTACCGAACGCAAGCAATATGAAGCAAGGATCGCACACCTTGCGCATCATGATGTTCTCACCGGTCTGCCAAACCGCGCAGCATTCAACGAATGTTTTGCAACGACGCTGGAGCGAGCGAGGGGGTCAGGTGAGCAGTTTGGGCTGGTGTGTTTGGACCTTGATCGGTTTAAATATGTGAATGATTTATTTGGCCATTCAATCGGCGACGCGTTTCTTTGCCAGGTGGCAAAGCGATTAAAAGCGGCAATCGGCGGCGCCTTTCTGGCGCGCATCGGCGGTGACGAGTTCACAATTATCGTAACGGGGACTCAACTTCTTGACGCGACTGCTCGTTTGGTCGAACGGATCGTTACGAGTCTCGGCGATTCCATCCAGATTGATGGGCAAAAACTCACGGCGAATGCCAGCATAGGGGTGGCGATCTACCCAAATGACGCCACCGACGCCGAGAAGCTCATTTGCAATGCCGACGCAGCACTCTATCGCGCCAAGGCAGAAGGTCCCGGCTCCTATCGGTTCTTTGAACCTGAAATGGATCGCCAGTTGCGCGCGCATCGCGAGCTTCAACATGACCTCAGATCGGCCCTTGAAAACGGCGAGTTCCAACTTGTCTATCAACCCGAAGCCCTGATTGATGGGACTGTTATCGGTTTTGAAGCTCTTGTCCGCTGGCACCATCCGACCCGCGGCTTGATTCTACCTTCGGTTTTCATTCCGCTTGCTGAGGAAGGCGGTCTGATAATCCCGCTCGGCGAGTGGATACTGCGCACGGCATGCACGGAAGCAGCATCGTGGAAGTCCAAGAGCCTGCTTGCGGTGAATTTATCTCCAGCGCAGTTTCACCACGGCGATCTGCCTGCGCTTGTGCACGCTGTCTTGCTCGAGACCAGCCTGTCACCATCCCGACTTGAACTCGAAATTACCGAAAGCGTGCTTATCGATGATTTTGGCCGCGCTCAAGCGATCTTGCGGCGTTTGAAGACTCTAGGGGTTAAAATCGCGATGGATGATTTCGGGACGGGATATTCGTCCCTGTCATATCTTCAATCATTTCCCTTCGACAAAATTAAGGTCGATCGGTCTTTTGTGTCGGACTTAGAAACCAACAATAACAATGCCGCAATTGTCCGTGCTGTCATCAACTTGACGCGGAGCCTCAAACTACCAGTGCTGGCGGAGGGCGTCGAAACCGAAGCACAACGCCGCATCCTGAGTTATGAAGGCTGCGAACAAATTCAGGGCTATTTGATTGGAAAACCGCTGCCCATTCTGAATTATGGAAGCATCGTCAACTCGCCACAAAAGGATAAAGAATTTCACTATAGCGATCACGTTGGCGATACCATCCAACGGACACCCCCTGCGCGTCGAGTCCAGGCACACTAACGACTGTGCGGCTGCCGCTAATGATCATTGCCCCGTGCTATCGATGCAGACTGTACCAGAAGTGCAATATGCGTCAGCCGCGATAGGTTTGCCAAAATGTTCGTGGCTTAGACGTAGGTCCTGACAATCGGGTCAATCGCGTGGCTTGTGCTCGGGCGCCAAATCGCGCCTCTACCCAATGCTCCGCTCATCCGCAATAATCTTGCCGTCGTTCGGCAGCGTTCCGGGCGCAACCAGCGTGACGCGGCCTTTGAGCTTGGTCACAGACTGCAGGCTCGCCGCCACCGCGTCTTCGAGCCCGCTTGGGCGCGCGGCGCATTCTGCCGCCAGCGTCATCACGTCCTGCTCGGCTTCGCGCGTGACCGAAAGACGAACCCGTCCGATCTCGGGATGACGCTTGGCGATTTCGGCGATCTGGCCCGGATGCACGAACATGCCCTTGACCTTGGTAGTCTGGTCGGCGCGCCCCATCCAGCCTTTGATCCGCATGTTGGTGCGACCGCAGGGCGAACGGCCGGCAAGAACCGCCGAGAGGTCGCCGGTGGCGAGACGGATCATCGGATAATCGGCGTTGAACGAGGTGACGACCACCTCTCCCACTTCGCCCTCGGTCACCGGATCGCCGGTGCCCGGTCGCACGATCTCGACGATGACGGTCTCGTTGGCGACCATGCCTTCGAGCGCCGCCGTTTCGTAGGCGATAACGCCGAGTTCGGCGGTGGCGTAGCTTTGCAGGACGGCCACCCCGCGGTCGGCGAGGTGCGCGCGTAACGACGACGGCAGCGCTGCGCCCGAAACCAAGCCGCGCTTGATTGAGGACACGTCCTTGCCGGTTTTCTCAGCCGCATCGAGCAGGATTTTGAGAAAATCCGGCGTGCCGGTGTATCCGGCCGGCTTGAGATGGGCGATCGCCTCTACCTGTTGCTCGGTGTTGCCGACGCCACCCGGGATCACGGTGCAGCCCAGCGCGTGCGCCCCCGACTCGAGAATGAATCCGCCAGGCGTCAGGTGATAAGCGAAAGCGTTGTGCACGATATCGCCCAGGCGAAACCCGGCGGCAAACAGCGCACGCGCCGAATTCCACCAATCTTTGCCGTGACCCTCGGGCTCGAAGATCGGGCCGGGTGACATCAACAGGCGCTTGAGCTGGCCCGGCGCGGTAACGGCGTAGCCGCCGAACGGCGGCTTCTCTCGCTGCCGCTCCTTGAGGTCTGACTTGCGCAGCACCGGCAGGCCGGCCAGCGCCGCGCGCGACGTCACCGACTTCGGGTCGATGCCGGCAAGCTGCTCGGCCCAGCCCGGCGCGCTCATCGCGCGCGCGATCAGACCCGGCAGCTTCGAGAATTGCTCGCGCTCACGCGCTTCCGGCGCGCGCGTCTCCAGGGCATCGTAGAAGTCCGGCATCGGGTCACGCAGGCTGCTTTATTGGGGCAGTTATGTCGAGCCGATTTCCCGGCGCATTGTCAAGCCGGGCGATCTGCGGTCATACCCGCTGTCGTCAAATTTCAATACGAAAGCCCACCTTGATCACCCGATCATGGGGAATTTTGAAATAATCGGGCGCCCGGCTCGAAATCTTGCTGAGGAAGGCAAAGATCGCGAAGGAAGTTTCATATGCCTACGTCCGTGACAATCAAGATTCGGGCCAGAAGCCGTTAAGTGCATCCTTGCGCGGTGAGGAGATCGTTGAAGTCGTGCGCCACGCCGGAGGGCGCGCGGACAAGATCAGCTGGCGCCACCGGCGCGGTTCCAGCCGCGGGCACGATCGCCATAGACCTCGAAGCCTGCCGCCGTCACCGCGACGGTGTCCTCGAGCTTGATGAAGCCGCGGCGCGGATGCGTCAGGGTAGTTTCGACCGAAATCACCATGCCGGCTTCAAGCGGCTTGTCCGCATCGTAGGCGTCATAGGGGACCGGGCCGGAGCCGGTGAGCCGCGGCGCCTCGTGGCTGACCAGCCCCATGGCATGTGCGAGAAAGTCGATGTGATTGTGCAGCTTCGATCGGTGCAGCACAGCGCCGGCCGCCTGATAAATCTCGCCACCGTTGA
Organism: Xanthobacteraceae bacterium; assembly: GCA_049512975.1. GTDB lineage: Bacteria > Pseudomonadota > Alphaproteobacteria > Rhizobiales > Xanthobacteraceae > BOG-931. The sequence goes on along the minus strand of JBEKWO010000049.1, from coordinate 23,167 downwards.
CGCCGGCGCGGATCGGCCTGCGCGCCGCCTGCTGGATGGCTTCGACCTCGCCCAGCAGATCTTCAAGCTCGCTGTCGGGCTCGCCGGCGATGCCCATGCGGGCGAGGTCGCCGATGTAACCGTGGTAGTTGCCGCCGGAATCGAGCGACAGCACGTCGCCCTTCTCCCAGCGCTGCTCCGAGGGCGCGCGGTTGAGGCTCGAGCCGGCGGCGATCAGGCAGTAATCGAATATCAATCCGCGCATCGTTTCTTCCCGGCGCAGCGCCTCGGCCATTTGCGCCTTGGTGGCGCCGGGTCCGTGGCTGTCGATGACCGCGAGCATCGAGTCGATGACCAGATCGGACGCGAGCCGCAGTTTCGCCAACTCTTCCAGCGTTTTGCGGGCGCGCAACCGCTCGAGCACGAACAGTGCATCCTTATCCCCGGCGTCGGGATATGCCTTGCACAGCGTCGCCGCGGCATCTGCCGGCAGGAAGCTGAGCTCGACGCCGATGCGTTGCGGCGTGGCCAAGAGTTGACGCACGTAGCCGGCGGCCCGTTCCATGACATCGATTGCGCCCGAACTCTTGGTGTCGACCTCGGACACCCAGAACGGCTTCACCGCGGCCTGATAACCTTCCATGCGATGGCCGAAATAGCCGGCCTTTTGCGGCGCGCCCTTCGGATAGATGAACACCGGCAGGTACCGGGTGACCCCGATCGCATCCATGGTGTCGAAGAAGAAGGCGCGATGTCCGCCGAGCAGGTATTGGACATTGTGCTTGGAGGTCGCCAGCAACACATCGATGCCGGCGTCGTCCATCAGCTGATCGAGCCGCGCCGTGTCGAAGGGCGCCGCGCCGTGTTGCTTGCTGATGTCGAGCATGATCGATCTCCCGGGGCAAGGGTCGACCGTCCACCCTATCAAATCCAACCATCGACAAGAAACGGCTTCGGCGCGCCCGAAGCTCCCGCGAGGCGGTGTCCCACCAGCGCGCCCGAATTGCCGAATCGGTCCACTAGTGCGCGGCGATGCGCTCGAGCAGTCCGTTGAGGGCGCGATCGACTTCGATCGGCGGGGCGCGGCCGGCCAGATTGTTTTCGGCGGCGTCCGAAAGCGCCGCCGATGCGCAAGTGATGCCGGCGAACCCGTAGATGCCGCCGGCGCCGGCAAGCGAATGCGCAATCTCGTGGATGCGCGTCAGCGTGACTTTCGAATAACGCTGTGTCCAGCGCCGACGGCAGTCCGAAAGCACGCCGGCGTCGGCCTCAAGGCGTCGCAGGAAACCCTCGCGCGCAGGCGAAAGAACGCCCTCGACGGCAACGTAGCGGCGCAGTTCTGCGGCGAGCCGCAGCGGATCGAACGGTTTTGCGATCACGCCGGCGGCGCCGAGCGCCCTAAGACGCTGATGTTCGCGCCCCTCGGCGCGCGCCGTGAGGAAGACGACCGGGATCGGCGCGGTGCGCCGGTCTGCACGTAATCGCCCCAGCACCGTCGGACCATCCATGTCGGGCATCATGACGTCGAGCAGAATGAGATCGGGTCGCCAGGCCACGGCCGCAGCGAGCGTCTCCGCGCCTAAAGCACAGTCGCGCAGAATGAAGAACGGATCGAGCGCCAGCGACGCCTCGACCGTCTGCCGAATATCGCTCTCGTCATCGACGAGCAGGAGGTGAAGATTGATCATGCCTGAGCCTGCGACCGACACGCCCGCGACGCTTGCCGCCTGCGAAATAGGAACAGCGGCACGATCACCGTCCGGTTAACAGCGCCGCAATTTCGCCTACGTAGAACTACGTCGGTAAAAACCACATGCCTCGACAGCCCGCCGGGGGCACGGCACGGCACCGAGCGCGTCATGTAAAGGAAGAGCCGACGCCGGCACGTCAGGCTGCGGATTTCCCCGCCGATGTGGCTGACTTGCCGCCGACGGCGCCGAGAAGATCTGCGGTACCGCGCTTGGCACGGTCCAGCATAAGCTCGAGCGAGGCGACCTCGATGCGGTTGCGGCCGCCGTCTTTAGCGCGATAGAGCGCGTGGTCGGCCTGCGCCAGCAACGCCGAGAGGTCGAGCACGGCGTCATAACAGACGGCGATGCCGATGCTCACCGTGGCGACGACCGGCCGACCGTCGACGTCGCGCGTGGCGTCGGCGAAGCAGACGCGGATCTGCTCGGCGACGATTAAGGCCCGGTCGCGCGTCGTGTCGCGCAACAGCGCCGCGAATTCCTCGCCGCCGAGGCGACCGAACAGGTCGATGCGCCGCACGCAGCCACTCGCCACGTCGGCGAAAATCTCCAGCACGCGATCGCCGATCGCGTGGCCGAAGCGATCATTGATCGATTTGAAGTTGTCGAGATCGAGCAACATCACCGCGGTCGGACGCGGATTGGCCACCTGCCGCTTGAGCTGGGCTTGGCCATCCTGCAGGAAGGCACGGCGGTTGGCGATGCCGGTCAGCGGATCGATCAGCGCCGCGGTCTTGTGGCAATACTCAGTGCGCTCTTTCGCCATCGCCAGCAGGATGAAGGCGATCGAGATGGTAAACAACAGTCCCTCGAAGCTGAGCACGGTTAGCCAGACGCTTTCGAACACCTCTTTGTCGGTTGGCACCCACGGCAGCATGGCCCCGAGCGGCGTCCGCAGCAGATACAGCGCGCCGTGCGCGAACAACATGAAGATCGCCGGCCAGCGCGAGACCAGAGGCTCGCTGCGCCCGCGCCAGAACTCGTAGGCCGTCGCCCAGGTGTAGGCGGTGATGATGCCTGAACTCAGCAGCACGCGCAGACTGAAGGAGTCGGCAACCGCCGGGATGCTGCTGATGATGAGCCAAAGCACGGCGCCGCCGAACAGCAGGATCGGCTGCGGGCGGCGATGGTCGAACACGCGCGCGCCGGTCCAGGTCAAAGCAAAGGCCGTGAACAGTATCACGTTGGCGAGGTCGATCGAGATCAGATCCGACACCGCGCCGTACCAGCCGAACAGCATCACCGAGCCGGCGCGCAACAGGTGCGCGAAGCCCCACCAAGCCACGGCGGTAATCGCGGAATTTTGCGCCCAGGCGAATAACAACAGCAATCCGAGGATCGCTTCAACGTAGACGGTGACGAGAAAGAGTGTGTTGACGTCCAGGTTCATTGCGCTCGACCAGATTGGCCCGACGCGGGTAAGCGATCGCTGGAAAACCTCATCGTTGTCCGCATATCGCCATGGCCGGAAAAAATCAGTGACTACCCCTACGCCGCCGAGGGGGATGCGCAGGCTATGGTTTCGACAATCTTGCGACTTGGCGGCAACAGATGCGGCGCGATGGCGGCGCCGGATGGTTAATTCGGCAGTAGCACTTTTGATTGCCACGCTTACATCAGACCGGTTGCGGCCTCGATTTGCGAAGCCCGGAACGCGGACATCAACCTTGTTTTCAATGGGTTAGTCATTTAGGGTCGTCGCCCCCGCGGGACATTGTGACGATGCAATTCAGCAACGGAATCGTCGAGGCGATCGGCAACACTCCCTTGATCAAGCTCGAACGCGTCTCCGCGGCGACGGGTTGCACCATTTTAGGCAAGGCCGAATTCATGAATCCCGGCCAGTCGGTCAAGGATCGCGCCGCCCTGTTCATCATCGAAGACGCGGTGAAAAAGGGCGAACTGCGGCCCGGCGGCGTGATCGTGGAGGGAACCGCGGGCAATACCGGCATCGGGTTGGCGCTCGTCGGCAATGCCATGGGGTTTCGCTCCGTGATCGTCATCCCGGAGACCCAAAGCCAGGAAAAGAAGGACACGCTGCGGCTATGCGGCGCCGAGCTTGTCGAGGTGCCGGCCGTCCCCTATTCCAACCCCAACAATTACGTGAAGCTCTCGGGTCGGCTTGCCGAGCAATTGGCGAAAACCGAAAAGAACGGCGCGATCTGGGCGAACCAGTTCGACAATGTCGCCAACCGCCAGGGACACGTCGAAACGACCGGGCCGGAAATCTGGCGGCAGACCGACGGCAAAGTCGACGGTTTTGTCTGCGCCGTCGGCACCGGCGGCACGCTCGCCGGCGTCGCTATCGCGCTCAAGGCGCGCAACAACACCGTGCGCATCGGGCTCGCCGACCCGATGGGCGCCGCGCTCTACAGCTATTACACCAACGGCACCCTGAAATCCGAAGGATCCTCGATCACCGAAGGCATCGGCCAGGGCCGCATCACCAAGAACCTCGAGGGCGCGCCGATCGATGTCGCCTACCAGATTCCCGACGCGGAAGCGGTTTCGATCATCTTCGACCTGCTGGAGCACGAGGGCCTCTGCCTCGGCGGCTCCTCCGGCATCAACATTGCCGGCGCCATGCGCCTGGCCAGCGATCTCGGTCCCGGGCACACTATCGTCACCATCCTCGCCGATTACGGCACCCGTTACCAATCGAAGCTGTTCAATCCGCAGTTTCTGCGCGAAAAGAAGCTGCCAGTACCGCACTGGCTCGAGCGCCGCCCGCAGATCAAAGTTCCGTACATCTGAACATTGCGCTCGCGACCGCGTTGTCATGAGATGATCATCATGCTGAGAACCGACGACACCCCTGCCCCATCACCGAAGAGCCGATGGCTGGTTTCGACCGATTGGCTCGCCGAGCATTTGCGCGATCGCAATCTGGTCGTGGTCGACGGTTCGTATTTCCTGCCGACGCAGCAGCGCGATGCGCATGCCGAGTATTGCGACGGCCATATCCCCGGCGCTGTGTTCTTCGACATCGAGGCGATCAGCGATCATTCGACCGACCTGCCGCACATGCTGCCGGGCACCACGCATTTCAGCCAAGCGGCCGGCGCGCTCGGCATCGGCGACGGCGACACCATCGTCGTGTACGACAGCGTCGGTCTTTTTTCGGCGCCGCGCGTATGGTGGACGTTCCGGATCTTCGGCGCGAAGAACGTGTACATCCTCGATGGCGGACTGCCGCGATGGAAATCCGAGGGCCGTTCATTGGAGAAAGGCGATACCGCGCGGACGCCGAAAACGTTCACCGCGGAGATGAATGTCGGCGCCGTGGCGATGCTCGCCGACGTGCGCATGGCGCTGACCGACGAGAGCGCCCAGCTGGTCGACGCCCGTCCGCCCGAACGGTTCAGCGGCCAAGCGCCGGAACCACGTCCCGGACTGCATTCCGGCCACATGCCCGGCTCGTTCAATGTACCCTATAGCCGATTGGTCGAGAACGGCCGCCTGGTTCCGCGCGCGCGCATCGAAGCGGCGTTCACCGAGGCCGGCGTTGATCTCGACAAGCCGATCATCACCTCGTGCGGCTCAGGCGTCAGCGCGGCGATTCTCACGCTGGCGCTGGAATCGATCGGCCGCGAGCCCAAGGGTCTCTACGACGGCTCATGGGCGGAGTGGGGTTCGCGCCCCGACCTTGCCGTCGAACGCGGCTGACACCGTGAGCCCGGCACGGCGGCATAACCCGCAAGATGATCTACCAGGAGCGAAGACTCAGCGGCCAAAAATGCGAAGGCCGCAGGAGCGGATCCTGCGGCCTTCGCTTTGGCGCCCGCTGCGGGGGAGGCTCATCAGCGGACACTGGTAAAATCGTGACTAGAGCTGCGACTCCTCATCATCGCTGCTCATCATGTGGTGCATCGGGCCGCCGGAACCGTGTTGGTCCTGTCCGAAGCGGCCACCTTCGTGCCCCCACCAATGATCGCCTCGATGTCCCCACCAATGACCGCCGCCACCCTCTAAGCCGGCATGCATGTGGTGATGATGATGCGGCCGCAGCAAGTGCGCCAGCATCTTGAAGCGGTGCTTCTGGGCGTCGTCGAGGCTTTGAAAAAGCGGCGCGCCGGTGTCGGCGATACGCTTCAGGGCGGCGCCGGTCTTGGACAGGTTGTCGGCCCGCTTGGCCAGCCGCTCGAACGGCGTGGTGGGCGGCGGGCTCTGCTGCTGCTCGGCCGCTTCCCGGGCCTTTCGCCGCTCCATCCGCAGCTGCGCCATGTCGCGCAAGGCCTGCTCGAACGCCGGCCAGTTTTTCGCCTGATCAGACGTCAGCTCAAGCCCGGCCTTGAGCGCAGCGATACGCGCGTCGGTGAACGCCGCCATGTCGGCGGCGCTCAACCGATGCCGATGCTCGAAGCCGGGACCGCCGTCGTGATAGCCACCCGGCCCGCCAAGATGCTGTTGCGCATAGACGATCGAAGAGCCGCCGATGGCAAGTGCTGCCGCCGCAACGACCATGGGCTTGAACATTTTCTCCTCCACAGAGAGATGCAATGTGCGCGAAGTAAACGGCCGTTGCAGGCGGGACTCAAGTTAAAGTTTTGTCAGGTCTGGCATGCGCCGATGAAAGCTCGTTCATCTGGGGCTCTTCATCTGTGCAGATGAACATTTGTATATCTGGGCGAGTAGTTATGCCGCCTTGTCCAACATCCCTTGCTATGATGATTGCCCGCCGGCGAGCGGTTGCAACGCGCCGCCGTCGCCGGCGAGATGAAGAATCTGCTTGAGAAAGAGCCGGGTACGCTCGTGTTGCGGGTGGCTAAAGAACTCCTTCGGCGCGTTGACTTCGACAATTTGCCCTTCGTCCATGAAAATCACGCGGTCGGCGACCTGCCGCGCGAAGCCCATCTCGTGGGAGACCACCAGCATGGTGATGCCGTCGCCGGCGAGCTCCACCATGGTGTCGAGCACCTCCTTGACCATCTCCGGGTCGAGCGCCGAGGTCGGCTCGTCGAACAGCATGATGTTCGGGCTCATGCACAGCGCGCGGGCGATGGCCACGCGCTGCTGCTGCCCGCCGGACAGCCGTGCCGGATATTTGCTGGCCTGATCCGGTATTTTCACGCGCTCGAGATAGCTCATGGCGAGTGCCTCGGCGTCCCGCTTCGGCATGTGCCGCACCCAGATCGGCGCCAATGTGCAGTTTTCCAGCACAGTGAGGTGGGGAAACAGATTGAACTGCTGAAAGACCATGCCGACGTCGCGGCGCACCGCAAGGATGCGCTTGGGGTCGTCCGTCAGCTCGATGCCGTCGACGATGACGCGGCCGCGCTGCCAGTCCTCCAGCCGATTGATGCAGCGCAGCAGCGTCGACTTGCCCCCGCCCGACGGGCCGCAGATGACGATGCGCTCGCCGCGCAAAACTTTCAGGTTGATGTCACGCAGCACGTGGAAGTCGCCGTACCACTTGTGCAAGTCAACGACTTCGACGGCGAGCTCCTCCCGCGGAGCAGCCATGCTGGGATCGTCCGGACGTTCAACCATCGCCGCCTCTTCTACCGCCGACCGGAGCGCGTCAGGCGCGCTTCGACGTTTTGCGCGTACCGCGACATGCCATAGCAGCAGACGAAGTAGAATAGCGCGGCGAAGGCGTAGCCGGTGACGGTTATGGTCGGCGCGGCCCATTTCGGATCGGCGCGCGCCGCCTCGATGGTGCGCAGGAAATCGAAAATTCCGACGATAAAAACCAGCGTGGTGTCTTTGAACAGGCCGATGAAGGTATTGACGATGTTCGGCAAGGTCACCCGCAACGCTTGCGGCAGGATGACGAGCCCCGTCATGCGCCAATAGCTGAGCCCGAGCGCGCGCGCCGCCTCGTATTGCCCGCGCGGTACCGCGGCGAGGCCGCCGCGCACCACTTCCGCCATGTAGGCCGATGCGAACAGCGCCACGCCGATCAGCGCGCGAACGAGCTTGTCCGGCGCCAAATGTTCGGGGACGAACAGCGGCAGCATCACGCTCGCCATGAACAGGACGGTGATCAACGGCACGCCGCGGACAAATTCGATGAAAATGACCGCCGACAGCCTGACGACCGGCATCTCCGAGCGGCGCCCCAATGCCAGCAGGATGCCGAGCGGCAGCGAGGCCACCATGCCGATCGTGGCGACGACGACAGTGACGAGGATGCCGCCCCACAACGCCGTCGGCACGACGCGAAGCCCGATCCACGGCGCGCCGTGAAGCAGCACGAACGACAGGACCGGCAACACGACGAAGAAATACAACGCGCCGATGTCGCGACGCGGCGCCGACAGCCGCAACAGCCAGACGATGCCGAACGCCAAGGCGAGGAAGAACAGATCGACCCGCCACCGTTGGCCGATCGGGTAGAAGCCGTAGACGAAGTAGGCGGACCAAACGCGCACGAAGGCCCAGCAGGCGCCGGGGTGCGGTTGCGCCGGCGAAGCCAGGCAGGCGTCGCCGTCGGCTCCGGACCAGACCGCGTCGATCAGAAAAAACCGCAGCAGCGGCGGCACTGCCCAGACGATGAACAAGATGCAGACCAGCGTCAGCGCCATGTTGGCCGGGCTGGAAAGAAAATTGCTGCGCAGCCAGCCCACCGCGCCAGCGCGCGCCGCCGGCGGCGGCAGCCGCTCGGCCGGTGAGCGGCGGACATAGGGCAACGACTGGTCGCCGATGGCGCTCATCAGCGCTCCACAATTGCGATGGCGCGTGCGTAAAGGTTCATGAGCAGCGAGGTGAACAGGCTGATGGCGAGATAGACCGCCATGGTGATCGCGATCACCTCCACCGCCTGGCCAGTGATATTGAGCACGCTGCCGGCGAAGACCTGGACCAGATCGGGATAACCGATGGCGACGGCCAGCGAAGAGTTTTTGATCAGATTGAGGTACTGGCTGGTCAGCGGCGGGATGATGACCCGCATCGCCTGCGGCACGACGACGAGACGCAGCGTCGCGGCGGAGCGCAGGCCGAGCGCCTGGGCGGCCTCGGTCTGACCGGCATGCACGGCGAGCACGCCGGCGCGCACTACTTCGGCAATGAAGGCGGCGGTGTAGACCGTCAGCGCCAGCACCAGCGCGGCGAATTCCGGCAGGATTTCGACACCGCCGCTGACGTTGAAGCGGCCCATATGGGGAACGCTGAAACTGAGCGGAAAGCCAGTCAGCGCCAAGGCGGCGAGCGGCAATCCGCAGACGAGGACCAGCGCAAGCCAAACAATATGCATCGGCGTGCCGGTGCGCTCGCGGCGCCGGCGCGACCACTCGCGCAACAGGATCGCGGCGCCGATGGCAACAACCAATGCAATGAGCACCGCGCCAAAATGCGGACCGAACTCCGGCCGCGGCAGGAACAGGCCGCGATTGTTGAGGATACCGCCGCCGGGAAGCGCGAGGCTGCCGCCCAAGGGCGGCAGCGATTTGAGTACGGCGTTGTACCAGAACAAAAGTTGCAGCAGGAGCGGCACATTGCGGATCAATTCCACGTAGCCGCCGGCGAGCCGCGCCACCAGCCAATTGCGCGACAGCCGCGCGATGCCGACGACGAAGCCGAGCACGGTCGTAAGCACGATGCCGATCGCAGCGACGAGGAGCGTGTTGAGCAAGCCGACCCAGAATGCGCGGCCGAAGCTCGACGTACTCGCCGAATAGCTGATCAGCGTCTGGCTGATATCGAAGCCGGCCGTGTTGTTCCAGAAGCCGAAGCCGGAAGCGATGTGGGCGCGGGCCAGATTCTGCGCCACGTTGAGGATGACGCCGTAGGCAAGCCCGGCGATGACGACGATAAACGCGATCTGGAGGACAATGCCGCCGATGCGGTGCGGCCGGTGCGGCAAAAAACCTTGAATTTTTTCTACCATCGGCCGGCCCGCGGTTGAAAAACCGGCATGCAATCGGCGGTTCAGCGAATCGGCGGCCCGTATTGCAGACCACCCTTGGTCCAAAGCGCGTTGAGGCCGCGCACGATCTTCAACGGCGAGCCCTGACCGACATTGCGCTCGAAACTTTCGCCGTAATTGCCGATGTGCTTGATGATGCGATACGCCCAATCGTTGGTGAGGCCGAGCGCTTCACCATACTGACCCTCACTGCCGAGCAGGCGCCGCGTTTCCGGATCGCTGGATTTCAGTTTCTCGTCGACATCGGCCTTGGTCACCCCGAGCTCCTCGGCGTCGATCATGGCAAAATGGGTCCAGCGCACGATGTCGCTCCACTGATTGTCGCCGTGGCGGACGGCCGGACTGAGCGGCTCCTTGGAAATGATCTCCGTCAGCACGATGTGCTGGCTCGGGTCGGGGAGCCGCAGCCGCTCGCCGTAGAGGGCGGACGAATCGGTGGTGTAGGCATCGCAGCGGCCCGCTTCATAAGCCTTGAGCGCCTCGTCCCCGGTGGCGAACGTCACGGTTTTGAGGCCCATGTGATTGCTGCGGAAATAATCGGTCAGGTTAAGCTCGCTGGTGGTGCCTTGCTGCACGCACACCGCGGCGTCGTTGAGCTCCAGCGCCGAGCTCACCTTCAGCGATTTATGCACCATGAAGCCCTGACCGTCGTAGAAGTTGACAGCGGTGAAGTCGAGCCCGAGCGAGGTGTCGCGTGACAGCGTCCACGAGGTATTGCGCGACAACACGTCGACCTCGCCGGATTGCAGGGCGGTGAAGCGATCCTTCGCGGTCAACGGCACGAACTTGACCTTGGTCGGATCGTTGAAGATCGCCGCGGCGATGGCGCGGCAAAAATCGACGTCGAAGCCGGTCCAATTGCCCTGCGGATCGGGCAGGCCAAAACCCGCCAGCGTACCGTTGGCGCCGCAGATCAGCTCGCCGCGATCCTTGATGCTACCGAGCGTTTGGGCCGAGGCCGCTTGTGGCCCGAATACAGCCACCGTTGCCAGAGCCATTGCCGTAGCGAGCCATTTCATGATCGGACCTTTCAGGATGGGCGGCCGCGGCCAAGCCAGGGCAGTCTGGCGCGCTCGCTCACGGCTATTCCCCCGCCGGCGGCATCTGAGAACGATCGCACTGCAAGGTCAAGGGTTGACGAGGACGTACGATGCCGAAGTAATGGCGCCAGCGGCGCATCGAGCGCCCGCGCGGCACGCGAGAGGCCATGGCCATGAACGACGGCAGCAAGAACGGCCGTTCCCGGGCGCGACATCCGGATACGCGCGTGGTCACGGCCGGCCGCGATCCCGCCTCCTACCACGGCTTCGTCAACCCGCCGGTCTATCACGCCTCGACGGTGCTCTATCCCAGCGCCGAGGATTTCGTCGCCCACCGCGCGCGCTACCAGTACGGGCGCCGCGGCACGCCGACAACGGAAGCGCTAGAGCTTGCTGTGCAGGAGCTCGAGGGCCCGCAATGCGCCGGCGTGGCGTTGCTGCCGTCGGGGCTGGCGGCGATTTCGGCGGCGCTGCTGGCGATCATTCAGGCCGGCGATCATCTTCTGGTCACCGACAGCGCCTACGGCCCGACGCGCAATTTTTGCAACCAGATCCTCAGTCGGCTCGGCGTCACCGTCACCTATTACGATCCGCTCGTCGGCGCCGCGATCTCCGGATCGATGCAGGAAAATACCCGCGCCGTGTTCCTCGAATCGCCCGGCTCGCTGAGCTTCGAAATGCAGGATGTGGCGGCCATCGCCGCGGCGGCACACGCCAAGGGCGCGCTCGTGCTCATGGACAATACCTGGGCGAGCCCGCTCTATTTCCGCGCGCTCGATCATGGCGTCGACCTCTCGATCCAAGCCGGCACCAAATATATCGGCGGCCATTCCGATGTGATGCTCGGCACGGTTTCGGCCAACGGCGCGACCGCGGCGCGGCTTAAGACCACCGTCGGCTCGAGCGGCTGGTGCGTCGGTCCCGACGACGTCTATCTCGGTCTGCGCGGGCTGCGCACGCTCGCGGTGCGGCTCGATCGCCATTGGCGATCGGGACTTGCTGTCGCGCGCTGGCTGGAGCAGCGCCCGGAAGTGCTGCACCTGCTGCATCCGGCAATGGAAAGCCATACCGGTCACGCGCTGTGGAAGCGCGATTTCACCGGAGCGTCGGGTCTGTTCAGCGTGGTGCTCAAGCCGGTTCCGCAGAAGGCGGTTTACGCGTTTCTCGATGCTCTCGAGCTGTTCGGCATCGGTGCCTCCTGGGGCGGCTACGAGAGCCTCGCCGTTCCGTTCGACTGCACCGCGGTACGGAGCGCGACGCGCTGGCAGCCGGGCGGCCCGACGGTGCGCTTTCATATCGGGCTCGAAGCCGTCGAGGACCTTATCGCCGATCTCGAACGCGGCTTTGCGGCGCTCGCCGCGGGCGCTTGAGGCGCTTAGAGGGTGCACAGACCTAGCGGCCGACGGTCCTGATCCGCCGCCACGACGGTCCCGGAAGCGGCCGCAAATCGCTGGCGGAAAACACCAGACGCCGCGCGGCAAACCAGCGGCGCACCATGAGGGCGCCAACGGCACCGACGAGTGCGCCGGCGATCACATCGCTCGGGTGATGGGCGAGAACGACGACCCGGCTGAACATGATCATCAGCGCGTAGAGCCACATCACCCCCCGCGCGCGCGGCCAGATGGCGCCGACGGCGATCGCCGCCGCAGCCGCCGTTGTCGCGTGTCCGGAAGGCATGGCGGCGTAGGCGGGTCGCCAGATGAACGGCATATAGAGGAACGGATCGTCGTGACCGCCGACAAACGGGCGTGCCCGGCCGATCATTCGCTTGACGATGGTGACGAACAGGCCCGGCACGGCAATTGCCACGAACAAAAATCCGCACCGCGCGGCCAGCAGCGCGAGCACACCCTGCGTCATGCGCGGCAGCGCCGTGGAGCTCATGGCCGCGAGACTCAGCAAGATGAATCCGAGCGGATAGAGAAACCAGCCGGATAGACCGAAATCGGTGATTTGATCAAAAATCTCGGTGAACCAAAGCGGCCAATGCCGCGCCCATTCGCTCGCGCGAGCGTCGATGAGAAACATCGAAGCGATGGAGGCCGCCAGCATGAGCGCAACCACGGCGATGGCGCCCGCGTGCCGGGGCGGTGGCTTCGCCCGCGGCGCGCGCACCAGTACGCGGCACCATCGCAAGAGATTGATCGCGATGCGTTGCGGGAACGCGTCTGCCGCCGGCGCGGAGCGCGCATGACGCGATGGGGTTTGCGTCACGGCATGCCCACCGACGGAAGAGACGGTGTCGTCGCGCTGCTCGTGCTCATGCTGCTCCCGGGCGTACAAAATGCGCGCCGAACATAGTGAAAACGTTTGCGTCAGGGAAGGATGGTTAGGGGCCGCAAGGCGTGACCGCACAGGCCGCGGCTGCGGCTTGCACCGCTGACCTTGCAGACGCGGCGTCCTCGACCCGCACGACGACGCTGTCCGCGGCTCCCAACGCGTCAATCACCGTCACGCGGGCGAAGCCCGGGCCCGCGGGCTGAAAGAACAGCGAGCCGCGCGGCTGATCCTGGGCCGGAATACCATTGACGAGGACGGTGAGCGGCGCGACTGCGGCGGTGACTTTGAGCGGCACCGGATCCGGCTTGTTGTCGGTGGTGCGCAGCTCGAGCCGCGCGCCATCCGGCGGAAACAGGATGTGCAGCCTCGCCGGCGCGGCCGCAGCGGCGCGATCGCCCGGCTGAAAGTGCCTGAGCGGCGGCGGCAGCTTGGCACTCGTTGTCACCAGCACCCCGTCGGGGGCACGCAGCAGCGCGACCGGCGGCGTCGGCAACCGGGCGAAGGCATCGAACAGGATCGGCGCCGCCGCGATGCGCCCGACCAGACCCGGCACCGGCGCGCCGTCCGGCCGGCCGACCCACGCACCGATTGTGCGCTTGCCGTCGAAGCCGATCGACCAGGCATCACGGTAGCCGTAGCTGGTCCCGGTCTTGAACGCGATGCGGCCGGGGACGCCATTCTCCGGCGGCGGCGTGCCGAGCAGCACGTTGCTGACGTACCAGGCGGCAACAGGCTCCATTAATCGGTTGCCCTCCCCGCCGCCGGCCATGCGCTCGGTGAGCGGCAACACGGTGCCAAGCCGCGCAACCCCGGCATAAAGCATCACCAGGTCGGAAAGCTTGATGCCGACGCCGCCGAGACCGACGGCCAGCCCCGGAGCCTCGCCTTCCGGCAGAACCAGCGTGGCGCCGGCCTGCGCGAGGCGTGCCGCGAGCCGCCTGGCGCCCACCTGGTCGAGCACGGCGAGCGCCGGTACGTTGAGCGAAAGCTGCAGCGCCTTACGGACCGACACCGTGCCCTGGAAGGTGAAATCGAAATTTTGCGGCGCGTAGGTCCCGTAGCGTACCGGCCGGTCCTCGATCAATGTCTCGGGGTGAATGAAGCCGTCCTCGAAGCCCAATCCATAGATGAAGGGTTTTAGCGTCGAGCCGGGCGAACGCAGCGCTTGCGTCATGTCCACCTGACCGGCGCGGCGCTCATCGAAGTAGTCGGCCGAGCCGACGCGCGCCAAAACCTCGCCGGTCGCGTTGTCGACCACCAGCATGGCGAGGGCGATATCGGGTCCGAGCGTCAGCGCCAGCGTGCGCACGCGCTCGCGCGCGAGCTCTTCCAGATTCTTCTGCAGGTCGGCGTCAATGCTGAGCCGAACTTCACTACCCGGCGCAGACTCGGCGATCGCCCGATCGGCCGCGTGCGGCGCGAGCATCGGCATCGGGCGGCGTGTCGTCGGCACCGGTTCGGCCTTGGCCAGAGCGATCTCGTCGGCCGGCACATTATTTTGCGCAGCGAAGCGGTCGAGCACGCGGTTTCGCGCTTGACGCGCCGCCTCAGAGGATCGGTCCGGCCTGCGCAGCTCCGGAGATTGCGGCAACGCGACCAGCAGCGCCGCTTCGCCGAGCGAGAGCCGGCGCGGTTCCTTGACGAAATAAGCGAGCGAGGCGGCGCGGATGCCTTCGATATTGCCGCCATAGGGCGCCAGATCGAGATAGAGCGTGAGAATCTCGTCCTTGCTCAGCGTGCGCTCGATTTCGAGCGCACGCACGATCTGGCGCAGTTTGACAACAAAACTTCGGCCGCTGCGCGGCTCTAAGAGCCGCGCCACCTGCATGGTCAGCGTCGAGCCGCCGGAGAGAATGCGGCCGCTTCCTGCCAGCTGCAACGCGGCGCGCAAAAGCGCCAGCGGATCGACGCCATAATGGACGCGGAATCGCTTGTCCTCATAGGCGAACAGGACGTCGAACAAGCGCGGATCGACATCGGCGACCCGCGCCGGCAAACGCCAGCGGCCTTCGCCGGTGGCATAGGCGCGCAGCAAGCGGCCGTCTCGATCAACCACGCGGGTGGAGAATTCGATGTCCTTGCCCAGCGGCGCCGGACCGAGCGCAGCGATCCAGTGCGCCGCGCCCGCGAACGCCGCAATGCAGACAACCAGCGAAACGATGGCGGCGCGGCGCGGGAAACTCTTGAGGGGGAGGGTCAGGGAGAGGGGTATGGATTTTGAGCTCGCTGCGGTCGCGATTACCCCCTCCCGTCGCCTTCGGTGCCGACCTCCCCCTCAAGGGGGGAGGCGCCATCAGGAGTTGCACGCCTTGCGCTCATCGGTCCGGACCGTCCGTCCTATTTCCCGGCCGTGACTTCGACATTCTCGGTCGCCGTGCGGCCAAAGCGATCGGGCCGGTACATGTCTTCGACGTTCGCCTGCGGCCGCACGTATTTGCCGGGCGCGACCGCGCGCACGACATAGGCCACGGTGAACACGGGCGGGTCGTCCTTCTTGCGCTCGAAGGCTGCGGTGAAGCGATCGTCGCGGAACTCGGCATCGGCCGGCTCCTCGGCGTCGGTGATCCACGACAGCGTGCCAGTGTCGCCCGAAGACACGAGATGCGGATTGTCGATCTCGAATCCCGCCGGCAGATAATCGGCAACGATCACGCGGCCGAACTGCGGTTGCGCTTCGGTGATCTTCAGCACCACCACAAGCCGCGTGTTCTGCTTGACCGTCTTCGGATCGACCGGATCGCCGCCGAGCGTGTAATTAAGACGCTCGATCTTGAAGCCCTTCTCCGCCGCCGGTTCCGGCGTGAGCGGCGCGCCGGCGACCGTGACCACGGCCTCGAGTTGATCCTCGCCGCTATTGCCGATGCGCAGCGGCTCCTTCAGGTCGCCGGCGCGGATCGTGCGGTAGAGCGCGTGCGGCGTCGGCGTGCCGCCGACATCGAGCGACACTTTCCCGGCGTCCTTGGCCATGGCGCTGGCTGCCAGGAGCAGCCAGGCATCCTCCTGCGTCGACGTCGGACGCAGCGACGCGCGCGCCGCCTCGACGCGCTGCACAGCGGCCTGCACGGTGGCGCGCGGCGCGCGGCCTTCGCTGGCGAGCGCGACCAGCGCTGCGGCGTCGCGCAACGTCGAGCCGTAATCCTCGCGGCTGAGCAGATCAGGCTGCGAGGTGGGCGCGATGGCCGCGAGCGCGGCGGCGTAAACGCGTTCGGCCCGCGCGCGGTCGCCGACCATGGCGAGCGCAGCGGCGATTTGCGCCTTGGCGATCGGTGTCGATAGCGCATCGAGCTTGGCATCGGCAAGATAGCGCAGGTCGCCGATCGGAGCCGCGCCATTGCGGGCCAGCACATAGAGCGCGTAGGCGAGATCGGTGCCGCCGTTCTTGCCCGGATCGGTGGTATTGGCGACCACGTTCCGCAGCCGATCGAGCGCCAGCTTGAACGCCGCCTCGGGCACCGCGACCTTGCGCTCGCGGGCCCGGGTCAAGAAATCGGTGACGTAGGAATCGAGCCAGACGTCATCGCCGCCGACGCCCCAAAGACCAAACGAGCCGTTGGAATCCTGGCGCGTGAGCAGCGCCTCGATGGCGTCGCGAATCCGCTGGTCGGTCTTGGTATCGAGCGCCAGATGCGCATCCTTAGCAAGCTCGCTGACATAAAGGAGCGGCAGCGCCCGGCTCGTGATCTGCTCGGAGCAACGGAACGGGTAGCGATCCAGTGCCGCGAGTAGGCTCGCCGCATCGAATGCCGCAGAAGCGCCGACCGAGATCGATACCGAGCCGGTGCCGGGAACGAGGTCGGCGAAGAGATCGCTCGACAGCGTCAGGCTTTCGCCCTTGGCGATCTGTTTGACCGTGCGCCGCGCCAGAATTTGCGCCGGCGGCCGTGCGGCGAGCGTGAAACTCCTTTCCAGCGCAAAGCCTGACGGCCCAGTCACGTTGATCCGAAGGGTACCGCTGCCTGCGGCGGTGGCGGTCACCGGCACCGACACGGCACCGCGCTCCTTCGCGCGCAAAGGGAGCTTCTGCGTTGCGACCCCAGCGCCGACGCTGACCGCGTCCGCACTCGTCACGGCGATCGCGTAGTCGCCGGCTTGACCCTCGACATTGTCGAGATCGAGATGAAGGCTGGAACGGTCACCCGGCAGCAGGAAGCGCGGCAGCGTCGCCGTGAGTACGACCGGATCGCGCACAATGACGTCGGCGGTGCCGTGGCCGACCTTGTCCTTGCTCCACGCCACCGCCATGACGCGGATGGTGCCGGTGAAGTCGGGCACGTCGAACGTCACTTCGGCATTGCCGTCGGCGCCGACCGTCACGATGCTGGAATAGAGCGCCAGCGGCGGCCCCGTGGGCGGGCTGCCCTGCAATTGCACGCCACGGTCGCCGCCACTGCGAATCTGGCCGCGTGTGCCCTGCATGCCGTCGATCAAGTCGCCGTAGAGGTCGCGGATTGCCGCCGCAAGCGCCCGCTGGCCGAGATAGTAATCGTCGGGCGACGGCGGCTTGTAGTTCGTCAGATTGAGAATACCGACATCGACCGCGGCGACGACGATCTTGGCGTCCGCGCCGGCTGCGAGTCCGGCAAGCTTCACCGGAATCCGCAGCGTCGAATTCGGCCGCAACAGCGGCGGTACCTTGATCTCGACGCCTAGCGTTTTCGCCGCGCGATCGATGGCGAACCATTGCACGCCGATGGCGCGGCCCGGCATGCGCTGTGCCGGCGCGTCCAGCGGCCGACGCAATGTCGCGACCAGATAGGCGCCGGTGCCCCAGTCGCGGCCGACCGGCACTTGCACCTGCGCGACGCCAGGCTTGACCTCAGTGGTCTGGCTCGCCAGCAGCCGATCGCCGATGACATTGAGGGTAAGCCGGCCGGCGCTGCGCGCGGTCACCGCGACCGTCATCGTATCGCCCGGCCCGTACTCGCCCTTGTCGAGCGCGACTTCGAGCATGTCGGGCGTATCGGCGTTCGACTCGACATAAAAGCCGGCGTCGAAGGCGACCGAAGTCACCGGGCCGTTGGCATCGCCAGTGGAGACTTCGAGCCGGTAGCGGCCGAAAGTCACCGGCAGGGCAATGTGCCCGGCTTTGTCGATCGTCGTATCGACCGTTCCGTCGGCGACGCGCTTGGTGGTCTTGACCGGTTCGTAGTTCCAGCTGCCGTCGCGTTTGTAGAACTGATAATGGGTGTCGATGCGCAAAAGTTCGTAGTGCAGGCCGCGCTGGGCGACCGCAGTGCCGTCGGGCGCGACGACGACGACATCGAACGTGGCGCTGGCGCCGTCGGCCAGCGAGCGGCCCGAGAACAGCGACTTGACGCCGATCATGTTGCCGCTCGCCGTCACCGGTACCGCCACCTTGTGCTCGACGGCGCGGCCGCCGGGCTCGGCCATGCGCACGGCGATCTGCGCTTCGAGCGGATGCGTGCTTGACGGCAGCTTGTCGAGATTGACGGAAAAACTCGCCTTGCCGGCGGCATCGGTCGCCGGCAGGTCGTCGAGCGGCTGCTGCGCAGGTTCGACCTCTTCATCGGCCAAGCCGAATTGATAGCCGGCAAAGCCGGTCCGCTCCTTCGCCACCGCGACCGTCAGGTCGCCTTCGAGATCGAGGTTTGCCGCCGGCGCGCCGTAGAGAAAACGTCCGGCAACCTCGACCTTGGCCGGCACTTTTTGCGAGATGTGACCGCTCGGCGAGGTGAGATCGAACTCGATGCGGTCGGGGATGTAATCCTCGACCAGGAAAGTCGTCGCGCCGACCGGCGGCCGCTTCGGATCGGCGAAGGCGCGCACATGCCAGGTCCCCGTCGGTGCCGAGGCCGGTAGCGCCAAGGACAGGCCGTGGCCGCCCAAGCCCTGGTCCGCCACCGCGACGCGGCGAAACTCGACGCCGTCGGGCCGCTCGACAACGAGCGTCAGCGGCACGCCCAGTGCCGCTGCGCCCTGCGCATCGCGCAACAGCGCGGTGAGATAAGCGGTCTCGCCGGAGCGGTAGACGCCGCGCTCGGCATAGATGAAAGCATCGAGACCGTTCGGCGCCGGCCGGCCGCCGACGCCGCGGTCGGTGAGATCGAAGGCCGGTGCTTTGAGGCTGAGGAACGCATAGTCGCTTTGCGCATCGGTTGCGGCGAGCAGCGCGGGAGCGGAGCCGCCCTCCCCGCTCGCCAGACCGGGCTCGAACTGCACGTGACCGCTGGCATCGGTGCGGCGCGTGGCCAACACCTCGTTGCCGCGCGAGACAAGCTGCACCTCGACGCCGCTCTTACTCTCGGTCGTCGCCAGCGAATTGACAAAGACATGGATGCCGTCGTTGCCGGAGAATGCCGATAGACCGAGGTCGGAGACGATGAACCACTGGGTCGCCAGCGAACCGTAATCGTTGTCGACGTTCTTCAGCTCCTGCGGCTGCGCGACCATGATATAGACGCCGGGCTTGAGCTCGCCGACTGCCTGATCGATCGGGAAGGCGGTGGTGACATCGGCATTGAGCGCAGCCTGCTCGACCGCGAGCTCGCCCTTCCACACTGACACACCGCGCCCGTCGCGAAGCTGCCCGACGTCGTAGCGGTCGAGGCTGCGCTGGAAATCCCCGCGGGTGTCGTCGCCGCCGATGGCGCCGACCAGGCTTCGGTCGCCGAGGCGATAGATCTCGATCGCGACCGCCCGGGTGTTGGTGCTGATAACCGGAATGCCATGCTGGCCGACGCGTGGCAGCACATAGGCATTGGTGGAGAAATGCACGAAAGGTTTGCGGTCACGCACATAGATCGCGAACTCAGCCGACTTCGACAATGTCTCATGCACCACCGAGGGCAGACCCGCGCGCAAGGTGACGGTGTAGGTCTCGCCGTGCTGCAAGCCCTCGACGCAGAGCTGCTTGTCGGCGGCGGTCAGTGCCGGCTTGTCGGTGCCGGCCAATACGACGAACGGCGAGAAGTCGGCGCGCAACGGCAAGGCTTCAGAGAACTGGAAGCAGGCGCGCGGCGAGGCGGTGTCGGCGTCAACGCTGTAATCGAGGACGCGGAAGCCGTGCTCCTCGCGCAGCTTTTCGTATTGTCCGCGCACATCCGCGACCTCGCGCAGCTCGAGCGAGAGCCGCAGCGCATCGAGCGCCGGCCGCCACACCTGGCGTTGGCCGAGGGCGTGGCCGAGAAACGCCAAGCTGTCCGCCTCTTCGGCGCGGCTAGAGGTCCGCTGGTAGGCGATGTAGGCGGCGGTCGAGGCGCGTTCGAGCAGGAGCTTGCGTTCGTCGTCGTTGGCGGGACGGACCTGCATGATGGTGCGAGCGAGACGCAGCCAGGTGGCGCTGTCGGTCGGTGCCGCGGCAACGATCTGGCCGAGCAACGCCATGCCGGAGCGGAAATCGTTTTTGGCAAAGGCGGCGTCGGCATCGCGGCGGATTTGCGCCACCGGCTTGGTTGGAGCTCCCGCATCCGCCTTGATCTGCGCCTCGAGCTTGATAGCGCTGTCGGCAAGATCGGCGTTCTGGAACGGCTTGTCGGCGGCATGCGCGGCGAGCGGAGCAAGGGCAACCAGCGCGGCGGCAAGGCCGGCGCGAACGAGCGATATCATAAGGGGACTCCTCCCGAAGGGTGCGCAATTTCACCCAGTATGCGGATTTGAGGCAAGGATCGTGTCGAGGTCGTGACCGGGGGACCCATTTACCAGGCGTTTTCGCCGGCGATGCTATATATGCTTGGCGCCGTGGGGCCCCGTAGCTCAGGGGATAGAGCAACAGCCTTCTAAGCTGAAGGTCGCAGGTTCGAATCCTGCCGGGGTCGCCATCTCTGTTTGCTGCACTTGCATCTTCAACGACTTAGGTCCCGGTTTGTAAGTCGGGGTCGGAAGGTTTGTAAGTCGGTGTTGCCTTTTTGGTCCTCGACGCCTTGAGCTTTTCGATCGCAGCGTCGGCCTGCCGCTCCTGCTCAACCTCGTCGAGATAGACCTGCAATTGCGCGAGCGAACTATGACCGCTCACCTCCATCATTTCGCTGCCGGTGCATCCCGCGTGCGCGAGCGCCCGCAGTGATGCCTTGCGTAATCCGTGCGCGCGGTAATTCCGCGTCACGCCGTCGGCGCAGAGCACCGGCTTCAATCCCGCGGCCTTGCACCAATCGGCGAACTTGTTGCCGAACGCCGCCGCCGATTTGAATGCCTTGCCGTAATCAGTGGTCAAGAACCGCAACGCATCATCGGCGCGCGGCATTGCGTCGAGCGCCTCCTGAAATTCGGGGAGGATTGACACCTTGAGGAGCTTGTTAGTAGTGCGCTGCGTCTTTTTCGGCCGCCAAACCAACCTGCCGTCCTTGATGTGCTGGCGTCCGAGCAGATGCGCGTCTTCTCGCCGCGCCGCGATGTTGAGCATCAATTCGAGCGCGAGCCGCGCGACGCTGCCGATCTTGTGGCGCGAGCGATATAGCTCGACTTCCGGCTCAAGCCACGTCATGTGTCCGACGCTCTTAGGAACCTTAATCGCCTTCACGCCTGCGGTCGGATCGTCGGCGCGCATCCTCTTTGCGACGGCGAACGTCATGAGCCCGCGGAGCGTTTTGATCCAATTTTTTTGTGCAAACGGCTTGGTCCCCTCCAAAAGCTTGACGATGTGAGCGGGCTGCAAAAGCGCAATGCGCTTCTCACCATGTTGGGCGCGGAAACGTTCGAGGATTGCGCGCCGCATCGCCTGCGTTGACGGGGCGAGGCTTTTCGCGAATGCATCGCTTCCATAGTACGCCACGATCGCCGCATTAACGGTGCCCGTCGTTGTGCGGCTCGCGCCGATCTCCCCGCGATTTGGGATCGCCGCGCCAGCAAGCGCCGCCTGATAAGCGTCCATAAATTCCGCCGAACCGGGCAGACCCGGCAGCGCAATTCCCTTGCTGCCGGGACGTCGAAAATAGTGGCGCACCCGCCCGTGACGGTCGCGAAAGCTATTGACGTATTGAAGCTTCACCCGTGCCATCGAAAACCTCGTCCCATTCGTTCGCGGCGTTGCTTCCGTCGACGTTCGACTTTCCCAACTCGCCACCCTTCCCGACGATGATTACGATCTTGCCGCTTTTGTCCACCTCGACCCGTGCGACAGCGACACCGGCCGCGACGACAGCTTTGACGGCCGCAGTCACGTCGCGTTGTCGGAATGTGCAAATGCCTCTCGTCATAATGGAGTTATAGCGACTCTCGAGTCGGGCACGCTTAGCGCAATACGGGAAACAAGAAATGCCTCTCCGGCAAAGTTGCAGCCCGATATTGCCAGAACAGCAGGCAGACTGACGAGCTACACCCGTGGCCCTAAAAGATGCCCCAGAGGGGGCTGTTCAGGTGCGTCAGTTCGTTCCGCTCTCGTTGCGCCGTTATCCGCTCTATTCGCCGGCGCACACGGCGCAAGGTGTCCTTTGACCAAGGGTTACCCGTCGCGGTGCGACTCCCGGCGTGGTTCAGTTCGGCGGCGACGGCGGAGAGGGAACGTCCGCGGGACGCCAATACGATTGGGGCGATTTCTGCATCTCGGATTTCAGCATTGCATTGGGTAGCCGCCGCGCCCTTCTTTTGGGCCTCGGCAAGATTACGGGTATTGCCGAAAACCTTGCCTTGCTGCTTAGCTCGCTGCATCCTCGCGCGGGTTCTCTCGGATAACATCTTCGATTCTTCGTCAATGCGGGCCGCTTCCGCTTGTGTCGCAGCGAGATCGGCGTTGCGTTCCGACGACCGCGTCGATGACCTCGATCCCGGAGCCCCTGACGATCAGCTCTATGTCGCCGGCGTCACGAGACAGGCGATCCCAGCTTGCCACAATCAGCGGGCATCTGTGGCGGCGCGCCGCCCGTATGGCTTCTTGCAGCTTGGGTCGCTCAGCGGCGCTCGTACTGATCGCTGACGCGACCTCCTCATAGATTCGTCCCAGGCGGTAGCCCCTGACCTTCGCCACGGCGCGAATAGTCGCTTTTTGCGATTGAAGCCCGAACCCGCTCTTGCCTTGCTGATCCGACGATACGCGGGCGTAGCCGATTGCTTGGTTCATGGCGTTTCCTCTAATGAAGCGTAATCACGAGCCGGGTGTGAGCAAGGCTAAACGGGCTGAAAGCGAAGGCCCCCATTAGGAAGCCAATTGCCGACTCTGCCGGGCGACTAATACCAACTCCGGCTGATCACTTCTTTGCTCGCTGACATGGCCACCAGTGGAAGAGCGTGTTGTCGCGGATCGTGTCTGGCTGCTGGACGAGGGCAACGCAGCGGTCGCTGACCGCCTGGTCAAG
>JBEKWO010000048.1:0-30610 GCA_049512975.1 Xanthobacteraceae bacterium | reverse complement strand
ATCACTTCACGTTGCGCGATGCCGCGAAGGTCGCGGCTGCAGGGTGACACGGGGATGGGTGCGGGCGACGGACGATGGAGTACGGAGGACGCCTTCCGGTTAATCCCCTCAATGTCTCCTAAGGGTCTTGGCTGTGTAAAAACGCGGCGACGCACAAGCGCGGTAGAACAATCGTTCCCCCAAATCACCGTTAGGCGTGCAAAAATTCGCAAGCGAGTCCGATTTCAATAGACCTGAGAAAAATCATTCTCGTCCCTTTTCAATTTTCTGCGTTTTTACACAGCCTAGGTCATTCGCGACCGGGGCAAACCAGTAGCAAGTCCGGCCATGTCCGCTGTGCTCTGAAAGCGGAAGTAAGATCAGGCCATTGGCATCTGCCGCGACGGGCCTCTTCGGGTTGATGATGCCGCCCCATCCGTGATTCAAGCTCCTAAACTGGAGCCTCGGATCATGCGCTACGAACTCACCGATTTTGAATGGGTCGCGATCAAGCCGATGCTGCCGAACAAGCCGCGCGGCGCTCCGCGCGTAGATGAGCGACGCCTGCTCAACGGCATCAACGCCGCGATCGCGCGGGTGCGCGAGAGCAAGACGTAGCCCGGCGGGGCAATTGACGGCTCAAGCCGTCACGGCGGATTGCCGGCTTAACTCCGGCATCGACGCCGCCTCGATGACGTCCTCGAGAGTGTGCAAGCCGGTGCGCGGCGCGTTGACCAGCACCGCCATGTTGCCCGGCTTGTGGCGGTTGGTGCGCATCAGTTCGTGCGCGTAGGGGATCTTCTCCCAGGGAAACACGTCGCTCATGCACGGATCGATGCGGCGATCGATGACGAACTGATTGGCGGCGCTCGCCTGTTTCAAATGCGCGAAGTGCGAGCCCTGGATGCGCTTCTGCCGCATCCAGACATAGCGCGCGTCGAAGGTGATGTTGTAGCCCGAGGTACCGGCGCAGAACACCACGATGCCGCCGCGCTTGACCACCAGGCACGACACCGGGAACGTCGCCTCGCCGGGATGCTCGAACACGATATCGACGTCGCGCTTGCCGGTGATGTCCCAGATCGCCTTGCCGAAGCGGCGGGCCTCTTTCACCCAGGCGTCGTATTCCGGCGTGCCGACCAGCGGCATGGCGCCCCAGCACTTGAATTCCTTGCGGTTGATGACGCCCTTGGCGCCGAGATTGAACACGTATTCGGATTTCGATTCGTCGGAGACGATGCCGATGGCGTTGGCGCCGGAGGCGGCGACCAGTTGAATACCGAACACGCCGAGCCCGCCGGAGGCGCCCCAGACCAGCACGTTGTCGCCGGGCTTGAGGATATGCGGCGGATGGCCGAACAGCATGCGATAGGCGGTGGCCAGGGTGAGCGTGTAGCAGGCCGATTCTTCCCAGGTCAGGTGCGGCGGCTTGCGCATCAGCTGGCGCGACTGCACGCGGCAGAATTGCGCGAAGGAGCCGTCCGGCGTCTCGTAGCCCCAGATGCGCTGCGACGGCGACAACAGCGGATCGCCGCCGTTGCAATCCTCGTCGTCGCCGTCGTCCTGATTGCAGTGCACGACGACTTCGTCGCCGACCTTCCAGCGCCGCACTTTCGAGCCGACCGCCCAGACGATGCCGGCGGCGTCGGAGCCGGCGACATGGAACGGATTCTTGTGCACGTCGATCGGCGAGATCGGCGTGCCGAGCCCGGCCCAGACGCCGTTGTAATTGACGCCGCCCGCCATGACATAGACCAGCGCCTCGTCGTCGCCGACCGGCCAAGTCGGCACCACCTCGTGCTGCATCGACTGTTCCGGCGGCCCGTGGCGATCCTTGCGGATGGCCCAGGCGTGCATGTTCGCCGGCACGTGGCCGAGCGGCGGCACCTCGCCGATGTCATAGAGATCCTTCAGCGGCGCCGCTGAAGATTTCTTCTGCGCGACGGCCATGGGGGGCTCCCCTGTCAAACCGCTGATCGCGATATCCTCGATCGGTTTTCGTCGCTCGGCAGTCTGCCGCACCTGATGTTGCAGCGCAATAAGTTACTTGAGGTGCATAAGTGCCGGCAAATCGGCCGCTGCTGCTGACAGCGCCAAGGCAAGCCCCTATGGTTGGCGGCGTGCGTCGTTGAACGCGCGCAGCGCAAGCCCTTGCCGGCAAGGGATCAGGGGGAAACATGGAACCGCAGAGCATTATTGTTTGGCTGATCGTCGGCGCGATCGCCGGCTGGCTTGCCGGCATGGTCGTCAAGGGCGGCGGCTTCGGCCTCATCGGCGATATCGTGGTCGGCATTATCGGCGCCGTCATTGCCGGATATTTGTTGCCGGCGCTCGGCATCCACCTTGGCGTCGGCATCGTCGCGGCCATTATCGACGCCTTCATCGGCGCGGTGATCCTGCTGGTGATCCTGAGACTGGTCAAACGCGCGTAAAGACGTCTCCCAATCAGGGGACCCGGCGCGGCAAAGCCCGGTTTTAAGGGTTTTGCAATGCCGCGCCGCTAGCTTGGCGCCTGTCCAAGCTGCGCGGGACTTTTGCCCGGCGCTGCCTATGCTCGGACTGAACTCCGCTCCGAGGCGCGCATGTCCGAGCAAACAATTCGTGTCAGCCGCAGCATCGACGTCCCGGCGGCGATGCCCTGGCTCGTGGCGTAACCGTCCTTGTCCGTCACGTTGATTTCAGCGATCACGTACGCCGGCGGTTTGCTTTGGGCGTGCAGCCCTTGGACTGCCGCGGCACCAAGTGCAAAACTCCCGATCATCGCCAACGCGATCGTGTATTTGGCTTTCATATTGTCCTCCCGCTCAATGGCAATATGCATCGCTGCGGCAAAGCCGCAGCTTGCTGAAAACTTATGGCATTTTCCGCGCGGCGACAACGCAGCGGTGGCCATCAACACTAGCCGCGCCTTTGCGACCGACGCGCCGGCGGCGGGTAGCCACCGTCATTGCGAGCGAAGCGAAGCGATCCACTCTTCCCGTTGCGTCCTCCGGTCCCCGTAAATCTCACCGCGAATCTCCTGGTTGCATCCCGCCTCCCTGATGCAACCTAGACGATTCTGGCGCCCGTCAACAGCAGCGCGAAGCTCTTCCCCAAAAACCTGCGCAGCTTCTGGCTTACAGCTCGCGCGGTTCGCACACGACCCACGGCCTTTCTGCTCGTCGTGCCCAGCCTTGTGCAGCCGTACGGCCGGCATCCATGTCTTTTTCAAGCGACCGGGCAGTAAGGCGTGGATGGCCGGGACAAGCCCGGCCATGACGGGTTAAGTGCGTCACATTTATATTGACATCCGTCCCCTTATCGGTTACATACGGCGAATCTCGCTCAATCGAGGGACGCCTTTCCGGAAGGCATGCCTGAAGGGTGGAGCGGGGGCGGTCCCCGCGGGCGGAATTGCCAATCCGCACCCGGGCGGCTCTGGGGCACCACTTGGCCGGCAAAAGGACCGGTCTGCGGGGAGCCCGCTGGACTGGACAAGCGTGAGGCAGGCAAAACACCTGCTTCTGCCCCGTCCCAGGAAACGTGGTTCTGGAGCTGAGTCAGCCGGCTACGGCCGGATTGGCGAGTGCCGCGGCAGAGCGCCGGAAGGCGAGCGCGCCCCGGTTTGGCGCGCTTCCGCGCCCGTGCACAGGTAAGTGGCGACACTTCTCTGTGTGGCGCGGACAGTGGACGGCATGCGCCTTTCGGCGCTCCGCCTCCCTCTTTCCTGCGCATGATCTTGTCCGAAAACCGGACGCCACTTTTCGGGATCATGCGTGAGCCGGAGGCGAATCAAGAGAGCTTTGTTGTTGTGGTGGTTGGCAAACCTCGGGCGCGGAGCGCGTCGCGAGAGCGAATTTTTATTTCGTCATTGCCGGGCTTGACCCGGCAATCCATGCGGCCGCGAAGCTTGTTCAGATTCCCCGCGTGGTCTCGTTAGTCTCACTTCAGCATGGACCACCGGGTCAAGCCCGGTGGTGACGAGCGAAAGGGGGCGGGGTAGCGCGCGCGCGAGACGCCACGCGCTCAATCGAGCACGTGGCTGACCATGCCGTCGGCGAGCTTGGGCTCGAACCAGGTCGATTTCGGCGGCATGACCGCACCGGCGTCCGCCACCGCCATGAGGTCGCGCATCTGCGTCGGATAAAGCGCAAAGGCGACCGCCATGGTGCCGGAAGAAACCAGCCGCTCGAGCTCGCCGAGGCCGCGGCCGCCGCCGACGAAATCGATGCGCTTGTCGCGGCGCTGGTCGGTGATGCCGAAGATGGGCTCGATGATCTGGCGCGTGAGCAGCGTCACCGGCAGCCGCGCCACCGGATCGGCGGCCCCGGCCGGCTGCGCCGTGTCTTCGGCGCGCGCCGGCGGCAGCGTGACGCGGTACCAGCGGCCGGCGAGAAACATGCCGATCTCGTTGGCGGCCGCCGGCCGCACCGGCCGGTCGCTCGGCTCGACCGTGGCGCGGCGGCGCAGTTCCGCCAGCAGCTCTTCGGCGCTGCGCCCGTTCAAGTCGCGCAGCACGCGGTTGTAGTCGAGGATGGTCATCTCGGCCTGCGGAAACAGCACGGCGAGGAAATAGCCGTGCGCGCCTGCACCGCTTCTCGCTTCCGCTACGCGCTCCGCCGCGGCGGAGCGGTGATGGCCGTCGGCGATATAGAGCGCCGGCAACGCCTCGACCGCGCCGGTCAGCGCCGCGATGGCCGGCGCGTCGCCGATCACCCAGAGCTGGTGGCGCACGCCGTCATCGGCGGTGACGTCGACGATGGGCGCGCCGGCGGCGGCGCGTTCGAGCATAGCGTCGATCGCCGGCGCCGCCGGATAGGCGAGCATGACCGGGCCGGTCTGCGCGTTGATCGCTTCGATCTGGCGCACGCGGTCGTCTTCCTTGGCCGGCGTCGTGTGCTCGTGCTTGCGGATGCGATTGTCGGCGTAAGCGGCGATCGAGGCGACCGCCGCGAAGCCGGTCTCGACGTGACCGCGCCAGGTCAGCCGGTAGACGTAGTAGCAGGGCCTGTCGTCGCGAATGAGAACGCCGGCGGCGATCATGCGGCGCAAATTCTCCGCCGCCTTGGCATAGACCGCGCCACCATAGGGATCGGCCGCCGGATCGAGGTCGATCTCCGCCTTGGAGACGTGGAGAAAGCTCCACGGCTTGCCGGCGGCGCGCTCGCGCGCCTCGGCGCTGGAGAGCACGTCATAGGGCGGCGCCAAAACCTCGGCGGCGCGTCCCGGCGCCGGCCGCAGCGCGCGAAAGGGTTTTATCAGGGACAAGGGAATTCACTCCATCCGCTACAGGCGGTCGCGTGCGGGATTTTAATTCGCGCAAAAGCGCATTACGTCAACCCCGTGAGCACGCCCGACATCATTCTGATTGCCGGCCCGACCGCGAGCGGCAAATCGGCGCTGGCGCTGACGCTGGCCGAAAAGCTTGGTGGCGTCATCATCAATGCCGATTCCATGCAGGTCTACCGCGATCTGCGTATCATCACCGCGCGGCCGACGCCGGCGGAGGAGCAGCGCGCGCCGCACGTTCTCTACGGCCACGTCGACGCGGCGGAAAATTATTCGGTGGGGCGCTGGTGCGAGGAGGCCGCCGCGGCGCTGGCGGCGGCGCAGCACGAATCACGCGCGGCCGTCCTCGTCGGCGGCACCGGGCTTTATTTCAATGCGCTGACGCGCGGGCTAGCCGCCGTGCCGCCAATCCCGAAAGAGATTCGCGATACCGTGCGGGCGCGGCTCGCAAGCGACGGCGTCGCCGCGCTGCATGCCGAGCTGGAAAGCCGCGATCCGGCCGCGGCGGCGCGGCTGATGCCCGGCGACCGCGCCCGCGTCACCCGCGCGCTGGAAGTGGTGTTGGCCACCGGCCGTTCGCTGCTGGCGTGGCACGACGCCGGCAACCCGGCGCGCCTCGAGGCGTCGCGCGCGGCCAAGATCTTTCTCATGCCGGACCGCGACGAGCTCATGCGCCGGATCGAAAAACGCTTCGATGCCATGATCGCGGCCGGCGCGCTCGAAGAAGTGCGGGCGCTGGCGGCGCGCGGCCTCAACCCCGATCTGCCGGCGATGAAGGCGCACGGCGTGCCCTGGCTCATCCGCCATCTCAACGGCGCGATCACGCTGGCGGACGCGGTCGAAGGAGGCAAACGCGATACCCGCCTATACACCAAGCGGCAGGCGACTTGGTTCCGCAACCAGCTTCCCGACTTCGCCTGGGTCGAGCCGCAAGGCGCGCTCGGCGCCGTCGCGGCGCAGTTGCGAGAATTGGCGGGATGATAAGATTATTTGAATGCAGACCGGGAGCAGATGAAACCATGGCACAGTCTTCCAGTCGCGATCTCGGCGCCGTGTCGCATTTCGATGCGCTCCTGGCGACGGTCGGGCCGGTCGCCGGGCTCAACATCATCGATATCGGCTGCGGCGAGGGACGCCTGACGCGGGCGCTCGCGGCGCTCGGCGCGCGGGTCACCGGCTGCGATCCGTTCATCGCGGGGACCGCGTGGACCGAGCACGGCGCCGGCAGCTATCGTCTGGTCAAGGCGGCGGCCGACGCTATCCCCGAGCCCGATCACCAGGCCGATCTCGTGCTGTTCGTGTTCTCGCTGCACCATGTGCCCGGCGAAAAGCTGGAGGCCGCGCTCGCCGAGGCGCGACGGGTGCTGCGGCCGTCGGGCCGGCTCTATGTGGCGGAGCCGCTGGCGCAAGGCCCGCATCACTATGTCGTTGCGCCGTTCCATGACGAGACGGCGGTGCGCAAAGCCGCGGCGGTAGGGCTCGACCGTTTTGCCCGGCCGCATTTCGCGGCCGCCGAGGTCCTGAGCTACGCCGATCAGCGAAGCTATGGCGATTTCGACACCTTTGCCGATCGCATGATCGCCAACATGCGGTTCAACGGCTACAGCAAGGAAGCCGTGCTGGCGCCGGAAGTGCGTCGCCGCTTCGCCGAGAGGAGCGCGGCGCATGGCGGCCGCTTCGATCAGCCGGTTCGCATCGATTACTTCACGTCGCCGCGCTAGCGCTACGGCTATTTTAGTGGGAGTATGATCTTTTCGGAAAACCGGCTTCCACTTTTCCGGATCATACTCAGTGTGAGATGTACTGCATCCCGGCGGAGTAAGCCGCACCGCCGACCACGCAGGGGATGCCGAGCTCGATCTGCCCGGTGGCGGCGGCGACGACGCAGCCCATCGCCAAGGCGCCCTGCCCCACTTGGCCCCAGCCGGTCAGCTCGCGCTTGGAATCCGGGCCTTTCTGCTTGAGCTCGTCGATCGCGGCGAGCGATTCCTTGCGCATGCGCGCGGTGTCGACGGTTTCCGCGGTCTCGATCACCTCGTTGAGTATCGCGACGACCGCTTCGGACTGGTTCTTGACCTCGCGCTTGAGGATCGCGAGCAGACGCAGGTCACGCACCGCGTTGCCGGCGAGCGTGAACTTGGCGGCGCTGCCGGTGGTGAGATTGTCGACGCTGTCCTTGTCCTTGGCCAGCGGCAGAAGCTTGATGATGCGGGTGATCGGCTGATCGGAGCCGGTGGCGAGATAACTGCCCCACAACACGTCGATCAGCTCCGGGCTTGGCGCGATCGCCACCGCTTTCTTGCGATCGTTGCCGATCTTCAGCACGCTTTTGACCTTGTCGAGCATGCCGGGCTTGACGGGCTGGTAGTCGATCTGATCGAGCGTCGGCAGCTTGCCGTCGAGATATTTGTCGATCATGGCGCGCCGCGTCGGCATGCGGTCGACAAAGGTGGCGAGCAGTTCCTTCCAGTTGGGCAGGCCGGAATAAGCGATGGCGCGCACCAGCACCCAATGATCGGCCGGCGCGATCGGCAGCATCCTGGCGACCAGCATGGCGGCGCGGTCCGGATTGGCGCCGAGCACGCCGGCGATGAAGCCGAGATAGGCGCCGGATGTCTCCGCATCCTTGAAGGCTTGCCGCTCGCTCAACACCCGCGCCAGGGCGGGAAGCGCTTCCGGCTCCGGCTTGGCGCGGTAAGCGTTGATCCATTTGAGGATCGCATCGGTCGAATTGAGCGCTGCGCTCGGCCGTGGCACTGCGACAGCCGGCACCACGAGAACAATCGCGAAAGCCAACACGGCGACAAGAGCGGCGGTGGCGCGGCGCAAAGCGCCAGCGCAATCTGCCGCAGCCAAGTCGTCCGCGCCCAAGTCGGCCGTACCGCCGTCTTCCATCATCAGGCCTGCCGCAGACATGTTCGCCTCCGGCGGAGAATGCCGGCGGCGCCGGCAGTTGCGCCGCGCCAGCCAGCCGCAGCCGAACAGAGCAGGCGGCGGGGGCGATTTGCTGACCGCTCCCGCGCGAAATCACGGCTGCGCTGTGGCAGCGAGCAATAGTTGGCAGCGGCAGTTTTGCGCGCCGCACCGATTTCAAACGCACGTTTGAAGCGCACCGCCGGATGCGGCGTCAAATTCCAGCCGCATTTGCCTTGACCCGCCTTGCCACAATGCTTATAAAAGCCACCTGGGAAGCAAGGGCACGTCCGTGCGCACTTTCGTTGTCACTTCACTGGTTCTCGTAGCGAGGCGCACCGCCGCGGGTGGATGATCCACCCGCGAGACGCGGCGGTGCGCAGTCCAGGGGCTCTTGAGCCCCTTTTTTATTTTCTAAACCTGAACATGCGAAGGTGGGTTTGAGAGAGTGGAGCAAACCATGACGGAGATGACCGGCGCGGAAATGGTGATGGCAGCGCTCGCCGATCAGGGCGTCGAGCATATTTTCGGCTATCCCGGCGGCGCCGTGCTGCCGATCTACGACGCGCTGTTTCAGCAGGACAAGGTGCAGCACATCCTGGTTCGGCACGAACAGGGCGCCGTGCATGCGGCCGAGGGCTATGCGCGCTCGACCGGCAAGGTCGGCACCGTGCTGGTCACCTCCGGACCCGGCGCGACCAACGCGGTCACCGGCTTGACCGACGCCTTGTGCGATTCGATCCCGCTGGTCGTCATTACCGGGCAGGTGCCGACCCATCTCATCGGCAACGACGCCTTTCAGGAGTGCGACACCGTCGGCATTACCCGGCCGTGCACCAAATACAATTATCTGGTCAAGACCATCGCCGATCTGCCGCGCGCGCTGCACGAGGCGTTCCACATCGCCGCCAGCGGCCGGCCGGGTCCGGTCGTGGTCGATATTCCCAAGGACATCCAGTTCGCCAAGGGCGCCTATTCCAGGCCCAAGGAATTCCCGCATCGCGGCTATCGGCCGAAGCTCAAGGGCGACCTCGACAAGATCAAGGAGGCCGTCGACATGATGGCGGTCGCCAAGCGCCCGCTGCTCTACACCGGCGGCGGCGTAGTCAATTCCGGCCGCGCGGCGAGCGATCTGTTGCGCGAACTGGTCAAGCTCACCGGCTTTCCCATCACCTCGACGCTGATGGGGCTCGGGGCTTTTCCGGCCGCCGACCGGCAGTGGCTGGGCATGCTGGGCATGCACGGCACCTGGGAGGCCAATTGGGCGATGCACGATTGCGATCTGATGATCGCCGTCGGCGCCCGCTTCGACGACCGCATCACCGGCCGGCTCGACGCCTTTTCGCCCGGCTCGAAGAAGATCCACATCGACATCGACCCGTCCTCGATCAACAAGAACGTCAAGGTCGATTTGGCGATCGTCGGCGATTGCGCGCATGTGCTCGAGGACATGGTGCGGCTGTGGCGCCAGAGCGCGGTGGTTCCGGATAAGAAGGCACTGCAAGCCTGGTGGGAGCAGATTGGACGGTGGCGGGCGAAAAAATCGCTCGCCTTCACCAATTCCAACGAGATCATCAAGCCGCAATACGCGATCCAGCGGCTCTACCAGCAGACCAAGGATCGCGACACTTACATCACCACCGAAGTCGGCCAGCATCAGATGTGGGCGGCGCAGTTCTATCCGTTCCAGGAGCCGAACCGCTTGATGACCTCGGGCGGCCTCGGCACCATGGGCTACGGCCTGCCGGCCGCGGTCGGCGTGCAGCTCGCACATCCGAACTCGCTCGTCGTCGACATCGCCGGCGAGGCCTCGGTGCTGATGACCATGCAGGAACTGTCGACGGCGGTGCAGTACGACCTGCCGATCAAGATCTTCATCATCAACAACCGCTACATGGGCATGGTGCGGCAGTGGCAGGAACTGCTGCACGGCAAGCGCTATTCCCACTCCTACACCGAGGCACTACCCGATTTCGTCAAGCTCGCCGAGGCCTATCACGCGCACGGCATCCGCTGCGAACGTCCGGGCGATCTCGACGAGAAGATCCGCGAAATGATCAAGGTGAAGAAGCCGGTACTGTTCGACTGCGTGGTCGATCCGGCGGAAAACTGCTTCCCGATGATTCCGTCCGGCCGCGCCCATAACGAGATGCTGCTCGGCGACGCGGCGATGCGCGCCGAGGACGCCGTCACCGAGCAAGGCAAGGTGATGGTGTAGACGCGGGCGCAGCCAACACAACAAAGAGGATCGCGCAATGAGACTCGCCATCATCGGTGCCGGCAGTGTCGGCGGCACGCTCGGCACCGCCTGGGCGCAAAAGGCCGGGCACGACATCTTCTTCGGCGCCAACAACCCGAAATCCGAGAAGACGCAAGCGCTGCTGGGGAAGCTCGGCGGCAAGGCGCGCGCCGGCAGCGCGGCGGAAGCGGCGGCCTTCGGCGAACTCATCGTCTTGGCGACGCCGTGGAATGCCGCGGAAGCGGCGATCCGCGCCATGGGCGACTTGAGCGGCCGGATCGTGCTTGACGCCACCAATCCGCTGGCGATGGGACCGGATGGTCTGGGCCTCGAGATCGGGCACAGCATTTCCGCCGGCGAGAAGGTACAGGGCTGGGCCAAAGGCGCCTCGGTATTCAAGACGCTTAACACCACCGGCTACGCCAATATGGCCGATCCGGTCTTCCACGGCGTCAGGTCGGTGATGTTCGTCGCCGGCGACGACGCGGCGGCGAAGCCGAAGGTCATCGAACTTGTCGCCGCGCTCGGCTTCGAGGTGGTCGATGCCGGGCCGTTGCGCAACGCCCGCCTGCTCGAAGCGCATGCCATGCTGTGGATCGAACTGGCGCTCAAGCGCGGCCTCGGCCGCGATTGGGCATTCGCCCGCGTCAAGCGCTGAGATGGACCCCATTACCGAGCACGGCAAACTGATGGTTTAGCCATGAACTGGCTTTTGAGCCTCTTTGGCCTGCCGCCGGTGGGCCCCGAGACGGCGCTGCATATCGATCTCGCCAGCGCGCTCATCGCCCTGTTCGCGCTGATATTCTCGATCTGGACATGGCGTCATCAAACTCGATTGAGGAGGGGGTCCCTGCTGGCGCAGCGTGATTCCGGTCTGATCCGATGGATCGAAACGACGATCGATACAATCGTGGAAATAGAGTTTTTTCTGCGCAGGCGGACTCCAACCACCGATGCGGCGCAATATTCGATCCAGCGCGATGACCATCTCGCCAAGCTGGCTGCCGCTATCGATAAAGGACGACTCTACTTTCCGAAATTTACGCGCGACGTCATCGGAGCCCAGAACACACCGGCGACGCAAGCGTCCCAGCTGGAAGCAAAATGCGGCGACGGAAATTTCAGCTGCCGCTTTTGGACGATCTGGCGGAAATTTATGACCTGATCAACAGCGTCGAGTTCCAAAACGAAGCGGCGGTGAAGAAAACGCAGTCAGAAGTGATGTTGAAGAAGCTAGACTTTGTCAAAATGGCGCAGAACGAAGTCGAGTTCAGGCGCGTGCCAGGCATCATTGAGTAGGAACGTACAAACCAAGGATCGCACCCGTGAGCACCCTTTCCCACTACCCGGCAGCAACCGCCGCCGCGCAAGGCATCGAGACGCGCACGCTCTGTGTGCTCGTCGACAACGAGCCGGGCGTGCTGGCGCGCGTGATCGGGCTGTTCTCCGGCCGCGGCTACAACATCGACTCGCTGACGGTCTCCGAGACCGAGCACGAGAAGCACCTGTCGCGCATCACCGTCGTCACCCGCGGCACGCCGATGGTCATCGAGCAGATCAAGAATCAGCTTGACCGGTTGGTGCCGGTGCACCGCGTCGTCGATCTGACGACGGCCGGTCCGGCGCTGCAGCGCGAGCTTGCCATGGTCAAGGTGCGCGGCAAAGGCGAGCACCGCATGGAGATGTTGCGATTAGCCGACGCTTTCCGCGCCCGCGTCATCGACGCCACCAACGAAAGCTTCGTGTTCGAGATCACCGGGGCTTCCGACAAGATCGAAAGCTTCGTCAGCTTGATGCTGCCGCTCGGCCTGGTCGAGGTCTCGCGCACCGGCATCGTCGCCATCTCCCGCGGGGCGGAGGGGATGTAGGACATTATGGCGTCACCTCAGGTGACGGACCAACTTTCCTACGCCGCCGCAGAGCGCTTTGCCGCCGGCGCCAGGCGCACGACCAGCGTGGCGAAACGGTCGACGAAGCCTTGCAGGAATTTCTGCGTGCTCTCGTCGGCGATATTGCCATGCTCGTCGATCAAATTCGGCTTGAATGTGACGTAGGCCTCGCCGCCTTGGAGAATGGTGCCCAGGCTGACCATCACCGACCGCAGGTGCTGTTGCGCGATTGCGCTGCCGATTGCGCCCGGCGAGGTGCCGGTGATGAAGGCAGGCTTGCCGGCCCAGGAATTCTGTCCGTAGGGCCGTGCGCCCCAATCGATGGCGTTCTTGAGCACCGCCGGAATGGATCGATCGTGTTCGGGCGTGACGATCAGGATACCGTCGGCTTGCGCCAGCTCATTTTTGTAGCGCACGACTTCAGGCGGCAAGCTGCCCTCGAGGTCTTGATTGAACATCGGCAAATGGTCGATGCGGACAAAGTTCGCGTCGAACTTGTCAGCGCCGAGCTTGGCGAGCGCCAGTGCCAGTTTGCGGTTGATCGAGTCGCGGCGGTTGCTGCCGACGACGACGGCAAGGTGCGGCTTTGCCATGAAACTGTCCTCTAGTTAAAATGCATAACTGACGCTAAATAGGTGCCTGGGCTGTCTAGGTGCAAGAAGGCACATTCATGAAACCAAGCCACATGCATTTGCCTGCCGATTGCCGCGCCATCAGCGACGTGTTGGCCCGCATCGGCGACAAATGGTCCGTCCTGGTGGTCAGCCGCCTCGGCGAAGGGCCGTTGCGGTTCAATGAGTTACGGCGGCAGATCGGCGGTATTTCGCAGCGCATGCTGACGCTGACGCTGCGCGGGCTCGAACGCGACGGTCTGATCACCCGCACGGTGTTCCCGACCATTCCGCCGCGGGTCGATTACGCGCTGACCGCGCTCGGCCGCGATCTGTTGAACCCGGTCTCGGCGCTCGGCGCCTGGGCGATCCGCAATCAGCCCAAGATCGCCCGCGCGCGCGAGCAGTTCGACGGCGTGGCGACGCCGCCAGTCGCAGCGCGCGGAGCGAACGGCAGGGTACAGATGACGAGCCGCTAGCCGGCCCGGCGCCGCACAGCTCGGCGGTCGGCACACGGCCGAAAGCTGGCAAAGTGGCTTGACCTCGGCGGCGCTTTTGGCCACGAAACA
This sequence comes from Xanthobacteraceae bacterium, assembly GCA_049512975.1. Classification (GTDB taxonomy): domain Bacteria; phylum Pseudomonadota; class Alphaproteobacteria; order Rhizobiales; family Xanthobacteraceae; genus BOG-931. Next base: position 17,142 of record JBEKWO010000048.1, on the reverse strand, counting down.
TGCGGTTTCTTCGCCGCCGCCCGCCGCGGCGGTACCGCAAAAAAGGATAAAGATTATGCGCGTTTATTATGACCGTGACGCCGACCTGAACCTGATCAAGGGCAAGAAGGTCGTCGTCATCGGCTACGGTAGCCAAGGCCACGCTCATGCGCTCAACCTGCGCGATTCCGGCGTCAAGAACGTCGCCGTGGCGCTGCGCAAGGGCTCGCAGGGCGTCAAGAAGGCGGAGGCCGAGAAGCTCAAAGTCATGGACGTGACCGAGGCCGCCAAGTGGGCCGACGTGATGATGATGCTGACGCCCGACGAGCTGCAGGGCGACATCTATAACGGTCATTTGCACGCCAACATGAAACAGGGCACGGCGCTGATGTTCGCGCACGGGCTCAACATCCATTTCAACCTGATCGAGCCGCGGCCGGACCTCGACGTGATGATGATCGCGCCCAAGGGCCCGGGCCATACCGTGCGCTCCGAGTACCTGCGCGGCGCCGGCGTGCCGGTGCTGATGGCGGTGCATCGCGACGCCTCCGGCAACGCGCATGACCTCTGCCTATCGTACGGCGCCGCCATCGGCGGCGGCCGCGCCGGCATCATCGAGACCACGTTCCGCGAGGAATGCGAAACCGACCTGTTCGGCGAGCAATCCGTGCTGTGCGGCGGCGTCGTCGAGCTGATGAAGGCCGGATATGAAACGCTCGTTGGCGCCGGTTATGCGCCCGAAATGGCCTATTTCGAGTGCATCCACGAAATGAAGCTGATCGTCGACCTGATTTACGAGGGCGGCATCGCCAATATGAACTATTCGGTCTCCAACACGGCCGAGTACGGCGAATATGTCTCCGGCCCGCGCGTGATCAGCAACGCGACCCGCGCCGAAATGAAGAATATTCTCGCCGATATCCAATCGGGCAAGTTCGTCAAAGACTGGATGCTGGAGAACAAGGTCAATCAGACCTCGTTCAAGGCGATGCGCAGCAAACTCGCAGCGCATCCGGCGGAGGCCATCGGCGCCAAGCTGCGCGAGATGATGCCGTGGATCAAGGAGCGGGCGCTGGTCGATCGGTCGCGCAACTGATCCACTGCATTTTGCGTTAAGGCGCGCTCGCGACCATGATTGCCCCGCCGCGAATGGACCCATTCCGATGTCACAGACCGAGGTAGGATTCCGCCACCGCTTTATCTTGCGCCAACGATTTGGCGCTGCCTTCACCAACGATACGGCCCAGCGCCAATAAATAGCCCCGGTCTGCCATCTTCAGCGCGCGCCGGGCATTCTGCTCGACCATCAGGATGCTGGTGTCACCCTTGCGTGCGATGCGCTCCAGCGCGGCGAACAGCTCTGTGGCAATGAGCGGCGCCAACCCGAGCGAGGGTTCGTCGAGCAACAAAAGGGACGGTCGCGCCATGAGCGCGCGGCCGACCGCCACCATCTGCTGCTCGCCGCCGCTCATCGTGCGTACCGCTTGGCGTCGGCGCTCGGCGAGGCGCGGGAACAGCTGGAACACCTGCGCCATTTGTGCCGGCGCCGCCTCGCGCGCAGCGTGGGTAAAGGCGCCTAGCGATAAATTCTCAATCACCGACATCGGCCCGAACAGGCGGCGGGTTTCGGTCACGGTCGCGATCCCCTGTTCGACGATACGATGGGCGGCGAGACCGATCAGCTCGTTGCCGCGGAAGCGGATCGAGCCGCCGGACGGCCGCAACAGGCCGGCGATGGCGTTGAGCAGCGTGGTCTTGCCGGCGCCATTCGCACCAAGGATGGCCACGACCTCGCCGCTACGGACGCGGATCGAGACGTCGTGCAGCGCGCGATGCCGGCCATAGGAATGGTCGAGGCCATCGATCTCAAGCATCTTCGTCGCCCAGATAAGCGCGGATGACCTCGGCATTGCCCAGCACCTCCTCTGGGCGCCCCTCGGCGATCTTGGATCCGGCATTCATGACAATGACACGATGACAAAGCGCGCGCACGGCCGTCATTACGTGCTCGACCAGAATCACGGCGATGCCCTGCGCGGCCAAGCTCCATATTACGGACATCCCGCCTTCCAACTCGCTCGGGCTCAAGCCCGACAGCCATTCGTCGAGCAGGAGCACGCGCGGCCTTGTAGCGAGAGCCCGCGCCAGCTCCACACGCTTTTGCTCGATATAAGTGAGTTGATCGAACCGCCGATCCGCCTTGGTCAGCACGTTCATCTCGCCGAGCCAACCAGCCGCTTCGTAGCCCGCATCTTTGAAACGCACCCGTTCGCCGGCGCCATAGAGCACGCCCGCCATGACGGTGCCGATGGCCGGCATGTTGGGCGGCGCACGCACTAGCTGAAAAGTGCGATTGATGCGCTTGCGCACCCGCAAATGATTGGACAGCCGGGTCACGTCCTCGCCGGCCATGCGGATCTTGCCCGCATTGGGCCGGATGGCGCCGGCGATGAGATTGAGCAGCGTGGTCTTGCCCGAACCGTTGGGACCGATCAGTCCTAAGACCTCGCCCGGCGACACCGAGAGCGACATGGCGTTGACGGCGACCAATCCGCCGAACGCCTTGGTCAAGCTCTCGACCTCCAGCAGCGCGGTCATGGCGTCAGCGTTTCTCCGGCATGCGGGGCATGATCTTGGTCCATCGGTCCTCGATCGCGCCGGCGATGCCGCGCGGTAGGATGATCGGCCGCGACAGCCAAGCCCAAGCGTCGAGCAGCGGCCCGGTTAGTCCGCGCGGCAATTCGAGCGGCCGGCTCAACGCTGCCCAGCCGTCCTCGATGAGTCCGGTGAAGCCGCGCGGCAGAAAATAAACGATCACCATGAAGACGAGGCCAAGCAAAACGCTGTACCAGAACGGGAACTCGGTCTGTAACAGCTCCGACAGGATGATCAGCGGAATAACGCCGAGAACAGGCCCCCACAACCGCTGCAGGCCGCCTAGCAGCGCCATGATGACGACGACAAACGAGACCAGCGGGTTAAAGGCGAAATTAGGATTGATGAAGCCGAAGCGCGGCGCCATCAGCGCGCCGGTCAACGACATGAACATGGCCGACACGATGAAGATCGTGACCTTGGCGAACGGCACGTTGATGCCGACTTGACGTGCCACCGTTTCGTCCTCGCCGATCACCAGAAGAGCGAGGCCAAGACGGGTGCGGCGCAACTGCCAGCCGACCGCGAACACGACGACGGCAAGGGCGAGGAGATGTTCGTAGATCATGGTGGTGTCGAACGGCACATAAACGTAACGGCCCATTGTGTGGGTCTGGTTGATCTCCCACCACACCAACAGCTCGCGGATCATCTCGGAGAGGCCGAAGCCGAAGATCACGAAGAAAATCCCGGAAATACGCAACGTGAGCACGCCGACGATCAACGCGAGTGCGGCCCCGACGCCGATGGCGACCGCGAACGTGGCATAGAGCGGCAGCACCTTGACCAACATCGCGACCGTGTACATGCCGACGCCGAAAAAGGCCGCGGTGGCGAGCGATACCAGTCGCGTCGTGCCGGAAAACAGTGCCCAGGCGATGGTCAGCACGAGGTAGCCCATGACGTTGACCATCAGCGACAATTGGTAGTCCGACAAAAGCCAAGGCGCAGTCGCAAGCACTGCGACAAGCAACACGATCGCTCCGATGGCGACGGTTGCGCGGCGGTAGCGGATCCGTGCATCCTCGCTCATGCTAGGGTGTTCCGAACAGGCCGCGCGGCCTGACCACAAGCACGATCAGGAACAAGGCGTAAGCCACCGCCAACGTCAGTCCTGAATCGACGAAATACGAACAGAGTGCTTCGGCGACACCGAGTAGCAAGCCCGCCACCAAGCTGCCGCCCATGTTGCCGATTCCGCCCATGATCACCACCACCAGCGCCTTCATGGTGAATTCGATGCCGATGGCGGGATTGAAGGTGAGGAAGGTGCTCACCAGCGTGCCAGCGGCTGCGACCAAGCCGCCGCCACCGGCGAAAGCCAAGCCGGACAGGCTGCGAACATCGATGCCGACGAGCTCGGCTCCAATCGGATCGATGGCCAGCGCCCGAAGTGCGGCGCCGAACCGTGTGCGGTTGAGACCGAGCCAGATCGCGCCGGCCAGCGCGCACGCCATGGCGAAAGCAAGCACGCGATTGGCGGCGAAGGTAAAGCCGAAAATGTGCACCGGAACGCCGAGATAGTCGTAGTATCGGTTGTTGGCGCTGAAGGCGAGAGTCGCGGCGCCACGCAGCACGAACAACAAGCCAAAGGTGGCGAGAATGGTCTCGCCTTCCAGCTGCTGGCGTGTGCGCGCGCGGCGCACTAGCGGCGTCATCAATACGCGATAAACTAGCCAATTGGCGCCGAAGGTCACTGGCACCGAGAAGAGCATCCCGACAATAGGATTGATGCTGAACAGCGTGAACAACCAAAACGCTGCGAACGCCGCGCCCATCAGGAACTCGCCATAGGCGAGGTTCACGATGCGCGCCATGCCGTATTGAAGGTTGAAGCCGATGGCGACGAGCGCATAGAGCCCGCCCAGGATGATGCCGCCCAGGATGACTTCGATCGCCGACATATCAGATGATGTCGTTAGCTGAAATGAGCCGGTCCGGGCAAGCCGAACCGGCCCTTCGCGCCTGTATCAGGCTTACGTCATGCGGTGACGGTTCGACGAGGCTCACCACGCCGGTTTGGGGAATATGACCGGCTTTGCACCGGGCATATCGCTCGGGGACACGCCGACGAACTGGCCGTTTTGCCATTGGCCGGCGCCCCATTGATGCTCGCGGATGTGGGTCTTGAGATCGACCGGGCCGACGATGGTATCCCACGGCCCACCGTTGACGATAGTGTCGAGCACCTTCTTGCGGTCGAGCGTCCCGGCTTTCTCGATCGCCTGCTGGAGAATTTGCAGGCTGGCATAGGTTACCGGGCTCGCCCATCCATCAGGTGCGTGGCCGGTGACGGCGAGCTGCCGCTTATAATAGTCCTGCGCGCCCGGCAGGTTCGGATCCCAGCCGCCGATGCCGAGGACGCCCTGGACCTTTTCCTTGAAGTTGCCGCCATACTCGGCGAAGGCGGTGCCGACGGCGGTGTAGAATATCTTCGGATTGTAGTCCTGGGTGATCGCGGTGCCGGTCAGCATGAAGGTATCTGGCGGGTAGCTGCCGGCGATGAAGGTGTCGGCGCCCGACGCCTTGGCTTCCTTGATTTCGTTGGTGAGATCGGCGGCGCCGAGCGGATAGCTCTTTTGCAGCACGATGTCATAGCCGGTGGCCTTCAATCCGGCGCCGAAGCCGGCGGCGAATTCCGCGCCGAATTGATCGCCGACGCTGAGCAACACCACCTTGTTGTTGAGCTTACCTTCGCTCTTGAACTTGTTGAGCACCTCGATCAACGCCCCGCCGAAGTGCGGCGGCTGATTGAGGAAGAAAAACAGCGTCGGGAATTGTTTGACCAGTTGTTCTTCGTCATTGGAGTTAGCGGTCACGGCGAGCTCGGGATAGCCGTATTTGGCGAAGATCGGCGCCACGGCAAGATTGAACCCCGTGCTCCAGGGCGCCAGCACGAAGTCAACCTTGTCCTGGCTCATCAGCTTTTCTTCGAGCCGCAACAAGGTTTCGGCGCTGCTGGTGTCGTCGTATTTCGCCACTACCTCGAGCGGAATACGCTTGCCGTATTCCTTCACGAAGATGCCGCCCTTGTCGTTCACATCCTTCACCCACAGATCGTATCCGGGCAGCGTGGTGGTGGCGGCACCTTGTGCGTTCACGCCAGACAGTGAAATGGCGTAGCCGATGCGGATGCTCTTGGGCGCGTCGGCCGCACCGGCCGGCCACGCGACAAACGTCCCGAGCGCGGCGATTGCCGCGGCCGAGACGGTCCGGCGCAATTGTGTATGCATGTTCCCTCTCCTGCGGCGATGGCCTTCGGTGCCATCGCGTTTCCTCGTGGTGTTTTTAATTCTCCGGCCGAATGTTGCCCCTCGGAGCGCACGCCGTTTGTTTGCGTCCGGCGGTGGCGGGCTTGCCGCTGGACGCTTTCACCGTTCGTGGTCGACGGCTTAGAACGGATACGGGTTGGGCTTCTCCTTGATCGTCATCCACTGCCACTGGGTGAATTCCTCCCAATTGGCCGGACCGCCGATACGTGTGCCATTGCCGGAGGCGCCGGTGCCGCCGAATGGCACATGCGGCTCGTCGGCGACGGTCTGGTCGTTGATATGAAGGAGGCCGGTGTTGAGGCGATTGCCGACCGCAATCGCGCGGCCGACGTCGGCCGAAAACACGCCGGCCGACAGCCCGTATTCGCTGCGGTTGGCGAGCTCCACCGCCTCGTCGTCGCCAGCGAATGGCGTGATCGCGGCGACCGGCCCGAAAATTTCCTCGTCGAAGGCGCGCATGCCCGGTTTCACGCCGGTCAGCACGGTCGGGCGGTAGAACGGTCCGTCAAATGTGCCGCCCGCCGCCAGCGTCGCGCCCGCCGCCACCGAGTCCCTGACGATGCCGTGGATGCGCTCGACTTGGGCGCGGCTGATCACCGGTCCGAGCGCGACCTGTCCCAGCGGGTCGCCGACCGGCAGGTGCTTCGCTTTCGCCACCAGTTTTTCGGTCAACGGCGCAACGATCTGATCCTGAGCCAGTACGCGGCCCGTGGTCATGCAGATCTGACCTTGATGGAACCAGGCGCCGAAAGCGATCGCGGAAGCCGCCGCATCGAGATCGGCGTCCTCCATGATGATCACGGCATTCTTGCCGCCCAGTTCGAGCTGCACTTTCTTCAGATGCTTGCCGGCGAGTTCGCCGATCCGGCGCCCGACATGGCTCGACCCGGTGAACGACACCATGGCGATGTCGGGATCGGTGCAAATCGCCTCGCCCGCCTCGGCGCCGCCAGGGAGCACCTGAAGCACTCCCTTGGGTAGTTCGGCTTCTTCGAAAATCCTGGCGATGATGAATCCGCCGGTCAGTGCGGTCCGCGGATCGGGCTTGAGCACCACCGCATTGCCGGTCGCGAGCGCGGGCGCGACCGCGCGGCTCGACAGAATGAGCGGGAAATTGAACGGCGAAATCACGCCGATGACGCCCCGCGGCAGCCGGCGCGCGATGCTGATGCGGCCAGGATCCGACGGCAGCACCAGACCCTGCGGCTCGGTGCACATGGCCGCCGAACGATAGAGGATTTCCGTCACCATATGGATTTCGAATCCGGCTTTGGCCGGGATGCCGCCGGTCTCCCGCGCAATCCAGGGAATCAGTTCTTCCTGATTTTCTTCCAAAATCCGGGCAGCCTTACGCAAGATGGCGCCGCGTTTCTCATAAGGCGTCGCGGCCCAGCCGGGCTGCGCGGCGCGCGCCTCGGCGGCGGCGCGCCGCACGTCGGCCGCAGTGGCGTTGCCGACGCGAGTCAGCGTGGCGCCTGTAGCCGGCTCCAGAACGTCCAACGATCCGCCGGCCGCGTTGCGCCATTCCGCGCCGAATACGCGTCCGCGCCAAGTCCCCTCGATAAGAAATTTTGCTACCGGTGCGTTCACCCCGTTTCCCCCTTATTTTTTATCGATCTGAATGCTCGCTGCATCGACATTATTTATACAGCGTTGAATACGAGATATCCAGGCCAGTATTCCACCTTGCGTCTTATCCGACCACTCCAGCAAGTCGAAAGCTCGATCGCCGAAGTCGTTCAGCCCGGAAGGAACTTCGACGGCTGTGGGCCAATACGGATGCGGGAGCGGCACTTTAGGGTGCCGCTCCTTTTTTCGCGCCTGCTGCGAACGACATATCGGCGCGCTTTTTGCGGCCGTGATAATGACAGCGAAACGAGTTCATGCTGAATGACGGTCCATGTCGTTCAGCATGCCGAAGCCCGAAATCATCGAGCTTGATCGCGTCGAGATCGCGGTCGAGCCTTGGTCGTGGGAGTTCGCGAGCGCCCGGCGCGCGGCGATCGACCGGCATTTTGCGTCACGTCAGCGCGAGCGGCCCGCGCTATGGAACGGCCGCGTGCTGCTCGTTCATCGCTACGAAATCGATCACGGCGTGCTGCGCGGCGCCTGCTTCGAGACGGATTACGCCAGCTTTCTCGCCTGGCGCGATTGGGGCCTTCCCGACCCCGGCGTCTTCAATGTCTTTGCCGCGGCGGCGCTGCGGGCCGCCGACGGCGCCTATCTCCTCGGCGAGATGGCGCCCTCCACGGCGGCAGCCGGGCAGCTCTATTTTCCCTGCGGGACGCCGGACCCCGAGGACATTACCGCCGGCGGCACGCTCGATCTTGCCGGCAGCCTCGCCCGCGAGCTTTTGGAGGAAACCGGCATCGACATCGCCACACTCGATGTCGCGCCGGGCTGGTGCCTGGTGCGCGACCGCGGTTACTTCGCCTTGATGAAACGGCTCACGGCACGGCAAAGCGCCGAGGAGCTTCGCTCGGCGATCATGCGCCATCTGGCGAGCGGACCGCAGCCGGAATTATCCGACGTCCGCATCGTGCGTGGGCGGGCGGAGTTCGATCCGCGGATGCCGGCGTTCATCGTCGCGTTCCTGGAGCAAGCTTGGCGGCAATGAGTGGACACGCCGGTCTGGCGAGACCAGTCGCGGGGAACCCAGCCGCACGGGAGCTTGCGCAGGCGAACCTTCTTCCGCTACAAGGGAGCCGGTCCCATATCAGTTAACGCGGCCTTTACCGCGCTCAGCAACGCTGGGACCCGAGGGCAGATGATGGCGACCCGCCACCATATCCGCGCGATGAACCGGACGACCGATGTGGCCGCCTCCGGCGCCGCCCTCATTCTCGGCGGGTTCCTGCTCCTTATCGCCCCCTGAGGGCCGGCCGGGCGTCTGCGCCTGGGCACTCAGGGGTTGAATCGAGCCACGGAACCCACGAGCGCCCAAAAGCCCAATACAGTGCCGGGCGGGTGCAGACGAAAAGGACTTAAGTCATGACCGCTCCAGCCCAGTCCGAGAAGGACCGCGTCGTTATTTTCGACACCACCCTGCGCGACGGTGAGCAATGTCCCGGCGCCACCATGACCCACGAAGAGAAGCTCGAAGTCGCCGAGCTACTCGACCAGATGGGTGTCGACATCATCGAGGCCGGCTTTCCGATCGCCTCGGAAGGCGACTTCGCCGCCGTCAACGAGATCGCCAAGCGCACCAAGAATGCCGTCGTCTGCGGCCTTGCCCGCGCCGGATTAAACGACATCGACCGCGCCGGCGAAGCCATCAAGCCAGCCAAACGCTCGCGCATCCACACCTTTCTCTCCACCTCGCCGGTCCACATGAAGTGGAAGCTGCAATTGGAGCCGCAGCAGGTCTACGAGATGGTGATCGCTTCGGTGACGCGCGCGCGGCGCTATACCGACGATGTCGAATGGTCGAGCGAGGACGGCACCCGCACCGAGCACGACTTCCTCTGCCGTTGCGTCGAGGCCGCGATCAAGGCCGGCGCCACGACCATCAACATTCCCGACACTGTCGGCTATTCGGTGCCCGAGGAATATTTTGCGCTCATCAAGATGGTGCGCGAGCGCGTGCCGAATTCCGACCAGGCGCGCTTTTCCGTGCATTGCCATGACGATCTCGGCATGGCGGTGGCGAATTCGCTCGCCGGCGTGCGCGCCGGCGCCCGCCAGATCGAGTGCACCATCAACGGCATCGGCGAACGCGCCGGCAACGCCGCGCTCGAGGAGGTGGTGATGGCGATGCGGGTGCGCAACGACGTGATGCCGTTCTGGACCGGCGTCGACGCCAAGATGCTGATGCGGGCGTCGAAGCTGGTCGCGGCCGTCACCTCGTTCCCAGTACAGTACAACAAGGCGATCGTCGGCCGTAACGCCTTCGCCCACGAAAGCGGCATTCACCAGGACGGCATGCTCAAGCACACGCAGACCTACGAGATCATGGTGCCCGAGGACGTCGGCGTGAAGCAGAGCTCGCTGGTCATGGGCAAGCATTCCGGGCGGCATGCCTTCGTGCACAAGCTCGAGGAATTGGGCTACCGGCTCGCCGGCAATCAGCTGGAAGACGCCTTCGTGCGCTTCAAGGCGCTGGCCGATCGGAAGAAGCACGTCTATGACGAGGACATCGAGGCGTTGGTCGACGAGGAGATCGCGACCGCCCAGGATCACATCAAGCTGGTCTCGCTCTCGGTCATCGCCGGCACCCACGGGCCGCAGCGCGCCACCATGAAGCTCGACGTCGACGGCAAGTCGCTGATCGAGGAGCGCGACGGCAACGGCCCGGTCGACGCCACCTTCAATTGCATCAAGGCGATGGTGCCGCACGAGGCGGTGCTGGAGCTTTATCAGGTGCACGCGGTGACCGAGGGCACCGACGCGCAGGCGGAAGTCTCGGTGCGGCTGTCGGAGAACGGCCGCACGGTGACCGCCAAGGGCGCCGATCCCGACACGCTGGTCGCCTCGGCCAAAGCCTATCTGGCGGCGCTCAACAAGCTGATGGTACGGCGCCAACGCGGCAAGCTCGAACCGATCGCCGTCGTCGAGCGTCGCATTCATTCGACGGATGTGGTGTAGCTACCTCTTTGGTCATTCCGGGGCACGAGCCAATGGCCCGTGACCCCGGAATCCACAATCACCGGCAACCGGGATTAGCGCCGCACCAGCGGGCAACCGCCGTCTTCATGCGAGCGGAATGCGCTAACACCTGGGACGGTGCCGAGCATGTTGTAATAGTCCCAAGGCTCCCTCGATTCCGAGGGTTTCTTCACCTGACCGAAATACATGCCGTGGACCAGGCGGCCGTCTTCCCGAAGGCGGCCGTTCTTGGCGTAGAAATCGTTGACCGGGATCTCCCGCATCTTGGCCATGACTGCTTGAGCTTCGTCCGTGCCGGCGGCTGTGATTGCCCGGAGATAATGACGAATAGCGGAATAAACGCTGGCTTGAGCCATGGTCGGCATGGCTCCGTGCCGCGCAAAGAAGCGTTTCGACCAAGATCGGCTCTCCTCGTCACGATTCCAGTAGAAACCGGTCACGAATTTCAACCCCTGTGCATTCTTAAGTCCAATGCTGTGAACATCGGAAATGAACACCAGCAGCGCGACAACGCTCTGGCCGCCGCGCGTCAGCCCGAACTCGTTGGCGTGTTTGAGGGCGTTGATCATGTCGCCGCCGCCATTAGCGAACGCCACAACCTTCGCGCCAGACGCCTGCGCTTGCAGCAGGTACTTTCCGCCGGCGGCGAGCACCGCGTTCGTAGCGTCGGCTTCGAGTGAATGGCCGAACGCGTAATCGACAGTCAGGAAGAACCAGGTGTCGCGGCCCTCCGCTACCACAGATCGGGCCAAGCTCGTCGTCAGCGCGTAGCTGTCATAGATCCAGGACGCTTCGGTTGGCGTGCACGCCTTGCCCGTGAAGGCTGTGCTGCCTACTGCCCCGGCAATGGCGATCCGATTATGCTCGGCCGCGAGTTGTTCGACGGCAAGCGCGACAGCCGAATTGTCGAAGCCGATGGCCATGTCCACTTTTTCAGCATCGAACCAGTGGCGGGCAATGGCCGCCCCGATATCGGCCTTATTCTGGTGATCGGCGAATATGACCTCGACCGGCTTGCCGAGCACGGCGCCGCCAACGTCCTCGATCGCCATTCGTGCGGCGACGACCGAACCTGGGCCGCCCAGGTCAGCGTAGAGGCCGGACTGGTCGCTGAGCACGCCAATTCTGACGATATCATCCGATACCTGACCACTTGCCCTAGCGGCGCCAAAGGTCGCGGTTGCAAGGGCCACAATTAGCGCGATTGGAAATCGCACGGCACCGCCCCTATTTTGCATTGGCGAGCTGATTCAGTTCGCTCTATTGCGCTTTACTCACCGTGAAGCTGCGCTCGGCCAGCATACGATCCTGATACCAGATCTGCTCGGTCCACACGCCGGGCACGATCTCCCAGCCGTTGTCGAAGCCGTAGCCGATAAGGCAGAGCGCGCCGATTTTCATGTTCGGAAAGGCCACTTTCGCGGTGTGCATCATGTCGCCGGTATTCGGATTGCGAATTCCCTGCGGCGGAAACGTGAACGCGGCATGCAGCGTCACGCCGTCGCCCGCGGGCGTGCCCTCGAGCCGGAATTCGATGCCGAACTGCGTTCCGGCCTTGCCGGCCACGTGAGGCGAATCCAACACGAAATGCCAATTGACGTCGGTGCCGACGGTCCCGGTCGGCGTATCTTGCCCGGGCCGGGCCGGCGCGCTCGTCGTCTGCGCCGTGTAGGTCCCGACCTTGGTGATGGTGATGCCGGTGACGATCGCGGTCTGTTCGGCGACCGTCGGCGTCTGCGCCGCGGCACCGCTTACCGCCGCCGCCAGCCAACAGAAGGCGACAAACGGCAGACGCATGAGTTCGTTCCCCTGTGGACCAACGGCGATTCTGTCCGGCTTTGCCGATTCCAGCAAGCCTGCAGCGCTGCGGTCCACGATTGCTGCGGTGCCGCAGGCCTTCGCCCCGGACTCGTCGCCGATCGGGGCCGAGGGCCGACGCGGCCAGGCCAAAGCGAGCTCTATCTCGCGCCGCAATCCCCGCTTGGAATTCCGCCGGCAATGTCCTAGATGTGCTTGCGCGGAGGCGTCGCTGTTTCGCCCGTGCGGCTTCTCGCAGCACGGTGGAAGCGCGAACGTCCGGCGGCGCGCAAGCGGCGCCCCGTCAATGGTGGTACGGCCTCGGCCGGGTCTTCCTCGGCTCGGGCGCATAGCTCAGTTGGTAGAGCAGCTGACTCTTAATCAGCGGGTCCAAGGTTCGAGTCCTTGTGCGCCCACCAATTAATTCAAATACTTAGACCACGTCCTAGACAGATGATCTTCCCAATTTTGGCTATTGGGAATGGCATGGGAAGGCCAATAATGCGTTGCGTCTACGTGGTTGGCACGACGGTTCATGCTCGGATCGAAAAATCGAGACGATCTCATCCATATTGTCGCCCGATGAACAAAGATTCACGAAGCATCGCAGGTACTTCCGGGTCGGCATTTTCGTCAGCCGGGAATCCTGGCGCATAAATACAGGCGTGACCGGATCATCATAGAGAGGACTAAAATGCCAATTGTCGAGCAATTCATTTCGGCGGCGGACTACTGGACCGGGATGGTAGAGCACGACTATCGAAAGTGTTTGGATAATCCGGGCGATCTCCGTCGAGCGCTGCATTGCGCCAACGCTCTGTTTCATTTGCATGATTGGGTTTATCAGACCCACGACTCAGCCGTTCGCGCCGCCTTCACCTACCCGAGTGGCAGTGGAAAGGCCGTAGCAGTTTCGTCGCCCGCGGAATTTGCAAACTCGCTCGAACAGATCAACGCCGACTTTGGCCGCATTCGCGGAATTGCCAACGCTTTCAAACATCATACGCTAAGGACGATCAGGCCGGTTGCAAATGCGCCGAGCCATGCGGCCAACACGAGGGTCGTGGCCGCCGGCGGCGGCTTTTTCGGGGGCCTCTACAGTCGTGGCCCCCGTGGCGAACGTCACAGAGGTGTTTTCCTCGGCCCGTACAACAAGAGGGTGGTCCTTGAGGGGCCCGGTGGAAATGATATGGAGTTTCCGGCCATCGCGAAGAGCGTCTATGAAATGTGGATCACGCTCAATGCCACCCATCACTGGTGGTAGGAGTGTTGGCAAGCCCCCTCAGGCTGGCCAGGATGCTTGAACTGTCAGGTCAATGTCGCTCGGCGACCGCGATCAAGCGGTCAAGTTCGGTCTGGTCAATGCGGTCGTGGCTTTCCAAATGGTTCGCCACGCGCCCGATCGCCGGCCAGTTCGTGTCAACGAGCGCGTGTGTTTCGTTGATTAGTCGCTCGTATACGTCCTGCGCATCGTGCAACATGGCGGTGCTGAGCAAGACTTCGGTTTGATCGTCGTCCGGCAGCACATTGCCGGCTCTGATCCAAACGATTGTGCGCGCAATACTTTGCGCGGTTGCAATGTCGCCCTCAGTTTCAACGATCCCAGCCGAAACCGAGTCCGGGTACAAGCGCGCCTGAGCAGAGAGGCCGGCGGGCGCCACCTTGGCTCCGTTCTCATAGGCCACGATCTGTCCCGGTATATCCAACCCCTTGGCAAGCCAATATGCGGAGTCAGTATCAACGGCGCCTAAATTACCATGAGCGGTCGAGCGCATACTTACGAAATGCGCCTCAATGCCCAGCTTCCTCGCGATGACCGCGTGAGCGGCCTCGTGGATCGCTTTGATGGGACGTAACTTGCCGGCCATGCCTAGCCTCACTTGGATCAGTGCTGATGATCGTTGCCAACCTCTGTCAACACCGCGCGTACCTCAGCGTCAATTTCAGCCGCGTCGTGTGGCGTTAGATGCGGCAGCCGGGCGCCGGCCACGGCTCGGCACCGCCAACATACCGGCGCGCACCGTGCGCAGCACGCTTGCCCATTCGGCCTCGACGGCCTTGGCGTCCAATAGCTCGCCCCGTGCCTCGGCGTTCTTGAGCGCCAGAGCGTCCGCCTGTTCCTTGGCGATCCTGATGCGCTCGTCGCGGAGCGCCGCAAGGCTGGCCTCGCCGCCGCGCTGCGAGGCCGTCCGCCGGACATGCTCGCAATACCGGCGCACGCTTTCCTCGTGCTTGTACTGGCCGCGCCCCGACCCGCACCGCAATGCCGGCCTTCACGAGGCTCGTTGAAAATCTCCCAATCCTCTCATTTCCAAGTCTCCTCTTTCCGATGTCAGGGTTGCCGCACGGGGTGAGTTAATCCATGATCTCCAGCAACGTTTTCTTGAAAGGAGAGGCCCATGAGTGCGGAAGCGCGGTTGAAGGAACTGCGCCTAGCGTTGCCGCCACTGCCAAAGCCGGTGGCCAATTATCTACCCTACCGGCTCGCCGGGAGCCTGCTGTTCCTTGCCGGGCAGGGTCCGCGCGACGCGAAGGGGGGCCTGCTGACCGGTAAGCTCGGCGCGGAAATTAGTGTCGAAGAGGGCTATCGGCGCGCCCGCCTCGTCGGCCTCGGGCTCCTTGCCGCGATGCGCGAGGCAGTGGGTTCACTCGACCGCGTCGACTTCATCGTAAAGCTCCTCGGCATGGTCAATGCGGTGCCGGATTTCAACGATTCGCCGAAAGTTATCAACGGCTGCTCGGATCTGTTCGTGGAAGTCTTCGGCGACGCCGGTCGCCATGCACGATCAGCCGTCGGGAACGTCATGCTGCCTAACCAAATCTCGGTCGAGATCGAAGCGATCGTCGCCGTCAGGCTGTAAATGGCGCGCACCCGACGTCCCTATTACCGGTCGCTACGCACGCACCGAAATGACTTCCGATAAATGCCGTTCTCAGAGGTAAAGAGTAGATGTCTTTCACGTAGGCATTGAGCTGCGTTGAAGTCCGCTTCGATCCCAATAACGGACATGCTCAGCCTTGGGAGCGCATGTCGCTATGGGCCACTTTCAGACTCATGCACTGCAAGATTTGCTATGATCGATCTCGACCTGAGCCCCTCAAGGAAGCGGAGGTCAGGCGACGTGTCGCTCCTGACCTTCCCAGAAGGGGCGACGCAGCTCCCGCTTGAGAATCTTACCCGCGCCGGACATCGGCAGAGGATCGGTGCGAACATCGACGCTGTGCGGGCACTTGTACCCCGCGATCCGCTCCTTGCAGAACGCAATGAGATCGGCCACGTCGACGGTCGTGCCCGCCTTTACGACGATGATTGCATGGACCGCTTCACCCCCAACGTGCGTCCGGAATGCCGATGACCGCACATTGCAGGACCCCGGGATACTGCGCGACGACATTCTCCAATTCAGTGCTTATACCATGTCGATAGCACTCGGACTTGTCCGGTTTTGATAGCACATCATTTGTCCGCTTCCGTTTGCTACTGTTATTGGCGTTGTGGAGCTTGTGGGCAACGCTTCTTTGCGTTGTCCACAAATCCACAAGGCCTGCTGCGCCGCCGCGTCGAAGCGGGTCACGCGGCGAGCTTGGACGGTTCGGCCTCGATCAGAACTCCTTCGCTGGTATAGCGCGCGATGGCGCGCGGGCCGTGGAACACGGCCAGTCCGCCATCGGGATATTGATGCACCCGCACGTGCGCCTTGACGTAGTGCGCCCGCAGCGGGCTTTGCGGCAATTGCAGGCGCAGACCGCCGTAAGCGACGGTGTTGTCGCGCGCCACGATGCGCTCCTCCTGCACGCACAGGATTTCGCGCAACTGCGCCGGGACAGCGGCAACAAAGGCGCTCTCGGGCAGCGCTGCAGCCTTGGCAAAACGCGCATTGTGCGCCGGCAGATAGACCTCGCGGATGAAGCGGTTGGCGGATTCCATGTCGGTGATGCCGGCCAGCTTCAACTCCTTGGGCAGTCGATCCTGCAGGGTGCCGAACATGCGCTCCGAACGGCCCCGCGCCTCTGGCGAATAGGCCGGGATGTGCGCGATGCCAAGCTGCTTGAGCGCGCGCCCCACCTGCGTGAGCCGCTCCTTGTCGACTGCCTCGCCGGCCTTGGGCGTGAAGAAGTAATGACTGCCGCGGTCGGTATAGAGGCTTGACGGCAGGCCGTGGGCGCAAAACACCTCCAACAGCGCCTCAAATGTCGAGGCAGTGCCTTCCTCCTCGACCAGAAACCCCGAGTAGACCGTGCTCGTCGCGTCGTCCATCGTCACGATCAGATCGAGCATCGGCTGCCCATCCAGCCAGGCCGCGCGCGAGCCGTCCTGGTGCAGCATCATGCCGGCGCACGGCTTGCGCTCGCGCTTGCGGCGGTGCGCGCCGCGCCGCCTGGCACGATCGACCAGACCCGCCGCGTGCAACTGCGTCTTTACCCAGGTGTAGCCCCACTGCCAATTATGGTCGCGAACCAGATGTTCGTGAAAATGCTTCACGTTCCAGTCCCGGTAACAGTCACGGTACCGCTCCAGCATCAGCCGCAAATCCCGCGCCGGCACCCGCTTCGGCGACGGCTTGCCCAGCCGCCGGTCGACCAGCCCCTCCAGCCCCTCCTCCTCGTAGCGATCGCGATAGCGTCGGAACTGCCGCTCCGACATGCCCAGCAGTTCGCCCGCCTCCATCATCGACAACGCGCCGCGCTCCCAGCGGCTCAAAACATCTCGAAACTTCTGCATCCTGCGGTCCTGTAGCCACGCTGTCCGGTTCATCGTCCCTGCTCCTGCGCAGGGAACAAAACCGGACAACTCGTGTGCTACCTAACCCGGACAACTCGTGTGCTTACGACA
>JBEKWO010000047.1:0-30629 GCA_049512975.1 Xanthobacteraceae bacterium | reverse complement strand
GCCGCCGTCAATATCTCCCGCCACTCGTTCCACGGCGACTGGAACTACACGATCTCGCCCTGCCAAAAGCCTCGAGGTCGCCGCCGGGTCACAAAATGATCGACTTATTTATGGACAGGCCCTAAGGTCGTCATTGCGAGGCAAAAGGGCGTTTACGTCCGTCTTCGACGGGCTATGGCGACGAAGCAATCCAGAATCCGCCTCAACAGACTGGATTGCTTCGCGGAGCCTGTCATCGGGCCGGCCCCGGGTCCCCATCGCGCGAGCGCGATGGGGTGCCCCGACATCGGGCCGGACCGTTGGCTCGCAACGACGAAGACGATGCTACTTCCTTCTCGAGATCGGCCGATAGTCGCGCCGCGGCGAGCCGGTATAGAGCTGGCGCGGCCGGCCGATTTTCTGATGCGGGTCCTCGATCATTTCCTTCCACTGCGCGATCCAGCCGACGGTGCGCGCGACCGCGAACAGCACCGTGAACATGGTGGTGGGGAAGCCCATGGCCCGCAGCGTGATGCCGGAATAGAAGTCGACGTTGGGATAGAGCTTCTTCTCGATGAAATACTCGTCATGCAGCGCGATGCGCTCGAGCTCCACGGCGACGTCGAGCAGCGGATCGTTGACGCCGAGCTCATGCAGCACCTCGTGGCAGGTCTTCTGCATCATCTTCGCGCGCGGATCGTAGTGTTTGTAGACGCGGTGGCCGAACCCCATCAGCCGGAACGAATCGTTGGGGTCCTTGGCGCGCTTGACGTATTCGGGGATGCGGTCGACGGAGCCGATTTCGCCGAGCATTTTCAGCGCCGCTTCGTTGGCGCCGCCATGCGCCGGCCCCCACAGGCAGGCGATGCCGGCGGCGATGCAGGCGAACGGATTGGCGCCGGTCGAGCCGGCCAGCCGCACCGTCGAGGTCGAGGCGTTCTGCTCGTGATCGGCGTGCAGGGTGAAGATGCGGTCCATGGCGCGCGCCACTACCGGATTGGCGACGTATTCCTCGCACGGCACCGCAAAGCACATGCGCAAAAAATTGGCCGCGTAACTCAGTTCGTTCTTCGGATAGATGAACGGCTGGCCGATCGAATATTTGTACGCCATCGCCGCGAGCGTCGGCATTTTTGCGATCATACGGATCGAGGCGATCATGCGCTGGGTCGGATCGGTGATGTCGGTGGAGTCGTGATAGAAGGCCGACAACGCGCCGACGCAGCCGACCATCACCGCCATCGGATGGGCGTCGCGGCGGAAGCCCTGAAAGAAGCGGCTCATCTGCTCGTGGACCATCGTGTGATGAACCACGCGATCGTCGAAGTTCTGCTTCTGGGCGGCGGTCGGCAGCTCGCCGTAGAGCAACAGATAGCAGGTTTCGAGGAAGTCGCCGTGCTCGGCCAGGTCTTCGATCGGATAGCCGCGATAGAGCAGGACGCCTTCGTCGCCGTCGATATAGGTGATCTTCGACTCGCAGCTACCGGTCGAGGTGAAGCCGGGATCGTAGGTGAAGATGCCGGCCTCGCTGTAAAGCTTGCCGATGTCCATCACGTCGGGACCGATCGTTCCCTCGTAGAGCGGAAACGACCAGTTCTTGTCGCCAAGCGTCAGCTTGCCGGTCTTGATGTTGGCGCCGGTTTTCGCGTCCATGATCGCATCCTCGCTGGTGTGGCAGCCTCAACAGTGCGGTGCACGCGGCCTAAGGGCCAAAAACGGGTGCAGGCCTGTGTGTCCGGCCCTATCCGGGGTAGCTCAACCCAGTGTGCACTGCAAGAAAATAGGCTTTTATTGAGCGGCGCGCCAGTACCGGTTCTGTAGACCTGCGTTCGCGCGGATCGGCCGACGCGCCGCGGTGCTCCTCAGGCGACCTGATCGGCGATGCGCGCCAGGCTCTCCGCCTTGCCGAGCACGGTGAGCACCTCGAAAATGCCCGGCGACGTGGTGCGGCCGGTCAGTGCCGCCCGCAACGGCTGCGCGACCGCGCCGAGCTTCACGCCCCTGCGCTCGGCGAACACGCGCATGGCTTGCTCGGTCGTCTCTATCGTCCAGGGTTCGACCGCGGCGAGGTCGGCGGCAATGTCGCGCAGCAGGGCTCTCGCGTCAGGGGTGAGGAGGGCTTTTGCCTTGTCGTCGAGCGGCAGGGGCCGATCGGCGAGTAGAAAATGTGCTCCGTCAATAAGATCGAGAAGCGTCTTGGCACGCTCCTTCAGGCTCGGCATTGCCGCCAGCCATTGGCTGCGGAGCCGTGGCGTCATCTTGGCGGCAATTGTTTCGCCGTCGGCAAGGTGCGGCAGCAGCTGATCGATCGCCGCCAGCAGCGCCGCGTCGGCGGTTCCTCGGATGTAGTGGCCGTTGAGGCTTTCGAGCTTGGCGAAATCGAACCGCGCCGGCGAGCGACCGATCTGTGGCAGATCGAAAGCCGCGATCATTTCCTCGGTGGAAAAGATCTCCTGGTCGCCATGGCTCCAGCCGAGCCGCACCAGGTAATTGCGCAGCGCCGCCGGCAGGTAGCCCATGGCCCGGTAAGCGTCGACGCCGAGCGCGCCGTGGCGCTTGGAGAGTTTCGAACCGTCGGGACCGTGGATCAGCGGGATGTGCGCCATCACTGGCACCGGCCAGCCGAGCGCGTCGTAGATCTGTTTTTGCCGCGCGGCGTTGGTCAAATGATCGTCGCCGCGGATGACGTGGGTGACGCCCATGTCGTGGTCGTCGACCACCACCGCGAGCATGTAGGTCGGCGTGCCGTCGGAGCGCAGGAGCACGAGGTCGTCGAGGTTCTCGTTCTCCCAGACCACGCGGCCTTGGACCTGATCGTCGATAAAGGTCCTGCCTGTCAGCGGCGCCTTGAGCCGGATCGCCGGCTTGATGCCCGCCGGCGCGTCGGCGGGATCGCGGTCGCGCCAGCGGCCGTCATAAAGTTTCGAGCGGCCTTCGCGGCGCGCTGCTTCGCGCATTTGCGCAAGCTCCTCGGCGCTCGCATAGCACGGATAGGCGTGTCCGGTGATCAGAAGCTGCTCTACGGTCTGCCGATGCCGCGCCGAGCGCGCGAATTGGTAAATCGCTTCGCCGTCCCAATCGATGCCGAGCCAAGTGAGCCCGTCGAGGATGGCGTCGATAGCGGCTTGCGTCGAGCGTTCGCGATCGGTGTCCTCGATCCGCAGCAGCATTTTCCCGCCGCGGCCGCGGGCGTAAAGCCAGTTGAACAGCGCGGTGCGCGCCCCGCCGATATGCAGGAACCCGGTCGGCGAGGGGGCGAAACGGACGACGACGCTCATTATCTGTCTGGACCCTGACCTGCCGCGTGCGCCATGCCCGCGCCGCCGCGCTCGTCTAGCACAGCCGGGAATGAAAGGAAGCAAAGCGGTTTCCGGTTTGGCGGTGGGGTTGACCCGGCCAGGCAATTTGTCCAATCCGGACGCGCCGGGACAGGCTCCCGGCAATGGGAAGCGGTCACACCATGACGGTTGCTGAAACCACACGGGAAGCCGGGCAAGACTTCATCCGCGACATCGTCCGCGCCGATGTCGCGTCCGGCCGGCACAAGACGGTCGTCACCCGCTTCCCGCCGGAGCCGAACGGCTATCTGCATATCGGTCACGCCAAGTCGATCTGTCTCAACTTCGGCATCGCCGAGGAATTTTCCGGCCGCTGTCATCTGCGCTTCGACGACACCAATCCGACCAAGGAAGAGCAGGAATATATCGACGCCATCGAGCGCGACGTGCGCTGGCTCGGCTTCGATTGGGGCGGGCATCTTCATCACGCGTCCGACTATTTCGAGCGCCTCTACGAGTGGGCGGAATACCTGATCCGCGCCGGCAAGGCCTATGTCGACGACCAGACGCAGGAGGAGACGCGGCTCACCCGCGGCACCCTGACCGAGGCAGGGACCGAGAGCCCCTATCGTGGCCGCAACGTCGAGGAAAATCTCGATCTGTTCCGCCGCATGCGCGCCGGCGAATTTCCCAATGGCGCTCGCGTGCTGCGCGCCAAGATCGATATGGCGTCCGGCAACATCAACCTGCGCGATCCGGTGCTCTACCGCATCCTGCACGCCGAGCATCCGCGCACCGGTTCGGCGTGGTGCATGTATCCGAGCTACGATTTCGCCCACGGCCAATCGGACGCCATCGAAGGCATCACGCACTCGATCTGCACGCTCGAATTCGAGGACCACCGGCCACTCTACGACTGGTTCCTCGACAACCTGCCGGTGCCCTCGCATCCGCATCAGTACGAGTTCGCCCGGCTCAATCTGACCTACACGGTGCTGTCGAAACGCGTGCTCACCGAACTGGTGCGCGGCGGCCATGTCGGCGGCTGGGACGATCCGCGCATGCCGACGCTGGCGGGCTTGCGCCGGCGCGGCGTGCCGCCGGCCGCGATCCGCGATTTCATCAAGCGCATCGGCGTCGCCAAGGCGAACAGCGTCGTCGATGTCGGCATGCTCGAATTTTCCATCCGCGAGCATCTCAACAGAACGGCGCAGCGCCGCATGGCCGTGCTGCGGCCGCTGAAAATCGTGATCGAGAATTATCCCGAAGGCCAAAGCGAGGAGGTCGAGGCGGTCAATCACCCCGAGGATGCCGGTGCCGGCACGCGGCGCCTGCGTTTCGGCCGCGCGCTGTTCATCGAGCGCAACGATTTCATGGAAGACCCGCCGAAGAAATTCTTCCGCCTGGCGCCGGGCCGCGAGGTGCGGCTGCGCTACGCCTTTTTCATCACCTGCCGCGAGGTGGTGAAGGATAAAGCCGGCGAGGTCGTCGAGCTGCGCTGCACCTACGATCCGGCGACGCGCGGCGGCAACGCGCCCGACGGCCGCAAGGTGAAGGCGACGCTGCACTGGGTTTCGGCGGCCGACGCAGTGCCGGCCGAAGTGCGCCTCTACAACCCGCTGTTCCTGCGCCCCGATCCGAATGCCGCAAATTTTGCCGCCGACCTCAATCCGCAATCGCTCGAAGTGATTGCGGATGCGCGGGTCGAGCCGGCGTTGGCGGCGCAAAATTCGGCCGATGCCGTGCAGTTCGAGCGGCAGGGTTATTTTTGCCGCGATCCCGATTCAAAGCCGGCCCGCCTCGTCTTCAATCGCACGGTCGGCTTGCGCGACAGCTGGGCCAAGGTCGCCGGCGGTAGATAAACGGCCTCGCCTAGCCGATTTTCGCGCCGCCACGCCGACCCGTCTGGCGCCTGTCTACTTAAACTGAGCAGCCGCGAAGCGGCGGTAGTTTGCAAAAGCGGAAAAATTGGCCTTCTCCCATTGCTTCCTGCCGGCATTTATTTACAACTAGAGGGAGTGTTGGTGTTGGAGGGGTAAGGGTATGCCGGCATGGTTCCTCGCGGCATGGGCCGAGGCTGCCAATTTCGTGAAGCAGAATGGCGCGGCGTTCCTCGCCGATTTTCTGCTTACGGCCCTGCTGGCCTATCCTTTGTATGCCTATGTCAGATTTGTTTGGCAGCAAAAGGCCGACGAAATCAGCACCAGTCTACAAAAAGCGGCGAAGCAGACGTACCTGCGTGTCTTCCAGCAGGTCACGGTCAGCCAGGACGAGGCACCGGCTCGTTTCGATGCTTATTACCGAAAGTGGTACGGCCGCAATCGCTTAGTCAGCCCTATCATCCTGGTGCTGCTGGTGGCGGGTGCGGAAAATTTCATTCTCGCGCAAGCCCTCCTGAAACTTAGTGCATCCAGCACCGTCATTGACGCCTTATCGGCATCGATCGCGGGCGCGTACACGTTCGTGACATGGAATTTCTTCGCGCTGGTGCAGCGAAGAAGCTTACTGATTGGCGACATCATGCGCGGCGGGCTGCGCTTGGCCATCGCCGTTCCCCTTGGATTGGCTCTAGCCGGGTTGAATCCGGCGAATGGTGCGTTTCTGGCATTCGCGGTCGGGGTCTTTCCGCTTGACACGATAAGCACCATCTTGCGCCAGCTCGCAAACAAGTACCTGAAACTCGAATTGGGCGCCACCAACGCGCCGTCGCAGATCTCGCAGCTCGACGGAGTGGATGCGTCGATCGCCGATCGGATTGCTGACGCCGATATCACGACCATCGCCGAGCTTGCCTGGTGCGATCCGATCGATCTGACCATGCGCACCAATTTGCATTTTGGGTATATCATCGACATCGTCAGTCAAGCGCTGGCCTGGGTCTATCTAGAAGCCAAATTGAACACGTTGCGACCTTTTGGATTGCGCGGCGCGTTCGAGATTTGCTCGTTCATGCGCGACGATCTGCAAAGCAAGAAGGTAGCGGAAAGAACCGAGGCGCAGGCGGTGCTGACGGCCGCCGCCGCTGCGGTCGGCTTGACAGTCGAGGGTTTGCAGTATGCATTTACGCAAATCGCCGGCGATACCTCGACCGATTTTCTTTACAAAGCCGGATAAGCTGTTGGCGCGATCCGTGTCGTAGCTCAGGAACGAAAAGCGCATATAGCCTGATGGGTGCTCGCCAGGACGCTCGCGCTTAGATAGCATGACGCCGGCATTTGACGCGCGAGGGCAGGGAGCGCGCGCGGTGGCGGACGAGGGCGGCGCGCGCAGTCGCGCGCGGACAGGGACGCGAACGTGGCCGGTCGGCGGCGCCGGCGCCGCATGGAGCGGCTGGCGGTGGCGCGCCGAGTTCGCCGTCCCCGAGCGCATTCGCGAGTGGGCGCTCGCCGAGGTCGGGCCGGGCCGCTTGCTGCCGTGGTTTGCGGTCGCCTTCGGCGCCGGCATCGTCCTCTACTTTACCGCCGAGCGCGAACCAGCCTGGTGGGCGGCCTCGGCTTCGGGGGCAGCCGGCGCCATCGCCGCGGTGCTGCTGCGCTGGCGGCCAATCGGCTTCGTGGTGGCGCTTGGGCTCTTCGCCATAGCCGCCGGCTTTGCCGTTGCCACGCTGAAGACCGCGCTGATCGACCATCCGGTGCTGCGCTATCCGGCCTACAGCGTTTCGCTCGCCGGTTTCGTCGAGTTGCGCGAGGAGAGCCAGAAGACCGACCGCTTCGTGCTGCGGGTCGAGCGGATCGACGGCAGCCGCATCGCCGGGAAGCCGCGGCGCGTGCGGCTCTCGGTGCGCCGCGGCATGGCCCCGCCCGCCGGCGCCTTCGTCGAGGTCAAAGCGCAGCTCAACCCGCCGCTGCAGCCGTTGCGGCCCGGCAGCTATGACTTTGCCCGCGACCTTTATTTTCAGCGCATCGGCGCGTCCGGCTTCGTGCACGGCGCCGTCAAGATCGTCGCGCCGCCGGCGGCGGCAAGCGTGCGCATGCGCGTCAATGCCTTCATCCAAGGACTGCGCGACGCGATCGATGCGCGCATTCGCTCCGTGGTCAAGGGCGACACCGGCTCCATCGCCTCGATGCTGATCACGGGCAAGCGCGATGCGATCGCGCCCCACCTTTACGACGCCATGTTCGTTTCCGGCATCGGCCATGTGCTCTCGATCTCCGGCTATCACATGGCCGTGGTCGCCGGCGTCGTGTTTTTCTTCTTGCGCGCGGTGTTGGCGCTGATCCCGGGGAGTCGCCGACCGGATGCCGATCAAGAAATGGGCGGCATTCGCCGCGCTGCTCGTGACCGCCTTCTATCTCGTGCTCTCCGGCGCCGAGGTCGCGACGCAGCGCTCGTTCATCATGATCGCGATCGTGCTCATCGGCGTCATGCTCGACCGGCCGATCTTGACCTTGCGCACGGTGACGATTGCCGCGCTGCTGGTCCTGTTGTTCGCGCCGGAAGCGGTCGCGCATCCGAGCTTCCAGATGTCGTTTGCGGCGACGCTGGCGCTGGTCGCCGCCTACAGCCGCGGCCTGCCCTGGGCGCGGCCGGGCGCCGACTCTTCGCTGAGCGCTCGCGCGGCGCTGTGGGGCGTCAACCAGACCGCCGGGCTTATTCTCGCTTCGCTCGTCGCCGGCCTCGCCACCACGCCCTATGCGGCCTACCACTTTCATCGGGTCGCGCCCTACGGCGTGCTCGCGAACCTGCTCGCCATGCCGGTCGTTTCCGGTTGGGTGATGCCGATGGGCCTTATCGGCGTCATCGCCATGCCGTTTGGATTCGACGCCGAATGCTGGCGGCAAATGGGTTACGGCATCGACTGGATGAATGCGGTCGCGCTTTGGGTGGGTGGCCTGCCCGGCGCCTTCGGCCGCGTCAACTCCTTTGGCACCGGGCCGTTATTGCTGGCGACGGCGGGTCTGCTTGCCATCGGCCTTCTCAAGACGCCGCTGCGCTGGAGCGGCGCCGTGCTCGCGGTGCTCGCCAGCATCTGGGCGGCGCGCGCGCCGGTGCCGGACATTCTGGTTGCCGCCGACGGCCGGACCTTTGCGGTGCGCGGCGCGGACGGCCGGCTCGCCTTCCACCACGCCGGCGGCGATGTGTTTGCCATCCACGAATAGCTCGCCGCCGATTCCGACGGGCGCGACCCCCGCGATCCCGGGCTCGGCAACGGCATCAGCTGCGATCCGTCGGGCTGCATCGGCAAGCTCGCCGACGGCCGGCTGGTCGCCTATGCGTTGGCGCCGGACGCGTTCGAGGAGGATTGCCGGCGCGCAACAGTCATCGTGGCGACGCGCGACGCGCCGTCCGACTGTGCCGCGACCGTGATCGGGCGCAGCCTCTGGCGCGCGCGGGGGGCGCTGGCGCTGCGCCGTGACGGCGCGGGCTTTGTGATCGATTCCGCGCGGCCACCGAATTTCGACCGGCCGTGGGCACCGAATGTGGCGCAACAACTGGCGCGCACCGCCGCGGCCAATTCCGACGCCACCGCAGGTCCGCCGGCGCCCTCACGGTCGCAGCCGCGCGACGCGACACCGCGGCCCGAGGATCTCGATCCAAACGATTGAGCGGATCAATACCTACGGAACAGCCCGACCAGCTTGCCCTGAATGCGCACGCGGTTGGGCGGCAGGATGCGCACCTCATAAGCGGTATTGGCGGGCTCCAGCGCGATCGAGGCGCCGCGCCGCCGGAAACGCTTCAGCGTCGCTTCCTCGTCGTCGATCAGGGCGACGACGATATCGCCGGTGTCGGCGGCGTCGCTGCGTTTCAAAAGCGCGATGTCGCCGTCGAGGATTCCCGCTTCGATCATCGAATCGCCGCGCACTTCGAGCGCGAAATGCTCGCCCGTGGTCAACAGGTCGGCCGGCATGTTGATGGTATGGCTGCGGGTCTGGATCGCTTCGATCGGCGTGCCCGCGGCGATACGGCCCATCACCGGCACGGCGACGGGCCGGCCGCCTTCATCTTCCGAGGCGGTGCGCACGCGGCCGAGATTTCCTTCAATGACGCTCGGGGTAAATCCCCGCGCGCGGCTTGAACCGAAACCGTGGGCCACTGACTCAGGCAACTTGATCACCTCGATGGCGCGTGCCCGATTCGGCAAGCGGCGGATGAAGCCGCGCTCCTCAAGCGCGGTGACCAGCCGATGAATGCCGGACTTCGAGCGCAGATCGAGCGCATCCTTCATTTCATCGAACGAAGGTGGAACTCCGGCCTCCTTGAGACGCTCGTGGATGAAACGCAAGAGTTCAGCTTGCTTGCGTGTGAGCATTGGCGCTTCCCCTGGCTGCCCGGCCGCGGCCGAAACAAATCATGAACGGACACTATCCGTTCCATATGTGTTCTGCAACCATTTAATTTGCAGTGAAGAAAACGGGGGTCGCGCCAAACGCCGGCTTAACGCTGGAGCTTAAAGATCCAAGGGCGGACCGTGGCGTTAAGGCTCTTGGATGACAAGACAATCTTCCTTTGGCACTTGATGCCCGCGTGCAACTGGCCTGAAACAGAGACCGTAATCCTAACCTCGTACCCTGCTCAACATCGGCTACAGACAACCCCGCCGGGTTGGTTTTGGGGCGCCTCCTGATGGACGGGCCGATTCGGCTTGCACGGTCAGTCTAGCAGCTGCGCTAGAACCGCATCTTGGCGCAGATAATAGGCGAGGCTGTTTTCTCAGCAATATCAGCCGTGTGCCGGCCGATACCGCGGAACACATGAAGGGTAGAGAGAGAGAACAAGGATCGCATCGTCGGTCGCTTGTCCGAGCGCGCGCAGTTCGCGCCCGATTTATCGTGACCGTCACCCAAAGGGCACAGCCTCAGCCCGGCGAACCCTGTACAATAGTTGTAGTTGTGTTCCGGAACCGAATGGGGACGAACCGGAGGGGACCATGAAGAAGCTTCTCATTGGCAGTGCCACATTGCATTCGCGGCATTCGGGCTTGCCCGCGCCGCCGACATGCCGCCGCCGGTTTACAAGGCACCGCCGCCGCCGGTCTATAACTGGACCGGTTGCTACATCAATGGCGGCGTCGGCTATGGAATGTGGAAACAGGACCATTATGGGGAAGTTGGTACTCTCGTGGAGACCCCAACAGTCTCAACTGGTGGTGAAGGCTGGCTCGGCAGGGTCGGCGGCGGCTGCGACTATCAGTTCAGAGCGTTCGACTCGAACTTCGTCATCGGCGCCTTCGGCGATTACGACTTCATGGGTCTCTCAGGCTCGTTCCAGGAGCCATTTACCCGCGACGTAGGCAACGAAAACGAGAGCGGAGCCTGGGCCGTCGGCGCGCGGCTCGGTTATCTGGTCACGCCGACGCTGCTGGCGTTTTTTGACGGCGGCTATACCCAGGCGCGCTTCGATCAAATTAACCTTAGCAGTTTTTCCGGTGTGTCGGAGGGTTACATCCCGGCGCAAAACTATAGCGGCTGGTTCCTTGGCGGCGGCACGGAATACGCCCTAACGTGGCTTCCGGTCCAGGGCCTGTTCTGGCGCAACGAATACCGGTACGCGAGCTACCAGTCCGCTGATGTTCCGGTGCTGACCCCGGCAGGGGCGCCGTTCACCGTTACAGATCGTGTTGTTGGACCACTTTCACAGCACATGCAGAAGGACGTGCAGACGATTACGACCTCGCTCGTCTGGCGCTTCAACTTTGGCGGCAACTGAACATCGCGGCTTCGTGACGAAATGAGCCCGGGACCCAAGGTCCCGGGCTTTTTTTGCCCTCTCCAGGACAACAAGGACGAGCCGCGCGTCTAGCGTTCGAATTTCACGATGGTGCAGCGATCGCCGGCTTTCGCCGCCGGTGCGTGAGGCTGTCGGATGATCAGACAATCGGCCTTCGCCAGCGGCAGCATCATCGAGCTGTCCTGGACCGGGAAGGGGGTGGCAACGAGGCCCTCCGGGCTTTCCTTCAGCGTCGCGCGCAGATAGTCGGCGCGCTCGTCATTGGCGGGAAGGTCGCAGCCGAGCAGGGCCGATTCGGTCGGCATGGCCAGATCGCGGCGTCCGGCGAGGCGGCGGATGAGCGGCACGAGGAACAGAAGGCCGCAGACAAAGGCGGAAACCGGGTTGCCGGGAACGCCAAGAACCTGCATCGCGCCGAGCCGGCCGTGCATCAGCGGACGGCCGGGCCGCAGCGCCAGTTTCCAGAACGACAATTCCATGCCCTCGGCGGCAAACGCCTTCAGCACCAGATCGTACTCGCCGACGGAAGCGCCGCCCGAGGTGACGAGAATGTCGGCGCCGTATTCGCGCGCGCGCCGGATTGCCGCGACCGTATCGTCGAGCCGGTCGGCGACAATGCCGAAGTCCGCGGCTTCGGCGCCTTCGGCGCGCGCCAGCGCCGCGAGCGTGAAGGTGTTGGAGCTGACGATCTGGCCGGGCCCCGGCGCGACGCCGGGCGGCACCAGCTCGTCGCCGGTCGCGAACATGGCGACTTTCGGCCGGCGGTACACGGGAACGAGCGGATGGTTCATGGCGGCGGCAAGCGCGAGGTCGCGCGCCGTGAGCCGATGCCCGGCGGGGAGGAGTGTGTCGCCCGCCGTGAAGTCTAATGCTTGCGCGCGGATGTGGCGGCCCTTGGTGGTCGGCCGTTGCACCTCGACCCAATCGCTGTCCCGCTTGGTGAATTCCTGGATCACCACCGTGTCGGCGCCGTCCGGCACCACCCCGCCGGTGAAAATGCGCGCCGCCTCACCGCGACCCACCGCGCGCGCAAAAGGCCGGCCGGCGGCGACTTCGCCGATGATCCTTAAGCGCGCCGGTACGTTCGCCACATCGTCGGTGCGCACGGCATAGCCGTCCATTGCCGACACGTTGTCCGGCGGCTGCGTGCGCCGGGCCTTGAGCGCATAGGCGAGCACGCGGCCGTCGGCCTCGGCGAGCGGCGCTTCTTCGGCAAGTAGCGGCGCTGCGTGCGCGAGCACACGTTCCAGCGCGTCGGTGACCGACAACAACGCCACCGCTTTACTCCTTTGCGCGATAATGGCCGCTGCGGCCGCCGCGTTTCTCGACGAGCCGGATGCCCTCGATGCGCATGCCGCGTTCGACCGCCTTCACCATGTCGTAGATGGTCAGGCAGGCGACGGCGACGGCGGTCAGCGCTTCCATCTCGACGCCGGTTTGTCCTGCGACCTTGACCCGCGCTCTGACGCGAATGCCGGGAAGCTTGGCGTCGGGCCTGAGATCGACTTCGACCTTCGAAATAGCGAGCGGATGGCACAGCGGGATCAAGTCGTGCGTTCGCTTCGCGGCCATGATGCCGGCGATGCGTGCGGCGCCGAGCACGTCGCCTTTTTTGGCGTCGCCTTTTTGCACGATGGCGAGCGTTGCCGGCGACATGATTACGCGCCCCTCGGCGAGCGCTTCGCGCTCGGTCGCGGGCTTCGCCGAAACGTCCACCATGCGAGCCTCGCCGCGGGCGCCGAGATGGCTGAGGTTTTTCCGCGGCGCCACGGCATTCACCGTGCTGGAGCGAGCGCGGAACGGCGGGCGATGAGCGCGCGCGTCGCCGCCGCGACATCGTTCTGGCGCATCAAGCTTTCGCCGACCAGGAACGTGGAAATGCCGGCTTTGGCGAGCCGCGTGAGATCGGCCGGCGCGAAGATGCCGCTTTCGGCGACCACGACATGGCCGGCCGGGAGCAAGGCCGCCAAGCGTTCGCTGGTTGCGAGCGTCGTCTCGAAGGTTTTCAGATTGCGATTGTTGATGCCAACGAGCCGCGATTTCAGGCGCAGCGCTCGCGTCAGCTCCTCTTCATCGTGGACCTCGACCAGCACGTCCATGCCGAGCGCAAATGCCGCCGCTTCGAGGTCCGCCGCACAGGCATCATCGACCGCTGCCATGATGATGAGGATGCAATCGGCGCCGGCGACGCGCGCTTCGGTCACCTGGTAGGGGTCGTACATGAAATCCTTGCGCAGCACTGGCAGCGAGCAGGCCGCGCGCGCTGTCTGAAGATGATCGAGCGAGCCCTGGAAAGACGGCGCATCGGTCAGCACGGACAGACACGTCGCGCCGCCGGCCTGATAGGCGGCCGCCAGCGCCGGCGGATCGAATTTTTCCCGGATCAGTCCTTTCGAGGGGCTCGCCTTTTTGATTTCCGCGATCAGCGCGTAGTCGCCCGCCGCGCGCCGCCGCTCGATCGCCGCCAAGAATCCGCGCGGCGCGCTCGCGGCCTTGGCGTCGCGCTCGAGCTCCGTGAACGGGCGACGGCGCTTTGCCGCGGCGATCTCTTCCCGCTTATAGGCGGCGATGTCGGCGAGAATGTCAGCCATCGTTGGAGACCACGATCAGCCGCTCGAGCCGTGCTGCGGCTTCGCCGGAATCTACCGCGTGGGCGGCAAGCTCGACACCCTCCTTCAGGGTCTTTGCTTTACCCGCGACCACCAGCCCGGCGGCCGCATTGAGCAGCGCCACGTGGCGAAACGCGGAATCCTTGCCGGCGAGAACGCCGTGCAAGGCCTCGGCATTGGCCGCCGCATCGCCGCCGCGCAAGGCTTCCGGCTTGACCCGAAACAGACCGACGTCCTCGGGCGAAATCTCGAAGTTCGTGATGGCGCCGTCTTCGAGCGCGGTAACGCTGGTCGGTCCGGCCGTGGTGATCTCGTCGAGCCCGTCGGAGCCGTGCACCACCCAGACCCGCTCGGAGCCAAGATTTTTCAAGACCTGCGCCAGCGGCTGGGTCCATTGCCGCGAGAACACGCCGACCATCTGCCGGCGCACGCCCGCCGGGTTGGAGAGCGGGCCGAGCAGGTTGAAGATCGTGCGCGTGCCGAGCTCGACGCGCGTCGGTCCGACATTCTTCATCGCCGGATGATGCGCCGGCGCAAACATGAAGCCGATGCCGGCCTCGCGGATGCAGCGCCCGATCGCCTCCGGCGTCAGATCGATATTGACGCCGAGCGCGGCAAGCACGTCGGCCGCGCCCGAGCGCGAGGACAGTGCGCGATTGCCGTGCTTGGCGACGGGAACGCCGGCGCCGGCGACGATCAGCGCCGCGCAGGTGGAGATGTTGAACGAGCCCGAGGCATCGCCGCCGGTGCCGACGACATCGACGGCGTCGGGTGGCGCGTTCACCCGCAGCATTTTGGCGCGCATGGCAGAAACCGCGCCGGTGATTTCCTCGACCGTCTCGCCGCGCACGCGCAGCGCCATCAACAGGCCGCCCATCTGCGAGGGCGTCGCTTCGCCCGACATCATCTGCTCGAAGGCGCTCGCCGCTTCTTCGCGGGTCAGCGCGGCGCCGGTCGCGACTTTGCCGATGAGCGCCCTGAATGCGTCGGTCACGATGGAACTCTCAATTGACCCGCGCCGGCAGTTTTCGCGGCGCGGTCTGCGCCGGCGGTCGGCGGCCAGTCGATGCATTCCAGGACGCGGCGATGTCGAGAAAGTTTTGCAGTATCAAGTGGCCGTGCTCCGAGGCGATGCTCTCGGGATGAAATTGCACGCCGTGCACGGGCAAGCTTTTGTGCGCCACCCCCATGATCAGGCCGTCCTCCGTGTCCGCGGTCACCGTCAGTTCGCCCGGCAGGCTGCCGCGGTCGATCACCAGCGAATGATAGCGGGTCGCCTGGAACGGCGCGTTGATGCCGCGAAAAATTCCAGTGCTGCCATGGCGGATCTCGGACAGCTTGCCATGCACCGGCACCGGCGCCCGCACCACCTTGCCGCCGAAGGCGTCCCCGATCGCCTGGTGGCCCAGGCAGACGCCGAGAATGGGGATTTTGGCGGCAACCGCTGCGATCAGATCGAGACAGATGCCGGCCTCCTTGGGCGTGCAGGGGCCGGGCGAAAGCACGATGGCGTCCGGATCGGCGTCGACGACGGCGGCGCTGGTGATCTTGTCGTTGCGATGGACGCGGACCTCCGCCCCCAGTTCACCGAGATAGTGCACCAGGTTGAAGGCGAAGCTGTCGTAGTTGTCGATCAGAACGATCATGATGCCCGAACCAAACGCTTGGCCGGGTCTTAGCGCAATTCTCGCGCGGATGAAACGCCGCCCGGGTGGGAGCCGTTACGACCGCAAAAAGCGGGCACGCTACCCGCCGGACACCATTGCCGGGGCGGCAAGAGGGTTAGCGCTTGGAATTTGCCGCCGCCAGGCGATCGGCCGAAACCAGGCGCACCTCGCGGGCCTGACCATACGGATGGCGCGTGTCGCGCAAGCAGGCGGCTTCGAAATAGGGCCAAGCCTGTTTCGAGCAGTCCTTCGCCAGCAGTCGCGTATCGGCCCGATCGGCTTTGACGCCGGGCAGCGATCCACGGGCTTCGACTTGGGGTGACAGACTGAGGGTGCCTACGAACGAGGCCGCTACGATCGCAGCGGCGGCGATGGCGTAAACGGTTTTGAGCATGACACCGGTCCCTGTTTTGCGCCCTTTTCTGCGAAGGGTCGCGACTTGACTGGTTGGCATTCTGGTCAGCACAAGCCACGTCCTCGTTGATGGCCGTCACAATTTTGCCGTTTCCAACAGCGCCCTGAAAAACGCGCCGTGAATTGCCCAAAGTCCCGTGCGTGCCGGCAATTTTTCCCCTTCTCCCCTGATGACAATTTCACACCCCGCCTTGCGGTGCGGCCGGGCGCGGGCTAGACCGCCGCCATGCCGCGCATTGCCCTGTTCGCCGGGTCGTTCGATCCCATGACCAACGGCCACCTGGACGTCGTGCGAAGCGCCGTGCGCCTTGCCGACCGCCTGGTGCTGGCCGCCGGCATCCATCCCGGCAAGGCGCCGTTGTTCTCGGCCGAGGAACGGCTCGCCATGCTGGAGGAGATTTGCGGGCCGCTGGCCCGCGCCGCGGGCTGCGAGATCGTGTGCACCACCTTCGCCGACCTCGTCGTCACGGCGGCGCGGCGGGCCGGCGCCACGATCCTGATCCGCGGCGTGCGCGATGCGACCGATTTCGATTACGAAATGCAGATGGCGGGCATGAATGCCGCCATGGCGCCCGAAGTACAGACCATCTTTGTCCCCGCTTCGCCGGCGGTGCGCCCGATCACCGCCACGTTGGTGCGGCAGATTGCCGGCATGGGGGGCGACGTCTCGGCCTTCGTGCCCGCCGCGGTTGCGGCGCGGCTGAAAAAGAAATTCGCGAAGGGCTGAAAAAACTCATCCGGGAGATGACATGACCCGCGTCCTTACCGTACTGTTCGCCATCATGTGTGCAGCACCAGTCCTCGCCGAAACGCTCCCGCCCGGTCTCGATCCGCAGAACACGCTTTACCTCGACACCAAATACGGCCGGGTGATCATCAAGTTGAACACCGAAGCCGCGCCGCTCCACGCCGAGCGGCTGAAGCTGCTCGCGCGCGAGCATTTTTACGACAACGTGCCGTTCCATCGCGTCATCGACGGCTTCATGGCGCAGACCGGCGACGGCAAATACGGCAACGGCACCGGCGGTTCGAAATACCCCGACCTCAAGGCCGAATTCTCCAAGGTGCCGTTCAAGCGCGGCACCGTCGGCATGGCGCGCGCCAGCAATCCCAATTCAGCCAACAGCCAGTTTTTCATCATGTTCGCCGACGGCTCGTTCCTCAACGGCCAGTATACGGTGGTCGGCGAGGTCGTTCGCGGCATGGACGCAGTCGACAAGCTCACGAAGGGCGAGCCGCCGGCCGATCCCGACCGCATCATCCATATGCTGGTGGCGGCCGACGCCAAGCCGTAAGGCAAGCCGTAACGATCCATGCGCGCGGCCGGCAAGGCGATTGTTGCGATATGCGCGACCATCGGCCTTGGCGGGCTCCCTGCGGCGAGCCAAACATCGAAACTGAATCGTTTGCCGCCGGCGCGCGCGCCTTGCAGCGTGCTGAGCGGGCATCCCTGTCATCCGTCATTCTGCGGCGTGTTCCATCGCGGCCCGTGCTTTCCCTATGACCTGCCGGCGCTCGGCGAGGCGTTGCGGCTGACCATTGTCTCCACCGACGACAACGACCCGACGGGCAAGCCCGCCGGCGCCGCCGATGCGAAGGCCGGCGACCATGAGGCGAGTAAGGACGATCACGCGCTCGATACGATCCGCGACATGTTCGCGGCGCTGCGCGCCTGCTGGATCCCGCCGCCGAAGGACGCGGCGCGGCACGGCATGGAATACACCATCCGCTTCGCGTTTAAGCGCGACGGCGAAATGATCGCCCCGCCGCGCATGACCTATGCGAGCCATGACGCGCCGGCCGATGTGCGCAACGTCTATCGCGACGCCGTGAACGCCGCGCTCAATCGCTGCACGCCGCTGCATTTCAGCGGAGGCATGGGCGACGCCGTCGCCGGGCGCCCGATCGCCATTCGCTTCGTCGACGACCGCACCATCGGCGACAAGTCCGGGAAATAGCTTCGCCTCGGCTCCGCTCATTCCCGCGCCGGCGGGAATCCAGTAGGAGTGGGGCGTGCGTACAGACCTGTTCGATTTCACCTTGCCCGAGGACCGCATCGCGCTGCGGCCGGTTTCTCCGCGCGATGCCGCGCGGCTGCTGGTGGTGCGGGGAGGCGGGGCAACCGAGTTCGAGGACCGCACGATGCGCGACCTGCCGGGTCTGTTGCGGCAAGGCGATGCGCTGGTCGTCAACGACAGCAAAGTGATCCTGGCGAACCTTACTGGCCGCCGCATCGGCCGCGGCGACCGCGAGCCTGCCATCGCCGCGACGCTGATCAAGCGGCTCGACGGCTCGCGCTGGAACGCCTTGGTGAAACCGGGCAAGCGCCTCGCCATGGGCGACGTCGTGCGCTTCGGCAGCGAAGGCCGGGTGTGTTTCCTCGACCAGCTCGACGCCACCGTCGAGGCCAAAAGGGAGGGCGGCGAGGTGACGCTCGCCTTCGCCTTCCATGGCGCGGTGCTCGATCAGGCATTGGCGGAGCGCGGCGACATGCCGTTGCCGCCTTATATCGCCGGCCGCCGCCGGGTCGACGAGCGCGATCGCACCGACTACCAGACCATGTTCGCGCGCGAGGAGGGTTCCGTGGCGGCGCCGACCGCGGGCCTGCACTTCACCGACGTCCTCGTCGAGGATTTGCACAGGCGCGGCATTGCGCTGCATCGCCTAACGCTGCATGTCGGCCCCGGCACCTTCCTGCCGGTCAAGGCCGAAGATACCTCCGGTCACCAGATGCAGCCGGAATGGGGTGTCGTCAGCGCCGACACCGCGGCGGCGCTCAATGCCACGCGGCGCGCCGGCGGGCGCATCGTCGCGGTCGGTTCGACCGCGCTGCGGCTTCTGGAAAGCGCGGCGGCGGAGGACGGCACGCTGGCGGCATTTTCCGGCGAGACCGCGCTATTCATCACGCCGGGCTACCGCTTCCGCGCGGTCGACGCGATGCTGACCAATTTCCATCTGCCGCGCTCGACCTTGTTCATGCTGGCGAGCGCTTTCTGCGGGCTGCAAACGATGCGGCGCGCCTACGCGCATGCCATCGAGGCCGGCTACCGGTTCTATTCCTACGGCGATGCTTGTTTGTTGTTCCGGGAGGTACGTTAGCCGCGGGTGCCCGAGAACGACGAGCTGCCGAACGCTCCCAGTTTCACGCTGCCGCTGATCGCATCACCAATGATCGTGCCGGTGAATTCGAGCGTCATCGGCATGGGGTCGGTGATCGATACCTTCCAGGACGCTTCGTTGCCATTGACCGTACCGTCGAAAATGTCCGCCGAATTTCCGCCGGTCGCTTGGCTGCCCGTGAGCGCATTGCCGTCGGTCTTCACCGAAAGGGTGGCCGGACGGTCGCCCATCGGCGTCGACACCACGAGATTCCAGTTGCCATCTGCGCTCATGTAACGATCCTTTCAACTTTGGCGAAGCTATAACCTCGGATCGGAACGTGTTCAAGCTGCGTGAACCACGAACCCGGTGAATCTTCGCTGGAAGACGGAAGCGGCATGCACCTGGCATTGAGACTTCATCCGGACTCGCTCTGTCTCGCCGCGACCCGCATCGACGTGGATGTTGCCCGTTCGCCCGCCGGCAGCTTGCTGTTGACCTATATCGTGATCGGCAAGATCGGCGATCTGCGCCTGCCGCCGGTCACGGCGGCCGCGCGTACCGACGGGCTTTGGCGGCACACATGCTTCGAGGCCTTCGTGCGTCCTTTGCCCGGCGAGGCCTATTACGAATTCAACTTTGCGCCCTCGACACAATGGGCGGCGTATCGGTTCGATCGCTACCGAAGCGGCATGCGGGTTGCGACCGAGATCGGCGCGCCCTGGATCGGCGTGCAAGCGGCACCCGAGCGCTACGCCTTGCAAGCCGCGCTGGATTTATCGCGGCTGCCGCGCGATGCGCCATGGCGTCTCGGCCTCGCGGCGGTGATCGAAGAAACGAGCGGCCGTCTATCCTATTGGGCGCTGGCGCATCCGCCCGGCCAGCCGGACTTCCATCATTCCGA
This sequence comes from Xanthobacteraceae bacterium, assembly GCA_049512975.1. Taxonomy (GTDB): domain Bacteria; phylum Pseudomonadota; class Alphaproteobacteria; order Rhizobiales; family Xanthobacteraceae; genus BOG-931. The sequence continues at coordinate 11,008 of JBEKWO010000047.1, read as the reverse complement.
TTGCTTTGCGTGTGAAATTTCTTAAGCGTAGCGGCGATGAAATTTGGCATCGATCGACTGATCGCCGAAGCTGATTTGCGCGCGCCGCTCCGCGGACGGCGCGTCGCCTTGCTCGCGCATCCGGCGTCGGTCACGGCAGACTTGATGCACTCGCTCGATGCGCTGGCCGCCTGCGGCGACATCAAGCTCGCCGCCACGTTCGGTCCGCAGCATGGCCTGCGCGGCGACAAGCAGGACAACATGATGGAGTCGCCGGATTTCAACGATCCGGCGCATGGCATCCCGGTGTTCAGTTTGTACGGCGAAGTGCGCAAGCCGACGGACGCGATGCTGGATACGTTCGATGTCATTCTCGTCGATCTGCAGGATCTGGGTTGCCGCATCTACACGTTCATCACCACACTGCGCTTTATGCTCGAAGCCGCGGCGCAACACGGCAAAGCGGTGTGGGTGCTGGACCGGCCCAATCCGGTCGGCCGGCCGGTCGAAGGTTTGATGCTGCGCACCGGCTGGGAAAGCTTTGTCGGCGCCGGGCCGCTGCCGATGCGCCATGGGCTCACGCTCGGTGAGCTCGGTTCGTGGTTTGTCAAAACACTCAAGCTCGATGTCGACTATCGCGTCGTCGAGATGCAAGGCTGGCAGCCCGATGCCGCGCCCGGATTCGGCTGGCCGCTCGGTGAGCGTACCTGGATCAATCCCAGTCCCAACGCGCCGAATTTATGGATGGCGCGTGCCTATGCCGGCACGGTGATGGTCGAAGGCACGACGCTCTCGGAAGGGCGCGGCACCACGCGGCCGCTCGAACTGTTCGGCACTCCCGATATCGACGCGCGGGCGGTGATCAAGGACATGCACGCGCTGGCGCCGCACTGGCTTCACGGCTGCCGCCTGCGCGCGTGCTGGTTCGAGCCGACGTTTCACAAGCACGCCGGCAAGCTGTGCAACGGCGTACAGATCCACACCGAAGGCCCCGGCTACGATCACGCGGCATTCAAGCCCTGGCGCATCCAGGCGCTCGCTTTCAAGGCGATCCGCCGGTTGTATCCGGACTATCCGCTCTGGCGCGATTTCGCCTACGAGTACGAGCACGGCAAACGCGCCATCGACGTCATCAACGGCGGCCCGCTGCTGCGCGAGTGGGTGGACGATGCAGCCGCGACGCCGCAGGACTTGGATGCTCTGGCGATGCCGGATGAGGAGGCTTGGGTGAGGGAGCGGGAGCGGCACCTACGCTACTGAGCTGCGAATGGGCCGTCCTCGCGGTTCAGCGCGGTCGCCGTGCGTCGGCTAACCGCCCAATTACGGACGTTCCCTGCAAGTCTGCAGATATCGCGACAGGCCAATTGCAGAAATGGCCGGCGTAGGTCAATCGCTTCACATCAAGGCGTCGGTGACCAATCCGATTCACATTTGGATGCTAACGTATCGCCGCTTTGCGGATGCTGCCCTCCAATTGCCGCATTGATTGCTCAAACGGCGGTCGGTCAGGACGGGCATCTTTCCCGTCTTCGGCTGGCGCGCACTTGAACCCGAGTGGAGGGTTACCCAAATGGTTAGAGGGTTGCCCAAGGGGTTAGAATTGATGCGAGCGGGTCCAGGAACCGTACTGGCGATGCGAACGTCCGCAACGTGCGATAACGGGTAGGGGTTCGACCCCACCGATCGCGAGTTCGCTGAATTTGATCTGAACATCATCGGCGGCCAACCATGGCCGCATCGACACTGAGGATTTGTTCAACGTCATGCCGTTCCGCGAATTACTGATAGTCCCCGTTCATTGCATGACTCGTTGCACGGCGCGATGACCCTCATCCTCACGCTTGCATCCCGCAATCTGTTTCATGACCGGGTTCGATTGATCGCCACGGTCGTTGGCATCGTCTTCTCGATCGTGCTCGTCACCGTTCAGCTCGGAGTTTTCCTGAGCTTCGAGCGCATGGTCACGACAATGATCGACCACGCGCAGGCCGATTTCTGGATCGTGCCCGCCGAAACCAAGAGCTTTGAGGGGTCCTCGCTGCTGGCCGGGCGCGAGCGTCTCCAGGCCTTGTCCGTCGACGGGGTCACGCAGGCGATTCCAGTCGTTGTCGGTTATGCATCCTGGCGAAAACCGAATGGAGGTGCATCGACCCCGGTTCTCGTCGTCGGCGCGCCCACGACGTCCGCCGGTTTGCAGCCATGGAACGTGATCGAAGGGAGTGTGGACGATCTGTCGATGCCCGACGGCGTTGCGATCGACCGGTCGTATTTTGAGCAACTCGGGATCGCACAAATTCGCGGACGCGCCGAAATCAACAATCAAAAGGCGCGGGTCGTGGCGGTCACCAACGGTATCCGCTCATTCACGACGACGCCGCACGTATTCGCGTCGCTTGAGCGCGCGCGAACCTATCTGGGCGTGCCGCCCAACCGAGCCAATTATTACATCGTGCGCATCTCACCGAACGCAAATGCCGCAGTCGTTCGTAGCCAGCTTGCCGCCAGCCTGCCCGACGCGGAGGTGTTGACGTCCGAAGAGTTTCGTCACCGCACGCGCGTGTTCTGGCTGTTCGACACCGGCGCCGGAGCCGCTCTGCTGGGCAGCGCCATACTCGGTATCATCGTCGGCACGATCATCGTCGCGCAGACGCTCTATTCGAGCACCAAGGACCATCTCAAGGAATTTGCAACGCTGCGCGCCATCGGCTCGTCGCGTATGTACATCCTCAAGGTCATTCTCGCGCAGGCGCTCATCAGCGCCGTCGTCGGTTTCTCCATTGCAGCGTCTATCGACCTGGCACTCGTGAAGATGACCGCCGATGCAGCCTTGCCCATTGTCATGACCCCCGAGCTGACCGTCGGCCTGTTTGGGCTCACGGTCATGATGTGCGCGATCGCTGCTGTTTCGGCCATCAGGGTCGTGACGCGCATCGATCCCGTCCTGGTATTCGCGCAATGACAAAAACCATGATCGAGGCAACCGACATTGCGATGGCTCTCGGCGAGGGACCCGGGCGCGTCGACGCGCTCAAAGGTATCAATCTGTCGCTCATCGGCGGAGAACTGACCCTGCTGATGGGTCCATCCGGCAGCGGCAAGACCACGCTTCTCTCGGTGTTTGGATGCATGTTGTCGCCGACGGGCGGGACGGTGCAAATTCGCGGCCGCTCGACGACCGGGCTCGACTCGGAACAACTGGCTGAACTTCGGCGGGACAATGTCGGGTTCGTATTTCAATCCTATCATCTGTTCCCGACTTTGACCGCTGCGGAAAATGTCCGTTTGGCGCTCGATGTGCGCAGCGAGCACGCGCCGCTGGCGCGGGTCAAGGCGGAAAAAGCCCTCGCGACGGTTGGATTGTCCCATAAGGCGAACGCGTTTCCGCGCGCGCTTAGCGGCGGTGAACAACAACGCGTGGCTATTGCCCGCGCGATCGTAGGAGATGCGTCCGTCATCCTCGCAGACGAGCCGACGGCGGCGCTGGATAGCGAGAATGGCCAGGCCGTTATGACTGTGCTGGCGGAGATCGCCAAGGATCCGGCGCGGGCGATGTTCATCGTCACGCACGATCCACGCATCATGCCGTTCGCAGACCGGATTCTTCGCATCGAAGACGGCCGGATCGTCAGCGATCAACGGCGCGGCGCAAAGCTCAGCGCCGTTCGCACTCTGAAGTATGCGAGCTGATTGGGGAGTAATATGCGCACCCGAAACCAGAAACTATCGCTGCTGGCGCTTCTTGTGTTGGGCGTCGCTTCGGCCGCACCGGAGTCCGCGCCAAAATTTCACGCCGAAGAACTGCACCCGGCGCCGTCCGGTTCGGCGGCCCAGGATGCGCCGGCGCGGGGCTCACTGGCACAAGCCTCACCGGCACAAGGCTCCTGGGATGCGGTGACGCTTGGACGCGTCGAGCCGCGCTCGGGCGCGATCAAGATCGCGGCGCCCTTGCCGGGCGGACGGATTGCCGACGTGCTGGTCAAACCCAACGAAGACGTGTTTGCCGGTGAATTGCTGGTTCGCCTCGATGACGAGGAAGCATTGGCGCGCGTGGCCGAAGCCGATGCTCAGGTCGCCCTGCATAAGCGCGCCCGCAATGATCAGTCCGCGCCGGCTGCGTCAGCGGATCGGCGAAAGGCCGAGGATGCGGCCGCCGATTCCGAGCGGAGCCTCGCCGACGCGCGATCCGCGCTGGACAAAACGACCGCCGACTTGCGGACCGGCAGCGCGTCGAAGACCGATCTCGACGCGGCGCGCTCGGCTTTGTCGCGTGCGCAAGATCGTGTGCGCGAACGGCAGGCCGTGCTCGCCAAGCTCAAGGCTTTGGCCGACACGCCATTGCCAACCCGCCTGGAAGGCGAGCTCAATGTTGCCCAGGCCGAATGGCGCGTGGCGGAAGCGGCGCTGGAAAAGACGCAAATCCGCGCGCCGGCCGACGGTGTCGTCTTGCGGGTCAACGCCAGGACGGGCGAATTGGCGGTGCCGTCATTGGAGCCGCCGCTGCTGGTCATTGGCGATGTGTCGGCCTTGCGGGTGCGCGCCGAAGTGAACGAGCAGGATATTGGAAGAATCCGGGTCGGCCAGAGTGTGCTGGTTCGCGCCGCGGCGTTTCATGGCCGTGAGTTCGACGGCAAGGTTTCGTCCGTCGCCCGTGTCGTCGGGCCGAGCCGGATCAATTCGGGCGATCCGCGCAAGTTCAACGATGTCGATGTGTTGGAGGTCGTTGTCGATTTGCCGGATCCCGGGCCGCTCGTCGTCGGCCAGCAGGTCGACGTCTATTTCAAATCGGACCAAGCAGAAACCCAATAGCAAATCCGTTTATAGCTCTTGTGTAACGTTTGGTCGATCTGACCATCAACATACAACCGCCAAGGCCCTCGGCTTCACCTGCCCGGTCGCGAACCGTTGCCGATTGAAAAACTGGAACGCGGTTTTATAAAGCCGGAGGTCCGTCCAGCGTTACAGATATCGTTGATGTCAGTGGTGCAGCGCCTCAATACTTGCACTCCCCGGCATCGTGGAAACGGCATCGCCTCACCCACATTGGCGTGGTCCCGTGGCGTAGGCTAATGATCCGTGCCCTGAGACTGAGAGCCCGCGACCAATTTCATGCCCTTCTCCTTCCGCCTCACCGCCACCGACGGCGCCGCGCGCGCCGGCGAAATGACGACGGCGCACGGCGTCGTGCATACGCCGGCCTTCATGCCGGTCGGCACCCAGGCCGCGGTCAAGGGCGTGCATCATGACGATGTGCGCGCCTCCGGCGCCGAGATTTTGCTCGGCAACACCTATCATCTGATGCTGCGGCCTTCCGCTGAGCGGATCGCCGCGCTCGGCGGGCTGCACGCCTTCATGCGCTGGCCGTATCCGATCCTCACCGATTCCGGTGGTTTCCAGGTGATGTCGCTGGCGCCGCTGCGCAAGATCACGGAGGAGGGCGTCACCTTCCGCTCGCACATCGACGGCGCCATGGTGGAGCTGTCGCCGGAGCGCGCCATGGAGGTGCAGATTCTGCTCGGCTCCGATATCGCCATGCAGCTCGACGAATGCATAAAACTTCCGGCCGAGCGGCGCGATATCGAGCGCGCGCTAATGCTGTCGCTGCGCTGGGCCGAGCGCTGCAAACGCGCCTTCGCAGGCGCGGCGCCCGGCCGCGCGCTATTCGGCATCGTGCAAGGCGGCGACGACCAAAAATTGCGCGCGGAGAGCGCGCGCGCGCTCACCGATATCGGCTTCGACGGCTATTCGATCGGCGGGCTTGCCGTCGGCGAGACCCAGGAGGTGATGCTGAAAATCGTCGGCGAGACCGCGCCGGTGCTGCCGGCGGAACGGCCGCGCTATCTGATGGGCGTCGGCACGCCAGCCGACCTCCTCGAAACGGTGGCACGCGGCATCGACATGTTCGATTGCGTGCTGCCGACGCGCAATGGCCGCCACGGCCTCGCCTTCACGCGGTTCGGTCCGATCAACATCAAGAATGCGCACCACGCCGATGATCCGCGGCCGCTCGACGCGGAGAGCCGCTGTCCGGCGGCGCGCGACTTTTCCCGCGCCTATCTGCATCACCTGTTCCGCAGCGGCGAGACGCTCGGCGGCACGCTCCTCTCGCTGATCAATCTCTATTATTACCAGGACCTGATGGCGGGCGCCCGCGCCGCCATCAGCGCCGGCCGCTTCGCCGACTATGCCGCCGAAACGAAGGAACAGTGGATGGCGAAGCCAGACGTTCGGGCGCCCTGAACGGGGTTATCGCCAGGTCTCGTCATTGCGAGGCACGGAGTGCCGAAGCAATCCAGGGGTTTTCGGAATATGGTCTGGATTGCTTCGTCGCTTTCGCTCCTCGCAATGACGATCCAGCACAAAAAGAAACCCGCCGGCCGCAGAATACGCGGGGCCGGCGGGTCACTTTACGCGCTTACGCAAACAACAAGCGCAACGCTACGCACGCAACGAACATAATCTTCGCACTCTTGAACGCCCAGTCGCCATCCTGGTTCCGTTCCACGTCAGGGACGTTTGCGATCGCTGGACCGGGCCCCAACGGGATCAATCGGTTACCGGGGGTGCACCCGGCATGACGCAACAAAACTCAAAAGACTTGCCCTAACGGGCGTCGCCAACCTCACGCGGCCACAAAGCGATCGCGGTCACGAACTCATGCGCGCAATCATCGCAAGTCCAGGCGTGGCGGATCTGGCCTTTGTCGTTGAACTCGGACTCCTCGGCGATCAGCAAGACGCTCCCGCAACGCGGGCAATTGGGTCGGCCTAAATCGTGCGCCTCGCGGGCATGACAGGCGAATTGGATGCGCATCGGCGATCCTCCTCGACGCGACCCTCCACCCCGATCTGGCCCTATACCGCAGGAACTTTGCGCGAAGTCTGTGGCGCCGGTACGACGCCTTTATGAACCTGCCATGGCCATTCAGCTTGAAAATTCGATTCAAGACATCCGCCTAGATCGCAGCGCGCATTGCCGAAATGCGAGCGCCCAGCGATAATTTCGGCTCAACCGGCCGGGAGACTGCCATGAGCGAGATTGGGCATAGGACGATCGAGACCAACGGGATACGGATGCACGTGGCAGAGCAGGGCGAAGGTCCGCTGGTCGTGCTGTGCCACGGCTTCCCGGAGTCCTGGTATTCCTGGCGCCATCAGCTCCGGGCCTTGGCCGAAGCCGGCTTCCACGCGGTCGCCCCGGACATGCGCGGCTACGGCCGCACCGATGCTCCCGCCGAAATCGAAAAATACACGCTGCTGCATCTGGTCGGCGACATAGTCGGCTTGTTGGATGCTTTGGGCGAAAAAACCGCGGTGATTGCCGGCCACGATTGGGGCGCGCCGGTCGCCTGGCACGCGGCGCTGCTCCGCCCCGACCGCTTTCGCGGCGTGATCGGACTGAGCGTGCCGTTCCTGCCGCGCGGCTCGAACCGGCCGACCACCATGATGCCGCAGGACGACGACGCTGTGTTCTATCAGCTCTATTTCCAGGAGCCCGGCGTGGCCGAGGCGGAGCTTGAGCGCGATCCTCTCTTGACCATTCGCGCCGGGCTCTACGGGGCCTCTGGCGAAGCATCGCGCCGCCGCGAACCCGGCGAGCCGGTCGGCATGGTGCCGCGCAAGCGCGGCTTCCTCAGGGGCCTGACCAGCCCGCCGCCGCTGCCGTCCTGGCTGTCGGACGAGGACGCGACGTATTACGCCGAAGAGTTCAAGCGTACCGGTTTCCGCGGCGGTTTGAACTGGTACCGGAACATCGATCGCAACTGGGAACTGCTGGCGCCGTTCGCAGGTCTCAAGGTGACGGTGCCCGCGCTCTACGTCGCCGGCGACCGCGATCTCGTTGTGGCCTTCCGCGGGGTGGACAAGCTCCTTCCCGGTCTCCCCAAATTCGTGCCCGACCTGCGCGGCGCGATCATGCTGCCCGGCTGCGGCCACTGGACCCAGCAGGAGCGCGCGGGCGAGGTCAACGCGGCGATGATCGACTTTCTCCGCGGCTTGCCCTGAGACAGCCTGCCGCGGAGCCGGGCGGGTGAAATCACAAAAATTCCTTGTTTCCGGCGCGGCGGCGTCTCAAACGTGCGTTTGAATTCCAATCGTTCGTTTGAAATGCACCGCAACGAGGTACCATGTTGGCGTTACCGGAATTGAAGCGGCCGGTCGGCGACCACACCAAGTCCGGCCGCCGTGCCCGAACTGCGGACGGTCGATGCACCTCACGCGAACCACACCGCGAAAGGGCGGCCTTCCTGACCTGCGGACCTATAGTTGCGGCGAGTGCGGCGTTTGGTCGACGGAAGCCGCCTCCGAGCGAGCCGAGCGCGGTGCGGCCTGAACGGTCGCGGCGGAACACAGAATGCGGCGGTGAACTATGACACCGCCGGCCTGAGCCCCAAGCGCGCATTTCGTCCCCCGGGCGCGCTTGGGGTTTCTTTTTTCCCTTCACGGGTGTCGTTGCGATGCTATTTGCGGCTGGGCCGCCCGTTGTGCTGGCCGGCCGCGATCCTGGGCGCTTGGGATTGGTGAGCCGGCTGGGACTCGAACCCAGGACCCCGTGATTAAAAGTCACGTACGGCACCGCGGCACGTGACGACATTACCAGACATTTTTTCGTGCAGAAACCCCGATAATTACTTGCATTGTCGCCACGTGTCGCTAAATGTCGGAGACAAGGGGTAACATTCGCAGACAGGGGGTAACGTTACCCCAGTGTTACCCCGATGCCCCGTGACGTCGCATCACGTAACGGCGCCATTGAGGGTAACAACACGGGACGACACATGGCCAGAGCCCTCACCGACATTGCGATCCGCAACCTGAAGCCCAAGGCGAAGCGGCGTGAGATAGCCGATCCTGGCGCCCGTGGTCTGTACGTCATCGTGCAGCCCTCTGGGGTGAAAAGCTTTGCCGTGCGCTACCGGCACGGCAACAAGTCGTGCAAACTCACCCTGACGCCCGGCATCACGCTGGCGGCCGCACGCAAGGCGGCAGCGGATGCGCTCTATCAGGTCGAGCAAGGTCACAATCCGAGTGTGGCTAGGCGTCAGGCGAAGCAGGCGCAGCGGCTAGCGGCGGCCGACACCTTCAAAGCGGTTGCGGAAGAGTACTTTGGAAGAGGGGGCGATCCCGGCAAGGGCGGCGGTGCCAACTTGCGCAGCAAAGAATGGCGCGAAGATGCGCTGGAGCGTCTAGTTTATCCAACGCTCGGCGACCGGCCGATTGCCGAGATCCGTCGCAACGAAATCAATCGACTGCTCGACAAGATCGAAGACGCCAGCGGATTGGTCATGGCTGATCGTGCTCTCGCGATTATACGCAGAATTATGAACTGGCATGCCACGCGATCAGACGACTTCCGGTCGCCGATTGTGCGCGGCATGGCGCGCGCGGACGCGAAGGCGCGGGCCCGCAAGCGCACGCTGACGGATGATGAGTTGCGGGCGGTGTGGCAGGCGGCCGAAGCGGGCGAGGGGCCGTTCGGGCGCTTGGTGCAGTTCCTGCTACTCACGGCAGCACGGCGCAATGAGGCCGCATACCTGCAGCGCAGTGAATTATCAGGGACAGACTGGACGCTGCCGGCGGTCCGCAACAAGATCAAGGTGGATTTGATCCGGCCGCTGAGCGCGACGGCACAAGCTGTGCTAGCCAAGGTGCCGGAGCTGGCCGACTGCGACTTTGTGTTCAGCACCAACGGCCGCGGCGCAATCAACGGATTTAGCCATTTCAAAAAGCGGTTCGATAAGCAGTGCAACGTCACCGGATGGACGCTGCATGATCTGCGGCGCACGGCTCGCAGTCTTATGAGCCGCGCCGGCGTCAATGCAGACCATGCAGAGCGCTGCCTCGGCCACGTCATTGGTGGCGTGCGCGAGACCTACGATCGCTACGAATTCCATGCCGAGAAGCAGCACGCTTATGAAGCGCTAGCGGCACAGATCGACCGCATCATCAACCCGGTCGACAACGTCACCTCGCTGCCGGTGCGAGGCTGACATGCAAAGCAAGCAAAATGCAGAGCTGGTTGACGCTTTCGAGCTGGCTCGTGAGGACAATCCAGGCAAGTGGACCAGGCAGTTTCTTCTGCAGCTCGAAGCGGAACGCGAACCGGAACAGGAGCGCTTCCTTGATCAGCTCTGGAAAGAATTCCTGTCCGGTAATGACGTATCAGATGCTAACCTCCGTGGCTTCAGCAAAAAGCTGCGCCGCTTTTTGGATGAGGAACATTCAAAGCAACATTCAACAAGGAACCTTAGAGCGCTGGACAGCGCCAAGGCCCGCGACCGCATAGACGCCTGGATTGCGAACCTGAAAGAGGCAGCACGGAAGCTCAAGAGGACGAACACACAACCGGACGTGCCGACCGCCAACCACGTCGATTACTTGGCCGACACGCTGATCCCAATAATCGAGGCTCTCGAAACCTACGAAAAAATAGCCGAGCCCAAGTTCACCGATAAGAACCCGCTCAATGAGCTAGCACACGTGCTCTTTTGGGTCGGCTTCCTGAGCCCAATAATAGATTCGATGACGAAGTACAGAGCGAAGATGGCTCGCGTCCGCGCGGAAAGGTCATCAAAATCCCAAGACAAATATCGCCCCATAGACGAGCGCGCTTGGGAGCTTCGCGAGCGAAATCCAAAATGGTCTGTGCGACGCATCGCAGACAAACTGGTCCAGGAATTCCCGAAAGCCGAATTAAAGCTAAATACTTTGGAAAAGCGTCTTGCAAAACGTTTTGGTTCCCGCCGCAAGGACGACTGAACAGTCATCCATGCGTTCGTCTGCATTTCTGTACAGCCATCCACACTAGTTGGTCCGCGCGGTCTGGTGATCCGCGATCAATGTGCGCATTTTGACAGTCGACGTCGCTAGCAAAGCGCGACACTGACTGACGGAGTGCGCAAGATGACTAATACCGGGTCCCCAAAAGGACGACTCTTTTTTGGATTCCCAGATCAGGACGAGTCAGATTCAAGCATTGGCGAACGAGGAGGTTCGCCATGGCAAGAGCAATTGCGCTGCGGGATGATTTTGAC
>JBEKWO010000046.1:0-31599 GCA_049512975.1 Xanthobacteraceae bacterium | reverse complement strand
GACAATATCCCCGCGTTGTGTCCACCATTTGTCAGGACAAAAGTGATCGGAGCCTCGGTCAAAAGATGCAGCTTGAAGACCGAGTGCCAAGGGGCGACGTGGTCGCGCTCCGTGGAGACGGCGAAGAGGGGCAGGCGGATGTCGGGCAGCGCCACCGGCCGGCCGGCCACTTCGAACCGGCCCTCGGCGAGGTCGTTGTTGAGAAAAAGCGACCGCAGATATTGCGAGTGCATGCGGAAGGGCATGCGTGTCGCATCGGCATTCCAGGCCATGATATCGATTGGAAACGACGTCTCGCCCATCAGGTAGTCGTGGATGCTGCGCGACCAGATCATATCGTTCGATCGCGACATCTGGAACGCCCCGGCCATCTGCCTGGAGTCGAGATAGCCGCGCTCCCACATCATATCTTCGAGAAACGCGACCTGGCTCTCGTCGATGAAAAGCATCAGCTCGCCGGCCTCGGTGAAGTCGACCTGGGCGGCGAACAGGCTCAGGCTCGCCAGCCGCTCGTCGCCGTCGCGCGCCATCGCCGCGGCGGTGATCGCGAGCAGCGTTCCACCGAGGCAATAACCGACCGCATGTACCTTGCGGGCACCGGTGATGGCGGTCGCCGCCTTGATCGCCGGGAGCACGCCCTCGGTGCGATAATCGTCGAAACCGACGTCGCGGTCCTCCGCTCCCGGGTTCTTCCAGGAAACCATGAATACGGTGAAGCCCTGCTGGGTGAGGAACTTGACCAGGGAATTCGCCGGCGACAGGTCGAGGATGTAGTATTTCATGATCCAGGCCGGCACGATCACGATCGGCTCCGGGCGCACGCGGTCGGTTGCAGCCGTATATTGGATGATTTCCGCAAGACGCGTGCGCAGGACGACCTTGCCCGGCGTCACGGCCACTTTTTCGCCGACCTTAAATGCCTCCGTGCCGCGCGGCGGCGCGCCGCTTCGTGCTCGCGTCAAGTCCGCAATCAAGTTCGCGTAACCGCGCACCAAGTTGGCGCCCGACTCGGCGCGCGTACGCGCCAGGACCTCCGGGTTGGTTCCGATGAAATTCGAGGGAGCGACGGTATCGAGGAGCTGCCGCGCCGTGAAATTTGCCATGTCGTCATGGCCCTGGCTCACGCCGCGCACATGCGTAGTCGCCGCTTCCCACCAGCGCTCGATCGAAAGAAAGTTGTGGGCGTAAACGTTAAACGGAAAAGTCCGCCACTCCGGCGCGCGGAAGCGATCATCGTGCGGCAATGCGCGCTCGGATGGGTCGCGCGACGAGCCGGACGCGGATTCAGCGGCGAAGGCCAAATTGTCCGCGGCTCCGGCGATCGCTTGTCGCGCCAGATCGGCCTGCTTGCCGGGCGAGAATGCAAGATGTCCCCACCAGTCGAAAAAAGCTGCTCCCAGCGCGGCTGGCGATAGGCCCAACGTAGCGTGGGAAATGACCGCATGCGCCGCACGGTCGAGAACCTGGAATGCAGTATCGGAAGACGATTCCCGAACTGCAGTCCCTTCGGCTGCGGTTTTGCTCGCCCGCGGCGCTACAGTGTCACGCGAGTGGACGAGGGCGACAGACGGCATGATCACCTCCACTGCAGCTCGCTCGGTCGGCTACGTGCTGTGGCCGCCACCGCCTTTGATCAGCGAACCGTTGGGCAGCAGGTGGGTGGCCGCCTCCATGATCTTCTGGGTATCGGCGAGAAGATGCTTGCCGTCTTCCGCCATCATTTCAAAGCGCCGGCTGGCCCACTCCTGGTAAGCCGCCATCGCGTCCGGGATGGAACGCGCCGCCGTCAATTTGGCTGCAAGCTCGGACGCAAGATTTGCCTCCGATTGCGCGCGATCGAACCATTGACGGTTCATCTCCTGGAGCTTTTCGACAAGCTCCGTTTGGGCGTTGACGAACTCGTCAACGCGCTTTTTCCCCATCTCGGCAAACTCGGCGGGCATCAGATTCGCCGACGAGGATTTTTCTTTTTGGGCCATGACACGACTCCCTGCTGATTGCGGCAACTCCGAAGCGCTGATACGCGCTAACCACGATCTTAGTGAGCGGGAAGTCGAGGGCGATAGCCTCGGAATCTACTCAGACACCGGTTCCGCAAAAGCCTACCAAGGTCACCATTGACCAACTGGAGCCTTGATGTAGATCAAGGGACCTTGTCGTAACATGCCATAATATGCGACCGTTTGGGAGAAACCAGTAAGGTCGCAGACATTTGATTTCTAAAAATTCCGTAATGCTCTCGTCACTAAACCGCCGTTCTTTCACTTCCTCATGTGGCTGCAGCACGCCGTTTTCGCGCCAAGCGTCCGGCTTGGACTGAAGGAGATTTCACATGATCAAGACAGACATTATCTCTGGCAACGTATTGAGGATCATGGCGCCGGAGAAATTGAAGGCTGACGACTTTCGCCAAATTGCGCCGCAAGTCGATTCTATTATCAGTCGGTACGGGAAAATCAGGCTGCTGATTGATGCTTCCGGGTTCGACGGCTGGGAGAATATCGCGGCCTTTGAAAATCATGCTGGATTCGCAAAAAATCACCAGCAGAAGGTAGAGCGCTCGCAGTCATCGCCGGGCACGACTGGCAGCATTGGTTGATTGGCGCGGTCAGAATTTTCCTGCACCCGGAGGTAAGAGCGTACGATAAGAGCCACGAGAGTAAGGCGCTGAAATGGATCGTCGGATAAGCGCCGAGAGATCGGTGTCAACAGCACTCCAGGATGCACCTTTCATCCCTCTCTCATTGCGTTCATTTCAGATGCATTGCAGGGATCATGGTTCGGCGCCGATAAGGGTCAACTGCACCCGTTTACACAGTTGCATTCGTTGGTCGGCGAGAGTGGTCCCGGAAATCCGCAAGCGCTATTGGGGGCGGAGATTCTGGGCCCGAGGATATTTCTGCACGACCAGTGGCAACGTCACTGATGACATCAACTTCATCCAGTATATTCAAAGCCACTCTGATAAATTTACCGACGCCAGTCGGTAGTTGTTTAGTGTGGCTAACAAATCTCAGCGTCCAGCGAACATATAGCGGCAAGCCCACCCCACCAGCCAAATAGCTGCAGCAAGGAGCAAAGGGGCGATCCGGATAATGGGTTCGCCTCTCTCAGCATCGTACACGTAGCCCCATACTTCCCACACCACGATGAGGCCGGCGATAATGGTGGCCGTCCAAAAAAGAAACACTCCCCACGACGCTGTCATTTCAGTCTCCCCCACCTCGACACCTTTTGATCGGGTGCCAGATCTTTTGGGCGGCGATCCACGGGGCATTCGCCGGCCAGCGCTCCTCCAAAGATGCGAGCCCCCATGAACAGCCCAATATGGGCGCCCGGCGCGGTCTTCTGAATGATGCCGTCCTTCGGCGTCCCGAGATATCTAGCGGCATCAAGGCCCTGCTCGGGCGTCGTGATATCATCGTCTGCGCCCGCCAGCAAATAGGCGGGGCAAGTGATATCGTGAAGATTAAGCCTCCGGCCAAGCCCGACGAACTGCCCCTTCGCGAGCCGGTTCTCCTGGAACAGTTGCTGGATCACCTGGAGATACCAACGCTCTGGTAGGATCGTGGGGGTCTCGTACCAGCTCTCGAATGTCTCCTCCTTTTTCAGATACACCGCGTCGTCGATGTGCTCATAAAGATCGACTTGGTCCTGAATACAGTGCTACACGTCCGGCGGCAGACCCTCGATAATTTTGAGCATTGTGTCCTCGGTTTGCTCTTCGGACTTGCTTTTGATTCCGGCTCCCAGAAGATCACAAACAGTATCCGCTCAAGATATCATTTCGCGAGCCCCTTGCGGATGGACAGCAATTCGCGACGGCGCTTTGCACTAGTTTTCAGGTAAGCCATTTTAAGTCCCTCGAAGGTGTCGAGGACAATTTGGGATACAATCAATCGAGCGTTCTCCTTGTCGTCGGCGGGAACGACATACCAGGGGGCGTGACCGGTGCTTGTCGCAGTGAGGCATTCCTCATAGACCTTCATGTACTGCTTCCAGAATTTTCTCTCGGCAATGTCAGCAGTACTGAATTTCCAGTTCTTTGCCGGTTCGTCGATGCGCGCCAGAAAGCGTCTTCGCTGTTCTTCATTCGAAAGGTGGAGGAAGAACTTGATGATGCGGGTTCCGTTGCCGTGGAGGTGTTTCTCCAAATCCACGATCGAACGATACCGGTCGTGCCAGATTTTCTTGTCGTGATGCGGGGTGTCCGGGATCGCTTCGCTGCGCAGAATCTCGGGATGCACGCGGACGATCAGCACTTCCTCGTAATAGGATCGGTTAAAAATGCCGATCCGTCCGCGTTCCGGCAGATCGCGGCTGGTGCGCCATAGAAAGTCGTGTTCCAATTCGGCGGCGCTGGGGTGTTTGAAGCTGAATACCTGGCAGCCCTGGGGGTTGACCCCCGACATCACATGCCTGATGGCGCCGTCTTTTCCCGCAGCATCCATCGCCTGAAAGATCAGCAGGATGGCATGGCGATTTGTTGCATAGAGAAGCTGTTGTTGTGAACTCAGTTGCGCAACGTGCTCTTCCAGGAGTTTTTGATATTGTTCCTTCGACTTGTACACGGGATCGACCTTCGTCGGCCACTTTTTGAGGTTGACCTCGTCTCCTTCCCGCACGCGAAAATCCTTTGAGCGTATTTTCATCGTCTACCTTCCAGCGATTTGCCGCTGATCTCGCATTGCGTCACTTGGCGGTGTTCGGCGTCGGGTCGGGCGGTGTCTTGGCTTCGGCATCTGGCTTAGGCTCGGCTTTGGGGTAAGGCTGGGGCTTGGCCTCAGGCTTAGGTTCGGCTTTGGCTTCGGGCTGAGGCGCAGCTCTGGCGTCAGGTTGAGGCTCGGCTTTGGCGTCAGGCTTGGCGTCGGCCTCAGTCTCAGGCGCCGTCGCGGCCGCGGCGGGTTTCTCAGCCCGATTGATTGCCTGGGCGACGATACGCCCAACACTCTCTGGGTCTTTGGCGAGGCCGGCCAGGAGGACGTCACCGAGCGTCGTGTTCATCAGTGTCGCGACGTCGGTATTGGCTTCAGGCTTGGGCTCGGATTTGGCTTCAGGCTGAGGCGCAGCTTTGGCTTCAGGCTTGGGCGCGGCTTTGGCTTCGGGCTGAGGTTCAACTATGGCTTCAGGCTGAGCCGCGGCCTTGGCTTCAGGCTGAGGCACGGCTCTGGTTTCAGATTTGGGCGCAGCTTTGGCTTCAGGGTTGGGCTTGGGTTCGGCCTTGGCTCCAGGCTGAGGCGCAGCTTTGGCTTCAGGGTTGGGCTTGGGTTCGGCCTTGGCTTCAGGCTGAGGCGCAGCTTTGGCTTCAGGCTGAGCCGCGGCCTTGGCTTCGGGCTGAGCCGCGGCCTTGGCTTCAGGCTTGGGCGCAGCTTTGGCTTCAGGCTTCGGCTCGGCTTTGGCTTCAGGCTTCGGCTCAGCTTTGGCTTCAGGCTGAGCCGCGGCCTTGGCTTCGGGCTTGCGCTCGGCTTTGGCTTCGGGCTTGGGCTCAGCTTTGGCTTCGGGCTCGGTCTCGGCCTTGGGCTTCTCCTCGGCTTTGGCCTTGGAATCGGCTTCGGCTGCAGGCTTGGGCTCGGCTTTGGCTTCAGGCTGAGGCGCGGCTTTGGCTTCCAGTTGAGCCGCGACCTTGGCTTCAGGTTTAGGCGCAGCCTTAGCTTCGGGCTTAGGCGCGGCCTTGGCTTCAGGTTTGGGCTCGGCTTTGGCTTCAGGCTGAGGCGCGGCTTTGGCTTCCGGTTGAGCCGCGGCCTTGGCTTCAGGTTTGGGCGCAGCCTTAGCTTCGGGCTGAGGTTCGGCTGTGGCCTCAGGCTGAGGCGCGGCTTTGACTGGATCGAAAATCCGATATGCGAGCAGTTTCACACGGTCGTTCACGAGGAACCAAGCCAGAGCATAGCCCCAAACGAACACCGCCCAACCCCAGCCGAGGGGTGTCATGAACAACCCATAAACCGCAATCAGGGTCGCCACCATCTGCGTGCCGAGCACCGCGCCCCATAGGATCCGCGCCGGGCGTATCGACCAGAACGGGCCGCGGGTGCGCGTCAGGAAAATCGTCAGATGTCCGGCAACGGACAGCTTCAGGTACATCAGCGTCTGGATATGCGCGCGGTCGAGGTGAAAGACGCGCTCGCCAAGATAAAACAGGCCAAACGCGGAAACGACCCCGATGATGCCCAGCACCGTGGCGATCCCCAGCACCAGGCGCATGTTCCAGGCCTCGGGCTGATCCTTGTAATGAACATTGTCATAGGCAATCGACAGGATGGCGCCGTCGTTGAGCAACGCCAACATCACGATCATCACCGCCGTCAACGGATAAAAGTTGAAGACCAGGATCGCCAGCGTCATAAAGAACAGTACGCGTAGCGTTTCGGCGATGCGGTAGATCGCGTAGCTGTTCATCCGCTGGAAGATCTTCCGGCTCTCCTTGATCGCGTCGATGATCACCGACAGGCCGGGCGTCATCAGCACAATGGCCGCCGCCGCGCGCGCCGCGTCAGTTGCGCTCGAAACGGCGATGCCGCAGTCGGCTTTCTTCAGCGCCGGGGCGTCATTCACCCCGTCGCCCGTCATGCCGACGATGTGACCGCGCTTTTGCAGGTCATCGACGATGTGGAACTTGTGTTCGGGGAAGACCTGGGCGAAACCGTCCGCCTTCTCGATTGCCTTCGCCACCGCCGTCGTCGCTTGTTGTTTTTCGTCGCCCAGGCTGCTGGCATCAAGGATATTGGTGCCCATCCCCAGTGTCTTGGCGGTTTCTCGGGCGATGGCCAGCGCATCGCCGGTTACCATCTTGACCTTCACGCCCATCTGTTCGGCGGTCGCGATCGTGGACTTGGCATCGTCGCGGGGCGGATCGAACAAGGGCAACACACCCAGAAGCTGCCATTTGCCGTCTCCCTCGGCTCGCGCCACGCCCAAGGAGCGAAAGCCGCGCGCGGCGAATTCGTTGACCGCCTTGTCGACGGCGGGCTTCACCTGAGCGGAATTAGCGGACAACGCCAAGATCACCTGCGGCGCGCCCTTCGTCACCTTGAAGGCCTTTCCGTCCGGGCCCGTGACGGCGGCCTCGGTGCGTTTATGCACCGGGTCGAACGGTTGGAAATGAGTGACCTTATAGCCTTTCAAGGCCTGATCGCTTTTCAGGCCGCCCAGGACGGCCAGATCGATGGTGTCGTTATTGTCTGCGCGCGACGCCAGCGCGGCAGCGAGGATCACTTGCTCGGCGGGGATTTTGTTCACGCTGAACGGATCGCCGAGCGTCAGTTTGTTCTGGGTCAGGGTGCCAGTCTTGTCGGCACACAGCACGTCCACGCCCGCCAATTCCTCGATGGCCACCAATCGGGTCACGATCGCCTGTTTTTTGGCCAGCAGCCGCGCGCCGACCGCCATCGTTACCGACAGCACCGTCGGCATGGCCACGGGAATCGCGGCCACGGTCAGCACTAAGGCGAACTGCAACGTGGTGAGGATCGGGTCGCCGCGGAAGATCGCGAAGGCAATGATCGTCGCCACCAGAACCACCGCGAGGATGATCAGGTAATTGCCGATCTTGAGCACCGCGCGTTGAAAGTGGCTGACGGTTTGCGCGCCCTGCACCAGTTCCGCCGTCTTGCCGAAGTAGGTGTTCGAACCCGTGGCATAGACCAGTGCGCCGATTTCGCCCTGACGAACGATCGAACCGGAAAACACTGCCTCGCCGGATTTGCGCGTGGCGGGTAGCGACTCTCCCGTCAATGCCGACTGATCCACTTCGACCGGGTCGCCTTCCAGCAAGCGCGCATCCGCCGGCACGATGTCGCCCATACGGACGCGGATGACGTCGCCCGGCACTAGTTCACGCGCCGGCGGGGTGACCCACTTCCCATCGCGTTTCACCCTGGCCTTGATCGCCAGCGTGGCCTTCAAGGCAGCGATGGCGTTGCCCGCCTCGTGTTCTTCCCAGAAGCCGACGACCGCGTTGGCCAGAAGCAAAACAAGAATGATGCCAAAGTCCGGCCAATGCCGGGCCACCGCCGACAGGATCACGGCGACCTCGATCATCCACGGGATCGGACCCCAAAAATAGCTGAGGAATTTGAGGAGCTCATTGGTCTTCTTTTCTTCAATCTCGTTGGGCCCATATTGGGTCAGCCGTTTCTGCGCCTCGGCTTGCGTGAGGCCGTCCGCTGACGAACCCAATTTTTTCTCCACCTCAGCAAGGGGAAGCGATTTCAAATCGTCCTTCGCGTTGGGTTTCGATTCCCGCTTGGAGACCGCAGCTTGGGAACGGGCGTCGTTGGATGCCATAATGCGTGTTCCTTCTGTCTTCGCGATGCCCAGGTTTCACGATCTGCGGGATATCTGTCGTCGTGGTCATTCCCTTTCGGGAGCGCCTGTGATCCAGTCTTTTGCGACAGGGAATTGGGCCAGCCTAAATTGCCGGACTTCCCCGTGAAAGAAAGGTTTGAACATGTTGACCATTGCGCTCATCCACGCGTGATCAGTGACCACGGCGATGCGGCTGAAATCGTGCCAGTGCTTAAGCCCAAACACGCTGTCGTCCCACAGCGCCTCAAGCTCAAAGCCTGTGAAATCCTTCCCGATGATATAAAGCATTTTGATCGGACCCTTAGCGATCATTGCTTCGGCCTTGGGGATAAGCGTGCTGCGATAATCTTCGTGCGTTACTTTGCCACTGGCTTCGATCGCCATCACATCCGGCGGCAGGCCCTCGATGAATTTGAACATTGTTTTCCTCCATATGCGTTTACGTCTCGGGATTTCGCGGCGCCGCCAACACGCGGGGCCTGCTTTACGGGCGAATGAGCACCAACGTGTGCTGCGCGATCATCAGTTCCTCGTCTGTCGGAATGACCCACACGGAGACCCGACTGTCCGCGGTGGAGATTCGGGGCCCGTTGGAATCATTTGCCTGCTTGTCCAGCTTCACGCCGAGGCACGAAAGCTTGGCGCACAGCGCCGCACGGACCGGGGCAGAGTGCTCGCCGATGCCGGCGGTGAACACGAAAGCGTCCAGCCCGCCGAGCACGGCCGCGTAGGCGCCGGCATACTTGGTCATCGCGTATACGAAATACCCCACCGCCGCGACCGCGCGCGGATCCTTGCTCTCCTGCAACACCCGCATGTCGTCGCTGATGCCGGATAGGCCGAGCAGGCCCGCGCGCTCGTAAAGCATCTTCTCCAGCGACGCGTCGTCGAACAACTTGCGACGCAGCAGATAGAACAACGCGTCCGACGGCACATCGCCAGAGCGTGTCGCCATGGGCAAGCCTGACACGGCGCCAAGACCCATCGTGGTTTCGACGCTGCGCCCGTCCAGCATGGCGCACATGCTGGTGCCGCCGCCGAGATGCGCGGCGATCACCCGCCGCGCCTGCGGTGCGAACTTCAGCACCTGCCGGCTGATGTAGTCGTAGGAAATGCCGTGGTAGCCCCAGTGCCGCACACCGGCATCGCGCACATCCTTTGGCAACGCGTAGATCTGCGCCACTTCTGGCATCGTCCGATGGAACGAGCTGTCAAAACAAGCCACTTGCGGCAGGCCGGGGAACGCCTCGGCTAGCGCCCGGGCTCCCCGCACGTTGTAGGGCTGGTGCGAAGGTTCCATGACCACAAGCGAGTCGAGATAGGCCAGCACGTCGCTGTCGATCCGCACCGGCGCCTCGAAGCGGGTGCCGCCGAGCACAATACGGTGGCCGGCGGCTATAATCTTCCTGTCATCCAGATTGGCTTCGAGCCAAGTAATGACGAAGTGCAGCGCTGTTTTGTGGTCGATCGCGCGGCCTTTGCCCCATTCATGCACGCCCAATTGCTTGCCGGCCGCGTTCTTGACGACAAAATGGGGATCAGATTCCATACTCTCGATCTGGCCGCGGCAGAGCAGCGGCAGCGACCGGGACGCGTCCACCGCATAGGCGGCGAACTTCAGGCTGGTGGAGCCCGCATTGACCACGACGATGGCCTCGCTGACGCTGGCCGCACTCATGGCCGATCACTCCGCGATTTCAGGCAGCAGGATGGCGGGATCGCGTGTCAGCGCATCGGCGTAGAGCACGGCAGCGGCAGCCGAGAAGCGGCGCGCGGCGGCGCTGTCGGCACGGCTAGTCAGTATCACCGGCACCCGCGCACCGACGACGAGGCCAGCGATCTGCGCATCGGCCATGAAAGCGAGATTCTTGTAGATCATGTTGCCGGCCTCGATGTTCGGCACGATCAGTACATCGGCGAGGCCCGCAATCGGCGATGAGATATGCTTGATCCGCGCGGCTTCGGCATCCACCGCGGCGTCGAGATCGAGCGGCCCGTCGACGATGCCGCCGACGATCTGCCCTCGATCGGCCATCTTGGCCAGAATCGCCCCGTCGAGCGTAGCCGGCATTTTGGTCTGCACCATCTCGACCGCCGCCAGCACGGCTACTTTCGGCAAGTCGATGCCGAGCGCGCGCGCGAAACCGATCGCGTTCTGGCAGATGTCGCGCTTCTGGTCGGTGTCGGGCGCGATATTCAGTGCGACGTCGCTGATGACGAAGCGGCGCGCGTAGGTCGGCACCGACACCATCACGCAGTGGCTGATCAGTCGTCCAGTAAGCAGTTTCGCTTCCTTCTGCATGACTGCGTGCAAGAGCACGTCGGTGTGCAGGCTGCCCTTCATCAGTGCCGCAACCTCGCCGGCCCCAGCGGCCGTAGCGGCCTTCAGCGCCGAGTCTTCGGGACCGTCCGTGCCCACGATCCGGCACTTGGCGATGTCGAGATGCGCCTGATCCGCGATCTGCTGGATCTCGGCCTCGGGACCGAACAGCACGGGTAGGATCAGCCCGGCCGCGGCAGCCTCTACCGCGCCAGCCAATGCATCGGCGCTGCATGGGTGCACCACGCCGGTCAGCATCGGCTTGAGATCTCGACAGCGATCGACAAGCCCCTCGAGCCGATGCTCCGCCATCTGGTATTGCTGCCGCGTCGTCGGTGCCAGAACTTCCAGGATCGCGGTCGCGACGATCTGACCCGCCGGATCGGTGCACTGGCCGTCCAGCACAACGATCCCCTGATCCGACCGCTTCTCCCGCACGACGAGTCGCGCCGTCATCGCCGCACCGATTGGCAGCGCACCCTTGATCTGCACCGAGGTTGTGCGGATCGAAGTCCCGGGTCCCGGGAGGGCCGAACCAACGAGCGCGGTCAGGATGGCCGTGACGATGCCGGCAGCCCCCTGGCTTTCGCCGGGGCCGGCGAGCATGTCCACTTCACCGAAGGCGGCGGCCCAGGCCCGCACGTCGCCGGCCTGCAACGTGCGCTGCACCGTCGCAGCGTCGCCGGGAGTGATCTCCTTGAACGTCTTGTTCACGATGGTCTGCATGGCTGCATACGCCCAACAGGCCCGGCGTGGCCGAGCGCCTTCCGCTCAGTGCGGCGCCGCGGAGCGCCGTGCGGTAGTTCCGGCGACGGAGGCTCGGCCGGACGGTACAAGAGCCGCCGCCTTCTCAATCGGCGCCGCCAGCACCTGCGACAGCCGGGCCAAACGGTCGCGCTCCGCGGCAAGCGGAGGATCGCCCGCGCCGACGATCACGTGCACCTGCTTCAGCAGCTCCTCCCGCGCATCCGCCTCCGGTACCAGGGATGCAAGCGCTTCCACCGCGCGCTCACGTTCGAACTGCAGCAGGAAGGCCTGGTCTCGCACCAGCGCCTTGAACTCGGCGAGCGGTAGATGCATGAGCTTCTGGCGCGCGACGTTCAACGCGAGTGCGGAGCGCTGGTCGATCATCCGCTCGGCCGCGATGACGTACAGCACCGCCCGGGTCAGCGCTTCGTCGAATCCTCCGGTCCGCAGCTTCGCCGCGTATGCGTCCGCCTGGGCTTGTCGTGCCGCCAGCTTCTCGGGCGAAGTGCCGGGGAATGGCCGCACCTTGCTCTCCTTGTTGAGGCCGAGGAACGCCTGCACGAATGGCGAGCCATAAAAGCCGAAGAACATCTGCTCGGCCATTTGGTCACGCGCCACGCGATAGGCCTCCAGGGCGGCCGTGATCTGTTCCGAGACCTGCGTCTGCAGCCCGAGGAACGGATTGTCGGCCGCCGCCGGCCTGCGGGCCTCTGCCACGAGGGCAGCCAGTTGTTGCACGCCCTTCATCCACGGGTTGCGATCGGCGAAGATCGTATAGCTGAGCCTGAGCGGGTCCAGGGCTTGGGTCAGGTCCGCCGCCGGCTGGTTGGCAAGAGCGCGCACCAAGGGCTGCATCAAGGTACGATAAATCGAGAGGTTCAGCTCCGACAGCCGCGCCACAGCGGCGAAGGCGCGATCGTCCTCGGGGCTGTTGCGGCCGAGCGCGCGGATGTCGTCGAGCGAGCGGGCTTCGAAGCGGGCGATCCAGTCGCCGGTGACGAAGCCGCCCGCGGGCACACCCGCCGGCCGCGGTGCAATGACCATCTCATAGAGGCCAGGCGACAGGCAGTCGATGACGTCAATCATCTGCACGAACTCCTCGTCCTCTTTCGCACCCACCTTGGCGGAGACGAAGAGGGCGAGATGCCCGATCTTGTGGTTCAGGGAGTACACGATCGTCCGGCCGGTGGCGCGGATGTCGTCGACGTCGCGATACAGATCGAGAATCCAGCCGAGTGTCTGCGGCGGCGGACTGATGTTGTCTTCCGTCGAGGTGAACACGATGATCGGTGAGGTGACGTTGCGCACATCGAAGGTCGTGCCATCATGCGACTGCAGCTGGTTGCGGGTCAGCTTGTCGCCGATGAAGAGGTTGTCCACCAGGAACTGCAGCTCGTCGCCGTTCAGCGCGATGAAGTCACCCCACCATTTCTCAAATTTTAGGAAGCGCTCCGCTCCGGTGTCGATGTCGGCATAAACCCCGTACTGTTTGCCCCACAGCCAATTGGCCGGATTCAGGATGTCGAAGTTTAGGATCAGCCCGGTGCCATCGAACTTCCCATTGCCGAGGTCGCTGGTCATTGCGGTGAGCCAACTGCCGCCGAGCAGCCCGCCGGAATAACGCATCGGGTTCTTGCCGTGCACGCCTTGCCAGTACGACATGGGCGCGCCCGCGACCAGGCAAGGCCCGAACAGGTCCGGCCGCAGCATGGCTACCATCAGCGTCTGATAACCCGCCTGGCAGTTGCCAATGGCAAACGGACACGGTGCATCGGGGTGGAGTTCGACCACTCGCTCGAAGAACTTCACCTGTCCCTCGACGACGTCCAGGAACTGCTGGCCCGGCGCCGGCGTCGCTCCGAAGCCGATGAAGTAAACCGGATGGCCCGCATTCAGAGCATCGCCGATCTCGCTCTCCGCCTTGAAGCCACCAATGCCCGGCCCCTGGCCGGCCCGCGGGTCCACCACCACGACAGGTCGCTTGCGTGGGTCGGTCGCGACTCCAGGTGGCGGCACAATGCGCGAGAGCGCGTAGTTGATCGGCCGTTGCAGCGACCGGCCGCTCATCAGTACTTCGTGATCGAAGCGCAGCACGGTCGCCATCGGCCGTGATGTAATCTCGATCTCTTCATTGCCCCGCTGCCGCAGCAGATCGAGAAAGAGAACGCTGCGCTGGAACGCATCGACCATGTACTCTGGCCAACTCGTCATCAAATTGCCGGAAGTCGCTGCGGAGGCCTTCGGAAAAGCCGGCCACTCGAGGCCGAGGAGGCCTGTTGGCGATGCCGGCTTTGAATTTGACTCAACCGTCATCTTGATCTCCTAAGGGAGACTTCCCCTTCACGGCTGCTTTGGCTGAATGGTGGTATGCGAGCAGAGCGATGACCACCTCCGCCATATGCATTGCTGACATGTCCATTTGCTGAGCCGCACCGTTACACAGGATGGAGCAGTCGTGACCATCATCTAGATCAACGTCGCAAGATTCGCTCAGAGACAGACCATTGGGGATTCCTCCTGGTTCAATTCGAGCGAAACACGCGTACGCTCGCCAGCTCGCCGCTGGCTCATCAACAGTGGACAAGCCTCTGGGTAGGTTCAGCGGCGCCAGCCTACTTGTCACCGGCAGGTCGGATTTTGTCCCAAGCCTCCTTCAGGTCGTGGGATGCCTTCTCGAACGAGATCTTGGCGCTCTCCCAGCCTTCCGCGCTCGCGCTCTGTAGCTTGTGTTGCTCAGCCTCGACTTTGGTCCAGGCCGCCTTCAGCTCATTCTCGGCCGCGTTGGCCTTCCTGTTGCCCCTTGGCCTTTGTTTTCTCACTGAAGTCGTGCAGCTTTTGCTGCCATTCGTCCACGGAGACCCGCGCCTTCTGAGTGTACGTGTCCCTGTCCGCCGTCGAATCGCCGGCGGCTGCCAATTGCATGGGCGTGTTGGAAGAGATCGACTGACCTGCAGCGGCGGGCAGTGCGCCTAATAGCATGAGTGGTCCGATTACGATCGAGGCGAAGAGTATCCTCATAGCAACCTCCTTAGTGTTACGCGTCCGTCAATCTCTGTACAATTCAGCCAGCCGCAGCGACGAGATGATCCGCCGACTCGGCCGCTTTCTTGCCTGCATGCACATCAAGGCGTGAAGGGTTGGCCGTACCGAGGATTGTCTTGGCGCGAGCCACTTCCTCTGCCGCGCCGTGTGCCATCACCAAAAAGCTATCGGCTTTCAGGGCGGTCTCGTATTGAATCACGCTGTCCTTCGGCACGCCGATGCCATAGAGCGCTGCACCGAGCGCACTCAGTCCACCAACTACGATAGCATTCTCGATGCCGTAGATCGCCATGGAGGCCAGATATCCAAGCACGACGACATGCCCCACAACGGGAATGGCAAAGAACAGCCCGCCAAAGAACATGCCCCAGAGACCGCCCCAGAACGCACCCCGGGTGCCCCAAAATTTGATCCGGTCACCCGCGTTGTAGAAGCCGACGACCTTTTCGTCCGTGTGGTATCCCTTGCCGACAACGCTGAGATTTTTCATCTCGAAGCCGGCTGCGGTCAGTTTTTTCACGGCTGTTTCCGCTGCATTGTGGTCTGTGAAGACGGCGATGACTGTGTCGGTTTTTTCCATTTGATCCTCCTTGAGGAACAGGGTGGCGCCTGGCAATGGGCTTTTGCGTCGCCGACGTCGCGACCAAGCACGTGCC
This sequence comes from Xanthobacteraceae bacterium, assembly GCA_049512975.1. Lineage (GTDB taxonomy): Bacteria > Pseudomonadota > Alphaproteobacteria > Rhizobiales > Xanthobacteraceae > BOG-931. Next base: position 16,530 of record JBEKWO010000046.1, on the reverse strand, counting down.
AGGGACTGGCGTGTCGCCACCTCAAATATATTGATCCTTGGCTCGGTCATTTACTGAGCAATATTGCTCACAAGTGTCCCTTCAAAAGCACCGAAGGGAATTGGCGCACGTGACGCCGCCGTGCGCTGAAATCGCGATGTGCCTGCGAGTGGGACGGATGGGGTCGACTAAGTGATGACGGATCCGGACACTATAACCCGGACCCGAGCGAGGACCCCCGGGGAGGAGGATTAATGACCCTCAAGGCGGTGCGCGATCGAGTCTGCGGCCTGACACAGTGCAGGATAACCGCTGCGAGGACGAAGTGCACGAAGGGCGATGCAAACTGGACGTCGGACGGCGTATGCCGGGGAGCAAGCTCAAGCGGCTGACGATCCGGGAAGGAACCGCTTGAATTGAGGAAACGTCGGCATCATTCGAAGTCCGGTCCGCGCCTCGATCCTAGCCGACTTCTATTACCGGAAGCCGCGCTCCCTTATTCGATCACCTCGAGCGTCGGTGGCACGTCAAGAGTTGTGAGTGAGCTATTTTGAACAGAATTGCCCCACCGCCGCCTCAAATTAATTTAGGTACTGCGCACAACGCTACAAAGCAGGATTCAATGGGAAAACACCCCTCGTGCTCCGAGCGCGTTGAAGGTGCGATGAAGGGAACGGCTATGAGCACCAAGCAAGGTTTAGTCACTTTGATCCCGATAAAGACGTTTCTGTGCGGAGCAGTTGGCCTTGCGGTCGCGGTATTGGTCGCGGGCGCAGCGGCCACTCTTTTGCCTCGTCAGGCGCAAGCAACGCGGGCTTATGCCGCGCAGACGGGGCTACCGTGTGGGCGATGTCATGTGAATCCCGCGGGTGGAGGACCAAACACGGCGTTTGGCAAAGCCTTCGCCGCCAACGGCCACAAATTCCCGGCGAAAAAGTAATCACGCCTGTCCCTGTTGAAAACGTGGTCTACTGGCGAATGAATTCGAATCGTGTGGTTCGCCGAGTTTTGGCCAATAATTGCATCTGATTGTGGACCCGATTATGCGTCGGGCATAACGCGGAGGCATTCAATGGTTTCGTTGCGCACTCTGCCAATCGCGTTTCGCGCACTCTTCAGCAGCTTCCTTATCCTGATTGGTGTCGGATACTTGATGGCTCTGACGTACATGTACGTGGTTGTGATCGAGCCTCATCAACAGATGGGCGAGGGCTTGGTCACAGGTATCAGCGATGAATATCACGGGCTGCCGAAGGGACAAACCTTGCTTGAGGCGGCACTGATGGGCCGATGACCGACAAGATATCGGTTCCCGACCGCACCAGCATCCTGCAGTGGATACATAACGGCGCGAAAGCTGAGGACTATTCGCAAGTCGAACCGATCTTCGCCAAGGACTGCATCAGCTGTCATATGGCCAACGCGAAGTCGATCCCGCCTCTCACGAGTTTCCAGGCTGTGCATAAAGTCACGGCAGCGGACACGGGAACAAGCATTACGGATTTGGCCGAAACTTCTCACATTCATCTGTTCGGCGTCAGCATCATATTCCTGCTGACCGGAGCGATTTTCGCCTTTAGCGAAACGCCGGTTTGGTTTCGCGTATGTCTCGTTGTCGTTCCCTACCTGTCCATCCTGATGGATATAGGCTCTTGGTGGTTCACTAAGTATGTCGATCCAGCATTCTTCGCCTACGTCGTCGTCGTCGGTGGAGCGGGCATGGGTTGGGCGCTGGGCGCTCAGATTCTCATTTCTCTTTGGCAAATGTGGATCGATTTGGTCAAAGCCGCCATCGGCGCAACCGGCGTGAGCCGCTAGCCTGGACTTCTCACACTATTGAGCGCATCGGGGGGGCTCACCCTCCAACACTGGCGAACAAGTGGAAGGCCTATAAGACAATGGTGCGCCGCTTCTTATCCGCGACCTTCCGCCATCAACCGAACGGCTTGATGCTTTCGGCGACGGAATCGGCGATGTGCTCCTTCGAGACGACGCCGATGATCTCGGAGGGGCGCCCGCGTCCGCGCTCCTTGACCACCACCGCCATGGCGGCGTCTCGGCGCGTCATGCGCTGAACGACATCGAACATGATATCGGCTTCGCGCGCGATGGTGAAATTGCGTTGCGCCACGTCGCCAAGGCGGACTCCGCTGTAGGCCTGCTCGACACCGCGCCGTAAGCTGGTGTTGACGCGCACGACGCCGGCGAAGTGGTTGCCGCGCGTCACCACTACGTGCCTGAAGCCGCCTTCGGTTGCGTGTTGGCGGAGGAACGCATCGAAGTCGGCATCCGCCGGCAGGATCGTTATGTCGCGCTCCATGACATCGCGGGCGCGGCGCACCAGGAACATGTTGGCGTGCAGCGCCTTCGGCACGAAATGACCGCGGCCGACCAGCTTGATCGTGTAGATGTTTTCCTGCGAGAGCAGGCGTCGAACGCCGATGGCGAGGGCGACCGCAATAATGCTCGGCATCACAAGGTCATAGTCGCGCGTCATTTCGAAAATCATGGTGACCGCGGTCATGGCGGCGCCGGTACCGCCGCCGACCATGGCGGCCATGCCGATGATGGCGCAGGTCGTTACGCCAAAATCCGCCACCGGCATGACGGCGTTGACGAGAATGCCGAAGGCGCCGCCGATCGTCGCGCCCATGAACAGCGACGGCGAAAAAATGCCGCCTGAAGCGCCCGAACCGAGACTCACGGAGGTGGCGCAGAGCTTGGCGGCAAACAACAGCACGAGGAGCGCCGGAATGCCGAGATTGCCGGTGAGGATCGCCTGAATAGTTGAGTAGCCGACGCCCTCGACGTAATAGTGCCCGCCGCCGACCAGGAGCGCGTAGATCAGCACGCCGATGATCAGCATGCCGACTGCGTTCCGCAGATAGGGGTTCTTTATGAGTTCGAATACGTATTCCGCGAAACTCAGCCCCCGGACGAAACCGGCGGCCGCGAGTCCGATCAGCGCGCCGAGCAAGGCATAGAGCAACAGCACCGTCAGCGAAGCCGGCGCTTGCGACGCCAACAGCGCATTCGGAATGGCGAATGCGGGGTGGATCCCGAAAAAGATGCGGCCGATGAAAGTCGCGGTGCCAGTGGCGAGCGCCACCGGCAGGAAGGTGCGCGCGCTCAATTCCGGCATCATCAACTCGATGGCGAACATCACTCCGCCGATCGGTGTATTAAATGTCGCGGCTATGCCGGCGCCGGCGCCGGCGGCAACGAGGGTAATGCGTTGCCATGGTGCCATGTGGATGACCTGCCCGAGCGTGGAACCAAGCGCGGCGCCGATCTGGATGATCGGTCCTTCGCGGCCGACGGCCGCGCCGGTGCCGATCGAAAGCGCCGAGGCAAGCGACTTGATCAAGGCGACGACCGGCCGGATGACGCCTTGGCGGTAATAGATCGCGTCCATAACTTCCGGCACGCCGTGGCCGCGCGCTTCCGGGGCGAAATTGGTGATCAGGAAAGTGACAATCAGGCCGCCAATGACAGGCACCAGGATGATGAACGCGCCCCACGGGCTCGGTGGCGTGAACACGCTGGCGTCGTACTCGATCGAAAACGAGCCGAGAAAGGCAATGTTATGGATCAGACCGATCAAGGCGCGGAAGGCGATGGCGCCAAATCCGGTGATGATGCCGACGACAATCGCCAGAAGCGACAGTCGCAGCAGCCCGAGCCGCAATGGCCGCCTGAGTTTCATCTCACCTCAGCGCGTGCGACGCCGACCACCCGACCCCGCCAACCGCTGGTTCGCAGCAAGTGAGGCCAGATATGGGCGAGCAGCTCCATGACTTTATCTGACGATCCATGCGGTGGGCCAGTTCAATACGGCTGCGCGGCATACGGTCGAGGATGAAAAAGGCTCGCCAGCAACACGGCGAGGATTCCGGTGAGAAAAATACCGTCGAAGGTTCCCGCGTCGCCTCGGGGCGAACGATGGAGCTCGGGCGTTCGGGGCGAACGTGCGCGGTGGAGGCGCAGCCGACCCCGTTCTTTTGGTTTTTCGTATCCCACCCGCATGGTGCTGATCAAGCTTTCGGATGGCCGCCTGTTCGTCTGGTCCCCGGTCGCGCTGTCGGCCACCCTCAAACGCAACATCGATACTCTGGGACCAATGCATTTTCTTATTTCGCCGAACCGTCTGCATCATCTGTTCCTTGTGGACTGGAAGTCTGCCTTTCCGCAAGCACGTGTCTATGCTTCCCGAGCTTGGCGAAACGCCCCTTCGATCTTCAAGCTGAGCGCACCAGCCGTGGTGGACCTGCGGCTGAAAGACGGCTGTGGCCTAGACGTCGCGCATCTTCGAGGGCCGGCGCCTGGCCGAAGACCCGATCACGCTCGCGTTCACCACTTCCATCACCCGCACGCGCGCGAGAGGCGCGCCGCAAGGAGCTCTATTGCAGCAAGTTGCGGCCCGTCCCTTGCGTTGTCCGAAATCAGACACGCAGGAAAACCTTGCGCCGGTATAAGAAGCCAGCTAGCGCAATCGCAAACACGAGTCCCAACACATGCGTAACGAAATCGCCCGCACCCTGCGTCACCGCATGGTTGAGTAAGCTCGCGAAGTCGCTGCCCAAGAAGCGCGCCACGAACGACGCGAAGCCAAGTACTTCGTTGATAACGTAGAGGGTGATCGCGTTTGCCCCGACCCAGATAAAAACCGTGGCCCAGCGTCGCCACCCCCATACGTCGATGATCTGGTGCATTGCAGCGAGCAGGATCGCGCTGTATCCGGCGGTAACGAGTGCGAAGGACGATGTCCAAATGGCCTTGATGATCGGAAACTGCAGCGCCCAAAGGTAGCCGATAGCGATCAGGACGCAGCCGGAAGCGATAAGCCACAGCGTCTTCTGCTGGGCGGAAACGCGGACGTCACGCAGGAGAAGCCCGGCGAAAACCCCGAGCAGGCAAGTGCCAATAGCTGGCAGCGTGCTCAACATACCTTCGGGATCGCGGCTGCCCTCCCATAGTCTGCCGGGCAAATAGTAGTAATCAATCCAGTCTGCCAGGTTGGCGTCGGGGACGAATGAGCCGGCGCCGATTCCAGGAACCGGGACAAAAGTCATCAACGCCCAATAGCCGACCAGGAGGGCGAAGAGAGTTGCGATCAGTCCTCGCAGATTGAAATTCAGGAACGCGAGAGACGTGAAGAAATAGCAAAGCGCAATCCGCTGCAAAACGCCGAGAAGGCGGAGATCGGCCCAGTGCTGGCTGATCTCGCCGACAGCGACCAGCCCGAGTAGGTAAAGCAGGAGCGAGCGACGCAGGACCCGCAGATGCGCGTTGGTTTTGCCTACGCGCTCGACCAGAGCCGGCAAGGAAAGCACGATCGAGACGCCGGTAATGAAAATGAACAGTGGAAAAATGAAATCGTAAAAGCGAAGACCTTCCCAGGGCGCGTGCGTGAATTGATCGCCGAGAAAGCTGCCGGCGGCGCTGGCGACGGCTCCCTTTCCTTGCGACATTTCGGCGAGTCCCCACATCGCGCCGTCCAACCCAATGATGCAAAACATGCTGAAGCCGCGCAGCGCATCGATCGATACGACTCGGCGCGTTTGCAGGGCGGAGGCTAAGTCGACGTAGCGCATCGAATGGGTCTCGGTGTTGGTGCAAGAACAAATCGGCTGCCAGAAAAATCCCGGTCAGTTCAAAAACAGCTTGTTCAGAGCAACGGCCGGCCGCCTTGAGCTTTATCAAGCCTGAGGTTCGCGAGGCCTATCCGTCCGATTGGGGGGTAAGATGTCAGTGCTTCGCCGCCACGAACACGGCATTGGTCGCCCCGCAATTACCACTGGGCTCCTCGACGCGAAAATAGTTGCGGCCGATGAAGGACTGATCGTAGTGATGCCACGCCGTGCTGTGGTCAAAGGCCATGACGCCGGCGAGCGTCACTGCAAACACCGCGCTTTCCATGTCGCGCTGTGGCGCATTAAGATTTTCGGGTAACTTGGAACTGGCGTAATCGACATAGTAAACCCGGCGGACGCAGGCGATGTCCTTTGCCGCATCGAGCGCCGCCTTCGCGGTCATAAGGTGGTCGGAGTGGTCTCCCGGATTAATGCGCGGATCGGTCTCGGCAACGTTGATCTGAACAAGCCGTGCCTGCTCACGTTCGTACTTCAGGATGTCCCGCACGGTCGCAACGAGATCGCTCCAGCCGTGATAGATCGTCGAGCCGTCGATGGCCGAAAGCGTGTCTATGTCTCCAGTGGCGAGACGCTTGAGGGACTGAAAGCCGGTCCCGGCAAAGCCCGAACCCGAGGCGTCACCGTCCGGAAGCCGCAGGAAATAGCCGATGGTGTTGAGGTAACTCACGCGAAACACCGAGTGGCCGTTGAACGTCATTGGACCGGCTGAATTGTCGATCGGCGTCTTATCGGCGTCCGCCATGAAGCGGATGGCATTCAAGGCGCCATTCTCCCGCGCCAGGTAATAGGGGTGCTTGCGGCCGCCGGATCCGACCCCGAGGCCGTCATCGCCCGCGGTAATATGCACAAAGACAGTTTTGCCGGCGCCGCCGATCACATCCTCGAATGCCGATGGATTCATGAACAGCTGCCAATCGTCCTCGTGAGCAGCAAAGTAAAACGACACCTTATCGGAACGGCCACTATCAGCGGCGAGCGCGGTCGCAGGCAAGAGCAGCGCAACAAGCACAACAGCGTTCCTGAACGATCGCGATAACGGCATGGCGGTTCCGTCGGCGGCAGGTTGGATTTGGATTAACGAGATATGATATTCCGTTTTGACGAAATCAATGAAAATATTGGGGCCAAAGTGCCGCCTCCCTTGGGTGCCGAGGGAGCGGCGGGTGCCGTCCCTGAGTGCCGTCGCAGGCTGATCTCGATGCGCTTACCGCACTGCACACCGAACCATTCGGCCGGTGATCGTTGCGTCAAGTTGCCTCAGCTGCCGTTGCCCAATGTTCAGAATCCGGCGGATACATTTCGGCGAGGGTTGATCGTCTACCGATGCTCAACATCGATGGATCGCCGGGCCATGGCGTCAGCATGAGTGGAGCTCTCCGCCGACATCATTTTTCGGTTTGCGCGATTGACCGCTTTGATTTGGCGTTCGCCTTGCTCATCATGGCCTTGTTGCTGCTGGTAGGCGCCACGTTCAGAGAATATGCGGTTTCCAACGACGAAGGCCTGCAGCACCACTACGGTGAATTGATCGTCGCCTATTACAAGAGTGGCTTCACAGACAAATCGGTTTTCGATTTCGGGAATCTCTATCTCTACGGCGGACTGTTCGATGTCATCGCGGTCCTATTGGCGCACGTCCTGCCGTTCGACCCCTACGACATTCGGCACGTGATGTGTGCCGTCGCCGGCATCGGTGGAGTGGCTGCAACCTGGGCGACTGCACGGATGATTGCCGGACCCAGGGCCGGTCTGCTGGCCGGTCTCGCGCTTGCGCTTTGCGGCGTCTGGTACGGCAGCATGTTCAATCACACCAAGGACGTGCCGTTTGCCTCCGCCATGATGGGCGCGACGTTTTTTCTGTTGCGGGCGGCGCGCGATCTTCCCGATCCGCGGCGGCGCGACATCTTATGGTTCGGGATACTGCTGGGCGCCGCGCTCGGCCTGCGCGCCACCGGTCTGTTGATGGTGTGTTACGCCGTGGCGCTGATCGGCATTCGGTCGTGGAGCATCCGGCAACAAGACTTGCGCAGGTTCGCTCGCCTGAGCGTTCGCTCGTTGGTGCATTTCATTCCCGCCTTCGCGCTTGCCTATGTGATCATGATCGCATCCTGGCCCTGGGCGTCGGTGGCATTTCTCAATCCGGCTCGCGCGATTTTTGCTTTCGCCCACTTTCACTACCCGATCCGCACCATCATTGCCGGCCAAGTTTATTCCATGAGCGACGTGCCGCGCTGGTACGAGCCTGACTATCTGGCGATCAAGCTGCCGCTTTTCGTTCTGCTCGGCGCCGGGGCGGCTTTGCTATCGGCGGCTCGCTCGGCGGCGATGCGGAGCGATAATCTGGCCGCAAACGCGCGCCTGCAGGAAATCGGAACCCTGTTTTTCGTCATTGTTTTTCCGTTGGCTTGCCAAATCATCGGCCGTGGCCCCTCGGATACCGGATTGCGGCATTTTTTGTTCGTCGTGCCGCCGCTTGCGGCGCTGGCCGGCATCGGTGTTGATACGTTCCTTTCGGGCGTTGAAGCAAAAGCCCGCACCCTCGGATTTGTTGCGCTAGCTGGAGTGACGGCTGCTCTCGTCTGGGATGTCACTATTCTGGTGCGGCTGCATCCCTACGAATATCTGTTCTACAATTCCCTGGTCGGCGGCCTCGAAGGCGCGTCGCGACGTTACGTCACTGACTATTGGGTCAACATCATGCCGGCCGCGGTCAAAGACCTCGAGACCTATCTGGATCAGACGGACACTCATGCCAATCCGCTTCGCCCAGCCCACTACACCGTTGCGGTTTGTGGGGGGAGAGTTTCGTTTGAGAACGAAGCCGACCGGCGCTTGCAATTCACCCCCGATTGGAGCCATGCCGACTTCTTCATCGCACCCACGCACATGAACTGCGATCGAGTGCTTCGCGGCAGGATCGTGAATGTGATCGAGCGGGTCGGCGTGCCGATCGGGGTGGTGAAGGATTTACGGGGCATAAGCGCACAAGCGCGATGGGCACCGGTCGAGACTGCGCATGATCGCTCCAATAACCCCGATGCTCACGGTGGGCCGCACGGATAGGGTCGCAGGATGGTCGCGGCACTGGTGTGATACTTGGTCTCGGAAAACGGCCTGACGTCGTGTCAACGGTGAGAAGTGACTGTCGAGATCTTTGACGCGACTTCTTGTACCATCCACACTGCATAATGCGAGCGACCGCCCAAGGATCAGCCGTTCTATCATCTATTCGCCGAGAACAAAGAGATCGAATACATCGCTTGCGTCTCCGAACAAAACCTCCCGCCAGATAACAGCGGCGAGCCGGTCCGGCATCCGCTGGTCGCTGCGCGTGCCCGCTAACGCGGGGACGCGAACAGATTAGCAATCGATTACGGCGTCTTCCCATCTTGTGCCGGTGGCGGCGCTGCCGACGACTGGGGCGTGCCCTGCTGGTTTTCCAACTTCTTGCGCACTTCGTCGGCGCGCCGTTGCAACTCTTCTTGAAGTTTCTTCTGCTGCTCCTCAAAGACCGTGGGATCGGTCGGCGGTCCGTCATAGGCGTTGGCGAAATCGGTTAGCGGCATCGCCAAGCTGATCGGCTGGCCGGTCGAATTGATCGCCTGGATGACGAGTCCCTGCCCCTTCTTCATCCTACCGATCATCTCGGCGTCGGCCACGTAATCCGCCATGCAGCCGTTGGTGAAGCAGATCACAAGTGGGGCTACCCGCTTGGGTCGGCGCGGAGAAATCGCTGGTCGATATCAGTTGACCCGACATCCGTTGCAAATCAGGTCGATTTACGGGCGGCAGCATTGACGAGGGACATGTCAGCGTTATTTTCGCCTTAGGTGCTCACAGCGCTCTCTTCCTGTCACATGGAAACGCCTCGCTCAAACCCGCGATGGCGAGTGCCGCAGCGTTCCCTTGCAGCTCTTTTAGGTTCCGGTGCGCGTACCGAACAAAGATTCGCACGTAATCCATCAACGTAGTATCCGATGGAGCGCAGATATCCAGCAGTCGCTCTCCGCCCTGATCCGCCACGACGGACATGTTCTGGATCGCCGCCATGTAGTACCAGCAGCGCAACCCAGCAGGTGGGATACCGATCGTATCTCCCGCCGCGGCGCCAGCTGTGTTGACCACCGCCTCACAGCTTCGCAGAAGCTCGCCCGGCGTCATCGCGGGCGCATTGCCCCCTGCGAGCAAACACACGACAGCTCCGAGTGAGAAGGCGAGTACAGATCTCATAGCACGCGGCACTCTTGGCTCGACAGCCGCAATCCAGTGCGGTCAGCTCACGCTTCATCATCGCCACTGGAGCTACCCCGAATCGAGCCTCACCGATGCGGCAGAAAGCGCTGCTCAATGGCTTAACGGCTGCGGGTAAGCGGTCTGATTACGCGGTAGTCACCGGTGTCAGCACAGGCGCGCTAATGACGCCCTTGCCTTCGCCGGCCCGCATTATAACGATGCGCTGCGCAAAGCCTATACCAAAACCACTGCAGCTAAACCGCCACCCTACCCGGGCGATGCTGCCCCGGAAGCAAGCTACATTGAGAAAACAGACCCGATGAAAAACCTCAGCCTTGCTAATACCGAACGGCAGCGTGCCGTGAGAGCCCGCGCACCGGATGGCAACATACCAATCATCGAGCTTCTCTACGTGAACAGCGATAGGATCACATTTATCTGATCAGAAGCTGCAGCGATCAGTTCGTTATAACTCGTGTGTCCTTGAGCAGCAGCCTTCAGAATACATTCAGCGAGATATGCTTTTGTCGCTGATGTTGAATATTCCAAGGGCACCTTTGTCATGACCTCTTCAAGTGCGTTCCTCATGTCTTGGATGAGTTGAGGGTCAAATTGTGGCATGGCTTAGCTCCCCGATAGGTGGTCATAGGTCTACTTATTCTACGCACCTCAGACAGACACGAACACGCCAGCTCCCTTACGTTAATCGCTCCATGAAAATGTATTGTGGCCTGCAAGATTAGACCGCGGCACAGGCCTTAAAGAATAACGAAAATATGGAAGTATTTGGGACAAAAGCGGCAGCGGCGGGCATTCACGTCGTTTTGAAGATGCGACAGGCAGTTCCGCTATGCCTCCGACCGAATTGCTGCATCACGGCAACCGCCGCTAGGGCCAGAAGGCGACGTTTGGGGATCGCACCGCAAAGCGTTTCAGGGCCGTCGGGGCAGTGCGGCAAGCACCTTGAGAGCTCGGCGTTAGCGAACGCCCACACGTTGCTGTTTTTCCCGCAGTCCGCGGCCGCAAGCCGGAACATGCGCACCGCCGCGCGCCGCCGGGTCAAGCTCGGCGCCCACGACAGTCGCTGGCTTTCTCCGCGGGTGAGGCCGGCGCGACGCTTTGCCGCGAACAACAGTGGACAGCGCATGACCAAACCAATGACCAGTCGCAGAGTCGGCGCTCGCCGCGGACTCGTCCTGAGCGTCGTTTTCGTCAGTATTACCGGGCCCAAGTTGTGGAGCGCAAAGGCTCACAACGACAGACGAGATGGTACAGGGCATTGAAGAGATAAGACTACTCAACAATGGAACTTTATTTCGAGCAAGCCTATGTTGGAATAATAATGACGGCGGAATTGTCGCGATTGCGATGGGTCCGCCTTATCGCGGACCCGTGCCGTCACGACAGCGGTCATTGCCTTTTCCCGGACCGTTCGTGACCGCCCGGAAACGAAGGGCCAACTCATCTGTGGAGGAGATCATGCAGTTACCTCGACTCTGTCTCGTGGCAGTCGCCACCATCGCCTTAACATCCCCGGCCTGGGCCGCCGACAACGACACACTGACCGTTGGTTTCACCGTCTCGCAAACCGGCAAGCTCAATACCGACTCGATCGCACAGATGCGCGGCTTCGATCTGTGGCGCGATCAGGTTAACGCGAAGGGCGGCATCAAGGTCGGCGACAAGGCCTACAACATCAAATTCGTCAGCTATGACGACGAATCGCAGAATGGGCGCGTGCAGCAGCTCTATACGCGCTTGATCACGCAGGATAACGCGCAATTCCTGTTCAGCCCCTATTCATCGGGTCTGACCGCGACGGCGGCCATCATTTCGGAACAGTACGGCAAGGTCATGCTGACCACCGGCGCCGCTGAGGAGAAGACCTACGAGCTCGGCAACAAAGACCTGTTCCAGATCTATTCGCCGGCGGCGCAGTATCTCGCCGGTGCGCTGCGGGCCCTTAAGGAGAAAGATCCGAATGCCAAGATCGCCTTCGTGTACGAGGACGATCCCTTCTCCAAGGCGGTCGCCCACGCCACGCTTGACCTCGCCAAGATGGCGCACATGACGATCGTGTTGGACGAGGCCTATAGTGGCTCGACCATGGATTTCGGCCCGATCATCAACAAGATCATCGCGTCGAAGGCGGTGGCCCTGCTCGGCGGCGGCCACTACGCGGACGGCTCGACGCTCGCCCGCCAGTTGCACGACCAGAAGGCCAATTTGAAATGGGTTACGCTGCTGGTCGCACCGGACAGTCCGAAATTCGCCGAGCTCGGCGCCGCCGCGACCGACATCTCGGTACCTTCGCAATGGGAGCCGCAGGTCAGGTTTAAGCCCGACTTCGGGCCCACGGCGCAGGAGTTCACCAACGCGTTCAATACGAAATACGGCGTCGATCCGGGTTATCACGCTGCCGGCGGGTATGCCGCGGGGCTGATTTTGCAGCATGCCATCGAACAGGTCGGCTCGATCGATCCGGCCAAGGTCGCGGCCGCGCTGAACAAGATGGACGTCACGACAATGTTCGGCCGCACCAAATTCGCCACCGATGCGAAGGACCACGGTCTCCAGATCGGCCACGACATGGTGCTGGCGCAATGGCAGTTGAAGGACGGCAAGCTGACCAAGGAAGTGATCTGGCCGGCGGCCGCCAAGACCGCCGATACTGTGATGAACTGAAAGGGCGCTTCACGGAGCGAACGGACGCGCTCATTCGCATGTAGGTGAGCGCGTCCGACCGTGCCGAAAACCGACATGGCTGAAATCCTGGCTTCCGTCATCGACGGCGTGCTCATAGGCGCGGTTTATGGGCTCGCCGCCATGGGGTTGACGCTCATCTGGGGCGTCATGAACGTCATCAACTTGAGCCATGGTGCGATCATCGTCCTCGGGATGTTCGCGCTCTATTACTTTTCGTCCGTGCTCGGCCTTAATCCCTATGCGGCATCGCCTATCGTCATCGTAATCGGCTTCGTTGCCGGCGTGCTGCTCTATTGGGTCGCCGTGCATCGGGTCATCGGCCGGCCGCCTCTGATGAGCCTGCTGTCGACCTTCGCGGTCAACATGGTGCTCATCGGCCTCGGCACCGCATTCTGGAGCACGAGCCCCTACAATGTTCCGGTTTCGCTGCCGAGCGTGAGCTGGGAGGGCTATACCTACACCGGCACGCATATCATGGCTGCTGTGATCGCCGCCGTGATCGCCGGGCTGCTTTATCTGCTGCTTTACCGCACGCGCATCGGCAAGGCGATCCGCGCCGTCTCCGCCAACCGCGCTGCCGCCGAGCTCTCGGGAATTCCGACCACGCAAATGCTGGCGCTGAGTTTCGGGCTTGGCGTGACGCTCGCATTCGCGTCGGGGATGCTGATCGCGACATTGTTTCCCTTCACGATACTGTCGGGCGGAGCCTATCAGCTCAAGAGTTTCGTCGTGACCGTGCTCGGCGGGCTCGGCAATCCTGGCGGCGCGCTGCTCGGTGGCATATTTCTCGGACTGATCGAGGGCATGGCGACGCCGTTCATGCCGGTGAGCTGGATGCCGATGATCGAGTTCACTCTATTCGTCATCGTTCTCATCGCGTTCCCGCGCGGCATTTTCTCGTTTTCAAGAACGTGATTTCCGTGCGGTTCAACTCATTCCGCCCATTTCCGTGGCTGATCTTGATCGTCACCCTGGCGGTCGCGTTGGTGCCGTGGTGGACCGACAATGTCACCTCGCGCGAGAACCTCATCCTCGCCGCGCTCGACATCACGCTCGCCAGCAATCTCAATTTGATGCTTGGCTATGCCGGCTACGTCAATTTCGGCAATATCGTGATGTTCGGCCTCGGCGGCTATGTTGGCGTCTATCTGGTGAGCGTATGGCATTGGCCGCTGCTGGGCGCCACGTTCGTCGGCGCGATCGCCGTCAGCATCATCGCTTACATGTTTGGGCTCGGGATACTGCGCCTGCGCGGCGCCTACTTCGCGTTGGCGACCATCGGCGTGAACGAGGCGGTGAGCGTGTTTGTTACGAATTTCGAGCCTTGGGGCGGCGCCACCGGCCTCTATCTATCGCTCGACGCCTATGCCCCGCTCGGCGGCCCCGGCCGCGCCTTATGGATCGTCTATTTCCTCATGGTCGCGGTGATGGGCTTGTCGCTGGCGCTGAGCTACGGCATCCGGCACTCGAAATTCGGACTGGGCCTGCTGGCGATCGGCGAGAACGAGGACGCGGCGGCGATCCTGGGGGTGCCAACCCGCACCTACAAGGCCATGGTGTACAGCGTCTCCGCCTTCCTGCCGGCGATTGCCGGCGGCCTTTATTTCTTTAAGAGTGGCATTATCGAGCCGACCGGCGCCTTCGACCTCACGACCTCGATCGAAGCGATCGTTATGGTGATGCTCGGCGGGCAAGGCACGGTGGCGGGACCTGCCATCGGCGCATTTCTTTACGAGGAATTGCGCGGCTATTTGCTCACCGCGCAGGCATTTTCGCACTTCCAGCTGGTGATTGCCGGGCTGCTGCTGCTGGTGATTGTGTTGTTCGCCCCCGGTGGACTGATGGGCTTCGTTCACCAGAAACTTCCCTTCACCCGAAGGTGGCTGGAATGACGGCGCTGCTCGAAGTCACAGATTTGAGCAAGCGTTTCGGCGGGGTCGAAGCCGTGGGTGACCTCAATGTCGACGTCAGCGTTGGAGAGCTTCTCGGTCTAATCGGCCCGAACGGCGCCGGAAAGTCGACCGTCTTCAATCTGATCAACGGGGTCACCACCCCCGATTCCGGCCGCATCAAGATCGACGGTGCCGATATAACCGGCAAGGCGCCTCACATTGTCGCGCGCCACGGTATTGCACGCGCGCACCAGATCGTGCAGCCGCTGGCGGGGTTGAGCGTTCTCGAAAACTGCACCGTGGGCGCCTGCTTCGGCCGCGAGAATCTGCCGATCGCCAAGGCGCGCGAGATCGCCCGCGAGGTGGTGGCGACCGTGGGTTTGGCCGAGCGGATGGATACGCTGGCCGGATCGCTCACCACCGCCGGCAAGAAGCGCCTGGAGCTCGCCCGCGCCTTGAGCGCTCGGCCACGCCTGCTGCTGCTCGATGAAGTGCTCGCCGGACTCAATCCAACCGAAGTCGAAGCGATGATCGAGATCGTGCAAGACATCCGCAGGGCCGGCGTTGCAATCCTGATGATTGAGCATGTGATGCGCGCGATCATGCGGCTCTCCGACCGCATAGTTGTGCTCAATCTCGGGCGCAAGCTCGCCGAAGGCAGACCGGAAGAGGTTGCCAACGATCCGAAGGTCATCAAGGCCTATCTCGGCGACTCTAAGTTGCTCGCCAGTGCGGAAGGAGCCGAATGATGGCCGCGCCGCTGCTCAAGGTCGAGAACCTCGAAGCCGGCTACGACGATGTCCAGGTGCTATGGGGCGTGTCGTTGCAGGTGGAGCGCGGCGGCGTCACTACGCTCGTCGGCGCCAACGGCGCCGGCAAAACCACCAGCCTGCGTGCGATCACCGGCGGTATCAGGCCGCGCGCCGGCCGCGTTATGTTCGACGGCGAGGACGTGACCCGGCTTCCGCCGCACGCCAAGGCGGCACGTGGATTAGTGCTGGTACCGGAAGGGCGACAATTGTTCAACAACATGTCGGTCGAGGAAAACCTGGAAATGGGCGCCTATTCCGCCCGCGCGCGGCGCCATTTCGGCGAGCAGACCGAGCGCGTGTTCACGCTGTTTCCGCGTCTGAAGGAACGGCGCCGGCAAAAGGCCGGCACGTTTTCCGGCGGCGAACAGCAGATGCTGGCGATCGCGCGCGGGCTGATGTCGGTGCCGATCGTGCTAATGATCGACGAGCTGTCGCTTGGTCTGGCGCCCGTGGTCGTGCAGCAGCTGATGACCGCGCTCACGGCGCTCAGGAAAGATGGCGTCACGCTGCTGCTGGTCGAGCAGAATGTGCACCTCGCGCTGGCGATCAGCGACTATGCCTATGTTATCGCCGAAGGGCGTACCTTCACCGAGGGAGCATCGGAGAAGGTCGCCGCCATGCCGGACGTCCGCAAGGCCTATCTCGGATTTTGAGGCTGCATATCACGCCGCCCTCACCAGCCTAGCGGTTGCCGGCTACTACGAGAAGCAGCGGTTTGCGGGCCCGCAGGCGCGAAAAGATCCTCATCGCCAACGCGGCGACGGCCTGGAAGGTACCGGCGAACGAACGACCAACGAGCCGGAATGGTCGTCCACGCGAAGTCGAAGCAGAAGATCCAGCCACGGCGAAATCGCCAAGGACCGCGTCGAGTTGGGTGGGATCGCGGGGGCGTTTGCGGTGATCTGGCATCTACCTATTCCGCTTCAGTAAGGCTTCGCACGCCACGGCAAAGCCAATAAAAGCGGCGCTGGTAAGCGCGTCAATGCGGATTGCGTCGCTGGGGATACCTAACCAGTCATGCACGATGATGCCAAATAGGGTCGCCACCATTACGGCTATTACCAGGGCTAAAATCGGAATGACAATCCGGGCCATATCGGCATGGTAGCCTCCGTTCACGACATGGCCTAGCCCGTATATCTCACACTATCTTTGCATGATTGGGCAGATTTGCGAGGAGACATGTTTGCTTTTTTGCAGACGTGGTAGGCCGTGGCGTCTGGAGACGCGAGAGTGCTTGAACAATACCTGGCT
>JBEKWO010000045.1:0-31877 GCA_049512975.1 Xanthobacteraceae bacterium | reverse complement strand
GCACCTGCGCAGCGCGAATCATGCTGCGACGCTACGTCAGGTGATTCCCTCTTGTGAATCCCCTCCAAAGTATCCTCCTCGCTCCCTGGCAATTTTGACTCACTTGATTACGGGCGAGGCCTTAGTTACGCTTTTGGAAGATGAGGTAGTATTGCCTCGGCAGGAATTGAAGCGTCTCCAGGAGCGAGTAACCGGCCGCGTTGAGTTCTTCCGTGATCTTTTCGGGCGAAATGCGATACTGCGCGGGCGGACCACTTGGCGAATCCGCCTTGAAGTCGACGATCGCAAGCCATCCCCCAGGGCGCAGCGATGACTTCAGCTTGGCGAAATATTGGGGTCGGTTCCCGATGTGGTGATATGTGTCCACGACTAGAACAACGTCGACTGGCTCTGGGAGGTTGGCGGCGCCTGCCGTCGCCAGCACCGGCACGAGGTTGGTCAAATGCTCACGGTGTGCCCGCTCGCCAAGGTAACTCACCATGTCCGGCTCGATATCGGCGGCGAATATTTTGCCGTCGGGAATGCGCTTGGCAATCCGCACGCTGAAATATCCAGTGCCCGCGCCGATGTCGGCGACAATCGAAGTGGGTTTCAGATGCAGCGCGTCCAAAATCTCTTCTGGCTTTTGCCAAGCGTCCCGTTCGGGGTTGTCAAACTCCTTGGCCCACTTATCCGCATCTTCGAATCTACGGTGGAAGGCCCCGTCGGATGAACCATCCATATGATGGCCCGGATGGCCGTCCTTATCTTTTTCGGAAGCCTCTTGCGCGAGAGTGTCGCGCATGGCCATGCCACCCCACGCCATTACGAGAACGGCCATAATCGACAGTATCTTGTTTTTCACTTTGCACCTCTTATTCAGGACTTTGGCTGCCGATAGGCTGCGTGCAGACCTACGTCTGACAAAAACTGTCGCGGGCCTATCTCACCACCCCCGATATGCAGCAGGGCCGGTGGTGCGGCGGCTTGATCACGTCCTTGAGGTAACAGCGCGCGGTCGAGATGCCGTAACCCGCCCGCCGATAGGTCCAGGCGCGGCAACGCGATTCGGCCTGACATGCCTCGACGCAGGGTTTGCCGTGGGCGTCGGGTGAGGTTTCGAAGGACCGGTAATCGCCGCCGACGCGATCGATGGAATATTCGAGCTCGCCGAGCCGCGGCTCGATGACGCCGCCGCCGCGCACCCCCGACACGCAGCAGCTCGATTTAACGCGCGGCATCACTTCGCGCTTGAGCCGGCACACGGCCGAGCCGCCAGAGGCCGGCGGATAGGAAAAGCTCCACGACCGGCAGTTCTTGTCGTGCTCGCAGCGCATCGCGCACACCGCCGGGTCGCCGTTGGTCACCGGGCTCGTCGCGTAGTCGCCGCCCGGCCGATCGTAGCCCGATTGCGCAGAGACCGGCGCAATGCCTGAAACCGCCCCCATCGCCGCGCAGATGAGGACGGCCAAACCCATGATGCGTGCTCGCATGCGCCGCTCTCGCGTTGGCTCGCGATTGTGCCCCTGCGCACAGAAGACCGTTCTTCGCGGCGAAATGCTACAAGAATCTTGGGGTTTTGGCCGCGCCGTCGCGCGTAGGAATCGCAAGCGCGCCCGACTGGCCCGCCTGGAGCGCAATCGCTTCAGACTGAATCGATTGGCGCTCTAATATCTTGGTGGAGCATGATCTTGTCGGCAAACCGGCTTCCACCCTCGGATCAAGTCCGAGGGCAGACTTTTTCCGGATCATGCTCTAACCGCGAAAGTGTTTCGACAGTTTGAGCCCCTGCGCCTGATAATTCGAGCCAATGCCGCTGCCGTAAAGCTGGTCGGGCCGCGCCAGCATCTTCTCGTAAACCAGCCGGCCGACGATCTGGCCGTGTTCGAGGATGAACGGTACTTCCCGCGAGCGCACTTCCAGCACGGCGCGCGAACCGAGCCCGCCGGCGCCGGCATAACCAAAGCCGGGGTCGAAGAAGCCGGCATAATGCACGCGGAATTCGCCGACCAGCGGATCGAACGGCACCATCTCGGCGGCATAATCCGGCGGCACTTGCACGGCCTCGGTCGAGGCGAGGATATAAAACTCGTCGGGATCGAGGATGAGGCTTTGGTCGGCGCGCGCGGCGATCGGCTCCCAGAAGTCGGCGATGTCATAGGCGGCGCGGCGCTCGACCTCGATGACCGCGGTATGGCGCTTGGCGCGATAACCGACGATACCGTCCGCGTCGCGGACGCCGGCGCCGGAAAGGTCGACGCTCACCGCGACACCGTCTCCCATCACCGCCTCGGCGCGGTCGACCAGCCGCTCGCGCGCATGCAGCGCGCGCAACGCCTCAGTGTTGAGCACCGCGTCGCCGCGGTGCAATCGCATCTGCGACAGCCGCGAACCTTCGCGCACCAGCACCGGGAAAGTCTTCGGGCTGATTTCGGCATAGAGCGGCCCGTGATAGCCGGGCGCGACCCGATCGAAGCCGCGCGTCTCGTCGGCGATCACGCGCGTGAAGACGTCGAGGCGTCCGGTGGAGCTTTTCGGGTTGGTGGCCGCCGCGATATCGGCCGGCAGCGCCAGGCTCTCGAGCAGCGGCACGATATAGACGCAGCCGGTCTCCAACACCGCACCTTCGGTGAGCGCGAATTCGTGCAGCTTCAGTTCGGCGATACGGCGCGCGACCGCGATCCCGGGACCGGGCAAAAAGCTCGCCCGCACCCGATAGGCGACAGCGCCGAGGCGCAGATCGAGACTCGCCGGCTGGATTTGGCCGGGAGCAAAGGGGTAAGCCGCGCGAATGCCGCCCGCCTCCGCCAGCGCCGCGATCATGCGGTCGGGCAGGATCCCCTTGTCCGAAGGTGTAAACGAAAGCGGCACGCGTTTCCCCGTGTCGAGCGGCGGCGGAAATATGATGCGGTCGCGATCTAACCCGATGCCCGGCTTGACGGAAAGACATGCCAGGCGTATGAGCCATTTTATCCCGTGGTCATTTGAGCCGGCCGGCTTGCAGCCACGTAAAACAAGTTGCTAAAAGGCCGGGGACGCGTGAGCCCGGCCCGAGGATTATCCTCCCGGCCGGGTTTTGTTTTTGGCCATGAGGAGGGCCAGATGTCCGCGTCCGCGCATGATCGCTACCGCTACCGTCCCGAAACCCGCCTGGTCCAGTCCGGCACGTTGCGCTCGCAGTTCGGCGAGACCTCCGAGGCGCTGTTTCTGACCCAGGGCTATGTCTACGAGAATTCCGCCCAGGCCGAACGCCGCTTCAAGAACGAAGAGCCGGGATTCCAATACTCGCGCTTCTCCAATCCGACTGTCGCCATGTTCGAGGACCGCATGGCGGCCTTCGAGGGCGCGGAGGCTGCGCGCGCCACGGCGACCGGAATGGCGGCGGTGACGCTGGCGCTGGTCGGCCAGCTCAAGGCCGGCGACCACGTTGTCGCGGCGAAGGCGTTGTTCGGCTCCTGCCGTTACATCGTCGAGGATTATCTGCCGCGCTATGGCGTGTCCTCCACGCTCGTCGACGGCACCGACCTCGACCAATGGCGCAACGCGGTGCGGCCCAATACCAAGACGTTTTTCCTGGAGACGCCGACCAACCCGACGCTGGAAGTGATCGACATCGAAGCGGTTGGGCAGATCGCGCATGCCGCCGGCGCGACGCTTGTCGTCGACAACGTCTTCGCCACGCCGATCTACCAGTCGCCGCTGGCGCTCGGCGCCGACTGCGTCGTCTACTCGGCGACCAAGCACATCGACGGCCAGGGCCGCTGCCTCGGCGGCATCATCCTGGCTTCGGAGGACTTCATCCAGAAGCACGTTCACGTCTTGCTGCGGCAGACCGGACCGTCGCTGTCGCCGTTCAACGCCTGGGTGCTGCTCAAGGGACTGGAGACACTGGCGGTGCGGGTGCGGCGGCAGACCGACAGTGCCGCGACGCTGGCGGTGGTGCTCGCCGAGCATCCGAAGATCGCCCGCCTGATCTATCCCGGCCGGCCCGACCATCCGCAGGCCGCCATTGCGCAGAAGCAGATGCGCGGCGGATCGACGCTCGTCGCCTTCGACATCAAGGGCGGCAAGAAGGCCGCGTTCCGCTTTCAGGACGCGCTCAAGCTCATTCGCATCAGCAACAATCTCGGCGACGCCAAGAGCCTCATCACCCATCCGGCGACGACCACGCACCAGCGGCTGACGCCGGCGCAGCGCGCCGAACTCGGCATCAGCGACGGCATGGTGCGGGTCTCGGTCGGCCTGGAGCATCCCGACGACATCGTCGAGGACGTGCTCGCGGCTTTGGAAGCGGTGTGAACGTCATTCCGGGGCGGCCCGCAGTGCCGAGCCCGGCACAATCTCAGCGGGCCGGGCGCGCCGCTGCGGACGCGACCGGACGGGTCGCCGCGTCGGCGATCCCGGCGGCGAGCAGTTTGGCCACGCAGCCATAACCCCAGTCGTTCATGTGCAACGCGTCCGGCGCGACGAAGGCGTCGAACGGGATGTGCTGGACGTCGTGCCAGTTGCGCATGACCGCGAAGCGGCGGAAAAGATCGACGCTCTCATCCTTGGCGGCGACCGCAATCTGATCTTCCATGCCCTCTGTCTCCGGCTTGGCGAGCACCCGCGGCGCAAACTGCATATCGATCAGCACCACATCGGCGCCTGCCTCTTTGAGCTGTGTGATGCCTTCGTGCAGCAGCACCGCATGCGATTTGAGCGCGCGATCGCGCAGTACGGAATTGGTGCCGACCTGCCAAAGCACCAGATCGGGATGCGCGGCGATCACGCCGGTCGCGAACCGCGCCATCATTTGCTCGGTCGTTTCGCCGTTGACACCGCGGTTGAGCACCGTGATGTCCTGCGTCGGGAAGCGCTGTTTGAGTTCGACGGCGAGCCGGCTCGGATAGCTTGCCGCGGGAGAGCTGGCGCCGGCGCCGGCCGTCGAGGACGAGCCGATGGCGACGATGGTGAGCGGCTCGCCGCTGGCGAGACGCCGCGCGGCGTGGCGCAGCGGATAGTTGAGGCGTGTGACTTCAGCCGGCGCGCTGCAGGCGAATCCCGAGGTCTGCGCCGGCGCCACAGGCGCAGCCGGTTGGACCGCAAGCACCTGCGCGTGCGCCGGAGCGAGCATGGCCAGAGCAAGGAGCCCCGCTGCGGCGTAGCCCAACCAACTGAAAGTTTGTTTGATCGTCGACATCAACGCGTCGTTTGAGTTTTCCCGGCGTCGAGATGACCGGCATTGATGATCAGCGACGCCAGGGCCCGGCCGATACATTCGTGAACACGCCGCGCCATAGCATAATCTTTGGTCGCCGCATAGAGGTCGAACACGCCCTCATCGCTCCAGTAGCGCATGATCGCCAACCGGTCGAACAGCACGACGCCGTGCTGCTCGGCTACCCAGCGCATGACGTCGGCGTAGGCGGAAACGCCCAGCATGGATTCGGTGCGCGGACTGTGCTGCATGTTCATCATGATCACGTCGGCATGGGCGGCCGCAATGGCGTCGATACCTTGATCGAGGCTGGTGCGGAAATCCTCCGGTTCGACGCCGCCCAGCGCGTCGACCGTACCGGCCTGCCAGATCACCAAGGCCGGCTGGTCGTCGGTCAGGATTTTTGGCAACCCGGCCGCCATGTCCGCGGTAGTCTGCCGCGACTGCACGTGCGCGGTCACCTTGATCTCAATGCCTGGCAGCCGCTCCCTGAGCGACTGCTCCAGTTGCGCCGGATAGGCGAAGCGCGCGCCGTCGGGACCGGACAGCGCCGAGGAGCCCGAGCCGACGACGCCAATGTCCAAGCGGTGGCGATCCTTGATTTCGTTGCTGACATGGGTGAGATCGGCGTCGGCCGGCAGCAGCCATTCCGGCACGTCGCATGGCGCCGCCGGTGCCTCCGTCGCCGACGCCGCCATCGCGGCGCCGTTCAACAGCGCAATCGTGGTCAGAACGGCAATGACTAACGTCATGCCTCGCCTCCCGCGAGGTCTGCGTCGGGTGATTTGACGCGCGATTGGGGACTGCGCCCTTCTATGGCCTTGTACCACGATGTGAGGTTGGCGGTAGCGATCATAATGATAATGCCTAACGCGCTGACGGCCGTCTGTAAGAGCGGGCCGCCGGAAGATTCCGCGATAATGAATTGTCCGGCAAAGGCCAGAAACACGCCGAGGCAGAAAATCTCGAGCGAGTGCTGACCGCAGCGGATGGCGGGTTGCAGGATCGCCGATTTCAGGCCGGACCAGTTGCGCGGGATGAAGCGGATCGTCACCACCGCCAGCGCCAGGAAATGCGCGAAGCGCAGCACGTCGAGATTGGTCTTGTCGATCGGATACATCCACTCCGCCAGCCAGTTCGGCACAAACCGGTCCAGCGCCTCGAAGTGCCACGTCAATGTTATCGCGAAGGCGAAGATCAGGTAGGCGATGGCGACGGCCAGCACGATGCGCGAGCGCAAGAAGCCGGCGAGCCGGTGGGAGCCGCCGAGCGCGCACCAGGCGCCGAACACGAACAGCAATTGCCAGGCGAACGGATTGAAGAACCAGACGCCGTTCGGATAGGCCGGCAGGTTCCAATCCAGTTTCCAGGTCAGCGCGTAGACCACGGCCGATCCGGCCAACGCCACGTTCGGTGCCCGCAACAGTAGAAACAGCATCGGCGGAAACATGAGCAGCAGAACGATGTAGAGCGGCAGCACGTCCATGTTGACGGGCTTGAACTTCAGCAACAACGCTTGAAAGATCGTGATGTCGGGCTGCTTGAGAAAATCGAGGATTTTCATTTCCTCGGCGTAGAGCGGATTGTCGAAGGTCGCCGCCACGTAGGCGATCTCCGCCATGAAGATCGTGAACAGAAAAATATGCGCGACATAGATTTGCCAGGCGCGCCGCAGGATGCGGGCGCTGGAGAGCAGGAAGCCGCGTTCGCGCATGGTGCGGCCGTAGACGAAGGCAGCGGTATAGCCGGAAATGAAGATGAAGATCTCGGTGGCGTCGCTGAATCCATAATTGCGGATGGTGAACCAGTTGGCGATGTTTTCGGGAATATGGTCGAGGAAGATCAGCCACAAGGCCACGCCGCGGAACAGATCGAGCCGCAGATCGCGTTCGCTCGTGGCCGCCTGCTGCGGAGATGCCATTGCCATGGAAATATGCACACCATTGCCGACCGCCGCGGCTCGGTTGGCCCGAGGCCGGGGGCCGCCAGACAATCTAATCCGCCGGCGCATGCTTGAGAAAGCGCGTCCACATGCTTATTGCAACCGGGATAGCGTCCAAACTCAACGGGCAAACGCCGGCAAATTTATGATTTCAGTGCGGTTTTGCAATTGAAGTTCGTCGCGTTTGCCCCCGGGCGGCGGGAACTTCAAATCCGCCGCAGCAGGCGCTATTCCTCGGCCGCAGACTGCACGGCGTTGCGGCAGCACCGGCTTCCGCATACCGTTTCGACGGATCCGCCGTCAGGATCGTGCCGGCATTACGCCAGAATTCGTACCAGGATTCGTCCCATGTATCGTGCCGTCACCCGCAACATCGAGGTCCAGGTGACTCCGCGCTACGTCGCCGACCGCTCGTCGCCGGAGAACAATTATTTCTTCTGGGCCTATACGATCGCCATCACCAACAACGGCACCGACACGGTGCAGCTGAAGACCCGCAACTGGCGCATCACCGACGCCAGCGGCCGGCGCCAGGAGGTACGCGGCGCCGGCGTCGTCGGCGAGGAGCCGGTTCTCAAGGCCGGCGAATCGTTCGAATATACCAGCGGGGTGCCGCTGCAGACGCCGTCCGGCTTCATGGTCGGCACCTACGGCATGGTGAGCGCCAGCGGCGAGCATTTCGAAATCGAGATTCCGGCTTTCTCACTCGATAGCGGCGACAGCAAGCGGACGATCAATTAAGCCGGCGGCCGATCGTCACAGCTTTTGCGAAATGCCTGCGAAGAATCCGCGCCGCGCCCCGTATTGCGGCGCAAAGACGCCGATGCCGGTGCCGTCGCGGAGCTCGTAAATCTGGTCGAACAGATTGACGATGTCGAACCGCACGGTGAGCGGCTTGGCATCCGGCGACCATTTGAAATCGTGCGCCACGCCGACATTGATCACGGCGTAGGGCGTGGTGTGCAGGGAATTGGGCGCAACCCCTTGCGATAAATCGCCGGCGCGCAGGCCGCTGCCGGAGATCAGGTTTGAGGTGAACAGGGTGTCGTGCCAGCGATACGATACGCCGGCCGAGCCGGTCATGAGCTGCATGTCGTCGGTGTAGTGCCAATTGGTGAGCAGATAATTATAGGTCGCGGCATCGAGAACGTACTGGTTCGATTCCGGTCCGATGGCTCTGGTGATGTTGTAGGCAAAGTTGCCATAGGCGGTGAAGTTGCCGTTCTTATATTTGAGCTTGAATTCGCCGCCTTCGCTGTAGCCGCGCGCCCAGTTGAACTGCGTCAACACCACGGCCTGGCCGAACTGACCGTCGTCGAGCATGTCCCGCGCGTCCTTGTAATAGCCGTCGATCCCGACATCGAGGCCGGGAAGCAGCGTCTGGTCGATGCCGACGTCGTAATAGTTCGAGCGCTCGGGCTTCACCGGATCGTCCAAGGGCACTTCGGGCTGATTGGTAGTGTTGGTGAATAGAGCAAGGTTGGCTTGCGCGGCCTGCGCCTGATACGGCGGCGTGAAATAGCGGGCATAGCCGGCATGAATGGTGGTGCCGGTGAACGGCTTATAGATGAGCGCGGCACGCGGACTGAGCTGGTTGGCGTCGACATACTGATACAACTGGTCGAAGCGCAGACCGGCGTTCAGAGTGAGCTGATTGGTTATTTTCCATTCGTCCTGGACGTAGGTTCCGATGTTCCAGCCGGTCAGCGAATTGTCGTCGGTGACGGTGAACGGCGTCGGCGAAATGGCGCCGGTAACCGGATTGACCGGCAGCACGGTGGAAACGTTGCTGACATTGGTACGCTCCTCGCTCACGGCAAAACCCGCCCGCAAAGTGTGCCGGTCGTTCACGATGTAGGACGTATCGAATTGGGTGCCGTTGAGCAGGCTTTCGCGGGTCACGTTCGACGCCACGTCGTTGAATACCAAATCGCCGAAGATGTCGGGAACGAAGTTGACCTTGGCATAGCGCGAAAACACCGCCCATTGCGCGTCGCCGTCGGTGCCTTTCTTTTGCAGCGCCGCGATATTGACGATGTAGGTGTCATATTCGTTCTCATTGAGCGACAATGAGCTGTAATTCGCCGGGCCAAAATTGCCGAGCGGCATTTGATTGGGATTGTTTGGTATCTGATACGCGCTGTAGGAGGCCGCCGAGATCACGCTCAACCGCGTCGATTCGTCGAGCAGCGTTGAGACATAGCCGAAGAATTTGCCCTGCTCGGTGTGATCGTGGAAGGCGTCGGGGCTCGAGGTCGGATTTTCCAGCCCGAGCGCGTTCCAGTTGCCGCGCGCGGTGACGAAATATTCGGTATTGCCGACGCTGCCGCCGTAGTCGAAGCTCGGCGTGAACGTCTGGTGGCTGCCGCCGTAGAGACTGATGTCGCCGCTCGGCGCGGCAAAGGCTCTGCTGGTGATATCGAGAACGCCGGCCGTGCGCAGGCCGTATTGCGCCGGCAGCGTTCCGGTGACGAGCGACAAGCTGCCGACGAAATTGGTGTCGATGACCGGGCCAAGCGCCGAAACGCCCTCGGGAAGCACGACGCCGTTGATCCTTGTTTGGACGTTGGCGTACGCGTTTCTGACGTGGAAATTGGGATTGGAAACCGCCGAATCGTAGGACACGCCCGGCATTTGCAGGATGACTTTGTCGATCGGCGTATTGTCGCCTTGCGGCATGTCGACGATCGCCTGGCGGGTGATGGTGTAAGTCGAGGCGCCGATCTTCGGCAGCAAATTATTACGCGCCTCATCCAACGCACTCATCTTGGCATCCAAAGCCGCCTGCGCGGCGGTCGGCGCGTCGGTCTGCTGGGCGACGCGCTGCGGCGCTCCGGCACCCGGCTTCGGCTTGGGTTTCGTTTTTGGTTTCGGCGCATTGACGACGATTTGCGGCAGTTGCGTTTCGACGGCCGGCTCGACGGCCGGAGCTTGCGCCGTGGGTTGCTGAGGTTGCACGGGCGCCGGCGCTGGCGGCGGCTGCTGCGCGTTGGCGCCGACTACCGCCGCTAGAATGCTAAGCGCGATGCCGCTCGGAAGCCTGACGCGATCGACGAAGCAGCGTGCAAATCCTGATACCGGTCGCCGCAACATCGCCCACCAAGTACTTTAGAACTATGTTGAAGTAGTAGTTTTTTCACTGCTCGACTGAATTCCGTATATGTTGGGCGCGATGAACTAACAATCGCAAACATTCAACACGAACGAATATTTTTACTTGGCCAGATTGGAATTATTAGAATTTAAATCTGGCGCGTTAGAAATCTCACGATAGAGTTTCATCAGGCATCTGCAGACCTCACGCAGCGCCCACCGCGCTCGCTGCCGCGCGAATCTTGAATCAGCAATATCGGAATATTTTAGGAGTCGAGCGCCGGGTTCCTTGCGCTTATTTCATCCGGCTCGAACACATAGGTCGAGCTGCAGAACTCGCAGGTCACGGTGATCTTGCCGTTCTCGACCATGTCGTCGCGCTCGTCCTGGGAAAAGCTTTTCAGCATGGCCTCGACGCTGTGGCGCGAACAGGAACACTGCGCATTGACCGGCGCGGGGCGAAACACGCGCACGCCGTGCTCGTGGAACAGGCTGTAGGCCAGGCGTTCGCTCGACAGCGCCGGATCGATCAGTTCGACGTCATCGACGGTGGCGACCAGCGAACGGCCTTCGACCCAGGCCTCGTCCTCGGGCAGCGTATGGGTTTCGCTGCCGAGCGGAGCGTCGCCCGGATGCAGGTCGGCTTGGCGGGCGCGATCGCCGGCCTTGGGCAGAAACTGCAGCAAAATGCCGCCGGCGCGCCAGCGCCGGCGCGCGCCGGTTTCGCCGCCGCGGAACTCCTCAGCGACGGCAAGCCGGACGCGGGTCGGAATCTGCTCCGAGCGGGAAAAGTACTCGTGCGCGGCGTGTTCCAGGTCGTTGCCTTCGAGCGGTACCAGGCCCTGATACCGGCTCATGTCCGGGCCCTGGTCGATAGTCATGGCGAGATGGCCGTGGCCAAGCAGCCGACCCGGCTCGGCCGCGCCGGCGGCGACGGTTGCGGCAATGCGTTCCGCGTCGAAGCGCGCGCAGGCACGCACTTTGTCGGGCGCCGTGAAGTCGACCACCAGCATGCGGACCGGACCGTCGCTCTGGGTCTGCAGGATGAAACGGCCGTCGAATTTCAGCGCCGAGCCGAGCATGACCGTGAGCACGATCGCCTCGCCCAGAAGCTTGGCCACCGGCAATGGGTAATCGTGGCTGGTCAGTATGGCATCGACAGCCGGCCCGAGCCGCACAATGCGGCCGCGCAGGTCGAGCGCGTTGACTTCGAACGGCAGGATCGTGTCGTCGAGGCTCGATTGCGCCGGCTCCCGAACCGGAATGTCCACATGCGGATTATTCATCGCAAGGCAATATAGGCGACGAGGGGCCAATTGTGAGCCCTCTGAGCATGATCCGGAAAAGTGGAAGCCGGTTTTCCGAAAAGATTATGCTCCACTAAGATATTAGAGCGCCAATCGCTTCGATCTGAAGCGATTGCGCTCTAGGGGCTCGCGGTTGCTGGATCAGGCGCCGGCCGCCAGGCACCAGGCCAGGATGCCCTTCTGCGCATGCAGCCGGTTCTCGGCCTCGTCAAACACGACGGAATGCAGGCCGTCCATGACCTCGTCGGTCACCTCTTCGCCGCGATGCGCCGGCAGGCAATGCATGAAGATGGCGTCCGGCTTGGCCCGCGCCATGAGCCGGCTATTGACCTGATAGCGCTTGAGCAGGTTGTGGCGGCGGGCGCCGTTGCGGTCGCCCATGGACACCCAGGTGTCGGTAACGACGCAGTCGGCACCCTTCACCGCCTCTTCCGGGTCGGTGCCGATGTGGATCGCGGCGCCCGAGGATTTGATCCAATCGGTGAGCGGCTTCTTCGGCGCCAGCTCCGGCGGAGTGGCGATGCGCAGGCGGAACGCGAACCGTTCGGCGGCGTGCATCCATGAGGTCAGCACGTTGTTGGCAGCGCCGGTCCAGGCCACGGTGCGGTCGCGAATTGGACCGCGATGCTCCTCGAACGTCATCACGTCGGCCAGCACCTGGCAGGGATGCGAGCGCCGCGTCAGGCCGTTGATCACCGGCACACTGGCGTAGCGGGCAAGCTCGGCCACGTCCCTGGGGTCGAGCGTGCGGATCATGATGGCGTCCACGTAGCGGGATAGAACGCGGGCGGTATCGGCGAGCGTCTCGCCGCGGCCGAGCTGCATTTCCTCTGCCGTCAGCATGAGGGCGTAGCCGCCGAGCTGGCGCATGGCGACCTCAAAGGAGACGCGGGTGCGGGTGGAAGGCCGCTCGAAGATCATCGCCAGTGTCTTGCCGGCGAGCGGCTGACCGGCCCGGGCGCCCTTTTCCTTCATCGCACGCGCGGTGTCGATCATCTCGCGCAGATCCACGGCCGCAACGTCGATGAGGTCGAGGAAGTGGCGGACGGCGCTCATCTGGGCGCCTCCTGCGTGGCCTCTCCCTTCCCTCCCCCGCGAGTGGGGGAGGATGGGGTGGGGGCGGCACGATTGAGCCGCGCGCAGGCGCGGTCAAGGCGCGCGATCGCTTCGCCGATTTCCTGTTCGCTGACGATCAGCGGCGGCAGCAATCGCACCACGTTGTCGCCGGACGGCACGGTGATCATCTTTTCGGCGCGTAGCGCGTCGACAAGCTCGCCCGCCGGCACCACGGCCCGCAAGCCGATCAGCAGCCCATCGCCGCGCACTTCGGCGATCAGCGAGGGGTAGCTGTCCTTGATTTGCGCCAGCCGCTGCTTGAACAGCAGCCCGGTCTGCCGCACCCGGTCAAGAAAGCCCGGCGCCAGCATCACGTCGAGCACCGCGTTGGCCACGCTCATCGCCAGCGGATTGCCGCCGAAGGTCGAGCCGTGGGTGCCGGTGGTCATGCCCTTCGCCGCTTCGCGCGTCGCCAGGCAGGCGCCGACCGGAAAGCCGCCGCCCAGCGCCTTGGCGAGCGCCATGATGTCGGGCGCGACGCCGGCGCGCTGGTAAGCGAACAGTTCGCCGGTGCGTCCCATGCCGGTCTGCACCTCGTCGAAGACCAAGAGCAGCCCGTTCTGCTCGCACAGTTCGCGCAAAGCCCGCAGGAACGTCGGCACGACAACGCGCACGCCGCCCTCGCCCATGATCGGCTCGATCAGGATCGCCGCGGTCTCGGCGGTCACCGCGCGTTTGGTCGCCTCGAGGTCGTTGAACGCGACCTGATCGAAGCCGTCGACAACGGGACCGAAACCGTCGAGATATTTTTTCTGGCCGCCGGCGGCGAGCGTCGCCAGCGTGCGGCCGTGGAAAGCGCCCTCGAAGGTGATGACGCGGTAGCGTTCAGGCGCCCCGTTCGCGGACTGGTATTTGCGAACCATCTTGATGGCGCATTCCATCGCCTCGGCGCCGGAATTGCAGAAGAACACCACGTCGGCAAAGCTTGCGTCGCACAGCCGTTGTGCGACCCGCTCGGCCTCGGGAATTTGATACAGATTGGAGACGTGCCACACCTTCTGCGCCTGCTCGGTGAGCGCGGCGACCAGCCGCGGATGGGCATGTCCCAGCGCGTTGACGGCAACGCCGGAGGCAAAATCGAGATAGCGGTCGCCGTTGGTCGCGATCAGCCATGCGCCTTCGCCCCGCTCGAAAGCGAGGTTGATGCGTGCATAGGTCGGCAACAAATGCGATGTCACGGTTGAGCCCGCGCGCGCGGCGCAGCATTGTCTGCGCGGCAAAAATGAAATGTGCCGCCTCTACGGGCGGCACCATTGAGCATCTTATTTCGGCCCGCCGGTCTGTCAACACCGGTAAAATCGGAGTGCTGGCGCCCGGCTTATCCCGCATTCATCCACATGGAAGCAGGAACATGTGGACGTATGTCGCACGACTCTTGCGCCCGACTCCCGCCATATTGTAGCCTTTTGATCGTCAAGCACGACATCTCGTGCGGCGGACAGTCTTCTCCAGCGTTGGTGATGTGCGTGTTGGGCAGCAAAGGCTGCCCGGCCCGGAGGTGGATTCCAAAAAGGCTATGACCGCACCTTTTTCAGGAGGATTGAGCATGTCGTGGACTGACGAGCGGGTCGAGCTGCTGAAGAAGCTGTGGTCCGACGGTCTTTCGGCCAGCCAGATCGCGGCCGAACTCGGCGGCATCACCCGCAACGCCGTGATCGGCAAGGTGCATCGGCTCGGCCTGTCCGGGCGCGCCAAGAGCGCGTCGAGCGCCTCGCCGCGCCCGCGCAAGGCGCGTTCCTCCGCGCATCTGCTGCGCATGAGCCGGCCGTCGATCCGCGGCAATACCGCGCTGGCGCATGCCTATGAGCTCGCGGCCGAAGGCGCGCCGGAGCTGATCGAGAACATCATCCCGATCGGCCAGCGCCGCACCATTCTGGAGTTGACCGAGCAGACCTGCCACTGGCCCATCGGCGATCCCGGCAGCAGCGATTTCTTCTTCTGCGGCGGCAATACGATCAGCGGGCTGCCGTATTGCGCTTATCACTCCCGGGTCGCCTATCAGCCGGCCAGCGACCGCCGCCGCGACCGGCGGCCGCTGCGCTGAGGCCGTCAAAACGGCGCCACACCAAAGCCGGCGATCAGCTTGCCTTGCCGAAGCGGTCGTCGAGCGAATAGCCGGCGCCGCGCACCGTGCGGATCGGATCAGTGCCATGGCCGCGGTTGAGCGCCTTGCGCAGGCGGCCGACATGCACGTCGACCGTGCGCTCGTCGATATACACGTCGCTGCCCCAGACGCCGTCGAGCAATTGCTCGCGGGAAAAAACGCGTCCCGGGCGTTCCATCAGGAATTCGAGCAGGCGGAATTCCGTCGGCCCGAGATCGACCGCACGGCTCGAGCGCGAGACGCGCTTTTTCTCGCGATCGAGCTCGAGATCGCCGATGCTGAGCACCGTGGCGACGCGTTCGGGACTGGCCCGGCGCAGCAGCGCCCGAATCCGCGCCAACAGCTCCGGTACCGAGAACGGCTTGACGATGTAATCGTCGGCGCCGGTCGCCAGCCCGCGCACGCGCTCGCTTTCCTCGCCGCGCGCCGTCAGCATGATGATCGGCAGCGACTGGGTTTGCGGCCGCGCCCGCAGCCGGCGGCACAATTCGATGCCGGACAGGCCGGGCAGCATCCAATCGAGCACGACGAGATCGGGAGCGGTTTCCCGCAATCGCGTGTCGGCCTCGTCGCCGCGAGCGACGGCGTCGACCGCGTAGCCTTCGGCTTCGAGATTGTAGCGCAACAACGTGGTCAGCGGTTCCTCGTCTTCAACGATCAGGATGTTGGCTCCCATCCCGGCCCTCCTATCCTTTCTGCGGCGGCATTGCCCCAAAACTCGTGAAATCGCCCTTCGGCCGCTGATCGGCGATCGGGCGGCCTTCAATCATGTAATAGACGGTTTCTGCGATATTCGTCGCGTGATCGCCGATGCGCTCGAGGTCCTTGGCGCAGAACATCAGATGCATGCAGAACGTGATGTTGCGCGGATCCTCCATCATGTAGGTCAGCAGCTCGCGGAACAGCGACGTACAGAGGTTGTCGACTTCCTCATCGCCGCTCCAGACGGCGAGCGCCGCGGCGAGATCGCGGCTGGCATAGGCATCGAGCACCTGTTTGAGCTGGGCGGCTACCAGCGCGGCCATGTGTTCGACGCCGTGAATGAGCTTTTGCGGGTTGAAGTCGCCGTCGAGCGCGACCACCCGCTTACCGATGTGCTTGGCGTGGTCGCCGATCCGCTCGAGGTCGTTGCAGACCCGCATGGCGCCGACGATCTCGCGCAGATCGACGGCCATCGGCTGCCGGCGCGCAATCGTCAGGATCGCCTTCTCCTCGATCTCATGTTGCATGGCGTCGATGGTCGGATCCATGGCGATCACGCGCTCGGCGAGCTCGGTGTCGCGTTCGACCAAGGCACGGGTGGCATCGGTGATCTGCCGCTCGGCAAGCCCGCCCATTTCGGCGACCTTGCGCATGATCTCCTGCAGATCGGTGTCGAATGCCTTGGCCGTGTGGTCGATTCTGGTGGTGTATTCGGTCATGGCGGTTATCCGAAGCGGCCGGTGATGTAGTCCTGCGTCCGCTGATCCTGCGGCGCCGTGAACATTTTGCTCGTCGAATCGAACTCGATCAGCTCGCCAAGATACATGAAGGCGGTGAAGTCGGACACGCGTGCGGCCTGCTGCATGTTGTGGGTGACAATCACGATCGTATAGTCGTCGGTCAACTCGTCGATCAGCTCCTCGATCTTGGCGGTCGAGATCGGATCGAGCGCCGAGCATGGCTCGTCGAACAGGATGACCTCGGGCCGCACGGCAACCGTGCGGGCGATGCACAACCGCTGCTGCTGGCCGCCGGAGAGACTTTGCCCGTTGGCCGCCAGCTTATCCTTGACTTCGTCCCACAGCGCCGCCCGGCGTAGCGAGATCTCGACGCGCCGGTCGAGCTCGGATTTCGACAAACGCTCGTACAGCCTGATGCCGAAAGCGATGTTCTCATAGATCGACATCGGAAACGGCGTCGGCTTTTGAAACACCATGCCGATGCGCGCGCGCAGCAGGTTGAGGTCCTGTTTCGGCGACAGGATATCGTCACCGTCAAAGATGACTTCGCCGGTGGCGCGCTGGTTCGGATAGAGGTCGTACATACGGTTGAGCACGCGTAATAACGTCGATTTGCCGCAACCGGACGGGCCGATGAAGGCGGTCACCTTGTTCTGATAGAGCGGCAGACTGATCGCTTTCAGCGCCCGGCTATCGCCATAGTAGAAATCGAGATCGCGGATGGTGAGTTTCTCGGGCAATCCGGCCCGATCGGTCGGCGCATTGGCGACGGCGGGAACGGCGACGGATGTAACGCTCATGACTGTTTTCCCGATGGAACAAGCGCACGCGCGGTGATGCTCAAGGCCAGCACCGCCAGAGTGATGATGAGGGCGCCGGTCCAGGCCAGCGACTGCCAATCCTTATAGGGACTGAGCGCGAACTGGAAGATGACCACCGGCAGGCTCGCCATCGGCGCGTTGAGGTTGGGACTCCAAAACTGGTTGTTGAGCGAGGTGAAAAGCAGCGGCGCGGTCTCGCCGCTGATGCGGGCGACCGCCAGCAGCACGCCGGTCACCATGCCGGCGCGGGCCGCGCGGTAGCAGATCCGGGTAATGGTCAGCGAGCGCGGCAGGCCGATCGAGGTTGCCGCCTCGCGCAACGCGTTGGGAACCAGCGTCAGCATATCCTCGGTCGTGCGCACGACCACCGGGATGACGAGCATGGCCAGCGCCACGCCGCCCGCCCAGCCGGAAAAATGCCCCATCGGCGCAACCATGATTTCGTAGATGAACAGCCCGACCACGATGGACGGCGCGCTCAAGAGAATATCGTTGATGAAGCGCACTACGCTGCTCAGGCGGTCATGGCGGCCATACTCGGCCAAATAGGTGCCGGCGAGGATGCCAACGGGCGTGCCGATCGCGACCGCGAGCGCCGTCAGAATAAGGCTGCCGACGATCGGATTGAGCAACCCGCCGCTCGAGCCGGGCGGCGGCGTCATTTGCGTGAACACCCTGAGCGACAGCCCGCTAAACCCCTGCCACAGCAGCGACCCGAGGATCAGGGCGAGCCAGCCCAGTCCGAGCGCCGTGGCGGCGAATGCCAGCGCCCTTGCGACCGTGTTGCGGTGGCGGCGGGACGTATAGCGAGCGGTAACAGGTTTGCCCGACACGGCGTCACCCAATCCTGCGCTCAATTCGCATCAGCATGTAACGCGCCGCGGCGAGCACGATGAAGGTGATGACGAACAGGATCAGCCCGAGCGCGATCAACGAGGAGGTATAGAGATCACCCACCGCCTCGGTGAACTCGTTGGCGATGGTCGCGGAGATGGTGGTGCCGGGGGCGAGTATCGAGGCCGAGATCCGGTGCGCGTTGCCGATGACGAAGGTCACCGCCATGGTCTCGCCCAGCGCGCGGCCGAGGCCCAGCATCACGCCGCCGATCACGCCCACCCTGGCATAGGGCAACACCACATAGCGCACCACTTCCCAGGTCGTGCAGCCGACGCCGTAGGCCGCCTCCTTGAGCACCGGAGGAACCGCCTCGAACACGTCGCGCGAGATCGAGGTGACGAAGGGCAGCACCATGATGGCGAGGATCAGCCCCGCCGTCAGCATGCCGATTCCGTAGGGCGGTCCGGCGAACAGCGGCGCAATCAACGGCACGTTGCCGAGCGTTTTGATCAAAAACGGCTGCAGCGTCTCCTGCAGGACCGGGGCGAAGATGAAAAGCCCCCAAATCCCATAAATGATGCTCGGGACGCCCGCAAGCAGTTCAATCGCGATGCCGATCGGCCGCCGTAGCCATGGCGGGCACAATTCGGTGAGGAAGAAGGCAATCATCAGACCCACCGGGACCGCAATCAGCATGGCGATGGCTGAGGTGAGAACGGTGCCGTAAATCGCCGGGAGCGCCCCGAAATTGTCCGTGACCGGATTCCATCGCTCGCTCACCAGGAAGCCAAAGCCGAAAGTCCTGAATGCCGGCAACGATCCGGCGACCAGCGAAATAATGACGCCGCTCAAGAGCAACAGCACGCCGACGGCTGCGGCGCGCGTCACCTGGCGAAATGCGGCATCGCCGAGGCGTAACCGATCGAGCACTTTGGCGCGCGCCACCGCCCCCTCGACCGACACCGCCACTCCCTCCTGTAGCGCTACGTCAACCACGGATCGCCTCCGGGCCGGGTCCATCGCGGCGCTCCTTCAAGAAATCGGAGCGCCCAGTCAAAACGATCTACCGGCCGCCGCACAAGTGTGACCGTGCGGCAGACCGGTGGACAAGAGTAATGCGCCCTCCAAAGTCGACAGCGTCTCGCCAATTTTGCGTCCAGCCTAATTCGCGATCGAGCTGGTGTGGAGCGGTTTGCCGCTGGAATCCTTGATTTCCCTGGCCCACATCTTTTCGATCTCTTCGGCGACCTTCTTCGGCATCGGCACGTAATCGAGTTCGTCGGCCATCTTGTCGCCCTTGGCGTAAGCCCAAGCAAAGAATTCAAGCGCCGCGGCGGCGGCAGCGGGATCGCTAGGCTGCTTAGGGATGAGGATGAATGTCGCCGCGGTCATCGGCCACGACGTCGCGCCCGGCTCATTCGCCAGAATCACGCCGTAACCGGGAACCGAGTTCCAATCCGCATTGGCGGCGGCGGCTTGGACCGTATAACCGTTTGCCGCCACGGACTTGCCGTCCCTGTTCACCATTTGGGTGTGGAGCATCTTGTTCTGCAGCGCATAGGCAAGCTCGACATAGCCGATCGAGCCCTTGGTCTGCGTCACGTTGTTGGCAACGCCCTCATTGCCCTTGGCGCCGATGCCGACCGGCCATTCGACCGAAGTGTTCGAGCCGACCTGCGATTTCCAATCAGGACTGACCTGCGCCAGATAGTAGGTGAAATTGAAGGTGGTGCCGGAACCGTCCGAACGGTGGACCACCGCGATAGGCTGCGCGGAAAGCTTGACGTTCGGGTTGAGCTTCGTGATCGCCGGATCGTCCCAGCTTTTCACGTTGCCGAGGAAAATTGCTGCAAGGGTCGGGCCATCAAGGACAAGCTCTGCTGCCTTTACCCCGTCAAGGTTCACCACCGGCACGATCGCGCCCATCACCATGGGAAATTGAACGAGCCCATTTTTTTCGAGTTCAGAACCTTTGAGCGGCGCGTCGGTCGCGCCGAACGTGACCGTCCTTGACTCGATCTGTTTGATACCGCCACCCGAGCCGATCGATTGATAATTGAGCCCGACGCCGGTCTCCTTCTTGTAGGCGTCCGCCCATTTGGCATAGACCGGATACGGAAACGTTGCGCCGGCCCCGGAGATATCGAGGGCGGCGGCGGGAAGGATCGCCGCGGCGAGAAAGCCGGCGACGACAAGCGGTTTCATGGGGTTCACGGCACTCTCCTGTGCAGAATTTCAGGGCGACGCAGGTCGGCGACCGACGTCGACGGCGTCCCGACGGGGACGCTTGCGCTCTGTTTGACGTCTTTATGCAACGCGCTGCGGTTTGCATGGCTCCGATCGGGGCAGGACCACAGCTGCGGAATGCTTACGTGGGGCACGTCAAGCTTCTATGAGCCTGATATGACAGTTAGATGACAATACAAACCATTGTAATTTAAGTCATTTTGAAGCCACGCCGGCCGCACCCTGTATCCGAATTGCGGCCCATGCCGGCCCACCGGCTAAAAGTAGTCGTCACTGAATTGTCATCCCGCTATGCGACGATTATACAATATTTCGAGAACTCTCGACATAAATAGCAGTACACTCTGGTCGTCAGCCGCGGTCTACCGCAACTCTCGTTCGGGTTCGAAAATCAGGTTTAGACTTATGAAAAAAGCTCCCTTGGCCGTGGTCGGCCATATCGGTCCCGAGCCGCGCGGCCGGCGGATGTCGGTTCCGCATGCGCTGGCGGCACTTGCGGCCTTGGGTCAGCCGACGCGGCTGGGAATCTTTCGGCTGCTGATGGCGGCCGAACCGGGCGGTCTTGCTGCCGGCGCCATCGCCGAAAAGGTGGGCTGCGCGCACAACACGCTCTCGTCGCATCTCAGCATCATGGCGCGCTCGGGATTGGTGCGCGGCGCGCGCGAGGGGCGCTCGATCATGTACCGGGCGGACGTTGACGCGATCCGGGCGCTGGTCGGCTTCCTGGTCAATGACTGCTGCGGCGGTCACCCGGAGCTATGCGACCTCCAGGATGCGATACGCGGCACAAGCGGCTGTTGCGAGCCTACGGGAAACAAGAGGCGGAGTACCGAGCCATGATCGAAGCCGCTGCAGACAAACGCCTCAACGTGCTGTTCCTTTGCACCGGCAACTCCGCGCGGTCGATCATCGCCGAGGCGATCTTGAGCCGTGAAGGACGTAGGAACTTCCACGCCTTCTCTGCCGGCAGTCACCCGAAGGGCCATGTGCATCCCTTTGCCCTCGACCTGCTGCGCAAGATGAATTTCGACGTCACGCGCTTCCGCTGCAAGAGCTGGAACGAGTTTACCGGCGCCGATGCGCCGAAGCTCGATTTTGCGTTCACGCTTTGCGACGACGCGGCCGCGGAAGCGTGTCCGGTCTGGCCCGGCCAGCCGATGACGGCACATTGGGGCCTTCCCGATCCGGCGGCAGCCACCGGCAACGAAGCAGAGCGTCGCTTTGCCTTCGCCGATACGTTCCGCATGCTGAATAACCGCATCTCGATATTCGTCAGCCTGCCGATCGACTCCCTCGACAAGCTGTCGCTGCAAAGACGGCTCGATGCGATCGGCAAGACCCGTGATACCGCCGAGAAGCCTGCCAGAGCGTCCGGATGAGCGACTTCGCCGCACCCTTGTCGCGACGGCTGCTGGCGGAAGCGCTGGGCACCGCGATCCTGGTGGCGACGGTCGTCGGTTCCGGCATCATGGCGGAGCGGCTGGCCGGCGGTAATCAAGCCATTGCGCTTCTCGGAAATACCATTCCGACCGGCGCGATCCTTGTCGTGATCATTACGATCCTGGGACCCGTTTCCGGCGCACATTTCAATCCGGCGGTGACACTGGTTTTTGCCGCCCGCGGGATGACGCCCTGGCGTGAAGTCGTCCCCTACGTCCTCGTCCAATTTGCCGGCGGCATCGCCGGCACCATCATCGCCCACCTTATGTTCGACCTCGCGCCGCTGGCGATCGGAACGACGGCACGCAGCGGCGCTCCGCAGTGGCTTGGCGAGGCGGTCGCCACCTTCTGCCTCATTCTGACGATTTTGGGCGGGCTGCGCTATGCGCCGCAGACCGTTCCATGGCTGGTAGGGCTGGTGATCACGGCGGCGTACTGGTTTACGTCCTCGACCTCTTTCGCCAACCCCGCGGTCACGCTCGCCCGCGGCTTCACCACCACGTTCAGCGGCATCGCTATCAATCACGTTCCGGCATTCATCATCGCGCAAATAGCCGGAGCATTTGCCGCTGCATCCGTGGCGGCCGTGCTGTTTCCATCCCTCAGAGAGCCCCATCGCAGCGCAACAGTGGTCAGGCGCGAAGCCATCGCGCCCGGGGAGTAAGACCAGACCATGCCTTCGGCATTTACAGACGTTGTCGTCCTCGTCCTTGCCGGCATTTTCGGTGGCAATGCCGCCGGATTGGCGATCAAAGAGTATAGTCTCGGGGCGATCAAAAACACCTTTGCGGGCGCCATCGGTGGGGCTGCCGGCTATTTCCTGCTAGCATTCATTCCGCCCACAGTAGATGCCGGAGGAAATCCTGTCCCCGATACTTCCCTCGTCAACCACATGTTCATTCTCGCGCTTGCCGGAATCGCCGCAGGCGGCGTGCTGACTTTGGTGCTGGGTTTCGTCATGGGCGAGGTGGCCAGAAGCCGTTCTGGCTTATGAACACAAATCAATAATGCTGCGGGTCATTGCTGAGATATCAAACGGCTTTATCGGCAGGCTGGGGCTTGGTTGCCGGAAGTTGCACGGTGAACGTGGCACCGGCACCGGGCGTGCTGGCGATCGATAAGCGGCCGCGATGCCGGTTGAGGATGTGCTTGACCAGCGCCAGCCCGAGCCCGGTGCCGCCCTGGGCGCGGCTCTCGCGAACGTCGACCCGATAGAAGCGCTCGGTCAGCCGCGGCAGATGTTCGGGCGCGATGCCCGGCCCGTAATCGCGGACGTCGACCTGCGCCTCCGCTTCGCCTTCCGCGGATATCGCCGGCTGCAGCGTGATGTCGACGCGTTTGCCGGCAGCCCCGTATTTGAGCGCGTTTTCCACCAGGTTCTCGAACACGCGGACCAGTTCATCGTGGTCGCCGGGGATCGTCAGGGCGGTCGGTGCCTCGACGTGGACGGTGACGCCACGGTCGCGCGCCAAGGTTTCCAGACCGTCCGCGACTTGGCGGACGATCGGCACCAGGTCGACCAGCGTATCGGGCCGGCGGTGCGCATTCAGCTCGATCCGCGACAACGACAACAGGTCGTCGATCAGCCGCGCCATGCGCCGCGCCTGCTCCTGCATGATGGCGAGGAAGCGCTCCCGCGCCTTGGCGTCGTCGCGCGCCGAGCCCTGCAGGGTCTCGATGAAGCCGGAAAGCGCCGCCAGCGGCGTGCGCAGCTCGTGGCTGGCATTGGCGACGAAGTCGGCGCGCATCTCTTCGGCGCGGCGCAGCGGCGTGAGGTCATGAAACACCATCAGCACCAGATCGGGCTTGTTCGAATTCGGCTCGCGCCTGACCGGCATCACGATCGCCTCGAACCAGCGGTCGCGCGGCACGCGCTCGGCATATTCGACACGCTGCTCTTCGCCGCGGGCATAGGCGCGGCCGATCGCCTCGTTCAGCTCGGGCATCCGCAGCGCCAGCGAGACCAGCTCGCCGCGCCGCAGCGCCGGCGCCAAGGAACGCGCGCGCTCATTAAGCGCGAGTACGCGCCCGTTGCGGTCGAGCGCGATCGTCGGATCCGGCAGACCGGCGACGACGGCCTCGAGCGGGTCGCCGGCGCGCTCGGAGACGGCAACCGGCCGTGCCAGGCGGCCGGCCTCCTCGCCGGCGCGCATGGCGAGGAAAGCGGCCGCCGTGACCAGGGCGAAACCCGCGACCGCGTAGCCGATGGCAAGGGCGTTGAGCAGCACCAAGCCGGCGAACACGATCGCCGCGGTTACGGTGACGAACCGCGCGCCGCGCCATCCGCTCTTTCGCGGCGCTATGAGATCGTCGTCCAGGCTCATCGGATCCGTCCCCGCGCAGCGGCCCGTCCAACCTTCGGATCAAGTTGCGTCCGACTTTTCCCGCGCCAGCTCGGTCACGGCGCTGATCGGCGCTGCAACCGGGTGGCCGAGGCGCCGGGCGGAACGACCGATCAGAACTTCACGCGTTCCCAGGATCACCAGCGAGAGCATGAACGGAATGATGTAATAAAGGCAACGAAATAGCAGCAGGCCCGCCAGCAAGTCTTCCTTGTCGAACTGCCACAGCGCGACCATCATGGCGGCGTCGAACACGCCGAGGCCGCCAGGGGCGTGACTGGCAAAGCCCAGCAGCGTGGCTGCCACGAAGATAACGGCCACGGTGACGAAGCCGAGATTGGGCTCGTCCGGCACCAGCATGTACATGGCCAGCGCGCAGCACGACAGATCGAGGATACCGATGGCGATCTGAACAAGCGTCAAAGGACCGCCGGGCAAGGCCACCTGCCAGCCCTCGCGGCCGACGACGCGCGGCTTGACCCAGACCCACGCCACGTAGGCGCCGAGCAGGGCAAGGATCGCCAGCGCAAAAACGCGATTGAGCCAGAGCGGCAATTGGTCGATGGCGCGTGCCGCCTGCGGCGCATCGAGGACGCCGAGGCCGAGCACGGTGGCGTTGCCGAGCCAGAAAGTGAGCCCGGCGACGAAACAGATCTTGGTCACCTCGATGACGCTCAAGCCCCAGGCGGAATAAATGCGATAGCGCACCGCGCCGCCGGAAAAGACACTGGCGCCGACATTGTGCCCGACCGCATAGCTGGTGAAACCGGCAAGCGCGGCGACGCGATACGGCACTTCAGAGCGGCCGATCGTGCGCAGCGCGAACAGATCGTATAACGTAAGCGTCAGATAGCCGGCGGCGACAAAGAAGCCGGCAATACCGAGCGTCCGCCAGTTGGTCGCCTCGATCGCGTCGAGGAGCGCGTCGAGATCGATGTCGCGCAGGATGCGATAGAGCACCACAACGGCCACGACGACGATGGTGAGGCTGAGCGCCATGCCCAATCGACTGAAGCCGATATTTCGGTCGAAGAAGTGCGCGGACGCGCGCAATCTTTTCAGCATCCAGCGCTCCAAACCGGCTGTTCGTGCATCAATACCCGCATTGGAACGGTAAATTTCCAGTGTCCTTTCAGATTCCGAAGTTGGGCATGAGGATACGCCGCAAGCGCGTGGACTTCAGAACCTCGACACCAGCGCGAACCGGTCCCCACCTAGCAGATGTCGTGTTCGGGCGCGAGGGCGGCGGCAAATGGGCGCCGGCCGCGCTGTTTGGCCACACCCCGGCGGCTTGCCTGCCCAACGCGCTATTTTCGCGCCAATCGCCGGCGCAGCCGCGGCGGGGGCGGCCCGGTCGAACCTTGCGAAGGACCCCGGCCGGTCCCTGCATCACCCGGAATCAGGCCTCATCTGGTTCTGCCACGAGTTTTTTGCAGTTGACGAAGCGCCGGCTCCTCGCTTGGTACTATCGACCGTTCCAAGGGGGAGATGCCAATGACCCGAAACAAGCCGCCGTTTCGCGCCGACGTTGTCGGCAGCCTGCTGCGCACCGCACCATTGAAAGAGGCGCGGGCAAAGCGGGAGAAGGGCGCGATCAGCGCGGCCGAGCTCACGGAAGTCGAGAACCGCGAGATCGAGAAGATCATCAAAAATCAGGAACAGGTCGGGCTCAAGGTCGCGACCGACGGCGAGTTCCGCCGCTCCTGGTGGCATTTTGATTTCTTCGGCATGCTCGACGGCGTCGAACTCTACGAGCTCGATCACGGCATCCAGTTCCACGGCGTGCAGACCAAGGCGCAGAGCGTTCGCATCAAGGACAAGCTCGGATTCTCCAAGCATCCGATGCTGGAGCACTTCAAGTTCCTCAAGGCGCACACCCGCGTCCTACCCAAGATGACCATCCCGAGTCCGGCCGTGCTGCACTTCCGCCTGGAGCCGGATGCCGTCAATAAGAAGGTCTATGCCGATCGCAGCGCCATCTTCGACGATCTGGCGAACACCTACCGGCAGGCGGTGCGCGCGTTCTACGACGCCGGCTGCCGCTATCTGCAGTTCGACGACACGGTCTGGGCCTATTTGTGCTCGCCGGCGGAGCTGCAGAAGGCGCGCGACCGCGGCCTCGACGCCGACCGCCTGGCGCACGACTATGCCGGCGTGATCAATAAGGTGCTGGAGAGCAAGCCGGTCGACATGACGATCACGACCCACGTCTGCCGCGGCAATTTCCGCTCGACCTGGATTTCCGAGGGCGGCTATGAGCCTGTCGCCGAAATCCTGCTCGCCAAATTGAACTACGACGGCTATTTCCTCGAATACGATACGGCGCGCGCCGGCGGCTTCGAGCCGCTGCGCTTTTTACCTAAGGGAAACAAGATGGTCGTGCTCGGTCTCGTCACCAGCAAGAGCGGGGCGCTCGAAAACAAGGACGAGGTCAAGCGGCGCATCGCGGAGGCGACCAAATATGCCGCGCTCGACCAGCTGTGCCTGTCGCCGCAATGCGGCTTCGCCTCGACCGAGGAAGGCAACGTGCTCGCCGAGGACGAGCAATGGGCGAAGCTTAAGATGATCGTCGAACTCGCCGATGAGGTGTGGCGCTGATCAGCACGATCCCGAAAATGATCATGCTGCCCAACTCAGCGCTTTTGGGCGACCAGTCTCGTTCCATTTAGCCTTTTGTGGACATGCACCATGAACGCCATGGCGAACAGCGGCGTCGTCAGGTTGACGATCGGGATCGAGACAAACGCCGCA
The DNA here is from genome assembly GCA_049512975.1 of Xanthobacteraceae bacterium. Classification (GTDB taxonomy): domain Bacteria; phylum Pseudomonadota; class Alphaproteobacteria; order Rhizobiales; family Xanthobacteraceae; genus BOG-931. The sequence continues at coordinate 5,256 of JBEKWO010000045.1, read as the reverse complement.
ATGATCAAGCCGCCGACATAAACGGTTGCGGCATGCCGCTTGCGCAAGGCCTTGGCCTCGTCCGGCGGCCGAAAGCGCATGGCAGCGAGCTCGAAATATTCGCGCCCGAGCAGCCAGGCGGTAGCGAGGAAGAAGATCAAGGCGCCAAATCCGGCGAACAGCAGGAACGGCACGGCGCACAGATAGACTACGATCGCCAGCAGCGCGGTCTTGCCGCCCTCGGCGATCGCCAGCCAGAGCGGCAGCGCGACACCGGGCGGCTCGGCCGGGTAGTGCACGCGCTCGACCTCGTCGGCGATCTGGTCGGCGAAAAAACTGGCGACAAACGCGGTCACCGCCGGCATGAGAAAGATGCTGCCGGCGACAATGCCGAGGCTCGCGGCAATCGAGAGCGCCCAGGCGAGCGCGCTTGCCGGCAGATGCGCGGGCGGCCCGAAATTCGTCTCCAGCGAGGCACTCTCCGCCCCCACCAGCCAAATGAGCAGGCGGTCGAGCGCGATGGCGGCAACGGCGATGAGGGCGAGCGCCAGTGCGATCGATTTCCACAGCACCGCGCGCAGCGGCGGCGACAGCATCTGGGCGAGCGCTTTGACCGCGTCGTTGAGCATTTTTATCTCTCGTGCGCCGACCCCGCATTAACGCGAGGGCGAACGTCGGCGTCGCAATTCGGTTCACACAATCGCCGCCATTCTTGATTGAGTCGCAAGCCGCTGCGTTTGCGCGCCGTGCGCCGTTCGGGCAATCTGCCGCAAGCCGCAAGTATTGGAAACCATGCCGCGACTGAGCCGCCGCTCGTTCCTCGCCGCCTCGGCCGCGCTTGCGGTAGGCCGCGCGGCCGGCATCGCCGCGGCGCGGCGGATCGCCGCCGCCGGCCGCAAGTTCGTGTTGCTCGAAGCAGCCGACCACAGCGGCGGACGCTGCATTACCGACATGGAGACCTTCGCCCTGCCGTACGACCGCGGCGCCCATTGGATCCACACCCCCGACCTCAATCCGGTGACGAAGCTCGTGCCGCGCCGCGGCATTGAAGTCTATCCGGCGCCGAGGAGCCAGAAGGTCCGCATCGGCCGACGCTACGCGCGCGAGGGCGAGCTGGAGGATTTTTTGGCCTCGCAAGCGCGTGCCACGCGCGCCATCGCCGACGCCGCGCGCAAGGGCGACGTGGCGTGTGCGCAGGCACTGCCCAACGATCTCGGCGACTGGCGGCCGGCGGTCGAATTCGTGCTCGGCGCGTTCGGCTGCGGCAAGGAGCTGACGCAAGTATCGGCGGTGGATTTCGCGAAATCCGCCGAGCGCAACGCCGACGCCTTCTGCCGCCAGGGTTTCGGCGCGCTGATCGCGTCGCTCGCCGAGGGCCTTGCGGTCAAGCTGTCGACGCCGGCGACCGCCATCGACACCAGACGCAACGTCACGGTGGAAACGCCGAGAGGCACGATCGCCGCCCGCGCTGTCATCGTCACCGTGTCAACCAATGTGATCGCCTCCGGCGGCATCAAATTCACGCCCGAACTTGCCGGTCGCCAGCGCGACGCCTTTGCCAAGCTCTCGCTCGGCAGTTACGACCACATCGCGTTGGAAATCGCCGACAACGCACTCGGCTTCGAGAGCGACGATCTGGTGTTCGAGAAAGCGGCCGACTCGCGCACCGCGGCGATCCTCGCCAATATCTCCGGCACGCAGCTTTGCCTGGTCGAAGTCGCAGGCAGCTTCGGCCGCGAGCTCACCGCCCACGGCGAAGCGGCGATGGTCGACTTCGCCGCCGACTGGCTGGCCGGTCTTTACGGCGCCGACGTAAAGAAGGCGATCAGGCGCTCGCACGCCACGCGCTGGAACCATGAGCCTTTGGCGCTCGGCGCGTTTTCGGCCGCGGCACCGCGCTTCCAGGGAGCGCGCCGCATCCTCATGGAGCCGGTACAAGGCGCGGTATGGTTTGCCGGCGAAGCCGTCCATGAGACCCTGTGGGGCACGGTCGGCGGCGCCTGGGAATCGGGCGAGCGCGCCGCCGATGCGGTGTTGCGCCGGCTCGGCGGGCAGAAGGAGCCGGCACCAGCCGAGCCTGAAGCAACGCTCAAGCACAAGCCGAAACGGATGCAGACCGAGCCGCGCCAGCCACGGCGCTTTCAGGCCACGCCGAACATCACGCGCGACGAACCGCGCTGAAGCTCACGCCCGCAGCACGCCGCCGGTGCGTTTGCCGACCTCGGCGACGATCTTTGCCGCCAGCGCCTCGATCTCCGCATCGGTCATGGTTTTGTCGCGCGGCTGGATGGTGACGGCGATAGCGATCGATTTCTTGCCCGGCTCGATACCGGCGCCCTCGTAGACGTCGAAGACCGTGACGCCGCTGATGAGCTTGCGATCGACCGAGGTCGCGGCGCGCACAATGTCGGCGGCCTTCACAGTTCGCTCGACTACGAAAGCGAAGTCGCGCTCGACCGGCTGGAACGGGGAGAGTTCGAGCGCGGGCTTGGTGCGCGTTGCTTTCGCCTTCGGCTCGGGAATACGCTCCAAAATCACCTCGAAGGCGACGAGCGGACCTTCTGCGTCGAGCGCCTCAAGCGCGCGCGGATGCAGTTCGCCGAAATGACCGAGCACGTTCTGCGGGCCGATCTGGATCGTGCCCGCGCGGCCGGGATGAAACCAAGCCGGGCCGCCCGGCACGACTTGCAGCGCCTGCGCCGGCGCGCCCGCTGCCGCCAATACCGAGAGCGCGTCGGCCTTGGCGTCGAAGGCGTCGACGACACCGTCGCGTTTGGTCCAATGGCGGCCGATGCCGGACGGTTTGGCGAGCGCGCGCCGCACGCCGGTGGCAGCGGTGAATTGATCCTCCGGCCGGTCGCCCTTGAAGATCTGCCCGACCTCGAACAGCGCCGTGTCGGGAAAGCCGCGGTCGGCATTGCGTTGCGCGGCCGCCACGAGACCGGGAATGAGACTCGGCCGCATGTCGGAGAGATCCGCCGCGATCGGATTGGCGAGCGCGAGGTCCAGCTTGCCGCCGCCGAACGACTCCGCCTGCGCCTTGGCGATGAACGACCAGGTCACCGCCTCGACGAGGTTGCGCGCGCCGAGCGCGCGTTTGGCCTTGCGCGTGCGCAGCTGGATCGGCGTGAGCACCGGCTTGCGCGGCGCCTCGCCGCGGTCGAATGGCGTCGCCGGGATGCGGTCAACGCCGAAGATTCGGATCACTTCCTCGACTAGGTCGGCCTTGTTTTGCACGTCGGGCCGCCACGACGGCACCGCGATCTTCAGGCGCTCGCCCTGGCCGGCTACGGCAAAGCCGAGACGGTCGAGCACGCGGCGGACGTCGGCAAGCGGCACCGCGACGCCCGCCAGACGCTTGATCTCCGACAGCGGAAAATCGATGACACGCTCGGGAATGTCCGCGTTACCGGCAACGGTGACCTCCGACGGCGTGCCGCCGCACAGATCAAGCACCATCTGCGTCGCCAGCTCCAGCCCGGGCCGCATGAAGGCCGGATCGACGCCGCGCTCGAAGCGGTAGCGCGCATCGGAATTGATGCCGAGCTTGCGGCCGGTCTGGGAATTGTTGATCGGATTCCACAGCGCCGACTCGACGAGCACGTCGGTGGTCGCGGCCGAGCAGCCGGTTTTCTCGCCGCCCATGATGCCGGACAGCGATTCCACGCCGTCCGCGTCGGCGATGACGCAGATTGTGTCGTCGAGCGGGTAGGTCTTGCCGTCGAGTGCCAGCAGCGTCTCGCCGGCGCGCGCGCGGCGCACCACAAGATCGCCGCGCACTTTTGCGGCATCGAACACGTGCAGCGGCCGGCCGCGGTCATAGGTGATGAAGTTGGTGATATCGACCAGCGCATTGATCGGCCGCAGCCCGATCGCAGTGAGCCGCTGTTGCAGCCACGCCGGCGACGACACGTTCTTGACGCCGCGCACCAGGCGCAGCCCGAAGGCGGGACAAAGCTCGGGCGCCTCGATCGTCACCTTCACCGGGCACGGGAATTCGCCGCTGACGGGCTTGACGGCCCGGTCTTTGAACTTGCCCATGTCGGCCGCCGCGAGATCGCGGGCGATGCCGTTGACGCCGGTGCAGTCGGCGCGGTTCGGCGTCAGGTTGATCTCGATCATCGGATCGTCGAGCCCCGCCCATTGCGCGTAGTTCGCGCCGACCGGAGCGTCGTCGGGCAATGCAATAATGCCTTCGTGATTGTCGGAGAGCTGCAGCTCGAACTCGGAGACCAGCATGCCGCGACTCTCGACACCGCGGATGGTGCCGACCTGCAGCGTCATGGCCTTGCCAGGGATGAACGCGCCCGGCGGCACGAACACGCCCTTCATGCCGGCGCGCGCATTCGGCGCGCCGCAGACGACCTGAATCGGCTTGCCGTCGCCGGTATCCACCAGGCAGATGCGCAGCCGGTCGGCGTTAGGATGAGGCTTCGCCTCAACCACGCGCGCGATGATGAACGGCGCCAGCAGCTTGCCCTTGTCCTCGACGCGCTCGACCTCGAGCCCGATCATGGTGAGTTTTTCCGTGATCGCGCCGAGCGGATGGTCGGTGTCGAAGTGCTCGCAGAGCCAGCGAAAAGTGAATTTCATCATGGCATCACGAGCTCAATCCCCCCGCCAAGGTCGGCAGGTCGAGCGGGCGGAAGCCGTAATGGGTGAGCCAGCGGACATCGGCCTCGAAGAAGGCGCGCAGGTCCGGCATGCCGTATTTGAGCATGGCGATGCGGTCGATGCCCAGGCCCCATGCAAAGCCCTGAAACTCGTCGGGATCGAGCCCGCAATTGCGCAGCACGTTCGGATGCACCATGCCGCAGCCCAGAATCTCCATCCAGTCGTCGCCTTCGCCGAACCGGACTTCGCCTTTGTCGCGCCGACACTGGATATCGACTTCGAGCGAGGGCTCGGTGAACGGAAAGAACGAGGGCCGGAAGCGCATCCTGACGCGGTCGACTTCGAAGAACGCCTTGCAGAATTCCTCCAGAATCCACTTCAGATGACCGAGATGCGAGCCGCGGTCGATCACCAAGCCTTCAACTTGATGGAACATCGGGGTGTGGGTTTGGTCTGAGTCGCTGCGGTAGGTGCGGCCGGGACAGATGACGCGGATCGGCGGTTTTTGCGCAAGCATCGTGCGCACCTGCACCGGGGAAGTGTGCGTGCGCAGCAGGAGCCGCGAGCCGTCCGGCTTCGGATTGAAGAAGAACGTATCCTGCATGTCGCGCGCCGGATGGTCTTCCGGAAAATTGAGCTTGGTGAAGTTGTAGTCGTCGCTCT
>JBEKWO010000044.1:0-32414 GCA_049512975.1 Xanthobacteraceae bacterium | reverse complement strand
TCTTGGCGATATCCAAACCGATCGTGGTAACTTGCATGTGGACGGCTCCCTGATGTGATTCGAATGCAACGATCACCCTATGGCACTTCGTTGCCGGGAGCGGGTACCGTCCACCACATCAAAAGCGGACGAGACGGCTCAAATTTGTGATGTCTGCTCCTCCCCCGAAAGCAGCCATTGCCTGCGCTCTAATTTGCGAGATCGCGCGTTCGGTGGCTTCACCTCTCCCCGCCGGGGAGAGGTGAGGGACGGCGGTCAATTCGCCCGGCGCAGCGGCGCGTCGGTGACCTCCTGCAGCGCTTCGAAGCTGAGGCCGCGCACCATCTCCCGCACGACAAAGCCCTCGGCGGTGACGTCGAGCACCGCAAGATTGGTGTAGACGCGCTTGACCGCGGCCGGAGCGGTGAGCGGGTAGGTGCAGCGGTGCATCAGCTTGCTGCGGCCGTGCTTGGTCGTGTGCTCCATGAGCACCCAGACTCGTTTGGCGCCGACGGCAAGATCCATGGCGCCGCCGACCGACGGCATGTGGTCGTTCTCGGACGTCGCCCAGTTGGCAAAATCGCCGTTCTCGGCGACCTGGAAGGCGCCGAGCACGCAAAGGTCGAGGTGACCGCCGCGGATGACGGCGAAACTGTCGGCGTGATGCATGTAGGAGCCGCCGGGGCGGAGCGTGACGTACTTCTTGCTGGCGTTGATCAGCCAGGGATTGATCTTGTCCGGTTCCGGCGTCGGGCCCATGCCGAGGATGCCGTTCTCCGAATGGATGATGACTTCGCGTTCCGGCGGCACGTAGTTCGGCACCAGCACCGGAATGCCGATGCCGACATTGACATACCAGCCTTCCGGGATGTCGTGCGCGGCGCGCGCGGCGATTTGCTCGCGGGTCCACGGTTTGCAGGCGGCCAAGAGGTTCACATCCACTTTCACGTCAGCCTCCTCACCCTTAGCCTCCTCACGTTACGGTCGGTTCGCCGTAGGGCACGTGCACGACGCGATTGACGAAAATCCCGGCGGTGCCGACTTTCTCCGGATCGAGCGCGCCCAGCTCGACAATGTGCTGGGCCTGCGCGATGGTCAACTTCGCCGCCATCGCCATCACCGGATTGAAGTTCCGGGCGGACGACCGGTACGTCAAGTTCCCCCAGCGGTCCGCCTCCCAGGCTTCGATCAGCGCGACATCGCCGAAGAACGCCTCTTCGAGCACAAACTCGCGGCCGGAAAATTGGCGCACCTCCTTGCCTGCCGCGAGCTTGGTCCCCGCCGAGGTCGGCGTATAGAACGCCGGAATGCCGGCGCCGGCGGCGCGCAGGCGCTCCGCCATGGTGCCCTGCGGCATGACTTCGAGCTCGATGCGGCCGGCGCGATAAAGCTCGGCGAACACCACCGGGTCCGACGTGCGCGGGTATGAGCAGACGATCTTGCGCACGCGGCCGACTTCCATCAGCCGCGCCAGGCCGACGTGGCCGACGCCGGCATTGTTGGCGACCACTGTCAAATCCTTGGCGCCTTGCTCGATCAGGCCGTAGATCAGCGCGTTCGGCTGGCCGATGCTGCCGAAGCCGCCGATCAGTACCACGGAACCGTCGCGGATTCCCGCCAACGCCTCGGCCATTTCTTGCACGATTTTGTTGATCATCGTTGGGCGTCCGTGGTCAGGCCGGCCGGAACATCGGCGCCGGCGGACCGTTCTCGGTTTCCTGGAACACCACGGCGACCGGCTGGCCGATGTAAAGCTTGTCAAAATTGCAATCGACGATGTTGGTCAGCATGGTCGGCCCTTCGGCCAGCGTCACATGGGCGATGGCGTAGGGCTCCTTGACGCGGCGCATCACGCTGTAGGTGTAGATGGTGCCGCGACCGGACGCTTCGCGCCACGCGATCTTGTCGCCGGCGCAGAACGGGCAAATGGCGCGCGGATACCAATGCGCTTTGCCGCACGCCGTGCAGACCGGGATCAGGAAGCGGTTTTGCCGCGCCGCATCCCAAAAAGCTTTGGTCTCGGCGTTGACGACCGGCGACGTGATCTTGCGCGTCATCGCCTCACTCCCGTTCCATGATCAAGGTGGCGCTGCCGTGGCGCGTGGCGAGTTGAAAGCCGGTGCCCTGCGCCAGCGCCAGATCGCAATTTTTCACCTGCACCGCCGGATGCGCTTCGCCGCGCAACTGCCGCACCGCCTCGATGACTTTGGTCATGCTGCCGCGATTGGCCGGATGGTTGTTGGATAAGCCGCCGCCGTCGGTGTTGAACGGCAGTTTGCCGACGCCGGCGATCAGATTGCCGTCGGCGACGAACTTGCCGCCGGCACCCTTGGCGCAGAAGCCGAGGTCTTCGAGCTGGATGATCACGGTGATGGTGAAGCTGTCGTAGATCGAGGCGTATTTGATGTCGGCAGGCGTCACGCCGGCTTCGGCGAAGGCGATCGGTCCGGCGCGGGCGGCGCCCGACGTGGTGAGATCGAAGCTGCTGCCGCCGGTGAGGTGCTTCACCGCTTCGCCGGCGCCGATGATTTTTACCAGCGGCCGCTTGAGCTTCTTGGCGATCTCCGGCCGCACGATGACCAGCGCGCCGCCGCCGTCGCTGATGACGCAGCAATCGAGCCGGTGCAGCGGGTCCGCGATCATCGGCGAATTCACCACGTCCTCGACGGTCACGACCTCGGGCAGCATGGCGTGCGGATTATATTGGGCGTGGTGCGAGGCGGCGACCTTGACCCAGGCGAGCTGCTCGCTGGTGGTGCCATATTCGTGCATGTGACGCATCGCGCACATGGCGTAACCGTTGGCGGTGGTGATGGCGTAGGGCGCCTCCCAGGGGGCCTCCGGCTGGTCCGCGGGGCGCGCTCGCGGCGCGGTGCCGGTCGCCATGCCCTCGCTGCGCGGCCGCCCGGCGAGCGTGACCAGCGCGACATCGCATTTGCCGAGCGCGATCGCCTCGGCCGCATGCGCGGCCAACAGCGTGTAGGAGGCGCCGCCGACCTCCGTCGAGTCGACGTGGCGAAGCTTGAGATTCATGTACTCGGCCATTGAGGCGGGTCCGGGCCCCGGCGCATCGCCCGAGCAGAAATAGCCGTCGACGTCTGCGCGCGTCAGGCCGGCGTCGGCGAGCGCGCCGAGCGCCACCTCGGCGTGGAGCTGCGCCACCGTCTTGTCCGGCGCGAGCCTGCTCGGGTGCTCGAAGATGCCGGCGATATAAGCCTTACCCTTGATGGTCATGCCGCAAATCCCCTTGGGGGCCGCACCATATCGGGGCCTCGCGTAACCTCCAACATCTACTCTGGCATGCGTGCGGCTATCCGGCGGCATGGTTCTTGCGCTACAACGAACCGAGGATCGCCACCATGAAACGCGCGCGCGAAGTCAAGACCGCCGGCCATTGGGATAGCGCCAGCGCCGTCGATTCGATCACGCTCGACGCGGATGAGCGGCATCGCCGCCGTGTCGTCCTGACCGGCGAGCGCGGCACCAAGTTTCTCCTCGATCTGCCGCAGGCAACCGCCCTGCGCGATGGCGACGGTCTGCTGCTCGACGACGGCGCCATCGTGCGGATCGTCGGCCGGCCGGAGCCGCTGATCGAGATCGCGGCGGCCGATGCCCGCGAGCTGGCGCGGGTCGCCTGGCACATCGGCAATCGCCACATCGACGTGCAGATCGTCGGCGAGCGGCTGCGCATCCGCCGCGATCACGTCATCGAGGACATGCTGCGCGGCCTCGGCGCACGGCTGACCCCGGTGGAAGCGCCGTTCGATCCGGAGCACGGCGCCTACGACCACCACGGCCATGAACATGGCGGCCATCACCATGACCACGATCATGGCTAAGCAGCGTTCCAAAATCCTCCCCCGCGAAGCGGGAGAGGATAGTCTTGCCGACGCTGCCGCGCTCTACCGCCTCATGGCCTGGTTGTCGCCGGCCTATCCGGTCGGCGCCTTTTCCTATTCGGGCGGCATCGAGTGGGCGGTCGAGGCCGGCGATATCAAGGATGCCGAGACGTTGCGGCGCTGGCTCGCGGTTATGCTCGGCGAAGGCGGCGGTTTCTGCGACGCGGTGTTCTTCGTTCACGCCCACCGCGCCATTGCCGCCGACGACGATACGGCGTTGCGCGCCGTCGCCGAGCTTGCCGCCGCCTTCGTGCCGTCGAAGGAACGCTTCCTCGAGACCACCGCGCAGGGCCGCGCCTTCCTCGAAGCGACCGGCGCGGCGTGGCCGTGCCCGGCGCTCGCGCGCTTTGCTGCCGCCTGGAGCGGACCGGTGGCGCTGCCGGTCGCGGTCGGCGTCGCGTGCGCCGGGCATGGCATCGCGTGCGACACCGCGCTCAACGCTTTTCTCCATGCGCTGGTGGCGAACTGGATATCCGCCGGCGTGCGGCTGATCCCGCTCGGTCAGACCGACGGCCAGCGCGTCCTCGCCGCGCTCGAAGGCGCAGTTGCAGCGGCGGCGGCGCGGGCGCTGGCGACGCCGCTCGAGGAGGTCGGCAGCTCAGCCCTTCGCGCCGATCTCGCCGGCATGCGGCACGAAAGCCAATACACGCGATTGTTCAGGAGCTGAGAAGCACGATGACGCACTCCCACGGACCCCTGCGTGTCGGTGTCGGCGGCCCGGTCGGTTCGGGCAAGACCGCGCTGATGGACGCGCTCTGCAAGCGGCTGCGCGACCGCTACGAGATCGCCGCGATCACCAACGACATCTACACCAAATGGGACGCCGAATATCTGGTGCGCTCCGGCGCGCTCGTCTTCGACCGCATCGCCGGCGTCGAGACCGGCGGCTGCCCGCATACCGCAATCCGCGAGGACGCTTCGGCCAATCTCGCGGCCATCGCCGACATGCGGCAGAAATTTCCCGGCCTCGATCTGGTGCTCATCGAATCCGGCGGCGACAATCTCGCCGCGACATTTTCGCCGGAGCTGGCCGATCTGACTATCTACGTCATCGACGTCGCCGCCGGGGATAAAATCCCCTCGAAAGGTGGGCCGGGCATCACGCGTTCCGATCTCCTCGTGATCAACAAGATCGATCTGGCGCCCTATGTCGGGGCCTCGCTGGAGGTGATGGAGCGCGAGTCAAAGCGCATGCGCGGTACACGACCGTTCGTCTTCACCAATCTGCGCGCCGGGCAGGGCGTCGAGGAAATCGCGCGCTTCATCGAGGAAAAGGGCGGGCTGGGTTTTTCCTAATCGTCATTGCCGGGCTCGACCCGGCAATCCATGGGACCTCTCCGCTGCATGGATGCCCGGGTCAAGCCCGGGCATGACGAAGGGCAAAGGTTACGTCCTTCCCGTATGCTTCCGCGCCGCTTCGAGGTGGCCGAAGCCTTGCACCGGCGCGCACATCAATAGGCGATAACCTTCCTTGACCACGCGCTCGACGTTACCGGCCTCGACATGCGGGTGACCGACCGCCACGTTGTGTTTCTTGCAGGTGTCGACCACGCGCTTCATCCAGTCCAGCACGACCTTGTGCTCGTATTGCCGCGGATAGCCCAGCTCCTGCGACAGGTCGCCTTCGCCGATCAGGATGCAGCCGATGCCGGGCACGTGTTTGAGGATGTCGTCGAGATTCTCGACGCCGCGCGTATCCTCGATCTGCAGGATGCAGAAAATCTCGCCCTGCGGGTTGAGCGGCCAGACGTCGGCCTTCTGGTAATAGTCCTGCTGGCTCAGCCCCCAGTAGCGCGCGGCTGCGGCCGGGCCGTCGCCGCGGATGCCGGCGGGCTCGTAGCGCGGCGCGCTTTTGAGCCGCGGATAGCGGCAGGCGCCGACCGCATTGGCCGCTTCCTCGACCGTCGAAATGTGCGGGAACACGATGCCGTAGCAACCCATATCGAGGGCCTGCTTGGCCTGCCACTGCGCCATCTCGGCGCCGTTCACCGGCACGCGGGCCATCGGCGTCACGCCCGGCACCACGGATGCGGCTTTGGCGATCTGGGCGCGGTTGAGCATGTATTGCAGGCAGTCCCGCAACAGCCGGCCGTCCCAGGGCTGATGCTCCATCTCGAAGACGCAGCCGTCGAATTTGGAGGCGCTCATCGCGATGGCGGTGTTGAGCTCGGCCGACGCGAAACAGGTCAGCGCGTGCTGGCCCGCTTCGAGGGCGCGGATGACGCCGTTGAGCCGTGGTAGTTCAGCCATTCCTCAAGTCCCCCGTAATGCGGGGGCATTCTAAACCATCCGCTAGCCGCGCGGCGAGCCCCGGCTTCGTTTCAGTGTCGCAAGCGGCGTGCTAACGTTTCGCCAATGGCGCGTCCGCACGGGCGCGCACGGGTATCCAGGTCGTGAAAGTGCTTTTTATCATCGCGGCGTGCATCGGCGGCCTGTTCGTCCTGGGCCTCGTCACGGCATTTGTGCTGATCGCCTCGCCGCCGCCGCTGGTGAATCCGAAAGACGTGTTCGACTTCACGTCGCTGCGCGAAGCGCCAAGCGACATCGGTGTGCCAAGCCTGCAGCGTTATCCGGCCCGCGACGGCGAGGAACTGGCATACCGCTTCTACCCTTCTACGGCGGATCGCATTCTGATCTTCATTCACGGATCGTCGTATCACGGGGCCGGCTATCACGCGCTGGCCACGGCCATCAGCCTCGGCGGAGCGGCGAAAGTCGTTCTGCCTAATCTGCGCGGCCATTACCAATCGGGACGGCATCGCGGCGATGTCGAGTATATCGGCCAGCTGGAGGACGACCTCGACGACCTGATCAAATTCCTGCGCGCCGAGCATCATGAGGGCCCGATCACGCTCGGTGGTCACTCCAGTGACGCCGGGCTCGCCATCCGCTTTGCCGGCGGCGGGTACGCCCACGAGGTGTCGAGCTATTTGCTGCTGACCCCGATCATTCCGCAGGCGCCGACCGTCCGGGGCGGGACGGCCGGCGGATGGGCCAATCTAAATTTGCGACGCCTCTTCGGACTGCTTGCGCTTAACGCGATAGGCATTCACGGGTTCAATGGGCTTCCGGTCATCGACTTCAACAAGCCGGCGAAATTCTGGGACGGAACGGAAACCTTGTCGTATTCGTACCGGCTGAACGTTTCCTATCATCCCCGTTACAGATACCAGAACGACATCCGCGCGCTCGGCGCGCCGACCCTTGTCCTGGTGGGAGCCAACGACGAGGCAAACGATCCCGAGGCCATGCGGGCTGTTTTCGCGGCCGCCGCTCCGCGCGCTGAGATGAACATCTTGCCGGGCATCAGCCACTTCGGAATATTCTCGGACCCGGCCGCGCTCGACGTGGCCGTCGGCTGGTTGCGCGGTCTGCCGGAGAGCGCCAGCCGGTAATGCGGTGCACGCGGGGCGGTTTGACAATGCCACCGCGCGCCGTAGCATCGTCGTCTCAACCCATAGCGACGGCGTCATGATCATCGATTGTCACGGCCACTACACCACCGAGCCCGCCGACCTGAAGCGCTTCCGGCAGGAGCAGACCAAGGCCGCACAGGACAAAACGGCGCCGCCGCTGCGGGTATCGCTGAAGATTTCCGACGACGAGATCAGGGACAGCCTGGAAGGCGCGCAGCTCAAGCTGCAGCGCGAGCGCGGTACCGATCTCACCATCTTCTCGCCGCGCGCCTCCGGCATGGGCCATCACATCGGCGGCGAGAGCGTCAGCCTGGAATGGTCGCAGATCTGCAACGACCTGATCCATCGTGTCTGCGCGCTTTACCCGCGGAATTTCGTCGGCGTCTGCCAATTGCCGCAATCGCCGGGCGTGCCGCCGAAAAATTCCGCCGCCGAGCTCGCGCGCTGCATCACCGAGCTCGGCTTCATCGGCTGCAATCTCAATCCCGACCCTTCCGGCGGCTATTTCAATTCGCCGCCGCTCACCGACAAGTGGTGGTATCCGTTCTACGAGAAGATGGTCGAGCTCGACGTGCCGGCGATGATCCACGTGTCGGGCTGCTGCAATCCGGCGATGCACACGACGGGATCGTATTACCTCAACGCCGACACCATGGCGTTCATGCAGCTCATCCTCTCCGACCTGTTCAAGGATTTCCCGACGCTGAAGTTGATCATCCCGCATGGCGGCGGCGCGGTGCCGTTCCATTGGGGCCGCTTCCGCGGCCTGGCGCTCAACAACGGCCGGCCCGAGCTTGCCGACATCATCAAGCACAACATCTTCTTCGACACCTGCGTCTATCACCAGCCGGGCATCAATCTGCTCACCGAGGTGGTGCCGGTCGACAATATCCTGTTCGCCTCGGAGATGGTCGGCGCGGTCAAGGGCCTCGACCCCAAGACTGGGCATTATTTCGACGACACCAAGCGCTACGTCGACCAGGCGCCGGCGCTCGGCGACGCCGGACGGCGCAAGATTTTCGAAGGCAATGCTTGTAGGGTGTTCAGCCGCCTGAAAACCAAGGCGGCGGCGAGGGCGGCGGTTTAGGACCTCAACGCATTGGCAAAATCTCGACGAAAGCCGAAACAGCAACGTTCGCATCTGGTCAAGATCGGCCCCCAGGAAATCGAGACCCGCGGATTGGGCCAAGGCTTTTGGACGGACCTCTATCACCGGTCGATGACCGTCTATTGGCCGGTATTCTTCGGCAGCGCGGCGCTGATCTTCGTGCTGCTCAACGCGGTATTTGCTTTTTTCTATTTTCTCGGCAATGAGCCGGTCGCCAATGTCACCGGCAACAGCCCGCTGGACCTGTTCTACTTTTCCATCGAGACGCTGGCGACGGTCGGTTACGGCGACATGCATCCGCAGAGCAATTACGGCCATGCCGTCGCCACCGCGGAGATCTTCACCGGCATGTGCTTCCTCGCGGTGATGACCGGGCTGATCTTCGCCCGCTTCTCGCGGCCGCGGGCGCGTTTCATCTTCGCCGAGCACCCGGTTGTGACGTTGCGTGACGGCCGCCCGACCCTGATGATCCGCATGGCCAACGCGCGGCACAACGCGATTTCCCGAGCGAGGGCGCGGCTGTGGCTCATTCGCGTGGAACGGACGCAGGAAGGCGATCAGTTGCGCCGCTTCTACGAGCTCGCGCTCGACCGCCAGGAACATCCAATGTTCGTATTGAGCTGGACGCTCCTTCACGCCATCGACAAAGCGAGTCCGCTGTATGGCGCGACCGCGGCGGATCTCGCTCGGGCCGACGGCGCTCTGGTGCTGACGGTCAGCGGCGTCGACGACAGCTCGGCGCAGCAGCTTCATGCCCGGCGGATTTATGCCGCCGACGATATTCGCTGGCAGCATCGCTATCGGGATATTTCAAGTACTTCGGCGGACGGCCGCTTAATGCTGGACTACACCAAGTTCCATGAGGTGACGCCCGAGAAGTAACTGCCGCGCCGGCGAAAGCGCCGCGCCGGTATCATCGCTGTGCCTTCTTGCTGCCGCGCTCTGCCGCACCATCTAATTTAGCGAAACGCCGCCAACGAGTTAGAGAACATGTCCATTCGACCGGTCAAGCGCATCGTCAGCTCCAAGCCCACCATTGAAGGCGCCGGCGTGCACCTGCGCCGCGCCTTCGGCTTCGGCGACACCAGCGAGTTCGATCCGTTCCTGCTGCTCGACGACTTCCGCAACGATCGGCCGGACGACTATCGCGCCGGCTTCCCCTGGCATCCGCATCGCGGCATCGAGACCATCACCTATGTGCTGGCGGGAAACGTCGAACACCGCGACAGCCTGGGCAACCGCGGCGATCTCGGCGCCGGCGACGTGCAATGGATGACGGCCGGGCGCGGCATTCTCCACCAAGAAATGCCGCAGGGCGACACCAAGGGCCGCATGCACGGCTTCCAGCTCTGGGCCAATCTGCCGTCGACGCACAAGATGACGGCGCCGCGCTATCAGGACATCAAGGCCGCCGACATTCCGGAAATCGTCGACGACGACGGCACCCGCGTGCGGGTCGTCTGCGGCGATTTCTGGGGCAAGCGCGGCCCGGTCGAGGGCGTTGCCGCCGATCCGCGCTATCTCGATGTCTGGGTGCCGGCGGGCAAGCGCAAAACGCTGCCGGTCGAGGTGGAACGTCACGCCTTCGCCTATGTGTTCGAGGGCTCCGGCAATTTCCGCGCGGCGTCGCAGCCGTTCGGCGTGCTGACCGAGAAGACCGACGGCGGCAGCGAGACCGTGGTCAGGGAGCAGACCGGCAATCGCTCGCTGGTCGTGTTCGACCGCGGCGACGAGGTCACCGTGCAGGCCGGCGACGAAGGCGTTCGCTTTCTTCTGGTTTCCGGCAAGCCGATCGCGGAGCCGGTCGCCTGGTACGGCCCCATCGTGATGAACACGGAAGCCGAGCTGCAGCAGGCGTTCGCCGAGCTGCGCGGCGGCACGTTCATCAAGTAATTGGTCATGGCCGGGCAAGCCCGGCCGTGATGCGTCACGCCGGCTGCGCCTGCGCGGTGCGCCGCAGCATGCCGCGCTGCGGATCGTAGCCGATCACCGCCAGCAGAAAGAACAGCACCGTGGCGCCGGCGACCACCAGCGCCGCGACCGGGTCGAACGCGCCGTAGAGCGCGAAGCGGATCAGCTCCACCGCATAGGTGAAGGGGTTGGCGAGCGAAACATAGTAGAGCAGCTCGGAGCCGCCCTCGCGCAGCCGCCACAGCGGATAGAGCGCGGAGGAAAAGAAGAACATCGGGAACATGACGAAATTCATGGCGCCGGCGAAATTCTCCACCTGGCGGATATAGACCGACAGGAACAGCCAGAGCGCGCCGAGCATCAGGCCGCAGACGATCAGCGCCGGCAGCACGGCGAGCCAGTCGATCGGATCGAAGGTGACGTCGAAGGCGATGCAGATGGCGAGAAACACGTAGCAGGTGATGACCGACAGGGCCGTTCCGGCCACGAGCTTGCAGGCAAGCAGCACCCAGCGCGGCAGCGGCGCGGTGAGCAAAAGCCGCATCACCCCCATCTCGCGGTCGTAGACCATCGACAGCGACGACTGCATGCCGTGGAACAGAAGGATCATGCCGAGCAGGCCGGGCACGATATAGACCTGATAGGTGATGTAGGTCTTGTACGGCGGGATGATCGAGACGCCGAATACGTTGTAGAAGCCGGCGGCGAACACGGCGAGCCAGATCAGCGGCCGCACCAGGGCTGCTAGAAGCCGGCCGCGCTGCTGCACGAATTTCGCCATGTCGCGCATCATGACGGCGCGCAGCGCGCGCAGGATGTGGGTCAGCTGCATGGGCGGGGTGTGCCTCATTTGTCCAGATGGCACGGCGATTCCGGCTCGTCATCGCCGAGCGTGTCGAGTTCGTTGGTGCGGTGGAGAAACCCTTCGATCGGGGCCTCGGCGACCACTTCATAAGGCGCCGCCAGCAGGATTCCCTGACGCACCTGATGGTCCCAGGGCCGCACGCTCAGCGCCAGACCTTTGTCGCCATCGAACGTGCCGTCGCCGAGAATGAAGGCGCGCTGTTTGGCGAACTCCGCGGAGCGCGTGCGCAGCGCCGATTGCACGACCATCTTGACCGCGAGCCAGGCGGCCCAGTCGGGGCCCGCCATGTGGCGGCCGCCCGACTTTTTCTCGAAGCGCGAATTCACCTGCGGCGCACCGTGGCGCTCCCAGGTCCAGTGCCAGGCCACCGGCTCGAGATCGATGCTGCCCATCACCGGACGCGGCCGCGCGAGCTGATAGGGCACCGTGCGGGCGAAATCGAAGGCATCGTCGGCGACGAAGGCCATGTCGAAATCCCGATTGATGGCGCTGAGCAGCGTCGGATCGTTTTGCTCGCGCTCGCGCGGGTCGGTGCCGGGCTTGAAATGCTGGTGGGCGACGATGCGGGCGCCGAATTTTTGCGCCGAATGCTCGAATGCCGTCGTCATCGCGGCGTCGGCCGGTGATGGGCCTTCGAGCACCAAGAGGTCGCGCCATTTGCGCGATACGGCGAACTGCACCAGGCCGTCCATCAGCTGGGCGCGGCTCGGATAGACATGGACGAACGCGGGCGCGCAGAGGTCGCGGCGCAACGAGTCGTCCGGTTCGGAAACATTGAAGATGAGCGCGTCACGGCCGCGGACCGCCGCCGCCAGCGGCTTGAAGGCGTCCGCCGGCGCATCGAGCACGAAGAAGTGCGTGCCGGCATCGAGCGCCGCGCGCACCGCCGACGCCACGTCGGTCGGCGATTTTGCCGTAATGCGATCGAGGGCAAAATCCATCGGCAGCACGCGCGCGAATGCCGCTGCCTCATCGATGCCGACTTCGGCGCCGGTCCACGGATGTTCGCGGCTCTTGAGGATGATGCGTTCGTAGGCACGGACCGGCTCGTAGCGCGCATCGCCCGCGATCTCGACGAAACCGATCTTGACCTGCTGTCGCGGCGGGGGAGGCGAGGGGCTCTGGGCTTCGGCGCTTGCGATCGCGCCAGCAAATAACACCGAAAATGCCAGCGCCGATCGGCGCAGACTAGTCATCGACCGCGATCCCATAGGGGACGCGGCCGACCGGCACCGATATCTTCGCCTTGCGGCTAGCGGTGTCGATGACGGTGACGTCGTCGCCTTGGCCGTTGGCGACGTAGAGCGTCTTCTCGTCGCGGGAGAGCGTGATACCCCACGACCTCTTGCCGACCAGGATGTAGCCCAAAATCTTGCGCGTCGGCACATCGACGACGGCGACGCGGGCGGCATGGCCGAGCGTCACATAAGCCGTCTTGCCGTCGCTAGTCATGGTGAGGCCGACCGGCGTCACGTCGGCTTTGCGCATGCCCGGCGGCAAAAATGGGATATTGCCGATGACGACAAATCTGGCGCGGTCGATGATGACGACCTCGCCAGAGAGCTCCGCCGTCGCCCACAGCTCCTTGCCGTCAGGCGTCGCCGCCAGGCGGCGCGGACGCAAGCCGGCGACCACGTCGCGGGTGATGGTGCCGGAGTCGGCGTCGATTGCGTGCACCATGTCGCCGGCCTCCGACGTGACGTAGACGGTCTTGCCGTCCTCGCTGACCAGCACGCCCTCCGGCTCGGCGCCGGTCGGGACTTCCTTGGCGATTGCGTCCCGATCCATGTCGATGACGGCAAGCGACGAGCCTTCTTCGTCGGAGACGTAGAGGCGCCGGCGTTTCTCGTCCATGGCGAACGCTTCCGGGCTTGGCCCGGTCTTCAGCTTGCCGATAATCTTCAGCGTCGCCACGTCGAGAATGTCGATCACGTCGTCGTCGCCGCAGGCGATGTAGAGCTTGCCGTGATCGGCGTCAAAATGCATATCGCGCGGCCGGCGCGAGACCTTGATATCCTTGACCACCTTGTAGGTCTTGGGGTCGATGACGATGATGTTGTTGGTTTTCTCGTTGCTGACGAAGATCAGGCCGGTATCCTTGGCAGCGGCCGGAGCGAACGCCAGCACCGAGAGCAGCGCGACCACCAATCTGCGCATTACAGAACCTTCATTGCGTCGCGCCCAACCTACGTCTTAATAAGGACAGCGGGCAAGGCAAGAGCTGGGGAACGAATGGCGACCGATAACCGCGCGCCGGCGCTGCTGCTCGATAACGTGGTCAAGACCTACGGGCCGATTCGCGCGGTGGACGGCGTCAGCCTGACGGCGTTCGCCGGCGAGTTCATCGCGCTGCTCGGTCCCAACGGTGCCGGCAAGACCACGCTGTTTCAATTGCTGTCCGGGTTGTTCGTGCCCGATTCCGGCCGCATCGAGGTCATGGGGCATGACATGCGGCGCAATCCGGTGCCGGCTTTGGCGATGCTCGGCATCGTGTTTCAGCAGCCCACCCTCGACCTCGAGCTCTCGGTCACCGGCAATCTATTGTTTCATGCGGGACTGCACGGCATTCCGCGCCCGGTCGCCAAGGCGCGCATCGAAAAGGAGCTGGCGCGGCTTGGGCTTGCCGAGCGCGCGCACGACAAGGCCGCGCAATTGAGCGGCGGCAACCGCCGCCGGCTGGAGCTCGCCCGCGCGCTGCTGCACGAGCCGCGCGTTCTCTTGATGGACGAAGCGACGGTCGGTCTCGACCCCGGCAGCCGCAGCGAACTGCTCAAGCTCATCATCGGCCTGCGCACCGAACGCGGCGTTGCCGTGCTGTGGGCGACGCATTTGTGCGACGAGGTGCCCAACGGCGATCGCGTCGTCGTGCTTGATCACGGCAAGGTCTTGGCCGACACGACGCCGGCTGAGCTTATAGCGAGCGCCGGCACCGCGACCATCGAACAGGCTTTTTTGGCGATGACCGGCGGCGCCAACGCGCCGGTCAACGGCAACCAATGAGCGTGACACCACTTTTCGGGATCATGCTTTTTTGTTTGCGCATGATCTTATCCGAAAACCGGTATCCACTTTTCGGGATCATGCTCTACTCCGGCGGCGTGCCGTTAGCGGCCAACACCTCGCCGGCGAGATAGAGCGAGCCGGTGATGAGGACGCGCGGTGGCGGCTCGAAATCGAGCTTGCCGGCGACATCGAGCGCGCGCTCGACGTCGTCGCAGGCCAGCGCCGGAATGCCGACGTCGCGCGCAATATCGGCCAAGGCGGCGGCGGGCAGCGCGTTGTCCTGATGAATCGGCACCGCGATGACGCGGCACGCCAGACCGGAGAAGTTGCGCAGAAAGCCTTCGCTGTCCTTGGTCGACATCATGCCGACGATGAGCACGAGCGGCCGCGATACGCGCTCCTCGAGATCGGCGAGCGCCGCGGCGATGGCGCGGCCGCCGTCGGCATTATGGCCGCCGTCGAGCCAGAGTTCGCTCTCCGGCGCCAGCCGGGCCGCGAGCCGCCCCTGCGACAGCCGCTGCATGCGCGCCGGCCAATCGACGCGGAGCATGCCGGCCTCGAAGGCCGCGCCGGGCAGTTTCAGGCCGCTCACGCGCAGCGCCGCGATCGCCGCACCGGCGTTCTCGAACTGGTGGCGCCCGTAGAGTTTCGGTGCCGGCAGATCGAGCAGCCCGTCGGCGTCCTGATAGACCAGCCGCCCGCGCTCTTCGGTCGCCGTCCAGTCCTGCCCGGCGATGCTGAGCGGCGCCCGCGCGCGCGCAGCCTGCCGCTCGATGACCGCCAGCGCCTCGTGCGTCTGGCTCGAAACCACCGCCGGCACGCCGCGCTTGAGAATACCGGCCTTCTCGGTGGCGATTTTTTCCAGCGTGTCGCCGAGGAAGTCATGATGATCCATCGACAGGCGGGTAATCACGCTCGCCAGCGGACGTTCGATGACGTTGGTGGCGTCGAGCCGGCCGCCGAGGCCGACTTCGAGGAGAACAATATCGGCCGGATGCCGCGCGAACAGCAGAAACGCCGCGGCCGTCTCCATCTCGAACACCGTGATCGGGGCATCGCCGTTCTTGGCTTCGCAGTCGGCCAGCGCGGCGGCGAGCGCGTCGTCGTCGACGAGCCTGCCGGCGGCCACTTGCCCGATGCGAAAGCGCTCGTTGAGGCGCACCAGGTTGGGCGAGGTGTAGACATGCACGCCCTTTTCCGCCGCCTCGAGGATGGCGCGCATGAAGGCGATGGTCGAGCCTTTGCCGTTGGTGCCGGCGACATGAATCGCCGGCGGCAGCTGCCGCTCGGGATGGCCGAGCGCTGCCAGAAGCCGCTCGATGCGATCGAGCGAGAGGTCGATTCGCTTCGGATGCAGCGCCAGCAACCGCGCATGGATCGCGCCGACCGAGGTGGCGCCGGAACGCGGCGTGGTCACGCCGGAGCCGGCAGGCTGTATTGCGCTTTCGCGGCGCCCGCCGGCGCCTTGGTCAACAGACGGCAGAGGCGGGCGATGGTCGCGCGCAAATCGCGGCGGTGCACCACCATGTCGACCATGCCGTGGGCCAAAAGGTATTCCGCCTTCTGAAAACCGTCCGGCAGCTTCTCGCGGATGGTCTGCTCGATGACGCGCGGACCGGCGAAGCCGATCAGCGCGCCGGGCTCGGCGATATGCACGTCGCCGAGCATCGCATAAGAGGCCGTGACGCCGCCCGTGGTCGGATTGGTGAGAACGACGATATAGGGCTTGCGCGTCTCGTGCAGCTTCTGCACGGCGATCGTGGTCCGCGGCATCTGCATCAAGGAGAGGATGCCCTCCTGCATGCGGGCGCCGCCCGAGGCGGCAAACAGCACGAACGGGCAGGTTTTTTCCGCCGCGGTCTCAAGGCCCTTGATCACCGCCTCGCCGGCGGCCATGCCGAGCGAGCCACCCATGAAATCGAAATCCTGCACGCCGACGACCACGGCGAATTCGTCGAGCTTGCCGTAGCCGAGCTTCACCGCATCCTTGAGGCCGGTCTTGCTGCGCGCGTCCTTGAGACGGTCGAGGTAACGGCGTTCGTCGCGGAATTTCAGCGGATCGAGCGACACCTCCGGCACGGCGATATCGAACCACGTCTCGTTGTCGAATATCGATTTGAGGCGCGCGGCGGCGCTCATCCGCATGTGATAGTTGGACCCGGGGATGACGAACTGGTTCGCTTCGACATCTTTGTAGAACACGAGCTGGCCGGTCTCCGGACACTTGATCCAGAGATTCTCCGGCACCTCGCGGCGCAGGATGCTGCGGATTTTCGGCCGCACGACGTTGGAGATCCAGTTCATCTGCTTTCAGACTCGGAAACTTGTGATCTTCCGCGATATTCGGCTTCTATATCGCATTTTTGCGACGTCCCGCTACATTATACCGGTTTCTCGCCATCGCTTCGCCGCTGTCTGGAACGAGCGGCAGAGTTTGGTATGCTATTGAGATACTTCGTTCATAGATGTGGGGCGCCGATGCCGTCGTCCCAAGTGGTGGGTTGAAAGCAAGTTTTGGGTTGAAAAAATGCGGACTGGGCATTTGTTACTTGTGGGGCTGCTCATAGTGGGGCTCGCCGGCTGCGGCAAAGGCCCGAAGGGCGATCCAGGCCCCGCTGGGCCGCCGGGTCCCAAGGGCGATCCCGGTGCTCCGGGTCCGTCCGGTCCGGTCGGGCCTCCTGGTCCGCAGGGGCCGCGGGGCGAACAAGGCCCGCCCAGTCCCAGCATTCGCGTGATACAGTTGAACTGCCTCAGCGGAGACTGCACGGCTTCCTGTCGGGGAGACGAGGTTCTTGTCAGCGCCTATTGTGGGCCGGCGCGCAATCCCGCCACGTTCCTCGGCGAACGGCAGGTGTCATGCGGCGTCGAGGCCAACGTAGCCAATGCACCGCTGGTCGCGGTATGCGTCATGGCGCCGCCATAAAGAAAGCCTGTTCGACGGCGCGCGCCGACATCTGCACACCGCATGAGGATTGCCATGCCGCAGGATAACCTCCCCGAACTGTCGATCTCCGAACAGAAGCTTTGCTTCATCATCGCCAAGGCGCGCGAGTTCGACGTCAAGGACGTGGTGACCGATCCCGACGATTCATCGAACGCGACCGACGACGCGATGCTGTCGGTGCTGGAGGATCATAAGGACGATCCGGTGGTGCAGGAGCTGACCGCCGTCATCTTCGCCATGAGCGAGGACGAGCAGATCGATCTCGTGGCGCTCACTTGGCTCGGCCGCGGCGACGGCACCATCGAGGACTGGAGCGAACTGCGCGCCGAAGCCGCGCGCGCCCACAACCGGCGTACCGCTTCTTACCTGTTGGGAATACCGCTGCTGTCCGATTACCTGGAGGAAGCCATCTCTCAATTCGGCATTTCCTGCGACGAGGAATAGTGACGCCGGCTCGCAGCGCCGATTGAGCGTCAGCGCGTCACCAGCGCCACCCCGGCCGCGACGAGTAAAGCCGCGGCCGCTTTCTGCGCCAATTCGCGGAACGACAACGTCTCCCTCGCCAGCCGCGGGAAGACAACGCTGAGCCCGACGCCGAACGCAAACACGAACAATGTGGTTGTGCTGCCGATGGCCTGCACGATGCTCAGCGGCGCGAACAGCAGGGCATAGCGGAATCCCAGTAAGCCGGCGAGATTGATGAGTTCGTTCGATCCGCCGACGGCGAGGAAAGCGGCCGCATTCGCGTGCAATACGGCGAGCAGTTGCCGCCGGTAGGAGGCGGACAGCAGCAGTACGCAGCCGAAGACCGCTTGGCCGACGAACAGCCAGAATGTGGTCGTCCAGAAATCAACCCGGATCGCGAAAAACTTGAAGATTAAGCCGCCGAGCGCGAGCGCAAATCCGCAGGCGAGCATCAACAGGGCCAGCCGCAGCTTGAAGCCGCGGACGTTCCGCTCGAAGCGAACCGAAACGATCAGCGTGCCGGCCACGATCATGACGCCACCGGCCATTTGCAGGACCGACAACGTCTCGCCGAGGAAAAGGTAGGCCAGCACGTAGCCGAACAGCGGCGCGGCTTGGAAGAAGGGCGACACCACCGAGGCTTCCTCGAATTGCAAAGCCCACAAATAAAACAGCAGCGCGCCCATGTAGAGGAGGCCTGCAAGCATGATGAGCGCGATACTGCCGGCGTCGGGGCCGGCGATATCGGGGTCGTAGAAGGCGATGAACGGCAGCAGCAACACGCCGAGAAAGGCGGTGAACAGCAGCAGCACCGCGACGTCGCTGTGCTTGAAATATTGCTCGACGAGATACTTGTCCAAATGGGTGGAAATGGCCCACAGGACCGGGCCGGAAAACGCAAAGACCAGCCAGGACATCGTTACCTGCTCCTGTTGAGCCCCAGCATGGAAGGGTTTTGAAGTACCCAGTGACTTTGCCACCGAAGGAACTTCAAAAACCGCCTCTCACGCATGACATGCGGGCCTTCCCCCCCGCATTGTCGCTGCCTATATGAAACCCCTGGCACGACGCAATTCTGCCTTGCTCGCTGATAGAGTACGCGCCGTGCGGTGCCAGTCCTGCGGCGTTAATCCTATCGGTAAGCCGGGGGTAACGAAGTCGGGCGCAGTATCGTATGCAGCAAGGTGCCGGCGAAGCCGACATCACGCAAGCGGATAGCGGAATGAAAAGGCTTTTGGCCGGATGCTTTGTCGCAGGTGCGCTTGTCAGCGCGCAATGCGCCGCCGCGGCCGACCTTTCGCTCGCCCCGCTCTATAAGGCGCCGCCCCCGGAGTTGACGCAGGCTTATAACTGGACCGGCCTTTATTTCGGCGCCAATGCCGGCGGCGGCTGGGGCCATTCCTGGTGGAGCGCCAACGCCACCGGAATCGATCTTGCCGGCGGACTCGTCGGCGGGACCGCCGGCTACAACTGGCAGGCCGGCAAGGTGGTGTTCGGCCTTGAGGGCGATGTCGACTGGTCCGGCTTGAGCGGCACGCATGCCACGACGGGATGCCCGCTGGGCTGCAGCACGAGCGACAGCTGGCTCTCGACCGTCCGCGGCCGCCTCGGCTATTCGTTCGATCGGTTTATGCCTTATGTCACCGGCGGACTTGCCGTCGGCGACATCCGCGCCGCGACGCCCGGCTTCGCCGGCGGCGACACCACCAATGCCGGCTGGACCGTCGGCGGCGGCCTCGAAGTGGCGCTGCCGGGCAATTGGAGCGCGAAGGCGGAATATCTCCGCGTCGATCTCGGCAAATTCAACTGCACCGGCTGCAGTACTTTGCCGACCGACAACGTCTCCATGCAGGAGAACGTGTTTCGCGCCGGCCTGAACTATCGTTTCGGCTGGGGCAAATAACCTCCGTTCTCCAGCGCGTCATTGCGAGCAGCCAACGTGTCAGGCCCGAAGTCGGGGCACCCCATCGCGCTCGCGCGAATGACGGCTTCCTCCCGCATGGTTACTTTTTCCTGCCGCGGCAACGCGTCGAATTTTACGTAAAACCGCAATTGGACCGCAGGAATGAGATGGTAGTACGCGTGTACCTGCTGGCGTTGGGGGGACGCATTGCCGACCGTCGTCACTTCTCATTTCTTCCTCGATCTGCCGACATTGTTCGCTGTGACGGTCTTTGTCTCGGCCACCGCCGGGCTGTTGCTGCTGCTCGCCTGGATGCAGAACCGCAGCACGCCGGCGCTTGCGCTCTGGGGCATCGGCTATCTGTTCGGCGCCACGGCGGCAGCCTTGCTGGCGATACCCGGATTCATTCCCAATTCATGGTCGGTTTGCGCCGGCAACGCGCTGTTGTGCGGCGCCTACGGAATGATGTGGGGCGGCGCCAGAAGCTTCGAAGGCCGGCGCATCCGTATTTCCTTGCTGGCGGCGGGCGCGGCGATCTGGATCGCGGCCTTTCAGTTCGAGGGCTTCGCTGCATCGCTGCAAGCGCGCTTAAGCTTGGTGTCCGCCATCGCCGCGACCTATGCGCTGCTCGCCGTGTGTGAGCTTTGGTATGCGCGCGACCGGGAACTGCTCTCGCGCTGGCCGACATTGGTGCTGGTCGTCGTGCATGCCGGCTTCCTGCTGGGGCGCATTCCGTTCGCGTCCGCGCTGGCGTTTTCGGTTGCCAGCGGTCAGCCGCACGGCGCCGTCGTTTACGTGATGGCTTTTGAGGCGCTGTTCGCCGCCTTCTGCCTGCCGTTCTTGCGCGTCGCCATGTCGAAGGAACGGGCGGAGTTGGAGCAGAGGAAGGCGGCGCTCACCGATTCCTTGACCGGAATCGCCAACCGCCGCGCGTTCTTCGATCTCGGCGGCCCGTTGCTCGAATGGGCGATCGCCGACCGCCGGCCCGCGGCGTTGCTGCTGTTCGATCTCGATCGCTTCAAGGAGGTCAACGATACGGCCGGCCATCAGGCCGGCGATCACGTGCTCAAGGCGTTCTGCGACCTGGTTGCAGCGTCGATGCGGCCGGGCGATCTGTTTGGCCGGCTCGGCGGCGAGGAATTTGCCTGCCTGGTGGCGAACGTGTCCATGGCGCAGGCGCTGCACTCCGCGGAGCAGTTGCGCCGCGAGTTCGAAGCGATGCGCTTTGCGGGTCTCGAGGGCAACGCCACCGTCAGCGTCGGCGTGGCGATGGCGAGCGAAGCCGGCCGCAGTTTGCCGGCGCTGCTGGCGATCGCGGACCGGGCGCTTTACCGCGCCAAGGCCGATGGCCGTAACCGCGTCGCGCCGGCGCCGCTGGTCCTGGTCGACATCGGCACCGGCGAAACGGCGCGCCGGACGACGGAACGAGCAGCCGCGATGGCGGCGCCCGCGGCCGGGTAGAACAGGTCACGCGCTCGCTGCGTCGTCAGTGACGTTCATTTGCGTTTTGAATTGCTTCAAGTTCATCGAGCTTTGTTTTCGCCTCTTTGTGACCTTGTTCGACAGCCTTGCGAAACCACGCCATAGCGAGTGTCAGGTCTTGCGGAACCCCCCGGCCAGCCTCGTATGCAAGACCGAGGCTGTATCGAGCGTCCGGGAGTCCGTGCTCAGCGGCCCTGCGATACCAAGCGACGGCCTGCTGATCGTCCTTGGGGACACCTCGACCGTTCGCGTACATCGCGCCAAGACTGTATTGCGCGAACGCGTATCCCTGATCGGCGGCCTTGCGGTACCATGCGACGGCTTGTCGGTCGTCCTTGGCGATACCTTCACCGTTCAGATACATAAAGCCGAGCCTGTCTTGTGACGGCGCGTATCCCTGATCTGCCGCTTTGCGAAACCATGCGAGAGCCTGCTCGTCGTCCTTAGGAACGCCCTCGCCGTTCTGGTATATAAAGCCGAGCCTGTCCTGTGCGGGCGCAAATCCTTGCCGAGCAGCTTTGCGGAACCATGCGACGGCCTGGTGATCGTCTTTCTCGACGCCCTCACCGTTCTGGTACAAAAAACCGAGTTTGTTTTGCGCTGGCACGTATCCCTGGTCGGCCGCTTTGCGGAACCAAGCAGCGGCTTGTTGCTCGTCTTTGAGCACCCCTCGCCCTTCGAGGTAAACGTAGCCAAGCGCATCCTGCGCAACCGCGTATCCCTGGTCGGCAGCTTTGCGTACCCAAAAGATATATTGCTGATCGTCTTGAGCGACGCCTTGACCGGTTGCGTACAATTCAGCGATAGCCAGTTGTGCGGCGGCGTAGTTCTGATCAGCAGCTTTGCGATATTGCTCCAAGGCTGCAGTGAGTTTGTTGGCTTTCTCGTATGTCCGCCCGAGCTGGTAGGCTAGGCGCAAGCCGTCCGGAAATTGCCGCACCGCCTGCTCGCAGGCCGGAACGGCTAGGGCCAAATCTATTTTATCAAGGTCTACACCAGCGGCTTTGCGCTGAGGATCAAGGTGAGACGCCGCATACCTATCGCAATCGGTGACAATCTCTTGCGCAAAGGCCGCCCTGATCAAAACAAGCGGCAAAACGCAATGAATTGCGAGCCGAATCGGCCTCCAACTTGCTTCGCACATTCGCTTGTGGGGTATCGAAACAGGAACGCGCGGTCAACGGTATCATCGCAGCGAACTACCGCTTGAGTGTCAGGTCGAAGCCGCTGTAATTGCATATTAATGGTTCGTCGCACAGCTACACGACGACTGGCTGCGCCACGGCAACACTACCCTCGGCGATCAGTTTCTGGAACGGATCGACTGCCGGGCGCCCCTATGGTGGCAAAGGGCGTCTTGATCTCGTGGCTTCTAGAGTCTTGCGAGCCGGTCCCCCGGATGAAAATGGACCGAAGTGGCTGATTTCTGCGGATGCAACATATCTGGACTGTTCACATCGTAGGTTGTACAATATTTTTTTAGTTCGACATTGTGGCTTATTTCATGGCCGATCGTGCGCGTAACAGGGACGGACTGGGCAAGGCGGTCACTTTTAACGTGATCACGCCGATGACCCGTATAGGGACTTGGGTCGTGAGATTTTTGCTGCGATATTTTAGCTCGCACAACTCGACCCAAGATGACGCAAAAGGGCTGGCCTTTCTTCCCTTTGTGCACTGGGTCGTGGTCAAACGCGACCATTTTTACCGGTTGGATGATCGGCAGGCACCGGAGAAGCTGCACTATGATTATTTGTTCTTTCTGAGTACCTTCAATGGACCGTGGGGGCCTTATATCGAGGCATTTTCCGATGTTCTCTCCAAGCCACTTGATCTCGTTTGGTTCTGGAGCATCGGTTATCCATTTGCCCGGCCGGTACATCCGCTCGAGCGGTACATCGAGCGCAACCAGATCGAATCCGATCATTCGTACAGCGCTTACCCGGGCGCGTCGGTCCGCGACGTCCGCTCAGCGATTGCGTTGCGCAGCGAGCTCGCGAGCTTTGCCCGGAGTGCCGCAGATTTATCACCGCAAGACTTTGATGCCGAGTTCGACCGCCTGCTCATTCGAACAGAAAACATGCTCGGAACGTTTGGACCGCTTCCCGGATAGCCCGATCATTGGCGAGGGGGACGATGGCGAACCAGAACGGCAAGAAGTACGGCTTGACCGCCCTGTTTCCGATTAAGGCGGGGGAGCATTGTGCGGAACTGAGAACCTATCTGCGCTCCCTTGACGACACGCGAATTTATCCCCGCGGATCACCGCTCTGCGACGTTCCCATAGTGCACATGGCGCGATTCGTGATCATCGATCGTCTTGCGTATCAGGGATTTCCAGCACGCAGCGACTATTTGCGACGGTCCTATCTGCTGTTCATGTGCGACTTCGACGGCGAGGCCCTTGAACCACTGGTCTGGGCCCTCATCCAGAACATAGGTGGTGTCGTGGAAGCGATCTGGGAACATTGTGAGCAGTTCCCAGGTATCGGAAGCCGCGATGGTGTTATTGCCTATTTCGAACAATGCCAGCTCGAGACCAACCTGTTCTTGGCGGATCGGCCCCAGGATACGGTGAGCGATATTCTCACTGCTTTGATGTTCAAACGGGAGTTCGGCCGCTTCGTTGTCATGATTCAGCGCAAACGGCCGCGTCCGGACCTGTTGCGACGTGGATTCCGGCGGATGTGGCGAAGCCTGGAAACAAGACCGATGCCGGATCCGGGAAGCCTGTGAGACGACGAAGATGACGGCCGGTGCCCCAAAGCTCGATTTTTCCGACATCCAGGGGAATATCCTCCGCGGCTATCGTTCGTTCCATTTTGCGCGGTTCATGTTCTTCCGCATCGAGGACGCAAGCGGAGGCAGAGAATTCCTTGGTGGGTTGTTGCGTTTCATCACGCCGGCCGAATGGGGCGAGGAGCGTCCAACGCAGGCGACTAATGTGGCGATCAATTTCGCGGGACTGCGCTCCCTCGGCTTGCCTTTAGCGTGCCTCGCGAGCTTTCCCGTCGAATTTCAGCAAGGAATGCGAGTGCGGGCCAAGGCTCTTGGCGACACCGACGAGAGCGATCCGGAGCGATGGGACGATCCTTGGCGGACGGGTGGAGTCCATGTCGTTGTGATGGTGTACGCGAATGAGCCCGCGAGACGGCAGGCGCGCAGTGATGAGATTTTGCTCCTGGCGCGAACCATCAATAGCCGGTTCCCGACGGCCCAAATCTCGGAACTGCAGCATCAAGACGCTCAATGGCTGACCATTGACGGCGAACTCACGCGAAAGGAACACTTCGGGTTCACCGACGGCATAAGCAATCCCGACGTGGAGGGCGTCGCCGAAGGCGGAATCGGTCAAGACATCGGCAACCCAACTGGTCCGGGGGTATTCCGTCAGGTGCCGGTCGGCGAGTTCATCCTCGGTTATCCTGGCGAGGGTGGTGAAGTCGCTCCGATGCCGCTGCCCCGACTTTTAGGATATAACGCGACGTATCTCGTCATCCGCAAATTGCAACAGGAAGTCACCCGATTTCGCTCTTTTCTGGCAATGCAAGCTAATTTCCTGAACGACGCGATTGCGGGGGCGCTCGCACCCGACGTTCTCCCGGCGGAGTTTCTTTCCGCAAAGATGTTTGGTCGTTGGCCAGACGGGTCGCCGTTGATAGAATATCCGGACCGGGCCGGGGGCGATCCGAGCAACGGGTTCGGCTACGCCGAGGATCCGTCCGGCGCACGGTGTCCGCTCGGGGCTCACATCCGGCGAGTCTATCCACGCGACTCGCTCGGTTTCGGCGGCAAGCTCGTGAATCGCCGCAGGTTGATCCGACGAGGAATCGCCTACGGTGACTATTTGCCACCTGGAAAAGAGGACGGCGAGGAGCGGGGCATCATGTTCCTCGCTTTTAACTCCGGCTTCGATCAGTTCGAATTTGTGCAACAGAACTGGATCAATCAAGGCGACGACTTCCAGCAGGGCAACGACATGGATCCGATTGCGGGAAGTCAAACCAACGGCAGGATGATGATCCCTGGTGATGCGACAAGACGACGCCGGCCATTTCTGTGCTTCGACATCCCCCGGTTTGTCGCCACGAAGGGAGGCGATTATTTCTTCGTGCCCAGCCTGACCGGCCTGCGGCTGATCGCCTCTGGCCAAGTCCGGGTTTCATGAACGGTATGGTCATACGCCGAGCGCGACGCGCGCGTGCTGCGGCGCCATTCACGTCGGGTGAATCGATCTTGGTACGGTCGCTGAGAGCGCTCCGCTGGACGACGCAATTCGGGCGAATGCTGGGCCCGCTGCTGCGCCCGACGGAGTCGAGTGATGTACCCGATCAATGCACCGTAGAGTGCTCCGATGAATTTCTCCAGTCGCTGGCTCTGCCCGATCGACCGCAGAAGACCACGTTCGAAGAAACTTTGCCTGACGAAGCCAGCACGATTCGGCGCATGGCACGTCTTGCCGCGTGCGCCGTCGTGACCAATTATTGTCACGGCAAGAGCGCCGATCCTGCCGCCAAGGCGCTGCGCGACCAGCACGCCAAAGCCCACGGCTGTGTGCGAGCCGAGTTCATCGTTCGTGACGAACTGGCGGACGAATTCGCCATCGGTGTGTTTCGCCGGGGCGCGCGTTACGACGCGGTGCTGCGCTTCTCGAATGCTCGACCGACGCCGCAAAGCGACAAGAAATGGGACGGGCGTGGCTTAGCCATCAAGCTCACCGGCGTGAATGGACCCACGGCATTGTCCACCCTCGTTCCCGATCTGGCGCACCTGCGCGATCAGGATTTTCTGTTCGGTAGTTTCCCGGTGTTCTTTTGTCGCAACATATTCGATTATGCGGAGCTGATGGATGCGGTCGTTGCGCCCACGGGTAGCTGGCGCGAGCGGCTGGTTTGGCTCGGCAAATGGTTAAGGTTCATCGGAAAACATCCACGACAATTTTCCCTGTTTGTGCGGATCGGCATGAGGAAAATTGATAATCCCCTGCATGCGACCTATCACAGCATGGCACCGTACCTGTTCGGCGAGGACAAAGTCGTACGCTACATGGTAAGCCCGACCGACGCCGGAAATGAACCTACCGCAGATCCCGATCGTTCCCGATCCGACAACTTCCTGCGAGAGGCACTGGCAGCCGACCTTAACCCCGATCGCCACTATGGGGAAAAAGTGGTGTTAAATTTTTCCATTCGCTTGCGCCATGCGGCTGAAATAGATGATGTAGAGGATGCATCCCGCTGGTGGAACGGGCCGCTTGACACAAACGTGTTGCTTGCACGCATTGAAATACCGGCACAGGACTTCCTGACACCCGATGACGTCTGTGCTTGCGAGAACCGCGCGTTCAACCCCTGGAATTGCCTATGGCAACACCGACCTCTCGGCAGCCTCAACCGCATGCGGCTCGCTGTCTATCTTGCTTCCCTGCAGGTTCGGCATAAGCTGAACATGTTGGCGCCATGACTGGGTATGAGTGAACTCCATGGCCGGCACCACCAAGGTCCACCATCCCGCGCGACCTTCAGTAGTCCCCGAGGGCGAGTTTGCGGCGGCTTCGGCTGCGGAACGGCGTCAGCTCACGGTCCTCTTCGTGGATATTGTCGATTCGACTTCTCTGAGCGAGCGGATCGATCCTGAGGAGTTTCTTGGCATCATTCGTGGTTATCGCGGAATTTGCGACGAGCGGATTCGACGCTACGGCGGGCGCACAGGTAGCACGATTGGCGACGGGTTGTTGGCGTATTTTGGCCTGCCGCAAGCGCACGAAGACGATCCCGAACGCGCAGTGCATGCCGCATTATCAATTGCCGCGGCGATGCGCGAGCGCAAATTCCCGACGTCCGAGGTGGGTCACGTGCTGATTGGCGTGCGCATTGCGGTGAACACCGGCATGGTCGTCGTCGGAAATCTGACGGTCGAGCCCACCGAGAATAGCGAGGTGTTCGGGAGCTCAGTAAATATCGCGGCCAGACTGCAGGGCATCGCGCCTGTTAACGGCGTCGTCATCGGAGCCGATACCTATAAATTGGTCCGCGGCGCATTCCGCTGCACCGATCTCGGCGAACAAGACCTCAAGGGAGTACGGCATCCGGTCGGGGCCTGGCGAGTGGATGGCGTTGCCGAACACGAGAGTCGCTTCGAAAGGACCCGAACTTCTCCACTCACGCCGATGATCGGTCGAGACGTAGAGTGCGCAACACTCGCGGAGATGTGGGAGCAGTGTGCCGGAGGCACTGGCGGGGTCGCGGTAATTTTCGGCGATCCGGGCATTGGGAAATCCCGCCTTATCAAGGCGTTCCGCGAAACCCTTCGGCCCACGCAGGTCGAGCCGGTGGCCCTGCAGTGCTCGCCGTTCCACACCAACACGCCGCTCGCGCCGGAGATCGAACGGCTGCGGCGCGCGACAGGCATCCGCAAAGGTGATGACGTCGAGCTCATGCTCTCGAAGTTACGCGTGCTGCTCGCGCGGGCCGTCGCCGATACCGCTGACGTCGTTCCCTATTACGGATCGCTGCTGTCGATACCGAGCTTCAACGGCTATGAACCGGCTGATCTCGGTTCACCGCGCGAACGGGAGCGCGCATTGCAGGCGATGGTCGACGTCTTGATCGCGGGCTCGCGCAAGCGGC
The DNA here is from genome assembly GCA_049512975.1 of Xanthobacteraceae bacterium. GTDB lineage: Bacteria > Pseudomonadota > Alphaproteobacteria > Rhizobiales > Xanthobacteraceae > BOG-931. Next base: position 4,810 of record JBEKWO010000044.1, on the reverse strand, counting down.
CGATCTTGATGGTCGTCGAGGACGTACAGTGGATCGATCCGACGAGTATCGAGCTGTTGCAGCGCATCGTCGCGCGGATCAGAAACGAGCGAGTTCTCCTGCTAGTTACCCATCGTAGCGATCATGATCCGAGCTGGCTGTCGGATCTGGGGGCGCGTCGCATTCATCTGCGGAAGCTCCCCACGAGAGAGAGCGAGCAGATGGTGAGGGCCATTGCCGGCGGGGCTTCGATGCCGCGGAAGCTCCTGGCAAAGATCGTGGAACGAACTGACGGTGTCCCGCTCTTCATTGAGGAGTTCACGCGAACGATCCTAGATTCGGGCGTCGTTCAGCGCGTTGACGATCGTTTGCTGCCCTCCGGACGATTACCCGAGCCATTGGTGCCGGCTAGCATTCAAGACTCCCTGATGGAGCGTCTCGATCGTCTCGAGCACGCCAAACGCATCGCGCAAATTGCCTCGGTGTTCGGTCGCCAATTCGAGTACGAGGGCGTACACAACCTCTATCCCATTCAAGGTGAATCGTTGTCGCGCGGGCTCGAGGTGTTGGAGAGCGCCGGCATCGTCCATCGTGCTCAGAAGCACCGCGACGCCCTCTTCGTGTTCAATCATGCCATGATCCAAGACGCGGCCTACGCGTCACTGCTCAAGGAAGAGCGGCGTGAGCTTCATGCCCGTGCTGCCGCCTGGTTGCGGCAAGGTGCGCCCATTCGGGAAGGCAGCCAGCCGGCCGTCCTTGGCTATCATTATTCCCGGGCGGGTAGCATCCCCGAAGCGATCGAGGCCTGGTTGCAGGCCGGCAAGTCTGCGCTTCGCCGGTCAGCGACCAAAGAAGCGGTCGCGCATTTGCGCGAGGGAATTGCGCTTGTATCAAAGCTTCCCGCTTCACCACAGCGCTTCGAGGCGGAAATTTCGCTGCAGTCCAATCTCGCCATGGCATACACGGCGATCGCCGGGTGGTCCGATCCGAATGTCTATGGGCCTTACAGCCGCGCGCTGGAGCTCTGCGGGAATTATGGGACTGTGCGAGAGAAGTCTATCGTGTACTGGGGCGTTGCAGTGGCGAAGCTCGTGAACTGCGAGCTGATGAAGTCTCTGCAGCATGCCCGCAAGTTTGTGCAACTTGCCGAGGATTGGCGAGACGAGGAAGCGGCGCTGATGGCGAATACGGCAGCGCTGCTCGCCAACTTCTTCCTAGGCAGGTTGCTCGAGGCGCGAGACCTCGCGAATCACATCTGTGAACGTTACGATCCGCGGCAGCATGCGAAACTCGTCCAAACCTACCAACATGACCCAAAGATCGTGGCACTGGTCTATTTGGGGCACATCGAATGGCTATTGGGTTCGCCTGGAAGAGCGAGAACCTGTTGTAGTGCTGCGCGGCAGTTGGCGAGGCAGATCGCACACCCATTTATGCTGGCATTTGCCCAGATCATCGGCGTATCTGATTATTGGTACGAACGCGATTTCGCCGCCAATCTGAAGTCCGTTCAGGAGGGAATCAAGATAGCCAGCGAATATGGCTATCCCATGTATGGAGTCATCGGCCCGCTTTGGGCGACATCGGCCTTGGCAGCGCAGGGGCCGGCTTTGCCGGTCCTCGAACAATTGTGCCGTCTATTAACCAAGCTGCCGCCGGAAGACCGTTGCATTCAGGTTCCGCTGTATCAAATCGTGCTGGCGGCGGAGTTCGGTCGAGTTGGTCAGGTGGAGAAAGGGAGGTCACTCGCTGCTGCCGCTGAAGCTATCATGAAGCGGACCGGTGAGCGCTGGTTCGAGCCAGAAGTCTATCGAATTCGCGCCAATCTCGCCTGCCAGAATCCAGATCGAGATCGCTCAGCTGCGATCAGCCTATTTAAGCACTCCCTCGTTTCCGCGAGAAAGTTAAAGGCCGTTGGTTGGGAATTACGCACTGCAATTGACTTGGCGCGTTTGCTAGCAAGTGAAGGAAGCCATGCGCAAGCCAGCAAACTGCTCATGCAGGTCCTGGGTAAATTCCCAACCGGAGAAACATCAATCGACATTCGGGAGGGGAGCGATCTAATACGGCGACTGACCAATCCACGGTAGGTTGCGGCACGGGTCTACAAAACCGAACACCGACCCACCATGGGAGCGGCGCCGAATCTTGCCGATCGACACGTTGAGAAGGGCTTCGGCTTGCTTTGGCCCTCGATCGCCGATCGGTCGCGCAGCTCTACCTTCTAAGTCGAGCGCCCGCCGACTAGTTGTAGATACCAAGACCGACCAACCCTCAATCAGCAAAAACCGTGGGGCTCACTTGGTGGCGAATTTAACCGTAGATTCTGCCAGATGTGCCGATCGCTATTACCACTTGAACGACCTTCTCACGTCGTCGTGGTAGGTAGGTCTTAAGCCGATATCCTCGCATTCGCGATTGCTCAGCATCGTCATCTCGCGACGGAGAAGAGCACGTTGCCGCCATTCGACAAAATAGCGCTTAAACCCAGCCCAACACGACGGCTGAAATGGACGGAACATTGTATTCATGGTCATCTCCCGCGTCAGGAATCCTACCTGCACGTGACGGATCGATAATGCTACTGACAGAATCTAGTCTCTTAAGCCGCAACGTCTGTGCCGCGCGTCACAGCAAAAATCGCGGCGGCTCGGTGTAACTTTGTCTGGTCTTCAGCGCGTTCCGGAACGACGGCGTCGCCGCATGGAAATCACGCCGATTTCAAAAGTTTGCGCAGCGCTTCGGGCTGACGGACGATCGTCCACCGATCCTTCAATTCCAAGATGCCGCGACGTTGCCAATCGCGCAGACAGCGGTTGACGTTCTCCCGGGTCCCGCCAGCCATTGCCGCCAGCTCGCTTTGTGAAAGGGATAATTTGATTGTACCCGCGCTACGGCCGGTCGCCGCGTAATGCAGGATCGTCTTGGCAAGCCGCGCCGGTAAATCGAGAAATGCAATATCGGCCATCCGCTCGTCGGAGCGGCGGATGCGCGCGCAAAGCATCTCCATCAGCCGGACACAGGCAACCGGATTTCGTTCAAGGAACGGCAATAGGTCGCGCCGGTCCAACACGATAAGCTCACATTTCGTATATGCCGTTGCATTTGCCGAACGCGTCTTGCCATCGAGAAGGGCGATCTCGCCGAAGAACTCGCCTGTTTGCAGATCGGCAAGAATGATCTCCTTCCCCTTGATGGCAGGAAGCGAGATACGCACAGTGCCAAGAACCACTGCCATCATGCTGTCGCCGGGATCGCCGAGCCGACATATCGATTCACCGGCAATGAAGTTGCGTGGTCGGGCATAGGCGGCGATTTCGTGGCGCGCTTTTTGGTCGAGCGCGCTAAACAACGTGCATTCTTCCACTAATTTGCGGCCACGCTCGCTTGTCGATTTCGTCGCCATGGTCTGGATCCGGACCGAATGTCATACTGCCGCGAGTTAAAGCATAGGCAATACGGTATGGTCCACCTCCGCGGGCAAATGGCACTTCGCTCCCGCACCCGTGCGCTGTGCATTGACGTGCGAGCCCGATTGTGGATGCTAGGCGCTGCAACTCATGGCTGGTTATGCTGGAGTGGATTTGATGGCGAAGCTAATCGGTGCGGCAGATGGATCAGGCAAGAGGTCTGGCTATTCCGCATCCAACGTGCGTATGGGATCGAACCGAGTTTGCGATTGGCGTGACTTTCCAGCAGCTAGAAAATTTGAGTTGTGAATATTCGAGTCTTGAGGTCACGATGACGAAATTTTTCATCACGGTGCGGTCGGTCTCAGCAAACGCTTTCGGCGGCAATCTCGGCGCTATCCGTTACCTCGCCGTTCCCGATAACGAAATTCCAGCACCCGCGCACGCAATCGGCTTAAAAGCGTGGATCACTCGGGTCATGGCGACCTTCGGGTGCGACGATAAGGGCGTGGTGACCGGCAACCTTTTGTTTTTCGTGCATGGCTTTAACGTTGGTATCTCCGATGTTGACGCCGAGCAAAATTACGTCAAGGCGGGGCTTGCCGGCAAGTTTCCATGTACGATTATCAGCTTTGATTGGCCCTCATGGACCGATCCGTTTGCCTATCTTGCAGAACTCGACATCGCCAAAAAAACGGCTATCGACCTTGTCAATGCCGGGGTCAAACCACTGCTCAATTCCCAAACGAATGATTGTCGCGTTTTCATCCATGTCCTTTGCCATTCGATGGGGGCCTATGTGGTGCGCGAGGCTCTCGACCACGCCGACGACGGGATCAAGACAGGCACCGACTGGATGTTGAATCAACTCGTCATGATCGCCGGGGACGTTGATGCGGCTGATTTCGTCGATGGCAACAAAGACACTGAAAGCATGCTTGGGCACGCATATCGGCTAACAAATTATTTTAATCTCTATGACGAGGTGCTGCAAATCTCCAATGTCAAGCGCGCGGGTGTCGCGCCGCGCGCCGGCCGCGTTGGGCTTCCGAATAACGCTCCTGCGAGCACCGTCAACGTCGATTGCTCGGCCCATTTCGCAACTATTCGACGACCAGGCGACAATCCGATCGCCGCGGCGTCATGGTCTCACAGCTGGTACTTCACCGATTCAAACTTTTACGCCGATCTCGCTGAAACACTGCACGGCGCGATCGATCGCACCGTTATTACGGGCCGGACTGCCGGTCCAGGGAAGACCTTGATCTTAATGGTATAAGTTCAATTCTGCCTCTCTAGCACTACTTTGGCAGATTTTTAGCGGCACGGGATTCCCAAATCAGTTTTTCAATGATTCATGGGTGGTCGGCTTTTGGAGGGCCGACCATGGTAGGCACAACGTCGAATTGGGAAGACGAGCT
>JBEKWO010000043.1:0-33071 GCA_049512975.1 Xanthobacteraceae bacterium | reverse complement strand
CTCAACTGGGCCTTGATAATCGTCATGATCGTGCCCTCTGACGAATCATGACGACGCATGCTAACCGCTTCGATTCCGCCCGTGAATCCCAGAAATCTTAGGAATCAATCAGCCGGACTCGGTATGACTTCATGTTGCTACCGAGCAAGTTGCCAAGTCGCCCCAGACGTAACGGTAAGTGCAGTAACTCAAACCATCTTGCGCCGGTTCCATGATGGTAGTCGGGCCGCTGCGGTCATGCTTATAGAGCGGCACGCGCTGGCCGCGCCACGTCAAGTCGGCGGCGTGCTCGTGGTCCAACGTGACCAAGCGCGCCCACGATCAAGATCACTCTCAAACCACAATCTGGCGCGAGATAGGCGTGGTGCAGCCCGATAGTGCCACTGCAATAGTCATTAACTGCTGAGTACGAACCGAGCGTCCTCACGACGGCAGCGGGACCTACAGTCCGACCTGTAACTTTTGCGAGATAACGCTCGGGACCATACTGCGAGATACGGGGCGGAGACCGCAAATGGGGGCAATTTGGAAAATAGCGCGTCCGGCGTTAATCGTAATGGCACACACGTCTCGCGCGCGCGAGGCGGAGCCGAGCGACGCGCTCCGCCAGCAGAGCGAGGGTGTGGTCGGCGGCGCCGGGCGAGCGCAGCGATCTACGTTCGCTTGTGGGGTGGGGTTAGCATCAGCGGCTCCATCAATTTGACAATCTGTCGCCGCGCGTCTTTGTCGACGATTTCCATGCTCGCGAGGCCTTGGGGGCCGTCGTCGACGGAGATGCTTTGCGGCTTGTTGATAAGATGGTCGAATCCTTCCAGCGCGATTTCCAGAAGATCGTCCTTGGGATCGTACGTGATGCCGAGCAAAGGGAGCCACTTCGCCGCAATCTGATCACCTAACGTGAGGGAGGTAACTTCGATCTGAGCGCGTTTTCCCACCAATCCTTTTGAAATACGGTCGCAATAGGACTCCCACTCGGGCTTGGACAAAGCTCTAGATGCCATGGCTTTCCTCGCTTCTTGTTTCAGTCGGCCTCAAAAACTGTGGCGGCCAATGGTAGCTGACTGTGACGGCCCATTCGAGCATCTTGCGCACCTTCAGGCCGCTAACGGTACCTCGTTGCCTCAGACTCGACCCTCGGGCCCTGGCAGCCGCGACCAATCAAGGCCGAGCTCTTCACAAGCCCGACGCACCACAGCCAGGCCCGCAGTCGTCGAAGGACATCTCGATCCTCAACAATTGAGGGTCGCGGGCGCCCGGCGGCAATACACGCTGCTCTCGATCGGCCAGTCGGCGTATATCGATATCGAGCTAAAGCATCGATCAGTTGAGTATCTATGGCCGGTTGAGGGCGGACGCCACTCTGAGGGCGCCCATGTGTCTCCGCTTGACCGGCAATCTTCGTCACCAAAGTCGCACTTTCAGCCACCGTTCTACATCAGCCGCTCATCGAGCCCGATGACGTGAAGCGGCGCCTCGCCAGTCAAGGCGCGACGACAGTTCTCAACTGCGCGGCGCAAGCTGATATCGTACGCGCCTCCGCCCTGTGCCGAGTTGTGCGGTGAGGCGATGACGTTCGGCAGGTCGAGAAACGGATGATCGATCCGGAACTCTCCGTGGCGTACCGGTTCAATCCACCAGGCATCGATGCAGGCGGTGAAGCGCGGGTGCCTGACCAAGTGGTCATACAACGGTCTTTCCTGCACGACCTCCCCACGGGCCAGGTTGACGAGAATGGCATCGTCCTTCATGCGGCGAAGTTCGGCGGCGCCGATCAGGCCGTAAGTGGCACGGGTAAGCGGCGCGCTGATCAACAGAACGTCGGCCACCTCCAGGAGCTCATTCAGCCGCTCCGGCGTTCCGATCCAGTCTATCCGCTCATCTGTCCGGCCATGCCGGTTGATGGCGTGCACCCGCATGTCGATGCAGTGCATCAGCCGGGCGGTCGCGGCTCCGATGCCGCCAAAGCCGAAGATTCCGCAGACCCCGCCCGCCAGCATGCGGGTCCGCGTGAACTGATTGAACTGGCCAAGTTTGAGGTTTTCGTGCTCCAAGATCAGGCGCTTGGCGGCGGCAAGTGTCATGGCGAGCGCGTGCTCAGCCATCGACTCGACAAAGCCACCGCCGTTGGTGGCCACTGGCACACCCTCCGGGAGCTCGCCCAGCGGAATGAAGTCCACGCCAGCGATCATGAACTGGATCAGCCGCGCGCCGTCCAACAGCTCTGCCTCGCCGGACCGCAGTTCTTTGGAGGTGTTAAATGTCAAGAGCGCGCCGGTGTTGCGCAGCGCTTCGGCGCGGGCCGCCTCATCAAGCTCGGTGAGATATACGACGGCGCTTGCGCCGGCGAGAGCGTGGGCAACGATCGCCTTATGCTTCTCGCTCAGCTCGAAGGCGACGATGAGCGGTGGTCGGCTCAGCTCCATGCACCCCCAAGATTAGCGCGACTCAGCTCACGAAGCCGCGCCTAATATGTTTAATTTGCGGGATCTTCGGCCGCGCCTCATGCCTAAATACACCATCTTCGGACACCTGACAGCTGCCGACGGCGATATTTTGGAAACAAGGGGCGTCCGCTGTTCCCGTTCTTGCCCGGCTTCGGATTCTTTTTGGATCCGGTGGCGCAGAGAAGAATTGATCCCCATATTGCCTCAACTGTGACTGTTACCCATCGAGAGCCTTGACCAGGCGGTCGGCATCTCAGGACAGGAGAGTGACGTGAGATAGGGCGGCGCGTTGTGCGGCGCGATCAGGCTTGCCGTCATTTAAATGACCGATTCCAGTGCGAGTAGATCAAGTCTCTGGATCGGAGTAGTAATTATGGCCAGTTCGAGCTGCCGGCCGGTGGGCATCACCTGGGAATATGACCGTGGCGAGTTGATCGTGGACGGTATAGTCCATGTGCTCGGAGTCAGTCTCGGGTTGGTTGGCGCGATCGCGATGGTCATCTTAACGGCTAACTCGATTCGCGCGGCCGATAGCCTGTCCGTCGGTATCTACACTATCGGCTTGCTCACGATGCTAGGCTTTTCCGCCGCCTACAACCTTTGGCCGATTTCCCGCACGAAGTGGATTCTGCGGCGCTTCGATCACTCTGCCATCTACGTGACGATCGCCGGAACCTACACGCCATTCATAGTTCAGATGAAAATCGGCGTTGTTTCTATGGGTCTCCTCATCAGTGTCTGGTTAGTAGCGATTGTCGGCATTACTCTCAAGCTGTTATTGCCGGGTCGCCTCGATCGCCTGGCCATTCTTCTCTACCTGCTCCTGGGTTGGAGTGGTGTGGTCTTTTACGAGCCGGTTGCAGCCGCTCTCCCGAGCTTGAGCCTTTGGCTTCTCGCGGCAGGCGGCATCCTTTACTCGGCAGGCGTCATCTTTCATGTGTGGCAGAACTTACGATTTCAAAACGCGATCTGGCATGGCTTCGTACTAGTCGCGGCATGCTGCCACTATTCGGCCGTTCTCGACTGTGTAGTGTTGGCGCGGGCTTGAACAGCGATGTGTTACTTTCTCAGCAGCCTCTGTGTGGGTGGCGGAATCGTGGGACGGACCAACGTCGTCTTGTCCGTCACGTCCTGCTGATCGGACGTCAGTTGTTAAGGGTGAGACGGACATGTCGCGGACATCACAGGACGGCCGTTGAAGACCAACAAGAGACATGACGCAGGGGCTTCCGATTTACGGAGTACGATTTCAACGGTGGATTCAACGTGCATCGAAATGTCGCCGCTGCGACGTTGGCGCGTATGATATTTATAGGGACACTGTCAGCCAGGGCATGCTGCATGAACGTTCTCACGGTCGTATCGCCAGGGCTAAAGATTCTCTTCGAGTGTGTCGGCAAGCCGGAGGTCATCAATCGGCCCGACTTTTTTCGGCTCGGCGGGACTGGGGCGGTCATCGCCTGCAATCACGTTGGCTGGGTGGATAGCCTATGGCTGGCCTACGCCGTATACCCAAGACAGCTGCGCTATATGTCAAAGCAAGAGCTTTTCGGTCCGTCGCTATCACGATGGGTCTTGGAGCACGTCGGTTCCATTCCGATTGACCGCGCGGACCCGTCGCTAAGTTCGATCAAGGCTGCGGTCGACATTCTGAAGCACGATGGAGTCATCCTGATCTTCCCGAGCGGCACGCGAAGCGACCAAAATATTGCCTTCAAGCGTGGTGCCGCGACGGTCGCGCTTCACGCTCGGGTTCCACTTGTGCCCGCCTTCTTTCAAGGCCCGAAGCAGATGCAAGTCGCGCATCTCCTCCACCGACCTCTAATCCGGGTGACATTCGGGTCACCGATCCCAACAGCGGAGTTACCCTTTGGGAAGGGGACGACGATTGAGCTCACGCGGCAGCTCGAAACGGCAATCGGCGAATTACGATCGATCGCGGACACTAAGCAGTTTGCCGCCTAGGCATCTTCAGCTCGCTGAATGAGCTTGAAGGTCGAGACGTCGGTTGAATCCCACTTGTCCATGATTTGTAGCCACACCCACGCAAATTGAACGTCGGAGTTTTCACACGACCAAGACCCGGAGCCGAGTGCGCCAGGAAGCTGGCAAAGAATAGGAGGTGAAAGTCCCCCATGGGGAAGGTCTAGCCAGCCGCCCCGACCCTGCTTCACCCATTGATGACTTCCTTCGAACGCGATTATGCACTCTTCCAGGAGATCATGAATACCGTGAAGCCCTGTTCGGTCAGGTACTTCACCAACGAGTTTTCCGGCGACAGGTCGAGAATGTAATATTTCATGATCCAGGCGGGAACGATGAGAACTGGTTCAGGTCGTACCGCGGCGGTCGCCGGCATGTATTGGATCAACTCGATGCGGCGGTTGCGATAGACGATCTTGCCGGGAGTTCTCGCGACGTCGCGGCCAACGGCAAAATTCTCTGCACCAATCGGTTTTTTGCCGGTGATGGCACGTTCCCAATCCTCGATCCAATTCTGCCAGCCCTTCAGGAGATTGAGACCGCCGGCACCGATCGTATGCCGAAGGATCTCGGGATTCGTCAGGGGGAAGTTCGACGGTGCAATCATGTCGAGGATCTGGCGCGAGCCGAACGCAACGATCTCCTCGTGTTTTTTCGACACCCCGCGCACGCCGGTGGTGGCGTTGTGCCACCATTGCTGCTGCAGCAGAAAGGCTTGGTAGATGAAGCTGAACGGCCATTGCCGCCAACCCTCGTCCGCGAATCGCCGGTCCTGCGGCAATGGTTCGATGCAGCACTCCGTCTGCCCACCTTCGATCGCGTAGCGGCTCGCGTAGTTTCCGAACCGGGCCGCCTTGCGGATCGCCTTGCCGATGAGCTGCGCGCGCTTGCCCGGCGCGTAGGCAAGATGCGTTGCCCAGTCCAAATAGGCTTCAGCGAGCGCCGCCGGCGAAATGCCGACGGTGAAACGCGCCATGGCGGCGTGGAGCGAGCGATCGGTGATGTCCGCGAGGGCTGTCACGCTATAGGGGTCGCGGTCCTCAGGCTGGCTCGCGCGAGCGTCAACGACAACTCCGCCGCCGACGCTCATCGGCGCGCCTGCCCGCCGCACCCGTTGCGTCCGCGCGTCGGCATCGGTGGCCGATGTCGCTGTCAAGGTTGCGATTTCTCTCGGCTGCTGTCGCGTGGCGACCATGGCATCAATTCCAATTGGGCGAACAAATACAAAATAATCTTTTCCCTTTGGCTTGCCGGCACCATGATCCAAGTCAATGTCACCACGACGTCATAAATGACAATGATTCGAATATAACCCATACACCCGGCAGAGCGTGTCCAAGGCCGGTAAAAACAATATCCAACGCAAGAATTTTAATTCGGAAATAGTTGCCGCCTTTGACTTAGATCAAAGGTTGCTTGCCTGAGCGGCATAGCTTTTTCAATATCTCGAATTCCCTGTCATCGGAGAACCACCATGGCTAGCGCTCATTCCTCTGCCGATGGACCCGCACGCACGTCGCTTCCATCTCAAACTCGCCGCACTCTCTTGAAAGGTTTTGCCGCCGCAGGCGCGGCGGTTTCTATCAGCAGCAAAGTCGCCTGGGCCGAAGGTGAAATCGGCTACTGGGCGAAAGACCTGCCGAACGAGAAACTGATCGATATGTATTCGACCATCCTGCGCATCAGGTGGTTCGACCGCACTGTCGTCGACAAGATGCTCACCGAGCCGAACTATCGCGGCTACAATCATATGTATCCCGGACAGGAAGCGGTCGCGACCGGCGTCTGCGCTGCGCTGAACAACAAGGGCGCCTTCAAAGAAGTCGACCTGATCTACAGCACGCATCGTCCGACCGGTCATGCTGTCGCCAAAGGCGTGGATATCAAGAAGATGGCCGCGGAGTACGATTTCCGCGCCACCGGCCTCAACGGCGGCTACGCCGGCGAGATGCACATCGCTGACAAGTCGGTCGGCTTCATGGGTGCCGACGGCATGATCGGGCCCGGCCCGGTGATGGCCACTGGTTCGGCCTTCGCTATCCGGGCGCGCGGCAGCAAGCAGGTGGTGGTTAATTTCGGCGGCGACGGCACCTATGCCACGCCCCAGTTCCACAGTGCGCTCAACAACGCGGCGCTGCTCAAACTGCCGTTTATCTACGTGGTCGAGAACAATCTCTACCACCAATACGCGCACTACTCCTACTCCTGCCCGATGAAGGACATCGCCGAAGCCGCCGGACCCTACGGCATCCCCGGCGTCGTCGTCGACGGACAGGATGTTTTCCAGGTCTACAACAAGGCCAGGGACGCGGTGGAGCGGGCCCGGGCCGGCGAAGGTCCGACGCTGATCGAGGCCAAGACCTACCGTTACTACAATCACTGGGGTGCACCGGGAGCAAAACCCGGCGTGCTCGGAGCATTCGGCTACGACCCGCTGGCGATCACCTCGTTCCGTCCGGAACGCGAGGTGCGCGACTGGTTGGCACGGGACCCCGTCGATATCTGCCGCAACACTCTGATCTCGTGGGGCGTCCTGGATCAAGCCAAGGCCGCTGCGATCGAGGACAGCATCAAACAGGAGGTCAAAGACGCCTTTGCCTGGGCGGACAAGCAACCGATGTGCAAGCCGGAAGACGGACTTAAGAACGTGTTCGTCGAAGGCACCGTCGCTGCGCGCCAGTTCGGTTGAGCGCAACGCCACCCCGAAAAGGCATTTCAAGGATTGGAGCAAGACAATGGCACGAAAAACCTGGATGTACGCAGTCCTCGAAGCTGTGCAGCACGAGATGCGTCAAGACAAGGACATGGTCTGGATTTTCGAACTGACACCACCGGTGGCTTCGAACCCGGGTAAACCGGTGATCAACCTGGAGAAGGAGTTCGGCCGCAAGCGGGTCGTAAATACCGGCATCGACGAGTACTGGATGGCGGCCTGCACGCTGGGCGCTGGCCTAGCCGGCTCTAAGGCCGTGACTTACATCCCTTATCAGGGCGCCTGCATGCCGTTCGAGTTGATCCAGAACGAAGCCGGCAAGCTGCGCCACATGAGCGGTGGCCAAGCGGAGATGCCGATTGTGTTCATCATGGAGATGACCGGCCAGACTCCGGGCTTTGCCGGACAGCACTCCGATTATGAGATCGACACCTATTACGCTCACATCCCGGGCGTAAAGACCGTGATCCCGTCGACGCCCGCCGATGCCAAGGGCATGATGGTTTCCGCCATTCGTGACCCCAACCCAGTCGTCTATCTCTGGCCCGACGGCCTGCGCGAACTGGTCGAGGAAGTCTCCGACGAGCAGTACACGGTGCCGCTCGACAAAGCGGCAGTGCGCACGATCGGCAACGATCTCACCATTGTCAGCTCAGGGGCCGGCATGCCTGAGGTCCTCGCAGCCGCCGATCAGCTGCAGAAGGCAGGCATGAAGGTCGAGGCGATCGACCTGCGGTCGCTCAAGCCGATGGACACCGAGACTCTGGTGAAGTCGGTGCAGAAGACGAAACGGCTGCTCACATTCGATCAGTCCTACTACACACTGTGCCCCGGCGCCGAGGTGATCGCCCGCGTCGCCGAGAACGTGGACGGCGCGCGCTTCAAGCGCATTGCCTTCCCCGATGCGCCCCCGCCGGCATCTCCGGAGATGTTCCTCTGGATGAAACCCAACGCCGGTCACATCGTGAACTTGGCGAAGAAGCTGGTCGGCTAAAACCGCCGAGGACAATGCCGAAGGCCGCGCTACGGCCTTCGGCACATTTGCCCAACATCAATGGAGCGGCCATGGACGCCATACAAGTGACCGTTGACGTCGACGTCGACAGCGACCAACAGCAGCTCGGTCTGTGCACCCACTGTCAGAGCCCAAAGCTGCGGGCCGCACGGGTGCAGTCTGCATTCTGGCACGATGATCGACTGGTCGTGATCGAGGACGTCCCGGCGCTGGTCTGCGATGCCTGCGGCGAACAGTACTACGACGACAACACCATCGTCATGCTCGACCTGCTGCGCGGCAACGGCTTCCCTGCCGAGCAGGCAGTCCGCGAAGTGCGCGTTCCGGTGTTTTCGTTCGCCGGTGTGCAATTGGCTGGGACGTCGACATGAGAACTCTGCGCCCGCTTGGCATCAAGACTCTGGTCACAGCGGTGGCGCTCTTGCTGATGCCGGCATCGGTGTTCTGCCAAGAAGACTTCGGCTTCATGCCGAAGGGCGGCAAGACGCTGCTGCTCGAGCTGACCGCCAAGCCCGCCGAATTGCGTGAGATCGACTCGGCTCGACGCAGTGAGGCGGAGTGGCGCGAGTTCATCGCCAAGCACAAGACGTCAATGACCGAGCGCGACGTCAACGAGCTTGCGGCTTATCTGGCGATCAACATGCCGGTGCCGGAGGAGGCGCTCGCCAAGGCTCAAGACAGCGCGGCGCTTGCCGCCGCGCTGCCGGCGGACGGGCGGGAGCTAGCGTGGAATCAATGCCAGTCCTGCCACTCGCTGTTCTCCGGCTACCTGATGCAGAACCGCGACGCGCAGGGATGGCGCAGCATTTTTCTGTCCCCGTTCCATCGTCAAATCAAAATGACGGCACAAGAGCGCGAAACCTTCGCGCGCTATGCCGCCTTCAGCATGCCGATGAAAGCCGAGGACGTACCGGCGGATCTTCGGTTCTAATCACGTGAGCGCGCATCGGCCCGCTCGCATCGCCAAGGAAACGTATCATGCGCTTCATCCCTTTGCTCGCAGTAGCGGCCGCAGCGATGGTTGCTGTTTGGCTGCCGCAGCCGCTGAATGCCCAAAGCGACGACGTGTTTGCCTTCATTCCGGTCGGTGGCCGTACGCTGCTGGCCAACGTCATCGCCAGTCACCCGCCGGCGGATGAGATGAAAGCATTGGCTGCCGGCAAGCGCACGCGAGACGAGTGGGTGAGCTATCTGAAGGCTCATACCACGGCCATCACCGCGCTGCAGTCCCTGACCGACAAGGAACTGCTCACCTTGGCAGATTATCTTTCGTTCAACATGCCCTTGCCGGCGAACCAAATGCCGACCGATGCCTCCAAGCTGCCTATGGACGGACGCGACTTCGCACTCGAGAAATGCGAGGGCTGCCACGTTATCACGGTGGTGGTGACGCAGAGCCGTCCCAAAGAGCACTGGCTTGGCACCATGCACAAGCCGAGCCACATCGGTATCAAGCTCACCGAGGCGCAACGCGAGCAGCTGGCCAGCTATCTGGTGCTGAACGCCGGCATTCCGATCGACCAGGTGCCGGAGGAATTGCGCGCCGGCGGCGCCTCGTACTGACCGGGGGCGTAGGCGCATGAGCGGACATGAACGGCGGCGGGGAGACACGAAGCCATGCTGTTCACGTCACTCGAATTCTTCATCTTCCTGCCTCTGGTGCTCGCGGCGTTCCGCATCGTCCCGGTCGCGCAGCGCTGGGCGGTCCTGCTGGTCGCAAGTTACGTCTTTTACGGCTTTTGGCACCCGTCCAATCTCGTCTACCTCGGCGCGGTGACCCTGGTCATTTACCTCTGCGGCCGCGCGCTGGCGCGCAGCAAGCGAGCATCTCTGCGCGCGGCCGTTCTCGCCGGCGGCCTGCTCGTCGTGCTCGGGTCGCTCACCGCATTCAAATTTTATGATTTCGTCGCCGGCCAAATCGAGAGCGCGAATTTGATTCCGCACCTCGGCTTACCGCGGCTGGGCGTTACCGCGCCGGCTGGTTTCTCCTTTTACGCTTTCTCGGCTGCGAGTTATCTGATCGACATCTATGTCGGCCGCCTCGATGCGAAGCAGCGGCTCGGCGGTACGGCGCTGTTCGTCGCGTATTTCCCCAAGATCTTCGCCGGCCCAATCGAACGGGCGACGACGTTCCTGCCGCAGCTCTGGTCCGGACTGCGTAGCGATCCGCAGCGCATCGTGCTCGGATTGCAGCTCATCGGCTGGGGCCTGTTCAAGAAAGTGGTGATCGCGGACAACCTTGCGCCAATGGTCGACCATAGCTTCTCGATCGTGACTTTCGCGCCGCCGGCCGAACTGTTGATCAGCAGCTATTTCTTCGCCTTCCAGATCTACTGCGATTTTTCCGGCTACACCGACATTGCGCTTGGCACGTCTTCGCTATTCGGTCTCAAGCTCATGGAGAACTTCCGCCGGCCGTACCTGTCGCGCAGCACTGCCGAATTCTGGGGTAGCCGCTGGCACATCTCGCTAGCCCACTGGTTTCGCGACTATCTCTATATCCCGCTCGGCGGCAGCCGCGCCGGAGCGCTGCGCCGCGCCATCAACGTCATGATCGTGTTCTTGGTCAGCGGGCTCTGGCATGCCGGCCTGGGCTATGGCGTCGGCTGGACCTTTTTGGTCTGGGGGGCGCTGAACGGCGCATACCAATGGGCCAGCCTCGCGACCCGGAGCCTTTGGCGCCGCGTGGGCGAGGCGCTGCCGCGCGTCAGCGCCAGCGTCCCGCTCGCCGTGCTGCGTGCCGTCATCACTTTCCACCTAGTCACCGTCGCATGGGTGTTCTTCCGTGCGGCTTCGATTCATGACGCCCTACTCGTGTTGCAGAAAATAGGGTCGCGCTTGAGCGAACTGCCCTCGCTGCTGGCGATCTATCCGTTCACCGTCGAGCAACTGACGGGCTTCGGCCTCATCGCGTTCCTGCTTGGATACGAGATTATCGATGAACGCCGGCCGGTCTTCCAGCGCCTCGCGGCGGCGCCGGTCGTCGTGCGCTGGGGCGCCTATTATCTGCTGATCTTCACCTTGCTGCTGCTCGGACGGTGGCAGGCGAAGGAGTTCATCTACATGCAGTTCTGACGCAGGAACCGTGGGCAATGAAGTCTCTGCAAAGATCAGCGCTCCTGTTCGTGGCGATCGGTCTTGCGCTCTATGCGGGCCTCTCGTTCGGCTGCGAGCAGCTGCTGTTCCGCAACGGCCGCAGCAATGCACTGTTCAAGATCGCGGTTGCCCCCGCGCCGGACTACGATTGGGTCATCCTCGGTGCATCGCATGCGATGCCGCTCGATTTCAGCGATTTCAACGCCTACATGCAGCATGAGACGGGGCTGCGGATCATCAACCTCGCATCTCCCGGCACCGGTGCCCTCTACAACCGGTTCGTGCTCGCGTCCTTCCTGCACGCGCATCGCGCCCACAATCTGCTCTATGTCGTGGACTCGTTTGCGTTCTGGTCGCGCGCATGGAACGAAGACCGTTTCTCCGACGCAAAACTGATCCGCGGTACGCCGTTCGCGCCCACCACCGTCAAGCTTCTGTGGGATTACATGCGCGATCATGGCGTCAGCCCCCGCGCCTTGCTCGACTACGCTACCGGGTTTTCCAAGATCAACAACCGCGACCGGTTGCAGCGCGACGCCTGGGAGGGCGAAGCCCAGTTCGACCGCGTTTACCGGCCGTCGGCCTCGGCGGTGACGAAGCGAATTGCCTATCTCTATCCCGATACTCAGGCACCGGCCGTGCTCGCAAAATATCTGGATGATTTCGCCGGATTGATGGAAATTGCCGAACAGCACGACATGCGCATGGTAGCCGTCAAGTTGCCCATGCTGACGCAATTCCGCAATCAGCTTCCTCACGAGGCCGCCTTTAATGAAGGCTTGATGCGCGTGTTGGCGGATCGCGCGGTGCCGTTCTGCGACTTTTCAACCGAACTGGATAACCCGAATTTCTATTTCGATACCGACCATTTGAACCGTAGCGGGCTGACCGAGCTATTCCAGCGCCGCCTGAAGCCGCTGTTGACGACGTCACGCTGCGACGTTCAGCGGCTAACGGCGATTCCCGCCTGGCGCGGCTTCAGCCACTTTTGAGGCGCCCGGCCTTCGGCGCAGAGACCAGCGCCGCGGCCGCCGCCCTAGGGTCGTCGGCGCCCATGATCGCGCTGACAACGGCGATGCCGTCGGCCCCGGCCGACCGCACCGCGTCCGCGTTCGCGGCCGATACGCCGCCGATCGCGACGATCGGTTTGCCGCTGGCGCGGCGAACCTCCGCCAATCCGCCGAGGCCGAGTGGTGGCGTGGCGTCAAGTTTCGTCGACTGGGCGAAGATCGGTCCGACACCGAGGTAATCAGCAAGCTCGACGTCCCGGTCGCGGACCTGGCCCAGTTCGGTTATCGACAGGCCGATGATCGCCGCAGGCCCGAGCAACTGCCGCGCCAGCGCGACCGGCATATCCTGCTGGCCGACATGCGCGCCGTCGGCGCCGGCTGCCAGCGCGACATCGATCCGGTCATTGATGAGCAGCGGCACGCGCAGCGGCGCGAGCAACCGCTTCAGCACCCTTGCTTGCTCGATGAAGGCACGCGTCGACGCGGTCTTTTCCCGCAGTTGTACCAATGTGACGCCGCCTTTCACCGCGGCCGCCACAATACCGGCAAGGGAGCGGCCGTTCGCCAGCGCGCTATCGGTCACCAGGCAGAGCTGGTAGTATTTTTCCGCCATTTCCAGGCATCAGTCGACGGTCCGCAAGCGACACTCGATCTCCTTCGGCCCGATCGACTCGAGCCCATCGAGAAAGGCCACGCGATACGAGCCCGGGCCCTTCGCCTGTTCCGCGGCGATTTCGCCGACGATGCCATATACCGCGACTGCCGCGACGGCCGCGTCGAATTTGTCGGTGGCGACAGCGGCAAATGCTCCAGTGACGGCGGAGAGCGCGCAGCCCAGCGCGGTCACCTTGGCCATCATCGGCGAACCATTGGCGAGCTTCACCACGCGGCGGCCGTCCGTGACGATGTCGACCGCGCCGGTGGCGACGACGATGCAGCCCTCATGCTCGGCGAGGCTGAGCGCGAAGGCCAGCGCCTCCTGCGTCGTGTTGGCGCTGTCGACGCCCTTGGGCGTAACGCCGGCACCGCCAGCGACCGCCATGATCTCGGATGCATTGCCGCGGATGATCGAGGGCCGATGCGGCAGGAGCATCTTCACCGTTTCGTTGCGCAGCGTTGTGGCGCCGGCACCGACGGGATCGAGCACCCAAGGCTTGCCCTGCCCCTTTGCGGCCTCCGCGGCGATGATCATCGCCTCGATCCAGGGCGTGGACAGGGTTCCGATGTTGACGACGAGCGCCGCCGAAAGGCCCATGAATTCGGCCACCTCCTCGCGAGCATGCACCATGGCGGGCGAGGCGCCGATGGCGAGGAGGGCGTTTGCCGCGATATCCATCGACACGTAATTGGCAATGTTGTGGACGAGCGGCCGTGCCGCACGCATGGTCCCTAGAAGTGTCGCGGTCCTACCGGCAATGTCCGCTCGGCTGGCGCTCATCACGGCGGTTGCCCCCTTGGCCTAATCGTCCTGTGGCTTAAAATAATTCTTCTCCCCTTGGCCCGCGCCGCACCATGATCCAAGTCAAATGTCCAGACCCAGGCCTTTAAGAACGCCCGGGTCGACGGTTAGTATGACCGGCTGTGGCGGAGGGAGTGTCCGTCGATCGTTGTCATTTCGATTGTTAAACCAGTCAATTAGCAAGTCGGCTCTGGATCTACCCACAAATTGACCCGCGAATCGGTCCTAGATTTCGGCGGTCAATGGCGAATGGGAGCGATCGACCGACAGCGGATCTTGACGGGTTTGGGATCGTTCCGTGTCCACTCATTACTCCAGGGGTTGCATGGCCGGCAGGACGCCGGCGTCGGCCATCGCTAACTATTTGCAAAGTCCGATACGGCATTCGCCAGCGCCCGCCGCAAAAATACCTGCCCTGGATTATCGGAGCGCGACATTTGACCAAACAATGCCACCCACTCCTCGTCGCTCGCGCCATTGACGAACCGGCCAACCGACTGCATGGCGAGTTCGCCCGTCGATACGTTGCTTTCGGCCGCAAGAGCGACGAGGCGGGCAGTGAGCGCAAGGTCCCCGAGCGAGAACAGCGTCTCATTGATCACGGTTTCGTCTTCGAAGGAGGCAATGATATCGCCGAGTAACATGCTCTCGTTCCGCTCAGGCCACCCGCAAGGCTTCGGCGCCGGCGAGATCGATGCCGTCGATACGCGCGGCGCTGGCAAGCCGCGCTACGTATTGCGCGAGCGCACGCCGTTGCACGCAATCCTGCAGGTATGCGGCGATCCGTTCCGCCACAAGTTCGAACGGCAAATCGCGGCCTTCGTGCTTGCGGTCAAGCCGGACAATATGAAAACCGTAACGCGTGGCGACCGGCTCCGGGCCGATCGAACCTGGTTCGAGCGCAAGCAAGGCGCGTTCGAATTCGGGCGTTGTCTGACCGGCTGTGATCTGACCGAGGTTGCCACCCTGTGAAGCTGACGACCAGGCCGAGTGCGCCTTCGCCAAGGCGGCGAACTGCTCCGGATGCTCACGCACGACGGCGAGCATCGTTTCCGCGGCAGTACGGGCCTGCGCGTAACGCGGCGCATCGGCCTTGCTCGCGGCGAACAGAATATGGGCGGCTTCATAGATGTCAGGTGAACGGAATCGCTGTCGGTTCTGCTCGTAATAGCGCCGGCATGTTGCCGCATCCGCTGTCGGCGTTTGAACTTCCCGGGCGACCAGGGTGCGAATGGCCGCTTCGTCCTCGGTCTCGCGGCGACCCTCACTTTCGGCCATTGGTTCTCCCGAAACCTCGAGCCGACGTGCCTCCTGTAGCAGCAATTCGCGCACCACCAGGGCCCGCGCGGCGGCTTTCCACGCTTCGGCCGGGGTGCGCGAAGGATGATGCTGGGCTTCGCGCGCAATCAGGTCACGCGGAACCGCAACCCCGTTGACGCTTACACCACGACCCCTCGGCAAGATCGACTGATGCACCGCGCATGTCATCGCGGTCACTCCGCGGGAACGGCGCTCGGCCGCCGGCCTGCCGGCCCGCCGGTTCTGGTGGTGCGCACGACTTGGTAGCCGCGGCGGCCGAGGTACCAAACCGGCGCGCTCCAGACGTGCACCAGGCGGGTGAACGGGAATACGAGGAAAATCGTCATGCCCAGGAACAGATGCAGCTTGAAGACGGGGCTTGCATCGGCAACAAGCGCCGACGCGCCGGGCCGCAGCGTCAGGATGCCCTGCGCCCATGTCATGAACCTCACCATCTCGTGGCCGTCGAGATGACCGAGCGACACCGGGATCGTCGACAGACCGAGAGTTAACTGGGCGTAGAGCATCAGCAGGATTGCGATATCGCCAAACGACGAGGTTTTGCGGATGCGCGGGTCGAAGAGCCGCCGGTGGACCAGAAGTGTTGTTCCGACAAAGCACATGACGCCGGCGACTCCACCCACGCCAATCGCCATCCATTGCTTGAAGGTGTGGGATATACCGAGCATCTCGAAAATCCAGATCGGGGTCAGCAAGCCGACGAAATGGCCGAGAAAGATCACGAGAATGCCGACGTGAAAGAGGTTCGATCCCCAGAGCAGCTGGCGCCGGCGGAGCAATTGGCTCGATCCGCTCCGCCAGGTGTATTGCTCGCGATCAAAGCGAACCAGACTGCCTAACAGAAATACCGTCAGGCAAAGGTAGGGATACCAACCGAAGACGACGTAGTTGAGAGTCTCGCGCATAATCATTTCCTCATGAGCGCGAAATGCGGGAAGGCGACGGATTGGCCACGCCGGGGGCGGGACGCCGGCCGGCGCGGATCCTGGCGATGAGGCCGTCCTTGCAGCCGTCGCCGGCGTTCGGCCCAAAGTTGACCGGCTGGTCCTCCCAGGCGGCATCGAGCGCCGCGAGGTCGGTCGCATCCGGGTCGGGCTCAGCGAGCAACGCCGAGATATCTTCGGCTTTGGGTTTGCAAGCCGCGAGCGCCGTAAGAGCGCGGAAGACAGCCTCGTAGTCAGACTGGCGCTTGTGCAGGCGTTCGGCCAAAACTGCGAAAATATAGGCCGGTTGACCAAGCAGTTCGTAGGCCTCGGCGCGCGGCCGCGTCGACAGAAACTCCAAGAATAGCGGCAGGAAATCCGGCAGTTCGGCGGCTTCGATCTCGAGCCCGCCGTTCTCATACAGCGACTTGAGGTCGATCAGGGCCTGACCGCGATCCCGGCTCTCGCCGTGCACATGTTCAAACAGATGCAGCGACAGCGAGCGCGTGCGATCGAACAGCAGCACATAGCGCTCCTGCAGGTCATAAAGATCGCCGCTCGCGATTTCGTTCATCAGACGCTCGAGCTGGCGACGAACCGCGGCGTCCAGGAGTGCTTCCTGGCCGACAGCTGCCGTGAGTTCGGGCATGGCTTCCTGCAGCTGTGCGGTAGGATAGCTCAGCAGCGCCGACAGCACCTTGAAGGTCTGGGTCATCACATCACCTCCATCGGCGTCTTGACTTTCTTGGGCGTGCCAAACAGGTTGACCTCGGTCGCGCCGCCGGAGCAGCCATTGCCGAAGGAAAAACCGCAAGAGCCGCGTAGATCGTAAGCATCCTCGTTAAGTTCGCGGTGCGCGGTCGGAATCACAAAGCGGTCCTCGTAGTTGGCGATCGCCATCGTCTGATACATGTCCTCGATCGCCAGCCCGGTGAGACCGACACGCGTGGCGATGTTCTCGTCGATGACGCCGTCGATGGTCTTGGCGCGCATGTAGGCCCGCATTGCGAGCATGCGTTCCAGACCGAGCGCGACCGGCTCTTCCTTGCCCGCCGTCAACAGGTTGGCGAGGTATTTGAGCGGAATCCGCAGCGAGCGCACATCCGGCATCTCGCCGTCATGACCGATCTTGCCGGCGGCCGCGGCCGACTGAATCGGCGACAGCGGCGGCACGTACCAAACCATCGGCAGCGTGCGGTATTCCGGGTGCAGCGGGAACGCCACTTTCCATTCTATTGCCATCTTCCAGATGGGCGAGCGGCGCGCGGCCTCGAGCCAGTTTTCGGCAATTGCGTCGAAGCGCGCCTGCTCGATCACCGCCGGGTCATTGGGGTTGAGGAAAATACCGAGCTGCGCCTCGTAGAGGTCCTGCTCGTTTGCAGCACTGGCCGCATCCTCAATGCGGTCGGCGTCATAGAGCACAACGCCAAGGTAGCGGATGCGGCCGACGCAAGTCTCCGAGCACACCGTCGGCTGGCCGGCCTCGATGCGTGGATAGCAGAAGATGCACTTTTCGGACTTTCCGCTCGACCAATTGTAATAGATTTTCTTGTACGGACAGCCCGATACGCACATGCGCCAGCCGCGGCACTTGTCCTGGTCGATCAGGACAATGCCATCTTCCTCGCGCTTGTAGATCGCGCCGGAGGGGCAGGCTGCCACGCAGGCCGGGTTCAGACAGTGCTCGCAGAGCCGCGGCAGATACATCATGAAGGTATTTTCGAACTGGCCGTAGATGTCCTTCTGCACGCCTTCGAAATTGTAGTCCTGCGAGCGCTTGGAGAACTCGCCGCCCAGGATCTCCTCCCAATTAGGGCCCCACGTGATTTTCTCCATCCGCTCGCCGCTGATCAGCGAACGCGGCCGCGCGGTCGGGAACGCCGGCATCTCCGGCGCCTTCTGCAGGTGCTCGTAATCGAACGTGAACGGCTCGTAGTAGTCGTCAATTTCCGGCAGATCGGGATTGGCGAAAATCTTCGCCAGCACCCGCCACTTCGCGCCGATACGTGGCTCGATCCTGCCGTTCTCTTTGCGCCGCCAGCCGCCGTTCCAGCGTTTTTGATTTTCCCAGTCCTTCGGATAACCGATGCCGGGCTTGGTCTCGACGTTATTGAACCAGGCGTATTCCATGCCCTCGCGGCTGGTCCACACGTTCTTGCAGGTCACCGAGCAGGTGTGGCAGCCGATGCACTTGTCGAGGTTCAGCACCATCGCGATTTGCGCGCGGATCTTCATTCTGCGGCCTCCATTTTGGGCGCAATCGCCATTGGTTCGGGCTGATCGGCGTTCGGCTTGTCGAGCCAGTCGACCTTCGACATCTTGCGGACAATGACGAACTCGTCGCGGTTGGTGCCAATCGTGCCGTAGTAGTTGAAGCCGTAGGACTGCTGAGCGTAACCGCCGATCATGTGTGTGGGCTTCACCACGATGCGCGTCACCGAATTGTGGATGCCGCCGCGCTGGCCGGTCACTTCCGAACCCGGCACGTTTACGATCTTCTCCTGCGCGTGATACATCAGGCACGTCCCCTCCTTCACGCGCTGCGAAACCACGGCGCGCGCCACCAGGGCGCCATTCGTGTTGTAGGCTTCGATCCAGTCATTGTCGGCAATGCCGGCCTTGGCCGCGTCCGTCTCGCTGATCCAAACGATCGGACCGCCGCGCGACAGCGTGAGCATCAGCAGGTTGTCGGTATAGGTCGAGTGGATGCCCCATTTCTGGTGCGGCGTGATGAAATTGAGAACGACCTGCTTCTCGCCGTTCGGCTTGGAGTCGATCATCGGTTTGATTGCTTTTAGATCGACCGGCGGGCGATAGACGCAGAGCGCTTCGCCGAATGCCCGCATCCAGAGATGATCCTGATAGAGCTGCTGGCGTCCGGTGAGCGTACGCCAAGGGATCAACTCGTGAACGTTGGTGTAGCCGGCGTTGTAGCAGACCTTCTCTGATTCCAGGCCCGACCAGGTCGGCGCCGAGATGATCTTGCGGGGTTGCGCGACGATATCGCGAAAGCGGATCTTCTCGTCTTCCTTCGGCATAGCGAGATGGGTGTGATCGCGGCCCGTCGTCTTCGACAGCGCGTCCCAGGCTTTGACCGCGACCTCGCCGTTCGTTTCCGGCGCAAGCGCAAGGATTACCTCGGTGGCGTCGATGTCGGTGTCGATCTTCGGCATGCCCTGGGTCGGTCCTTCCTGCGTGACCGTGCCGTTGAGACGCTTGAGCAGATCAACCTCGTGCTCGGTGTTCCAGGCGATGCCCTTCACGACGTTGCCAAGCTTGGACATCAATGGTCCAAGCGCGGTGAATCGCTGGTAGATATTCGGATAATCGCGCTCGACCACGGCGATCGCCGGCATCGTCTTGCCGGGGATCGGTTCGACGTCGCCTGTCTTCCACTCCTGGACGTCGATGGCCTGGGCCAATTCGTTCGCGGTGTCGTGCTGAATCGGCGTGAGAACGATGTCTTTCTCGACACCCAGAATTTCTGGCGCGACCTCGGAGAATTTCTTGGCGATCGCTTT
This sequence comes from Xanthobacteraceae bacterium, assembly GCA_049512975.1. GTDB lineage: Bacteria > Pseudomonadota > Alphaproteobacteria > Rhizobiales > Xanthobacteraceae > BOG-931. The sequence goes on along the minus strand of JBEKWO010000043.1, from coordinate 13,587 downwards.
GTAGATTTCCCAATCGCTTTTGCACTCCCACACCGGATCGATCGCGGCCGAAAGCGGGTGAATAAAGGGATGCATGTCGGAGGTATTGAGATCATTCTTTTCATACCAGGTGGCAGTCGGCAGCACGATGTCGGAATAAACGCAGGTCGTCGACATGCGGAAGTCGAGCGTCACCAGAAGATCGAGTTTTCCCTGCGGCGCTTCGTCGTGCCAAACGACTTCCTTCGGCTTCTTGCGGCCGGTCTCGCCCAAATCCTTGCCTTGCACGCCGTGGGTGGTGCCGAGCAGATGCTTGAGGAAATACTCATGGCCCTTGCCCGACGAGCCGAGCAGATTCGACCGCCAAACAAACATGTTGCGCGGCCAGTTGTCGGGATGATCCGGATCGTCGCAAGACATCTGTAATTCGCCGGATTTCAGTGCGTTAACGACGTAGTCTTTCGCGTCGACGCCTGCCGCCGCGGCGCTTCTCGCGACCGCCAGCGGGTTCTGCCTGAATTGCGGCGCCGACGGCAGCCAGCCCATGCGTTCGGCGCGGACGTTGTAGTCGATCATCGCGCCGTCCCATCGTCCGGGCGGCGCGGTCGGCGACAGGATTTCATCGACGCCGAGTGTCTCGTAGCGCCACTGATCGGTGTGCGCGTAGAAGAACGAGGTCGAGTTCTGTTGCCGCGGCGGCCGCCCCCAGTCGAGCGCGAACGCGAGCGGAAGCCAACCCGCTTGCGGACGCAATTTCTCCTGCCCGACATAATGCGACCAGCCGCCGCCCGATTGCCCGACGCATCCGCACATCACCAGCATGTTGATGACGCCGCGGTAGTTCATGTCGCAGTGGTACCAATGGTTCATCGCCGCGCCGATGATGATCATGGAGCGGCCATTGGTCTTCTCGGCATTGAGTGCAAACTCGCGCGCCACCGTGACGATCTGATCGCGCGGCACGCCGGAGATTTTCTCCGCCCAGGCCGGTGTGTAGGGAACGTTGTCGTCATACGACCTGGCGACGTGCTCGCCGCCGAAGCCACGATCGAGGCCATAGTTGGCGGCAAGCAGATCGAACACGGTGGCAACGAGAGCGTCGCCGTCCTTCAGCGTGACGCGCTTCGCCGGTACCTTGCGCACGAGAACGCTCGGATGCTCGGTGCCGGCGAAATAATCGTGCTCGCGATTGCCGAAGTAAGGAAATGCAACGTCGGCGAACTCGTCCTTGGTTTCGGCAAGCGACAATCGCGGCTTGATGTCGCGGCCCTTGGCATCCTTTTCCTCGAGATTCCACTTGCCTTTTTCGCCCCAGCGGAAGCCGACCGAGCCGTTGGGGACGACGACCTCGCCGCTTGCGTCGTCGAAAGCGACGGTCTTCCACTCGGGATTGTTCGCCTCGCCGAGCGAATCGGTGAAATCCGAGGCGCGCACGAGCCGCTCGGGCACGAGCCGTCCCTCGGATTTCACCAGCCGCACCAGAAATGGCATGTCCGTATACTGGCGCGCGTAGTCAGCGAAATATTTAGCCTGCCGATCGATATGGAATTCGCGCAGGATGACATGGCCCATCGCCATGGCGAGGGCTGCGTCGGTGCCCTGTTTCACCGAAATCCAGAGGTCGGCGAACTTCGACGCCTCGGAATAGTCCGGGCAGATCACGACGCTCTTGGCGCCGCGGTAGCGCGCCTCCGTATAGAAGTGCGCGTCGGGCGTGCGCGTCTGCGGAACGTTCGAGCCCCACAGGATCAGGAAGCCCGAATTGTACCAGTCGGCGCTCTCCGGCACGTCGGTCTGCTCGCCCCAGGTCTGCGGCGACGACGGCGGCAGGTCGCAGTACCAGTCGTAGAACGACATGCAGACGCCGCCGATTAACGACAGGTAACGCGAACCCGCCGCGTACGAGACCATCGACATAGCGGGAATAGGCGAGAAGCCGATGATCCGATCGGGACCATGTCGTTTAATCGTATAGGCGTTGGCGGCGGCGATGATCTCGGTAACCTCGTCCCAGGTCGCGCGCACGAAACCGCCGAGTCCGCGCTTGCCGACATAGGCCACGCGCTTATTTGGGTCCTCGACGATCGACGCCCAGGCGGCCACGGGCGTCCGTATCAGCCGCGCTTCACGCCACAGCTTGAGCAGGCGCGAACGCACCAGCGGATATTTCACGCGATTGCCGGAATACAGATACCAGGAGTAGCTCGCACCGCGCGAGCAGCCGCGCGGCTCGTGGTTTGGAAGTTCGGGGCGCGTGCGCGGATAATCGGTCTGCTGCGTTTCCCACGTGACAATGCCGCCCTTGACGTAGATTTTCCACGAACAGGAGCCGGTGCAGTTGGCGCCGTGCGTCGAGCGCACGATCTTGTCGTGCTGCCAGCGTTTTCGATAGCCGTCCTCCCAGCTCCGGTCTTCCTGGGTCGTGATTCCATGCCCGTCTGAAAACGGCTCGCCCGCTCGCTTGAAGAACGTGAGGCGATCGAGGAAATGACTCATGGTGCGACCTCTAACGTGTCTGACGGATCGCGGGCGCGACCGCCGGCGTTGATTTGGAGCTGCGATCGAGATGCCAGAAGTACGCAGAAACGCCGATGGCCATCGCCGCCAGCACGACGTAAGCGAAGAAGCCACCGGCGTAACCCTGCGTGCCGAGAGCATCGACGACGGCTCCGAGAAACGGCGGGATGATGAAGCCGCCGAGCGCGCCAAGTCCGCCGACAAGGCCCGCCGCGCCGCCGACTGCCTGCGGCACATATTTCGGCACCATCTTGAACACCGCCGCATTGCCGACCCCCATTCCGAGGGCGATCAACAATTCACCGCCAAGAGCCAGCGAGAATTCCTCGACGAAAGTGAGCATCAGCGCGCCGGCCAACACGGCAATGAAGGCGACAACCGCGGTCCGCTCGCCGCCGACGCGCTCGGAAATCATGCCGCCGAATACCCGGACGACGGCGGCGAGGAGGGAAAAGCCGATCCCACCGAGTGCCGCTGCGGACTTCACGTCCATATGGTGCAGACTGATCCAATAAGTCGGGAACCAGGCCGTCAATGCGAGGAAGCCGCCGAAGGACACGAAGTAAAGAGCGACGAGGCCCCAGGTGCGCGGATCTTCGGCGGCGGAAATGATCGCCTGCCAGACCCGTTCGTTCGGAAAGAGCTCCTCACCCTTCTCGTTGGCGATCCGTCGGCTGTCCTCCGAGTCGAAGCCTTGTTGGCGCAATTGGAAGAAATAGGCGTCGCGGGCAAACCACGCGTAGATTGCGACTCCGATCAGAAGGAACGTAAACCAAGCAAAATAGGAGCCAGCCAATCCCCAGCTCGCAATGGCATAAGGCAGCAGCAGCGTGAAAAAGCCCGGCGCGAGATTGCCGATTCCGCCATAAGCGCCGAGCGCTGTGCCCTGACGCGATTGCGGGAACCAATAGGATACCTGCGGAATCCCGACTGAAAACGAGGCCACGCCGCATCCGCTTAAAAAGCCGAACAGAATGACGATCGGATAGGCGGCGACGGTGAGCGTTTTGACCGTAAGCAGAATGAATACCAGGCCCCACATGCCGACCAGCGACAGCCCGAATAGAGTGAGCATTGGCAGACGGCCACCGACGCGGTCGACCCACGCGCCGAATGGAATGCGCAGCAGGGAACCAGTGAGTTGCGGCGCCGCAACCAGCAGGCCGAGAGCGAGGCCGCTGAGATGCATTTGTTCCTGGAAATATTTTGCAGCCGGCCCGTAAAGCGCGACTGCGGCAAAGCCCACGAAGAATCCCCACGTCCCCATAATGAGCCCGGCCGTTGGGCTACCGGTAAGCTGATAGTGCCGTTGCGTTTTCGCGGCAGTTAAGTCGATTGTATCGGCCATCTTGGGCTCTCCCGAATTCTTCACGGGCGCCAAGAAAGCCGAATGACTTCGCCAATGCTTTGCGCTTGATCAAATACTTTCGCGAATAGCCAAAGAGTCGTGCGTATTCTTCGATTTGCTTTATTGCTGCCTCGAATTGACTAATGTTAATCCATTGCTTGATAATTATCAATTTCAGTTGAGCTTTTGTCCGATCTATAGTGTTACGAGACAAGGAGGATACGCGACGTGCGCCACTCCGACCGGGACTTGGTCCGCGCCTTGCCGCTGTTTCGCGACGTCGCAGAAACGCATTTTAACGGGCTGATGAATGCCGCGTTTCTGCAGCGCTTTCCCCCGCATGTCACGTTGATCAATGAGGGCGACTCGCCCGATTTCTTGCACGTCGTCGTCGACGGCACGGTCGAATTGTTCGGCTGTTCGGCCGAGCGTGAGACGACATTAGATATCATCCGCCCGGTGACGACATTCATTCTCGCCGCGGTGATCCGGGATGAGGTGTATTTGAAATCGGCACGCACGCTCACGCCGGCACGAATCCTCATGCTTCCGGCCGCTTCCGTTCGCGACGTATTCGATCAGGATCCCCACTTTGCAAGGGCCATCGTCGCCGAACTGGCGTTGCGCTACCGCAGCCTCGTTCGGGCGCTAAAGGACCAGAAGCTGCGCAACAGTGCCGAACGGTTAGCCAACTGGATCCTTGAATCCGATCGCCAGCAAGGCGGACGCGGCCACGTCACGCTCGGGCTCGATAAGCGCACGTTGGCTGCGCGATTGGGAATGACGCCGGAAAATTTATCGCGCAACCTGACGAGCTTGGCGGAACACGGCATTTCGAACACTGGACGCGAAATCGTCATTACGGACCATGAGGCGTTGCGGCAATGGGCTAGGCCCAATCCTTTAATCGATGGCTGACGATCATCACCGTCCAGGTCAAAGCAAGGCACGACGGGTAAGCTCGAGGTTCAGCACGATGCGCTCCGAGATGCGATAATTTTTCCGGATGCATCAGGCACCGGAATGCCGGATCATCGAGACACATAAGGCTACCGCTAGGCTAAGGCTCTTTGGACAGTGCGACGCTGCGCTAAGCGGGAAGGCACTCGCGTTTGCCGTTTTACGGCGTCAGTCCTCGAATTTCGGAAACAGGATGTTGTTCTCGATGTGGATGTGTTCGGTTAGATCCTCGGCAAATTTGGCAAGGCCGGCATAGAGCGCGCGCCAGGTATTGCAGGCTTCCGCCGGTAGCGTCAGGTCGCCGGTCAATTTGGAAACCGCTTTGAGGTCCTCGCCGGCTTCGTCGTGTTCATGGCGCATCATGGCGATGGGATGCACGATCATCGGGCTGCCGCCGCTGAGCATCAGCGGGAAAAGGATCTGCTCCTCCTTCTGCATGTGCGATTCGAGTTCGCCCTGTAGGCGGGCGAGCACTTCGGCGAGGCCCTTAGGCACCGCCGCATGATCGGCGTGCACGCTCTCGACACGCCGGGCGAGCGCGCGCAGCTCCGGCAATTCACGCCTATGCACTTGGTGATAGCGCTCAAGGATAAGCTGGATCAGATCTTCCACGCCCTCCGGCAATGCCGCCTGCCCGTGCGAAAGAGAGGCAAGCTCTGCTTGGATCGGCGCCAGCGCCAAGCCTTTGTGCCGGGCCGCCTCTTCCAGGCTTTCCGAGCCGCCGCAGCAGAAGTCGAGGTTGTGGCGGTGGAATACGGCGGTCGCCCCCGGCAGGCTGGCGGCGATCTCACCTAGGCTGCGCGTGGCCATCGATTGGGTTGCCGCCTGGCTCATCTCATTATCTCCTTGCATGCCGATTTAATGTGGTATTTCTGATGCCATTTTATCAAACACAAACTCTTGGTATAGTCAATACCAATATAGAGGCGAAAGCCAAGCGCATATCGACGATCTGCCAGGCGGTCGCGAGCCAGATGGCCGCCGCCACATAGGCGAGCCATTGCAGAATCAGCAGACTCCAGCGCCGTCGCACCAGAAATAGAAGCGGCGTCGCGAGGCACAGCGCGACGGCGACCATATTGCCCACACGCAGGAAATGCGCGGCGCTGAGCGCGGCGGCGACGACATAAAGCGAGATTCTGCTGATCATAGGCAATCACCTGGCGGCATGACCGAACGCGAGGGCAACCGTCGGCCTCAGATTGGAAATTCGCTTAAGGTGCATAATCTGGTATAGTCAATGCTAATATGGAGGGACCTTATGCGATTGCTCGCCTCGACCGATTTTGCCTTACGCGTGCTCATGCGGCTGGCGGCGACGCCGGAGGCTCACGTCAGCACCGATACGCTCGCGCGCGAACTGGTCATCTCCCGCAATCACCTGCACAAGATCGTCCAATACCTCACCGAGGCGGGCCTAGTGCGCACCATCCGCGGCGCGCGCGGCGGCGCCATACTGGCGCGGCCGGCGAGCAAGATCAAAGTGGGCGAAGTGATCCGCAATCATGAACAGGATCAGGCCCTGGTGGAATGTTTTCGCGCCGACGGCGGCGCCTGCACCCTGCTCCCGCGCTGCCGTCTGCGCGGCATGCTGGATGCCGCCAAGAACGTATTTTATCGGCACCTCGATCAATATACGTTGGCGGAGTGCCTCGCCGGACCCGGCCTATCTGCACCGGCGCAGCCAAATCAAAAACCCCGCAAACGCTCGACACAGCAGAAGTAGACGCGGTGCCGTCCATGCCCGAAGAAACCGACGAAAGTAAAGAGGCCGATCACGCCGGGCGAGCGGCCCTGCGCGCACGTGTGACGGATGTCATTTTGAACGCCGCGGCGAACGCGGTCGTCGTTTGCGACCGCGATGGCATTATTTGCTTCTGGAACCCCGGCGCTGCACGCATTTTCGGATTCGGGGTCGGGGAGGCTGTCGGTCAATCGCTCGATATCATCATTCCCAACAGGCTTCAGGCCCGCCATTGGGAAGGATTCCATAAGATGATATGCTGCGGCCAAAGCCGATATCCCGAAGGACACCTCCTTTCGGTTCCTGGCCGCCGGAAAGATGGCTCGCAAGTGTCGATCGAATTCACTGTTGTCACGATCAAAGACGAGCAAGGCCGGGTATCGAATATCGTCGCGATCCTGCGAGATATCACGGCACGCTTTGAAGAAATGAAAGCGCTTCGCAAGCAATTGCGCGAGAATGCACTAGGTTGAGTCCAGTAGCAGCACAGGCAAGGGCTTTCTTCATCAAAAGAAGTCGAACCCATGCTCTCCAGCGACCGCGCCGAAGGCGGTCAGTGCGGCGAGACCTAGCAAGAGCATGTGCAGATGTGCGATGCGGCGCAGGGTAGACGTCGGGTCGAGCCGCGCCCGATGCTCGAACCTTTTGTGCAGCAGCGGCTCCATCACGAAAACCATGAGCATAAAGACAAGCCAAAGCCCCAACATCGCCGACATCCACCAGAAGTGTGGATTAGCAAAGCGTGCCCAAAGATCCAAGCGGTAGGTCATCCACAGGCCCGTCGCCCCGACAAGCGGAATTGAAAATCGGATTTGCGCCGCAAAGCGCCGTTCAACGCTTTTGAAAAGCGCAACACCCTCCTCTGCGGTCGAACGCAACCGAGCGAGGGGGAGCACTACAAGCGTCACGAATGCGAGGCCGCCGATCCAATGAATGACCGCGAGTACATGCAGCCCAAGGGCGAGCCCAACATCATCCATTCTCAGCTCCCCCAGTTTATTGGCGCAACCGAACCGCGCGCTAGGTTACGAGGCTTTGTCTGGTGATCATGGACGGGTCTAGGTCCGTTGCAGCGCAGGAGTCGCCGGAAACAAAGGTCAGTCGGACTTAGCGTCGCCGATCGCTTTCGCTCTCACCCCTTGGGCCCGTAACCCAGCAGTAACGGGCCGAAAATTGCGGCGAAACCGCCGAAGGCCAGCACCCAGGCGAATGCTGCGGCGTAGAGCAACGCGCTCGACGGTTCGAACGCAGCAGCGATGCGAGCAAGTGCGGCAACCAGCGCGCAGAAATAGATCACCTGCGTGGGCATCGATGCCGCAAGTTTCTGTCCGGTGTGGCCGAGACTGGCGCGCGTCATCACTGCAAGAGTCATCAGACCGATCGCTCCCGCCATCCAGGCATGCAAGCCGGCGCTCGCTGGCCACTCGGACGGCCACAGGATTGCCGCACCGAGCAGGAGGAAGCCGATCGGAACGAAGGCATAGCCGACGTGGAGCACAAGAACGAGACGATCGGGAAGGGTGCGTTCGCCGGCCCAGCGCGCGAGCCGCGCGGCCTGCAGCACGCCGGCAATCATCAGCACCACGCCGGACACGGCAAGTTGCGGCAACATGATCCACATTGCGAGCGCCAACGCGCTAGCACCCAGTGCGAGTACATCGAATCGCCCGAACTGCCGCGGCAGTCGACCTGGATTGTTCCGCACCAGCCAGTTGTGCGTGAAGCTCGGCACGATGCGGCCGCCGATCAGCATCATGAGACCGATCGCCGCCGCAATGCCGAGACGAATGCCGTAGTCGGCGCTGCCGTATCCGATCACTTCGAGATGGAACACGATGTTGCCGGCAATCAGCACGCCGAGCACGATGAGGACACGCAGATTGCGCCAATTCGCGCCGGCGACGATTTCGCGCAACGCCACCGCCGCGAGCGTGGCGAGGAAGGCGACGTCAATTACAGCGGCGAGCCCGGCACCCCAGATCGCAGAGCCTGCCACTGCTACACGGCCCGCTAGCCAGAGCGCGCCGAGGCCGGCCAACGGATAGCCGTTGACCGGCAGCCGCCCAGTCCAATTGGCAATTGCGGTGAGCAGGAAGCCCGTCACGATCGCCGCCACATAGCCGTAGAGCATCTCATGGATGTGCCAGTCCAGTGGGATGAATGCCGTGGGCAGCGACAGCTTGCCAAAATACTGCGGCACCCACAGCAGGATGCTGAGGGCAGCCCACACTGCGCCGCCGAGGAAAAATGGCCGAAACCCGTAGGAGAATACGGCTGGTCCAGCGTATTCGCGGCGGCGCCGCAGCGCGGCTGGCATGCTAGGTGTTGCGTGCTCACTCATTTGGCTAAGTGCATATACAGACCTCGTGCGCTTCGCTACCGCGACTGGTGTCGTCTTACAAGGTCGCCGAAGCATGCAAACGATGCTTTGGCAATAGCGAACAAATTGTCCGATCCACCCGGCAGAGGGGACATGCTCTGCCCGTCCGTTTAGGTCGGAGTTGGGCCAAAAGCCAACATCGACTCGGAAGCCGAAACTCCAATATGGTGGCGTTGAGATGCGCTCGGACGCCTCCAGGTAATGACCCCAAAATAAGGAACAGACATGCCCGCCGGTCTTGTTCAGACTTACCGCGCTTTCGCCTACAATAACGCTTGGGCGAACTACCGACTGCTCACGGCTTGCGCAAACCTAAACCAGGAGGATTTTGAAGCTGAGCGGACGGGCTTCTTCCCGAGTCTGCAGATGACTTTGAACCACATTTACGTAGTCGACTTATTCTACGTCGACGCGCTTGAGGGTGGATGGCTCGGGCCAAAAGCTTGGCAAAACCACGTTCCATGTCCATCATTTGCTGAACTCAAACATGCTCAGGCTGCTATCGACAAGCGCTTGATCGCAGTCTGCAATACGCTGACGCCTGACCTCCTTGGCGGCGTCGTGCGGGTTAATCGCGATACGTGGGTACAGACCGAACGGCGCGACCGCCTGCTCATGCATCTCTTCCAACACCAGATCCACCATCGCGGGCAGGCACACGCCATGCTCTCTGCAACAGCTATCAAACCACCTCAGCTTGACGAGTTCTTTTCGATCGCAGAACCACCGCTTAGGGCCATCGAGTTCGACAGTCTTGGTTGGACCGAAGAAACTGTGTGGGGGCCATGACCAGTTCTTACACCATTGCGGCGCAATGTACCGGCGTCGTGCCACTGACCAGCACCAGCCTATATCGGCGAACTTCGCCTTTGGGTCAAAAGTCGACGGCACGTGTTCAAATTGCGATGTCTGTTTTTTCCCGATAAACAGACATCCCCTGCACGCTGATGAATTCGGCGTCGCCTACTGGCGGAGGGAGTGTCCGTCGATAGTTGCCATTTCGATTGTTAAATCACGCAGTTAGGAGCTAGCTTCGATTTTTACCCACAAATTGACCCGCGAATCGACCCCGGATTCCGGCGATCAACGGCGAACGGGAGCGATCGACCGACAACGGATCGTTGACGAGCTCGGGATCGCGGTCGCGCGGCGCCGATTTACATTCAGGGACGCCGATGTTGTTGGCATTGATGAGTACGGTATCTCGAGGCGAGCTCCTCCTGGCGACATCGATGGGTATCTGGCGTCCTCCGCATATTGGACAAATGGAGGTTTGTTCTCCATGTGCCGGACCATCAGTGCGTTAGAACAATCGCGAGCATGAACGATTCCACCCTTGACGAATTGCAAGAGCAAAATCGCTGGCTTCGTATGTTGGTACTGTCGCTGAGTGCCACCCTATTGCGCAAGATCGCGATTGAATCAGAGGCGCAGCGATCGCTCGATAGCGCCGATGCCGAGCGTTTGGTCCGTGAAGCCGAAGAATCTTTCAGTGCGCAAGAATACCGGGCGCGGATTCAACTTCCCAGCGCATAGAAATTTAGGAGTGAGCGAGGGAGTGGAAAACCTCTTGCGGTGAACGGAAGCCGAGGGATTTTCGAGGTCTCGCGTTGAGCAAACGTTCGACCTTGGCAACCTCGGCACTTGAGATCGTAGAGAAGTCTGTTCCCTTTGGGAAGAAGTCACGGATAAGGCCGTTGGTGTTTTCATTTAAACCGCGCTCCCATGCGTGATATGGCGTGGCGAAGAAGATTTTGGTTTTCAGTGCATGGGCGATGTCCTGATGCGCGGCGAATTCCTTTCCGTTGTCGAAGGTGATGGTGTGCACGAAGTCGCCGATAGGCTTGAGGCGACGCACGGCAGCCTTTTGTGTCGCGCGGGCGGTCGCACGCGGCAACTTGGTGATTTTGGCTAGTTGGGTTTTGCGCTCGACCAGCGTGAGCAAGCCGCCTTTGTGTCCGGCGCTGACGACGGTGTCGCCCTCCCAGTCTCCCAGACGGGTTTTGCGCGCGACAATGGCCCGGACGCTCGGAAATGTCGATTCTATTAGGGATCAGGCCGCGTCCGGCGTTCTTGCCGGCACGCTTGTTATAACGTTTTCCGCGCCGCCGAAGACTGCGCCACAAGTTGCCGCCGTCGCGTTTGTCATCCCAGATCATCTGGTAGATGCGTTCATGGCTCAGCTTGATGCCCTGTTCGCTCAGCCAGCCGCTGATCTGCTCCGGCGACCAGCGCATCTGGCACAACTTCGCCTCGATCTTACTGCGCGTCGGCGCCGTGAGCTTGCGGGGCTTACTTCGTATCGCCTGTCGTGCTTGAGCCTTGGCTTCCGCTTGCTTGAACCGATAGCCGCGCTGACCACGATTGCGGTGAATCTCTCGGCTCACCGCGCTTTGACTGACGCCCAAAACTTCGGCGATGCTTTCTTGGCTCGACCCACGCTTGCTCAGCGCATAAATCTGGCAGCGATCCTCATACTTTATTCGCCGGTACTTGCTCATCGGCAACCTCTTGCAATCTCAAGAGGTTACCCCATCATCGCATCAATCAATTATGCGTTGGCTACTTGAATCCGCGGGGACTTAAGAGTGAGATCGCAGACGGCTTGGAAGTGGCGGGCCGCGAATTGATGGCGAAGGCTGTCGAGATTGAGACAGGAATTCAGCGCGCCAAAAGGGAAGCCTAGTACCCACTTTCATTAATTCGTGAGTCAGAGATGATGCAAAAAGCTGAGATTCGAGAGTCGGTTAGCATCCTATGAAATCCATGCCGCGCCCAATTGGGCGACGCTCGACCGCATTCGAACGCAACCGTCGCGCGACGAGGCCGGAAATTCCCCCGGACGACTCGACCTGAACGGACATTGCCGCTGATCCCGTTACTCCATCGACTAGATCCGTTATTCGCCGACTGATGCGCAGTTGATCTATGTCATGGCACGACTGGTATAGCCGAGAGCAAAGAATACTGGCTTGCTCTGCGTACCCACGCTTGCCGTTAATTCAATGGCCAGGAATACGACCCAGCCTCCGCAATTCGTCTCTTCGGTTGTTAGGGGCAAAGCCGGGGTTCATCTCCCGGGCCAATCTCTCGCAGATAAGGACCGCGCGGCCGGCAAAGTTCTGCGCGAGCGCACCCCCCACCAAAGCCACGCCGCGATTGGCGAGCTCCCCCAAGGGCGCGATCCGGTGGCGTTCATCGTCGCCTCTAATAAGGAGCGGCTTGAGAATCTGGTGCCGATCCGCCATTCACGGATGCTCGAATCCCCCTTAACCTTTTACCGGGGTGCCGCCATCGTCCAGGCGAACGACCTTGCGCACGCGCCGTCGTCCGGTATCGTGACCCAGTGCTGCGGTGATGCGCACCTGTTGAACTTCGGCGGTTTCGCCACGCCAGAGCGCAAATTCATATTCGACATCAATGATTTTGATGAGACCTTTCCGGCGCCGTTTGAGTGGGACCTCAAGCGGTTGGTCGCCAGCTTTGTTCTCGCGGCACGCTGGCGCGGCATCTCCGATGCCCGTGCGCGGGACATCGCCACCGCCGCCGCTCTGGCCTACCGCACTCAGATGACAATCGCGGCCAAGGAAAACACGCTAGATGCTTGGTATGCTGCCGTCACCTGGAAGGGCATCTTGTGCGATGTGAAGGACGACCCCGCCGTTTCTCGGCGCCTCAGGAAAGTCGCCGTCGCAGCCAAGCGTCACACCTCCGAGCATGTCTTCTATAAGCTCACGACTCACAAAAGCGGGCACGTCCGCCTGCTCGACCAGCCGCCGCTAATCTATCATCCCCCGGGCATCGAGATACCCGCCATCGCCGCGCTCTTCTCCAAGAACTACGTTAAGACACTCCGGTGGAGCCACCAGGTGTTGTTCGCCCGGCTCCGGTTCGTTGACGCCGCCATCAAGGTCGTCGGCATCGGCAGCGTCGGTACGCGCTGCTATGTCGTTCTAATGATGGGTGAGCAGAACGAGCCGGTGTTTCTCCAAATCAAAGAGGCCCGCAAGTCCGTGCTCGCCGGCCCAGCCGGCCCCTCGCCTTGGCGCGACCAGGGCGAACGGGTGGTCGTTGGTCAGCTCCTGTTACAGACGGCTTCGGACATCTTCCTTGGCTGGACGAAGGGGCCAGAAGAAGAGCACTACTACGTTCGCCAGCTTCGCGACATGAAAGCTTCGCTCGATATAGCGAAGATGAACGCCCACGAACTCGACCTTTATGCCAGCCTTTGCGGTGCAACGCTTGCTCGCGCACATGCCAAGGCCGGTGGTGCTCCCCGCATTGCCGGGTATCTCGGCAAGTCTGATACTTTCGACGCCGCGCTTGGCAAATACGCTATCGTCTATGCCGACAAGACAGAGCAGGATTTTGAATCCTTCCGCCACGCCGCAGCTACTGGTCGGATCAAGACCGAAACATCGCCGGTGTGAAACACGCGCGCTACGGAGACTGATTGTGGATGACTGGTTCAACGCCGTCTCGGATTGGGGCCTGGGTAAGTTGAGATGATTGTGAGATCTGGTATTGATCCTGACCATAGTACTCGACTCGCTATCGGAAAGCCAAGAAACGCAGGGGTTTGATGGGTAGTTTTGGCGACAGGAGTTGTCCGAGGAAAGCGATTATTTGATCAGGACGTGCGGCGACGAAGATTTTGCG
>JBEKWO010000042.1:0-33936 GCA_049512975.1 Xanthobacteraceae bacterium | reverse complement strand
CGCAGCAACACTGTGGACATGATGGACAACGCAAGCGCGTTGCCCACATGCCCACAGCGTCAGCAACAGCAGACGACAGCTGATCGAAATTGGCTGATAATCACCCACACGACTGCGCGATGAAGCATAAAATTAGAGGTCAAGCATTCGGTAAGTAACTCGCCCGATGTACCACTATCTTATCACCAACCCTCATCTCTCCAACGGCTTTCTTTAGCTCAACCTGTCTTTTCACCAAACTAAATTTCGCTTTATCTAGTTCTTCCAGTCCCACCACAACATCCGAAACAAGGACCTCACCCGATTCCGCGAGAGGCTCAAGACGCGCACCAACATTCACACTCTCTCCATCAATGTCTAAGCGCTCAGTAATCTCATTATAGACAATACGAGCCGCACCCCAATTCACACCGACCCTAACGTCTATTCCATCGATTTGAAGATAGAGGTGGTCCCGCCTTACGGGACAGAATGGCGGTTTGGCTAAGGTGGATTCTGGGTTCGATTACGCCGCCAATTTCTCCTCGTTTGCCTGCGTAGCATAGACCTCGTCGGGCGTCCTGCCGCCGAAGACCGAGTGGGGTCGATCGGCATTGTAGTAGCCGATCCACCGACCAATCCCTGTTCGTGCCTCACTGCCGGTCTCGAAGGCATTGAGGTAGATGCACTCGTACTTCAACGATCGCCACAACCGCTCGATGAAGACGTTGTCCATCCAGCGGCCACGGCCGTCCATCGAGATGCGGATGTCGGCATCCTTCAAGGTGTTGGTGAAGCTAAAGCTGGTGAACTGCGAGCCCTGATCAGTGTTGAAGATCTCGGGTCTGCCGAAGCGGACCATCGCGTCCGCCAGCGCCACGACGCAGAAGTCAGCATCCATCGTGTTCGATAACCTCCATGCCAGAACCTTGCGGCTGAACCAGTCCATGACCGCGACCAGGTATAGGAAGCCTCTGCGCATCGGGATGTAGGTCACGTCTGCGCACCAGACCTGGTTCGGCCGATCAATGGTCAGATGGCGAAGCAGGTATGGCCATGTCCGATGTTGCGGATCCGGCTCGCTGGTCTTCGGGCGCTGGTAGATCGGCGCCAAGCCCATCTTGGTCATCAGTCGACGGACACGATGGCGCCCGACACACCAGCCGTTGCGGCGCAGATGCCGTACCATCTGCCGCGAGCCGTACCACGGTGTCTCGAGGAACTGCTCGTCGATGAGACGCATCAATCGCAGCGTCGCTTCGTTCTGCGCCATCGGCTTACGATAGAATGTCGAGCGACTGATCGACGCCAGCTCGCACTGGCGCACGATCGAGAGCCGTGGATGACCGGGGTCGATCATCGTCTTCCTCCGATCCAGGCTCAGCGATCGAAGGCTTTCGACAAAAAATCCCGTTCCACCACCAGCTGACCAATCTTGGCATGAAGCTTCGTCAGCTCGGCGTCGCGGTTCTGTTCGCGCGCGCTGCCCTTCTCGTCGAACACCTTGGCCAGCTTCTCCACCGCCTCACGCTTCCAGGCAGCAATCTGGGTCGGGTGCAGTTCGTGCTTGCTCGCCAGTTCTGCGACCGTTTCGTGGCCCTTGATCGCCTCGAGCGCCACCTTGGCTTTGAACTCAGCCGAAAACCGTCTCCGCGTCCTCATGATGGTTCGTCCTCTGTATCGGCGAATCCACCTTAACCGGCTGTCTTAGGAAGTGGGACCACCTCTCTCCTTTGATCAACTTGCGAACGTCATGTTGCGATTTCTTGCAAAAGTTGCAGAAGAGCGTTTTTTTGACTGATGCTTCTGCCATGTCGTGACTCCGTGATCGCTCGTATGACGTATGATAATAGTAGACTCGCTCGAAAGTGGAAGACCAATCTGGCGGCGCTCTGGGCGCGAAACCCGATCCGCGACTCAGCGCTGTCCTGATGTTCAGGAGGAGCACGCATCCATGCCCCACATTCGTGAAAATAGCGGCGTCTGCGCCGAGGCGGTATAAGCGCAGCGAAATTACGGAAGCGCTATCGCCGTCGGCACGCCGGGCTCGAGCAACCGCAGCCGCGCGCCGATACCGAGCGCCTTGAACGATTGCACGAGATCGTCGCCGCTCTGACTGAAATGCGCCCACCCTTCGTAATGGAGAGGAACGATGGTGGCATCGGGAAAGGCGTGCGCGGTGTCGAGCGCGTCGTTGGCGTCCATGGTGAGATGGAACGCCCCGCGCGTCTTCGCGGCGCCCGCGAAAAGCAGCACGAGGCCTGCCTGGAAACGCCGCGCCACCTCGGCGACGCCCTCGTACCAGACGGTGTCGCCGGTGATGTAGATCGGCCTGCCGCCGGCCAACGACAGCACGAAACCGATGACATCGCCGGCCAACGGCTCGATGCCGGCCGGCCCGTGTCGCGCCGGCGTCGCCGTGACGGTCAGCGTCCCCGCCGGATTGGTCAGCTTCGTGCTCTCGCCGGGCGCCAAGCCCTCGGCGACACCGCCGAGTCTTTTCGCGCCGACGACGGTGGTCAAAAGCCGCGGCGCCTGCATGGCGTAGGCCCGGCCGGCATGATCGAAGTTGTCGGCATGCTGGTCGTGACTCAGCAACACCGCGTCGACGCGTCCGATCTGCTCCGCGGTCAGCGCTGGATGCGAGGTCTTTTTCAGCGTGACATGGGGGAGCTTGTACTCGCCCGGAGCATCGAAGGTCGGGTCGGTCAAAAGACGAAATCCGCCAATTTCGATGAGTGCGGTCGGTCCGCCGATCAAGGTGATTTTTGCTGCAGTCACGATGGTCCCGCCTTTAAGTTTTCAACCGATAGCCGGTCTTGAAGATCCACCACACAGTTGCCATGCAGAGGAGAAGAAACAGGACAATCACGGTAATACTGATACCGACATTGACGTCGGCGAGACCGAAAAAGCTCCAACGGAAGCCGCTGATCAGATAGAACAGCGGATTGAACAGCGTGACCGTCCGCCACAACGGCGGCAACACGCTGGTCGAATAGAACGTGCCGCCGAGGAAAGTCAGCGGCGTGACGATGAGCAGCGGCACGATTTGCAATTGCTCGAAAGTGTCGGCCCAGACGCCGAGAATAAAGCCGAACAGGCTGAAGCTGATCGAGGTCAGCACCAAAAAGGTCAGCATCCAGACCGGATGCACGATCTGCAATGGAACAAACAAGGAGGACGTCCCCAGGATAATCAAGCCGAGAATGATCGACTTGGTCGCCGCCGCGCCGACGGAGCCGAGCACGATCTCAAAAGAGGACACCGGGGCAGAAAGGAGCTCGTATATCGTACCGACGAAGCGGGGAAAGTAGATACCGAACGCGGCGTTGACGATGCTCTGGGTCAGCAGCATCAGCATCATCAGCCCCGGCACGATGAACGCGCCGTAGGGGACACCTTCGATCTGACTGATGCGCGAGCCGATAGCAGCGCCGAACACAACGAAATAGAGCGAGGTTGAGATCACCGGCGAGATGATGCTTTGCAGCAAGGTGCGCCGGGTGCGCGCCATCTCGTATCGATAGATCGCGCTGACGGCATAAAAGTTCATGGTCTTTCACTCACTAGGTCGACAAAAATGTCCTCCAGCGAGGTTTGCGTGGTATGGAGGTCCTTGAACCTGATTGCCGCGCGCTTGAGGTCGTCGAGCAACGCCGTGATGTCGGTGCGCTCGCCCTGGGTGTCGTAGGTGTAGATCAGTTCCTTACCGCCGGCGGCCAGGACAAGGTGATAGCCGGCGAGCGCCGCCGGCACCGCCGCGATGGGTTCGGTCAGCTCCAGCGTCAACTGCTTGCGGCCGAGTTTGCGCATCAGCTCGGCCTTGTTCTCCACCAGGATGAGTTGGCCCTTGTTGATGACGCCGATGCGGTCGGCCATCTGTTCGGCTTCCTCGATATAGTGCGTGGTCAGGATGATGGTGACGCCGGAGGCGCGCAGCACGCGCACAAGGTCCCACATGTCCTTGCGTAACTCGACGTCGACGCCGGCAGTCGGCTCGTCGAGGAAGAGGATCCGCGGCTCGTGCGACAGCGCCTTGGCGATCATGACGCGGCGCTTCATGCCGCCGGACAGCGTCATGATCTTGTCGTCCTTCTTGTCCCACAAGGACAGATCTTTCAGCACTTTTGCGATGTAAGCGGGATTGGCGGGCTTGCCGAACAGTCCGCGGCTGAACGACACGGTTGCCCACACCGAGGCGAAGGCGTCGGTCGTCAGCTCTTGCGGCACCAGACCGATCAGGGAGCGGGCGGCGCGGTAGTCGGCGATGATGTCGTGACCGTCCACCGCGACGCTGCCGGCGGACGGATTGACGATGCCGCAGACGATGCTGATCAGCGTCGTCTTGCCGGCGCCGTTCGGGCCGAGCAGCGCGAAAATCTCGCCGTTGCGGATCTCAAGGTTGATGTCTTTGAGCGCCTGGAAGCCGGAGGCGTAGGTCTTGCCGAGGTGCGCGACGGAAATGGCCGCGGTCATGACGGCTTCCGGTTTGCGGACGAGAGCCGTTTCTCTTACGCCCAAGGCCGCGCCGCCCTGGCGTTGTCTTCGAAGCGCTCGATCTTGTCGCTCTTGACCATGGTCAGGCCGATGTCGTCGAGACCGTTGAGCAGACAGTGCTTGCGGTGCGCGTCGACCTCGAACTTGATCACGCCGCCGTCGGGACCACGGATTTCCTGCTTAAAAAGATCCACGGTGAGGGTGGCGTTGGCGCCGCGCTCGGCATCGTCGAACAGCTTGTCCAGATCCTGCGGCGAAACCTTCACCGGCAGGATGCCGTTCTTGAAACAGTTGTTGTAGAAAATATCGCCGAACGAGGTCGAGATCACGCAGGTGATGCCGAAATCCTTGAGCGCCCAGGGTGCGTGCTCGCGCGACGAGCCGCAGCCGAAATTATCGGCGGCGACCAGGATCTTCGCCTTACGATAAGCCGGCTTGTTGAGCACGAAATCGGGGTTCTCGCTGCCGTCGTCGCGGTAGCGCTTTTCGGCGAACAGACCCTTGCCGAGGCCGGTGCGCTTGATCGTTTTGAGATATTGCTTGGGGATGATCATGTCGGTGTCGACGTTGATCATCTTCAGTGGCGCCGCGACGCCCTCGAGCACGGTGAACTTTTCCATATTCCATCCTAGAGACGGCAGCCTGCCGTCCGCAACGCTAAATGGCGCGGCGCGGCACGCGGGTCAACCCGGTGCCGCCGCGGCGGCCGATTGTGCGGTTTCCTGGGCCTTGAACTTCGATTCGCGATCGAGCGTGCAGACCTGAATGTGGTACTCGGTGTAATACTTCTGCCGCGCCAGCCCTTGCGCGGCGAGATGTTCCGGGTTCGTCCGCCAGGCGCGCAGCCCCTCTTCGTTTTCGAACTCGACAATCGTCACCCGCTCACCGTCGTCGGCAACGAAGTTTTTTTCCGAGACATAGCCCGGCATCGTTCGCGCGAGCTCGCTCATGCGATCGGCCAAGGCAGCGTATTCGTCTCCAAGTTCCGGCCGCAAGCGCGAGCGGAACACAATCACAATCATGGCAGTGCTCTCTCGTTCCCGGCGGCCCTCACGCCATGAAAACCGCACCGATTTTGCCTTTTAGCATGATCTTTCGTCGTGTCTCAGGGCAGGTGGGCGCCGGCTTTCGCGAAGGCCAGGCGCAAACACATCCTACTCCGCCGCTCGTTCGATGGCCGCCATATCGGCATCCGACAGTCCGAAATGATGACCGATCTCGTGCACCAGCACGTGCTTGACGATCGCGCCGAGCGTTTCGTCGTGCTCGGCCCAGTAATCGAGGATCGGGCGGCGATACAGCCAGATCATGTTGGGCATCTGCACCGGAGCGCTTTCGGCACGGAACGGCAGGCCGACGCCCTGGAACAGACCGAGCAGATCGAACTCGCTCTCGGCGCCCATCTCATCGAGTACCTCGTCGCGCGGGAAATCGTCGACCTGGATGACGAGATCCGCGCACAAATCGCGAAATTTCCTCGGTAAATGGCGGAACACCTCGGCGGCGAGGACTTCGAACTCCGCGAGCGAGGGTGCTTTTATTTCTCGCCAGGCGAGTGGATCGGATGCCGCATCGGCCATCCACACATGTTAACGCAAACCGGGCCGTTCCGCCCGTCGCTCGACGGCTGGCAGTGCAGTTGACCGGCGCCTCACGATGCGGGACCGTGGGGCGGGCAAAAGCCCGAAAGCAAAGCAGAAAGCCATGTCGGTGAAGTCATTTACCGTGAGTACGAGCCTCGCTGCGGTGTCACTCGCCGCCACGATGTCGCTTGCGGTCGCGCAGACCCCGGCACCGGCCGGAACCCGTTCGTATGCGCCGGCAGGCGCGCACCGGCCACGCATCGAAGTCAATCCGCGGCCGCTGCTCCATCGCCGCTGCGTCGACTGGTACGTGCTGCAATACCGGCCGAGCGGCACGGTGCTGTTCCCGGAACAACATTGCTGGTGGGTGCGCGGGTAAGCGGCGTCGCCGGCTAACATAACACGCGATCAGTTCGTTTCCCGAACGCGTGGCTGAAGGGGCAATCCAGCATGACGCGCGGTTTCGAATTCATCCGCTTGCAGGTTAGTGCTCGCGTCGCGTGGCTCGAATTCAACCGCGCGCCGGTCAACGCCTTCAATCGGGAGATGGTGCTGGAGGTACGGGAGGCGATTGCCGTGGCACTTACGGATCCGGAGGTTCGGGTCCTGGTGCTGGCAAGCGCTATCCCCGGTTATTTCAGTGCCGGCGCCGATCCGCACGAATTCGAGGGGATGAAAGCGCGCGACATGCGCGAGTGGGTCTCGATATGTCATGAGATGGCCCGCCTGCTGCGCTCCTCGCCCAAGCCACTCCTGGCCGCCATCCATGGAACTGCCGTCGGCGGCGGTCTGGAGATGGCGCTGCATTGCGACCTCCGCTTTGCGGCCTCCGATGCGAAGCTCGGCCAGCCGGAAATCCGCATTGCTTTCATTCCGCCGATCGCCACGACGCAGGCGCTCGCGCGGCTCATTGGCCGGCCGAGGGCTATCCGCTACTTGTACGAAGGACGCCTGCTGGGCGCAGCCGAGGCGCTGACCTGGGGATTGGTGGACGAGGTCGTGGAGCCCGACGATCTGCGGCGCCGCGTGCAACACTATGCCGAGGACTTGGCGGCGAAGCCAGCGGCCGCTTTGGCGGCGATCCGGCGGACCATCACTCTGGGCGGCGGAGTCAGTTTTGAGGATGGAATGGCGCTCGAGCTCGAGACAGCCACCGCGCTCGCTGACACGTCGGACTTCGCCGAGGGGGTGGATGCCTTCCTGAACAAGCGGGCTCCCCGATGGGTAGGGAGTTAGCGATTGCCATCACCCGCTAACGGACATTGGGGGACGCATCGGGAGGCTGCTTCGCGGAACAGCATTGCTCGTGGGTGCGCGGGCCAAGCGGTCCGGCTATCGCGTGCCCGAACTCCTCGTCCATGTGCTGGGTTGATCGACCAGCAATTCAAATAAGATGTCGGCACACGGGCAGAAGCGCGGGGCGAACGCCACCGATGCCGGCGTCTGATCGAGCCAGTTGCGGCAGGCTTGTTTGGAGCGGCAGGTTTCGCAACGGTGAAACGCGGCGGCGTAGCTTAGGCTCAGGCTTGGCACCGTGCCGCCCCCCGGCTCAATACCGAGACGCTCCATCATTTCACGCATATAGATTGGTGCGCTGTTGCGTGCAGCAGGCTCCGCCATGATCGCCCCCCATTATCCGGACCGCATCCCAAAACATCATCGCTGTTGGACGAGGGCGCCACGCATCAGATTCGATGCCGTAACTCTTTGTTGCGCACCGGCTCCAACATCGCCCGACCCGCGACCCAGGTCAGCATGGCGAGGCCGATGAAGGGCAAAAAGACCATGCAGGTCAAGCCGACGAAAGGCACGGCAATCGCCATCACGCAATGCTTGAGCACGAGGCCAACCGTCCGCACCCCGTCGATCTTGGCGGCGGCGCGCGCCGCCAGCACCGCAAGAAAGCCAAGGCCGACGAACGGAACGGCGACGATATAGGCCAAGCCGATGAAAGGCGCGGCGAAGAACAGAATTATGTTCTTCAGCGCGCTGACTGCGGCGGCGGGAGCTTCAGCCGCAGCCGGCAAAACCACCGCTTCTGCTGCTTCTGCGGTCGCCGCCAGAGCATCGCGGATGCTGTCTTCGATCATCTCGGGAGACAGCGGCTTGTGCAGGAAGCTCGAAACACCTGCCGCCCTGGCACGCGCTTCGGCGGCTTCGGTGCCGTAGCCGGTAATGATCACGACCGGCGTCCACGGTCGTCGTGCCTTGACGTTCTCGGCGACCTCAAGGCCACTCATGCCGGGCATGCGGACATCGCTGTAGACGATGTCGTACTTTTCCTCATCCAGCTTGTGCAGCGCCTCTTCGCCGCTTTCGGCGGTGATGACAGCGTAACCCTTGCCGGAAAGAACCCGATCGAAGCTCTTGCGGACGACTGGATCGTCGTCGACAACGAGCACTTTGCGTAATGCGGTCATGGCTTTCTCCTTTTCGAATACTCGCTTGGTGTGCCTGCCGCTGCCGCTAATTCTCCGACACGCGACGCAAAGCCCACTGTTTGTGCGCCATGGCGCCGTCGGTGACACTGATCACGTCCTGCGGGCCCACCGGCTTGGCGACATAATCGTAGGCTCCAAGCCGCAACGCCTCCTTGGCGCTGTCCACCGTCGGATAGCCGGTGATGATCACCACCTCGCTCTCGGGCCATTTTTGTTTGATGGTTCGCAGCACCGACAGCCCGTCCTGGCCGGGCATGCGGAGATCGAGCAACACAACGTCGCAAGGGTTCTGTTCCATTGTCTGCAGCGCCTCTTCGCCATCGCTGGCGGCCTCGACATTGCGGGAGACGCTCTGCAGCGACCGGTGGTAGCTCCAGCGCACCACTTCGTCGTCATCGACGACGAGAATTCTGTTTTTGTCGCTCATCTTGGCCTCCTGGCTTCCGGTCATGCCTCTTGCTGACTACTCAGCAAGCGCTGTGCCAGAGTCCGGCCAGCAATTTTTTCTCCGTAATTACAGTAACTTAGGCAATTCGCGGCTGGCACCACTGGCCGGCCGAAGTACATTTTCTTGATACATTGCCGCGGCGGCGCGAAGAAATAATCCCGCTTTTTCAAATCGATAGGCCGTCCAGACACGCATAGTTTTTATATCTGGGATCGTGTGTTTTGTTGCGACCGGAAACCTTAAGAAGAGGTGCGCAAAGCGATCGGCAACGCATCGCCCACGCCGAAAGTTGCCGCTTTCTCAATAGGTTATCAAGGAAATGAAGATTCGCAGTTCCGCGTCAGGCGCGCTCAGTGCCACTCGCGCACGTCGACGAAATGACCGGCGATTGCGGCGGCGGCGGCCATCGCCGGCGACACCAGGTGCGTGCGGCCTTTATAGCCCTGCCGGCCCTCGAAATTGCGGTTGGAGGTCGAGGCACAGCGCTCGCCAGGGGCGAGCTTGTCAGGGTTCATCGCCAGGCACATGGAGCAGCCGGGCTCGCGCCATTCGAAGCCGGCCTTGAGGAAGATCCTGTCCAGCCCCTCGGCTTCGGCCTGTTGTTTCACCAGTCCCGAGCCGGGCACGATCATCGCACTGACGTTGGCATGCACGCGCTTGCCGTCGACGATCTGCGCGGCGGCGCGCAAGTCCTCGATCCGCGCATTGGTGCACGAGCCGATGAACACGCGGTCGAGCGCGATGTCGGCGATCTTTTCCCCGCCCTTAAATCCCATATAGGCGAGCGAACGTTCTGCCGCTTCGCGCTTGTGGGCGTCGGCAATCTCTTCGAGCCTGGGCACGCGGCCGGTCACGGAAACGACCTGCTCCGGGTTGGTGCCCCAGGTCACTAGCGGCGGCAACTTGGCGGCGTCGAGCCTGATTTCGCGATCGAAATGCGCGCCATCGTCGGACGTAAGCGTCTGCCAATAGCGCATCGCTTGGTCCCAGGCCTGGCCTTTCGGCGCCTTGGGGCGATCCTTGAGATACGCATAGGCCTTCTCGTCCGGCGCGATGAAGCCGGCTTTGGCGCCGGCCTCGACCGACATGTTGCAGACCGTCATGCGGCCTTCCATGGACAGCGTGCGGATCGCTTCGCCGGCGTATTCGATCGCATAACCGGTGCCGCCGGCGGTGCCGATCTCGCCGATGATGGCGAGGATGATGTCCTTGGCGGTGACGCCGGGCGGCAGCTTGCCGTCGACGACGGCACGCATGTTCTTGGATTTGGTCTGGATCAGGGTCTGCGTAGCGAGCACGTGCTCGACTTCCGACGTGCCGATGCCGTAGGCGAGCGCGCCGAAGGCGCCGTGCGTCGCGGTGTGGCTGTCGCCGCAAACCAGCGTCGTGCCGGGCAGCGTAAAGCCTTGCTCCGGCCCGATGATGTGGACGATCCCTTGCCGCTTATCGAACTCGTCGAAATATTCCAACCCGAACAGCTTGGCGTTTTCGGCGAGAGCGGCGATTTGCGCCTCGCTCTCGGGGTCGGGGTTCTTCTGCCGGCGATCGGTCGTCGGCACGTTGTGATCGACCACGCACAGCGTTTTGTCCGGCGCGTGCACCTTGCGGCTGGACAGGCGCAATCCCTCGAACGCCTGCGGGCTCGTCACCTCATGCACGAGATGGCGGTCGATATAGATGAGGCAGGTACCGTCCGGCTCTTCGTCGACGAGATGGTCGTCCCAGATCTTGTCGTAGAGGGTGCGGGGCTTGGCCATGCCGGGGGCTTATATTCCTTTGAGACAGTGTCTCAATAGCTAGTATTTCTGAGCAAGAAAAGTAGACCCCACTTGGGGCATCAGCCGTCAGAAATATTGTAAAATATGTCCTCCGCCTTTTTTTTCCCGATAAGCGGCTTCACCCGCCTTAAGTCGGACGAGAGTTGCAGGCGCCCCCGGTGAAGGTCCACCGCTCTTTGAAGACTAAGCCAAAAGTCTGGCGTTGTACCCAATGCCGCGGCGAGGAGAAGCGCTGTTTCCGCCGTAACAGCACGCTTGCCGTTGATCACCTCATTGACCCTAAAGCGGGACACGCCCATCGCGTCCGCCAAGCGGTCCTGCGTAATTCCATGTGCCGCGAGAAACTCCTCACGAAGAATTTCTCCTGGGGAAGTCGGAGGGCGCTCAAAATCTAGGGCCCCGTTATGCGTACCGCTTTTTCTCCTCGAGTTTGATGTTGTAGGCATTCGATCTTTCCCAGTTGAAACCAATCCACCATCGATCGTCAACATGCAGCTGGAACCTAGGCGGCTTGGTACGCGGCGCCTTGGCAATTCGCCCATGACCGGCGAAGCGCGCTTCTTCCAACTTTGCGGCCGCAGATAAAATGTCGATTTGACGCGCGGCACGCTTGGCTATTTTGACCGGAACCCCACGTGCGCGGCCTTTCCGCGCAACGTTGGCGGTCCTCTTGTCTGCAAACATAGTCACGATAGTTCTCCACGGTTTTTGGTCTCTGGAAGCAAAAGATGTTTATCGCTTCAGTCTCAGAGGCCTTTGCCGGAGGAGAAATCCCAGTCCACAAAACAAAACTGTGGACCCATTCGCACGTGGATGGCGCCCAGGTGAGCGTCAAGATCTTGCGTTTAATCGGGACAGAACGCGTTCGTAGCGGAATATTTGCTGAAACTTGTTCGCGGACGAAAGACAATACGTCAAACAACGACGCAAATTTTCCAAATTGGTTCAAGTGGGCATCGATGTCAGTCCAGAGCCGCTGGAGGTCGCTGACCGATACAAGTCGTTGCCGGCCATCCCATACGACGAAATCTGAAAGTGCCTGCCGATTTATGTTTATATCGATGGAGTTGAGGATAGTTCGCCGGCGTTCAAACGTCGGATCAACGTCTAAGAAATCGAGCAGCAACTGAAATTGATGCTGAGTGCCAAATGCGTTTCCTTCGGCCGCAGCTCGGAATAGGTCGATAAATTCGTCAACCACAATAGCTTGCGGTCGCTTGATCTGGACAAACGTCGTTCCGAACGAAGTCGAAAGCGAAAGATCAATCTCCCCCTTAAAATTAGCAGAGTCGAAGGTGTCGAGGTACTTAATCCAGGCGGAGCGGTTGCTTTTTGAGACACCTGGGAGACCGTCATCGTCGAAAACTACCGCTTGAGGTCCACTGCAACCAACGAACGTCGTCGCCATCGGCTGCAACGAGCAAAAATCAAGCTGTTCATTTAGATTAATGAAATTAATGGATTCTGCGGCCTTGACGTATTCGGCACAGATATCGCGCTTGCTTCGCGCGATATGTCGCAGAACGTCACGGCTATGACGCCACGCTAGGTGAGCGTTTGTGTCAAGAAATGCGTCGGGTGCTAGCCAAGTTCGCATGGTCACAATGTAACACACGCTGTGACATAACGCAAGCGGTATAATTTACCACGTGGCCGACCCTTGAAAATTGGGTAGTTGGCGGCTAGTCGCGTCCGTCGGACCGAGATCTATTTTGCCGCCTTCTCTCCGGCTGCGGCCGTTTCGGCCTGCCCGCCGTGATCCTGGCGCTCGACAATGCGGGCCGACTTGCCGCGGCGGCCGCGGAGATAATAAAGCTTGGCGCGGCGCACCTGGCCGCGGCGAACCACCTTGATCGAGTCGATCATCGGCGAATAAAGCGGAAACACGCGCTCGACGCCCTCGCCGTAGGAAATCTTGCGCACGGTGAAATTCTCGTTCAGCCCAGATCCGGCGCGGCCGATGCACACGCCTTCGTAGGCCTGAACGCGGGTGCGCTCGCCTTCGACGATCTTGACGTTGACGACGACCGTATCGCCCGGCTGGAAATCGGGGATTTCCTTGCCGGCGGTGAGCTTCGCCATCTGTTCGTTTTCGATTTCCTTGATGAGGTTCATGGCGAATTCTCCATCGGCTGCGCTTAAAGGGGCGCCGTTTCGGCCGGTGCTAAGCGGGTTTAGCGCAGCTTCTACGCTACCGCGCCGGATTTGTCACCTTCCCGTCATTCCGCCCGCGAGCCGCTGCGGAGTCGGCTTAAAAAGGCGACCCACAGGTCGGGCCGGCGCTCGCGGGTCAGGCGCTCCGCCTCGCCCCGCCGCCAGGCGGCAATCTTGCCGTGATCGCCCGAGAGCAAGACTTCGGGGATCGGCCGCCCCTCCCAGAGTTGCGGCCGGGTATAGTGCGGATATTCCAGCAACCCTTCCGCGAAGCTCTCCTCGGCGCTCGAAGCCGCCGCGCCCATGACCCCGGGCAACAGCCGCACGCAGGCGTCGATCACCGCCATGGCCGCGATCTCGCCGCCGGACAGGACATAATCGCCGATCGAGACTTCCTCGAGGGAGCGCGCCCCGATGACGCGCTCATCGACCCCCTCGAAACGGCCGCAGATCAGGAGGAGCCCCGTACCGCGGGCGAACGCTTCGATCCGCGCTTGGGTCAATGACGCGCCACGCGGCGACAGCAGCAGGCGAGGACGGTCATCTGTGGCCGCCGCGTCGATGGCACGGCCGAGCACGTCGGCCTTCATCACCATGCCCGGGCCGCCGCCGGCCGGCGTGTCGTCCACGGTGCGGTGCTTGTCCGTCGCAAACGCGCGAATATCGACGACATCGAGCGACCACGCGCCGGCAGCCATCGCCTTGCCGGCCAGGCTCGCGCCCAACGGTCCCGGAAAGACCTCCGGCAAGATGGTGAGAATGCTCGCCCGCCACATGGCTAACGCTGCCTGTTCCCTCCCCCTTTGAGGGGGAGGGGTAGGGAGGGGGGTGTCCCTGATTCAGCCTCTGACAAAGCCACGACGATCCGCCCCGCCGCAATATCCACCGCCGGCACGTGGGCCTCATCGAACGGCACCAATTCCGTGTTGCCGCCGGCCTCCGGCCGCACCTCGATCAGATCGCCGGCGCCAAAATTGTGGATCGCGATCACCGTGCCGAGCTTTTCGCCAGCGCGGTCGATTGCAGTAAGACCGATCAGGTCGGCGTGGTAAAACTCGTCCGCCTGCTCGGGCTCCGGCAGGCGGTGACGCGGCACGTAGAGCTTGATGTTCGCCAGCCGCTCGGCGGCTTTGCGGTCGCCGATCCCCGCCAGCGTCGCCACAAAGTGCTCCTTGGCCGGCCGCAGCGATGTGATCTCGAAAACGCGACCGTCCTCGGCTTCGAGCGGGCCATAATTGGTGATGGCCGCCGGGTCGGACGTGAAGGACCGCAGGCGCACTTCGCCGCGTACGCCATGCGCAGCGCCGAATTGCCCGAGGCAAACTCGTGCGCCGCTCGCGCGCTCACCGCTTCCGGAGCTCGCCCGCGCCGCCATCGCTCATGCCCCGCTAGGCAGCGGGTGCTGCGCCGGCGGCCGGAGCCGCTGCCGCGGCGGCCGGAGCCGCTCCAGCGGCGGCCTTGGCGGCTTCCTCCTTCGCCTTGCGCTCCTTGCGCGGCACCGCTTTTTCCGGATTGTTGCGCTTCGGCCGTTTCATCACGCCAGCGGCGTCGAGAAAGCGCATCACCCGGTCCGACGGCTGCGCGCCCTTGGCCATCCACGTTTTGACCTTGTCCAGATCGAGCTTCAGCCGTTCCGCCTTGTCCTTCGGCAGCAACGGATTGAAATAACCCAGCCGCTCGATGAAGCGGCCGTCGCGCGGCGCGCGGCTATCGGCGACGACGATGTGATAGACCGGCCGCTTCTTGGTGCCGGCGCGAGCCATGCGAATGACAACAGGCATGTGTTGGTTTCCTTTCTTGCAATGGGTCAGTGTTTTTCAGTGACAAGGACGCGTCCTTTCGCGCCCACGGCGGTTTCGCCGGTTTCCTTGCGGATGCGGCCCCGTAGATCGATGATTTCTCCGTCGAGACGAGGATGGCGCTTCACCGACACGACCAGCCATTCCAGGGTGATCGTCTCGTCTGCGTAAATCGGCTGCCGAAACCGAACCCAAAATTCCAGGCCGAGCATCGCGCCGCGCTTGGAAAAGTGCGACGCCGTCAGCGCCAGGAGATGCGCCGTCGTCTGCGGCCCGCTCGCGATCAACCGGCCAAAGCGTGATTTTGCTGCCAAGTCGGCGTCATGATGCACGGGGTTGGTGTCGCCGACTGCGTGTGCAAACGCACTGACCGTGCTCGGCTCAAGCGAAAGCCGAGTGGAAAAACGCTCATGCGGCTGCGTGTGAATCATTTCTTCTTTCCAAGACCGGGAAATCCGGGCGGCAGTTTTGGACCGAGCCCAGGAAGCCCACCGGGCATGCCGGGAAAATTCGGCGGCAATCCCGGCATGGACGGTGGCAAGCCCGCCGCCCCCGGCATCCCGGGCGGCAGACCGCCCGGTATTTTCTCGGCAAGCTTGGCCATCTGTTCCGGGCTCGGCAAACCGCCGCCAAGCCCGAGCATGTTGGCGAGACCGGCCATCGGCCCGCGCTTGGCGCCACCCATCGCCTTCATCACATCGGCCATGGTGCGGTGCATTTTGAGGAGCCGGTTGATGTCCTCCGGCTTGGTGCCGGAGCCGGCGGCAATACGCCGCTTGCGGCTTGCCTTGAGCAGATCGGGATTGCGCCGCTCCCGCGGCGTCATCGAATCGATGATCGCCATTTGCCGCTTGAGCACCTTCTCGTCGAGATTGCGCTCGGCGAGCTGGTTTTTCATTTTGGCGATCCCCGGCAGCATCGCCATCAGCCCGCTCATCCCGCCCATGTTCTGCATCTGCGCCAGTTGCTCGCGCAGATCGGCGAGATCGAAGGCCCCCTTGCGCATCTTCTCGGCGACGCGCGCGGCCTTCTCGGCGTCGATGGTCGCCGCCGCCTTCTCCACCAGCGAAACGATGTCGCCCATGCCGAGGATGCGGCCGGCGATCCGCGCCGGATCGAAATCCTCGACGGCGTCGAGTTTTTCCCCGGTGCCGATGAGCTTGATCGGCTTGCCGGTCACCGCGCGCATCGACAGCGCGGCGCCGCCGCGGCCGTCGCCGTCGATCCGCGTCAGCACGATGCCGGTCAGGCCGACGCGCTCATTGAAGCTGCGGGCGAGATTGACCGCGTCCTGGCCGGTAAGCGCGTCGGCCACCAACAGAACTTCGTGCGGGGAAGCGGCGCGGCGAACTTCCGCCGCTTCGTTCATCATCGCCTCATCGAGCGTGAGGCGGCCGGCGGTATCGAGCAGCACCACGTCGTAACCGCCGAGCCGCGCCGCTTGCAGCGCACGCGTTGCGATCTGCGCCGGCGTTTGCCCGGCGACCACAGGCAGCGTGTCGATGCCGACCTGGCGGCCGAGCACGGCGAGCTGTTCCATCGCCGCCGGCCGGCGCGTGTCGAGCGAGGCCATCAGCACTTTGCGCCTGGTCGTCTCAGCGAGCCGCTTGCCGATTTTCGCGGTGGTCGTGGTTTTGCCCGAGCCCTGCAAACCCACCATCATGATGGCGATGGGCGCCGGCGCGTTGAGGTCGATCGGTTGCGCACTCGCTCCCAAGGTCTCGACCAACTGATCGTGCACGATCTTGACGACCATCTGGCCGGGCGTGACCGACTTGATGACCTCGACGCCGACCGTGCGCTTCTTCGCCTCCTCGGTGAAGGCGCGGGCGACATCAAGCGCGACATCGGCTTCGATCAGCGCACGCCGCACCTCCTGCAGCGCCGCATCGACATCCGCCTCCGACAGCGCGCCGCGCCGGGTCAGGCGGTCGAGCACCGCATTCAGACGTTCGGAAAGACTGTCGAACATTTGTCCCTTCTTACCTCTCCCCGCCTGCGGGGAGAGGGAGAAAACACGAAGACGCCCGAGGGCGCATCGCGCTGTCGGGCGGCGGCCTCCGGCCTCTCGGGCCGGTCGGCGATGACGAACTTTCAGTCTCTTGCGAGAACCGGCGGAAAATAGGTGCGGACGCCGCTTCCGTCAACCGTGGCGATATGGCCGGGCCGCCAAGGCGGCAAAATGTATAATACGGCTAGAATGTCGCGCTATTACAACGGCCCGGTTTCCGATCATTTCGACGGCGAGCGGTTTTTCGACCCTTACGGCGTGCCGCCGAAAGGCCGGCATGACCTGCTGCGGTGGTTGATCGATCGTTACTGGCGCGGCACCAAGGCCAAGTGGCCGTCCTGGGCGCCTTCACCTTATGCCGAGCGTCCGCCGGCTCGCGTCGACGGGGCGGACTGTCGCATCACCTATGTCGGCCACGCGAGCTTCCTCATTCAGACCGCGGGCCTCAATATGCTGCTCGACCCGGTATGGTCGAAGCGCGCGTCGCCTTTCCGCTGGGTCGGGCCGCGGCGCGTCAACGATCCGGGCATCGCCTTTGCCGACCTGCCGCCGATCGATGTCGTGCTGGTTTCGCACGGCCATTACGATCATCTCGATCTGACCACCCTGTCGCGGCTCGCGGCCGCGCATCGGCCGCGCGTCATCACGCCGCTCGGCAATGACACCATTATGCGAAATCACAACGCGGCCATCGCGGCCGAAGCCTACGACTGGCACGATCGGGTCGATGTCGGCGGCGGAGTCGCGGTGACGCCCGTCCCCACCCGACACTGGTCGGCGCGAAACTTGTCCGACCGCAACATGTCGCTGTGGGCGTCGTTCGTGATCGAAGCGCCGGGCGGCCGCCTCTATTTCGTCGCCGATTCCGGCTACGGCGACGGCCGGCATTTCCGCGCCGCGCGCGAGCGCCACGGACCGTTCCGGCTCGCCGTCCTGCCGATCGGGGCTTACGAGCCGCGCTGGATCATGCGCGACCAGCATATGAATCCGGCGGAGTCGGTGCAGGCCTTCATCGATTGCGGCGCCGAGCTTGCGCTCGGTCACCATTACGGCACCTTCCAACTCACCGACGAAGCGATCGATGCGCCGCTTGTCGCGCTCGCCGACGCCTTGCGGACTACCGGAATTTCGCCTGAGCGATTCCGCACATTGGGGCCCGGCGAGGTGTGGCAATTGTGATTATCGCCTTCGGGTGAGAAGTCCCCGCCCTATTTGATCATGACGAGGACATTGACGACCAGATGATCCTCGTTGGTGGACAACGGGTCGGTCACATATTGCTCGATGAACATGTCCTTGGCCTCAAGGCGCTTCTCGTCGAGATAGTTGGTGATGGCCTCATAAGTATTGTCCATGGCGTCATACGAACCGCGATGCACGAATTCGAGCGCGCGGCCCTGTGGCGACGTGCCCACAGCGATATCACCGTGCGGCGGATTTTTCGGCGGCTCGGCGATCGGAATCGCGGCCTCGAACTGGAAGCCGGTGTCGTCGGTCGAGGTGAAAATCGTCATTGCCGGACCGTCGGTCTTCAGCCCCTCCTTATCGACGTAAGCTTTGAGCAACTTGAGCGATTTGGTGATCGTCTCGAAGGCGTTGTCCCAGTTGCCGGTGCCCTTCACGTACACGATTGGCTTGGCGGTGAGCGTTGTTTCCGCGCCGAACGGATCGAGTGCATCGGCAGTAGCGCTCGGCGCCGGTGCGGCCGGTGTCGCCGGTGCGGCCGGCGCCGCCTCGGGTTTGGGTGCGGCAGCCGGCGGCGGTGGTGGATTTTGCGCCCAAGACGGCTGCGGCCCGGCGACGGCGATGGCCGCAGCCGCCATACCGATGCAGAGCGCAAAGCGAAGGAACATCAGGCTCTCCTATCTGTCGACCGCCGCTCCCGCTCGGCGCGGTCTCCCGGTCTCTCTCATCAATGATTGATTCTAGCACGCCCGTACGCGGCCCGCCCCACTGGCGCATAGGACCTAAGTTCTCATATAAGTCCTTCACATTCGGGCTTTATCATGAGCGCGCTGGCAAACCGGAAGTTCGTGAAGATGAACGGTCTCGGCAACGAGATCGTGATCGTCGACCTGCGCGGCGCGCCGGAGCCGATCGGCGCCGCCGAGGCGCGCGCGGCGGCGCGACACGAGCCTTACGACCAGCTTATGGCGCTGTATCCAGGCCGCGGCAGAACCGACGCGGCCATCCGCATCTACAACAATGACGGCTCGGAGGCGGGCGCCTGCGGCAACGGCATGCGCTGCGTCGCCGCCTTGATAGGCGCCGAGACTGGAAAGGCGGCGCTGAATTTCGAAACACCGGCCGGCCTCGTTTCCTGCTGGCCCGCCGGCAATGGGCTGTACACCGTCGACATGGGCACGCCGCGCTTTCGCTGGGACGAGATTCCGCTGGCGAAGGAGATGCCCGACACCCGCACGATCGATCTTGCGTTCGGTCCGCCCGACGCGCCGATCCTGCATTCGCCCTCCGCCGTGAACATGGGCAATCCGCACGCCATCTTCTGGGTCGAGGATCCGGAGGCCTACGATCTGCGCAAGATCGGCCCGCAACTCGAACACCATCCGCTCTTTCCGGAGCGCGCCAACATCACGCTGGCTGCCGTCGTTTCGCGTGACCATGTGACGATCCGAACCTGGGAACGCGGCGCCGGCCTCACCAGCGCCTGCGGCTCGGCGGCTTGCGCCGTTGCCGTCGCCGCGGCAAGGCTTGGCCGCACCGGCCGCAAAGTGACGGTCACTTTGCCCGGCGGCGACCTTGCCATCGAGTGGCGCGCGGCCGACGACCACGTGCTGATGACCGGCCCCGTCGAATACGAACATGACGGCCGGTTCGACGCCACGCTGTTCGCCGATGCCGGCGGCGCGGCATGAGCGGAGGCGCGAACCCGTGAGCGTCGATGTCGTCACCTTCGGCTGCCGATTGAATGCCGCCGAGTCGGAAGTCATCCGCCGCGAGGCGGAGCGCGCCGGCTTGAGCGACACCGTGGTGGTCAATACCTGCGCCGTCACGGCGGAGGCGGTGCGGCAGGCGCGGCAAACCATCCGTGCGCTGCGGCGCGAGCGGCCGCAGGCGAAGATCGTCGTCACCGGCTGCGCGGCGCAGACCGAGCCGCAGACCTTTGTCACCATGGCCGAGGCCGATCGCGTCCTCGGCAATGCGGAGAAGCTTAGCGCCGCGTCATGGAAGGAAGCGCACGCCGCCTTCGGCCTCGCCGATGCGCCAAAGGCGATCGTCAACGACATCATGGCGGTCAGGGAGACCGCCGCGCACTTGATCGAAGGTTTCGAAGGCCGTACGCGCGCTTTCGTCCAGGTGCAAAACGGCTGCGACCATCGCTGCACCTTCTGCATCATTCCCTATGGCCGCGGCAATTCACGCTCGGTGCCGATGGGCGCGGTGGTCGAGGATGTGCGGCGCCTCGTTGCCAATAATTATTGCGAGGTCGTGCTCACCGGTGTCGACATCACGAGCTACGGCGCCGACCTGCCAGGCGCACCGAAGCTAGGCACGCTGGTCAAGCAAATCCTCAAGCACGTGCCGGAGCTGCAACGGCTGCGTCTGTCATCGATCGATTCGGTCGAGGCCGACCGCGACCTCATCGACGCCTTCGCGCGGGACGAACGGCTGATGCCGCATCTGCATTTGTCGCTGCAGGCGGGCGACGATCTCATCCTCAAGCGCATGAAGCGCCGGCACGCGCGCCGGGACGCCATCGCGTTCTGCGACACACTGCGCCGGCTGCGGCCGGACATGGTATTCGGCGCCGACCTTATCGCCGGCTTCCCGACCGAGACGGAAGAGATGTTCAACAACTCGCTCGATCTCGTCGAGCAATGCGGATTGACGTACCTGCACGTCTTCCCATTCTCGGCGCGGCCGGGCACGCCGGCCGCGCGCATGCCGCAGCTTTCCCGCGCGGTCGTGAAGGAGCGCGCCCGGCGTTTGCGCGAGCGCGGCGCGCTCGCCTTGCGGCGGCATCTCGACGCCGAGGTCGGCGCGACGCGGCGGGTGTTGACCGAGTCGCGCGAGCAAGGCCGCACCGAACAATTCACCCCGGTGAAGCTTTCAGAAGCGGCCGCGCCGGGCACGATCCTCGCGCTCAAGATCGCCGCACACGACGGCAGGCAGTTGCTGGCGGCGTGACCGCGCCGTCATTCCGCCGCTTCGCCCTCACGCTCGCCTTCCCATCCGCATTGCGCCAGCGCCGCGCGCATGTGCGGCGGCACCGGCGCGACGACGCGGATCGGCTCACGGTTCTTGTAAAGCGGCACAACGATCTCGCGGGCGTGCAGATGCAGCATCGGGCCGCCCTTTCGCGGCGCGGTGCCGTAGATCGCATCGCCGAAGATCGGCCAGCCCATTTCCGCGCAATGCACCCGCAATTGGTGCGTGCGGCCGGTGACGGGCTCCAGCGAAAGCCAAGTTAATTTCCCGGCCCTGCCCATCACCCGCCACTTCGTCACCGCGCGTTGGCCTTTGGGGTCGTGCTTCATCCACCAGCCGCGGGTCACATCGAGGCGGCCGAGCGGAAGCTCGATGACGCCCGTATCGGTGTCCGGCCCACCCTCGACCGTCGCCCAATAGGTCTTGTCGATAGCCCCGGTCTTGAACAGCCGGCCGAGCTGGGCGAGCGCCTTGCGATGGCGGCCGAGCACCAAGCAGCCGGAGGTGTCGTGGTCGAGCCGGTGGGCGAGCGCCGGCGGTCGCGGCAGGCCGAAGCGGAGCGCGCCGAAATGATCTTCCAGGCTTGCGCCGCCCTTGTTGCTGTTTTTGGGGCCGCGGTGGACGGCGAAGCCGGCCGGCTTGTCGATCACCAGCATCAGCCCGTCGCGGTAGAGGAGCCGCGACATCATCTCTTCGGCGGTCATGGCCTCATTCCAGAAAAGTACATTACATCAGTTACTTAATCCTGTTGTCAGGGTCAGAGCCGGCGGTTGCTGCTCGCCGGAACGTGGCGACCCGCCAGCACTCTACTTTGGCAGACTGACATGACTCGATTCACAAATCCGCGCCGAGCTTGACCTTGATCAAATGCCACTCCGACCTGAGGTCCTAGCCTGCCGGGCATGTCGGCCTCCCCGCGCGCAGGCGTCGCCTCGTCAGCGCTGCACTCGCTATTGCAGAATGTACCCAACCTGCTGCTGGCGCCGGTGCCGCTGGCGGTGCTGCAGCCGATCTTCACCCGCATCGCGGCGCATGTGGCGCAGTCGCGCCCCGAGCTGTTCGTGCGCCTGGGACCGCATACGCGCAAACGGTTTCTGATCGATCCGATCGATTTGCCGTTTGTGCTGGTGCTGGTGCCCGACGCCACGCAGCCGCATTTGCGGGCCTATCGCCGCTACGAAAAACCCGCCCACGACGCCGGCATCGCCGGCACCTTCTTCAATCTGCTCGACATGATCGACGGCTCGCTCGACGGCGACGCCTTGTTCTTTTCCCGCGATCTGCGCGTCAGCGGCGATACCGAAGCGGTGGTGGCGCTGCGCAACGCGCTCGATGATTTCGAAGGCAGCGCGCTCGACAGCGTCGTCAGCAGCTTCGGGGCGCTGTCCGCGCCGGCGGCGCTGGCGCTGTCGGCGGTTCGCGCGGTTCGGGGAACCCAGCACCATGACTCGAGGAATGCAGCGCCATGACTGAAGACCGCGGCTACCGCCGTCCGGAACTCGTGTGCCCGGCCGGAACGCCGGCCGGCTTGCGCACCGCCGTCGATGCCGGCGCAGATGCCGTCTATTGCGGCCTGCAGAACGAGACCAATGCGCGGAATTTTCCGGGCCTCAATTTCACTCCGGCCGAGCTCGAGCAGTCGATCGCTTACGCCCATGCGCGCCAGGCCAAGGTGCTGCTCGCGGTCAACACGTTTCCGCCGGCCGGCCGCTTCGCGCTTTGGCGCGACGCCGTCGATACCGCGGCGCGGCTCGGCGTCGATGCCATGATCGTCGGCGACATCGGCGTCGCCGACTATGCCGCGCAGAACCATCCGCAGCTGCGCCTGCATCTTTCGGTACAGGCCGGCGCCTCCTCGCCCGAGGCAATCCGCTTTTATTGTCAGGAGTTCGGCATCAAGCGCGTGGTGCTGCCGCGCATTTTGACCGTGCCCGAGATCGCCGACATCCACAGCCAGATCCCCTGCGAGATCGAAGCCTTCATCTTCGGCAATATCGGAATGATGGCGGAAGGGCGTTGCAGCCTGACCAACTACGTTACCGGCCTATCAACCAATATGGACGGCGTGTGTTCGCCGGCGGCGGATGTGCGCTACGAGGAAGACGCCGCGCGCAACCTGACGATCAAGCTCGGGCCCGTCACCATCGACCGCTTTGCCTGCGGCGAGAGCGCCGGCTATCCGACCATCTGCAAGGGCCGCTATCTATGCGGCGCTCAGCCCGCCGGCTATTACGCCTTCGAGGAGCCGGTCAGCCTCAATCTCTCTGCTCTGCTCCCTGATCTCATGCGCGCCGGCGTGACCGCCCTGAAAATCGAGGGCCGCCAGCGCAGTCGCGCCTATGTCCGGGCGGTGGTCTCCGCCTTCCGCCGCGCCGTCGACGCCATCATGGCCGGCAACGACCCGGGCCTCGCCGGCCTGTTGGCGCTGACCGAAGGGCACCGCGAGACCGAAGGCGCCTTCGGCGGCAAGACATGGAGATAAAAGTGGGCGAGCAGCCGGGCGACATCACGCTGGGGCCGGTTCTCTTCAACTGGGAGCCGGAAAGCTGGCGCGACTTTTATTTCCGCATCGCCGACGAAGCCCAGGTCACCGCCGTTTATCTCGGCGAGACGGTGTGCTCGAAGCGCGCAGTGCTGTTCGAACCCTACTACGAGACCGTGGCCGAGCGGCTGTCGGCCGGCGGCAAGACGGTCGTTTTCTCGACGCTGTCCGAAGTCGTGCTCAAGCTCGATCGCAAGCAGGTGGAAAGTACCTGCGCCGCCACCGATTACCTGGTGGAGGCCAATGACGGCTCGGCGCTGCTGGCACTGCAGGGCCGTCCGCACCACATCGGCCCGTTCGTGAACGTCTATAACGAGCGCACACTCAGCTTTCTCGCGGGCAAGGGCGCGCGCAATTTCTGCCTGCCGCCGGAAATGCCAGCGACCGCCATCCGCCCGTTATGCGCCGCGGCCAAGAGCCTCGACGTCAGCGTCGAGGTGCAGGTGTTCGGCCGCATCCCGCTGGCGCTCTCCGCACGCTGCTACCATGCGCGCGCGCACGGGCGCATCAAGGATAGCTGCCAGTTCGTCTGCGAGAACGATCCGGACGGATTGCAACTGCGGATGCTCGACGGCCGGCCGTTCCTTGCCGTCAACGGCATTCAGACGATGTCGCACGACTACCTCAATCTGGCGGGCGAACTCGCAGAGCTGCACGCCATGGGCGTATCGCGTTTTCGCCTGTCCCCGCACAGCTGCGACATGATCGAGGTGGCCGCAATCTTTCGCGCCGCGCTCGACGGACGCATTTCCCCGCCCGAGGCGACGGCACGGCTTCAGGCGCTGCCCCTCGGTGCGCCGTTCTCCAACGGCTTCTATCACGGCAAGCCTGGATTCAGCTGGACCGCAGCCGCCGCGCACTAGTCCAGGCTGCTGCGGAGACGACCGGCCGGCTGGTCGATCGCCGGCCTCCATCCCATCGCGATAAGGAAGCCGCAACACCATCTTTGCCTGGGGCATAGTTTGCCTCCCAGGGCGAAACGGCTATCACGGGCGGCAACAGCGGCAGCATTACGGAAATGGACGACAGCGCGAAAAAGAATTGGTGGCAGCGCCTCACCGGCGGGCTCAGGCG
Organism: Xanthobacteraceae bacterium; assembly: GCA_049512975.1. GTDB lineage: Bacteria > Pseudomonadota > Alphaproteobacteria > Rhizobiales > Xanthobacteraceae > BOG-931. The sequence goes on along the minus strand of JBEKWO010000042.1, from coordinate 9,457 downwards.
CAGCTCTTCGGCGCTTGGCGGCGCCATTTCCGATCTTGTTTCCAAGCGCAAGCTCGATGCCGCGACCATTGCCGAGATCGAGGACGTGCTGATCCGCGCCGATCTCGGCCTCGACACCGCCGGCCGGATTGCCGCAGCGCTTGGCGCAAGCCGCCATGAAGCGGGGATTTCGCCCGATGAGGTCAAGGCCGTAGTGGCGGCCGAGATCGAGAAGGCGCTCACCCCTGTCGCGCAGCCTCTCGTGGTCGATGCGACGAAAAAGCCGTTCGTCATCCTCGTCGCCGGAGTCAACGGCTCCGGCAAGACCACGACCATCGGCAAGCTCGCGGCAAAGTTCCGCGTCGAAGGCTTGAGCGTGATGCTGGCGGCCGGCGACACCTTTCGCGCCGCCGCCATCGACCAGCTGAAAATCTGGGGCGAGCGCACCGGCGCGCCGGTGATCGCGCGCGAGGCTGGCGTCGACGCCGCCGGTCTCGTGTTCGATGCCGTGCGCGCGGCGAAAGAGCGCAGCGTCGATGTGCTGCTCGTCGATACCGCCGGCCGTCTGCAGAACCGCAGCGAATTGATGCAGGAGCTGCAGAAGGTCGTCCGCGTGATCAAGAAGATCGATCCTGCCGCGCCGCACGCGGTGCTGCTGGTGCTCGACGCCACCGTCGGGCAGAACGCGCTGTCGCAGGTGGAGATTTTCCGCAAAGCCGTCGGCGTTACCGGCCTGGTGATGACAAAACTCGACGGCACCGCGCGCGGCGGCATTCTCGTGGCGCTGGCGGCCAAGTTTCAGGTTCCGGTGCACTTCGTCGGCGTCGGCGAAAGCGTCGACGATCTGGCGCCGTTTTCGGCGCACGATTTTGCCTGCGCCATCGCCGGCATCGACTCCTAATCGAAGGCTTGCCCCAACATGCCCGCAACGACAAAGCCGCAGCTCAATCCGTTCCTCAAGCTCGCGCTCGACCTCGGGCCGCTGGTGTTGTTCTTCTTCGCCAATTCCCGCTACGGCATTTTCGTCGCTACGGCCACCTTCATGGTCGCGGTGGTCGCGGCGCTGGCGGCTTCCTATGTGCTGACCCGGGCGTTGCCGATCATGCCGGTGGTGACGGCGATCATCGTGCTTGTGTTCGGCGGTTTGACGCTGATCCTGCACAACGACACCTTCATCAAGATCAAGCCGACGATCCTCTATGCGCTGTTCGGCGCGGTGCTGCTCGGCGGACTTTTGTTCGGCAAACCGCTGCTGGGCGTGGTGTTCGATTCGCTGTTCCACCTCACCGAGGAAGGTTGGCGCAAATTGACGCTGCGCTGGGCGCTGTTCTTTTTTGCGCTGGCGGTACTCAACGAGATCGTCTGGCGCAACACCTCGACCAACGTCTGGGTCGATTTCAAGGTGTTCGGGGTGCTGCCGCTCACCTTCCTGTTCGGCGCGTTACAATACCCGTTGCTGAGAAAATACGCGGCCGAACCGGCGGCGGAGTAATGCCCGTCACCGTGCCGCCGCCTCAGGATGACGGAATAGGAGCCGCCAGCGCTTTCTCGATCTCCGGCTTGAGCACCGTGTTGATGTTGTCGGCGGTGATCGGGCCCACCAGTTTGTAGGCGATGCGGGCATCGCGGCCGACCACAAAAGTCTCCGGCACGCCATAGACGCCCCACTCGATCCCGGCACGGCCGTTCAGATCGGCGCCCGCGGCGGCGAACGGATCGCCATAACGGCCGAGAAAGCGCCGGGCGTTATCTGGCTCGTCCTTGTAGTTGATACCGATGAGGCGAAGCCGGCTGTCCTGCGCCAGCTGCATCAGCAGCGGCGCCTCGTCATGGCACGGCACGCACCACGACGCCCAGACATTCACCACCGTGACCGCGCCCTTGAAGGACGCCGCGTCGATCCCGGGAACCGCGGCGCCGTTACGCTCCAGGCCGGCGACCGGCGGCAGGTTGGTCTGCGGCGCCGGATGGCCGATCAGCGCCGAGGGGATGCGCGACGGATCGCCGGAATAGAGGCGAATCAGGAACAGCGCGACCAGCGCGAGGAAAACCACCAGCGGCGCCAGCACTATGACGCGGCGCCGGCCGATGTTCATGTTTTCCTTCGCGAGCGCGCTCACGCTTCTTCCTTGGCCTGTTGCATCACCGGCTCACCGCGCGCCGGCGCCGAGCGGCGCGAGAAGCCGCGCTTCTCCAGATCGGCGAGCTTGCGCAACTGCGCGCGGTAATCGAGCATCACCCATACGGTCAAGCCGCCGACGACCCCGCCAGCGGCGGCATAAGCCGCGACGATGAAGTCCATGTGGCTGACCGCTTCCATCGTCAGCTCGCAGCGCTCGCCTGCATCAGCCGCAAGGTCCGCACGCGGCGGCGCAAGATCTCGTTGCGCATGGCCGCGAGCAGCAGCGTGACGAAGGCCAGCGTGAACGCCCCCAGCAGAATGAAAAGCGGAAGGAGGATCGACTTATCGATTGTCGGGGCGCCAAGCCGCATGATCGAGGCCGGCTGGTGCAGCGTATTCCACCAGTCGACGGAGAATTTGATGATCGGCAAGTCGATGGCGCCGACCAGCGTGAGAATGGCCGCGGCACGCGCGGCGCGCGAGGGATCCTCGACCGTGCGCCACAGCGCGATGACGCCGAGATAGAGCAGGAACAGCAGCAAGACCGAGGTCAGCCGCGCATCCCACACCCAATAGGTGCCCCACATCGGGCGTCCCCACAACGAGCCGGTCACCAGGCACATGAGCGTGAACGCGGCGCCGATCGGAGCGGCCGCCTTGGCGGCGACGTCGGCGAGCGGGTGGCGCCAAACCAGCGTGCCCAACGCGGCGACGGTCATCACCCCCCAACCGAGCATGCCGAGCCAGGCTCCCGGCACGTGGAGAAACATGATCTTGACGGTGGCGCCCTGCTGATAATCGTCGGGAGCGACCATCGCCTGATTGATGCCGAAGGCGAACGCGACCACCGTCAGGCCGCCGAGCCACGGGATCGTGCGATTGGCAAGGTTCAGGAAACGCGACGGATTGGCGAGATCAGCGATGGCCATCGGCGACTTTCTCTTGCGGCCCTTACCTAGTCTACTTCGGTATGCGCGCACAATGCCGGAATAAAGGCCGCGTCAATTTCGCATCAGCGGCGGCGGAGCTGAGGTGAGTTCCGACAGTCCCGCCGTGAAGCTGACGGAGCCGCTTCAATCCAAAAACCGCATTAGAATCATAAATTTGCCAGAACGTCCCCCTTTGGGCTCCGACCCTTTGCAAATATGTGCTGCAAGCGATCGCCCACGTCGCAAACGGCACGGCAGGGTCGATACCAGCGCGGACTATTCCAGTTCTTGCCGTAGCGCCGCGGCGGCCGCGAACGGCCCGACTACCAGGCTCGCGAGCGTCAAGGCGCAGAGGATCGTGAACGGCGTCCCGAACGGAACCGGCCCGACCACGGCCGCATTGGCCGCGGCGACGCCGAAGATCAGCACCGGGACCGTCAGCGGCAACACCAGCACCGCGAGCAGCAGTCCGCCGCGTCGGAGCGTTACGGCCAGCGCGGCGCCGATCAGCCCGATGAAGGTCAGCGCCGGCGTGCCGACCAACAGCGTCAGCACCAAAGCGGCGGCGGCCCGCGGATCGAGGTTGAGGAAGAGGCCGATCAGCGGCGCCGCAATGATGAGCGGCAAGCCGGTGGTGAGCCAATGGGCGAGGCCCTTGGCGGCGACCACAAGCTCGAGCGGCGCGCGGCCCATGAGGATGAGATCGAGCGAGCCGTCGTCGTGATCGGCCGCAAACAGCCGGTCGAGCGCCAGCAAGCTCGCGAGCAGCGCCGCCAGCCAGAGGATCGCCGGGCCGATCCGCCCGAGCAGCGCCAGGTCCGGTCCGAGCGCGAAGGGTGTGAGCGTGACCACGACCAGAAAGAACAACACCCCCATCAGCGCGCCGCCGCCGACGCGCACGGCGATGCGCATGTCGCGGATGAGGACGGCGATCAGCGCGCGCATCATCGGCCTCCCCCCAGCCGTAGCTCTCGCGCGTCGTTGAGCCCAAGCGCGCTATGGGTCGCGGCCAGGATCAGGCCGCCGCCGGCAATGTGTGCCCGCATGAATTCGGCAAGGCGCTCCTGCGCAGCGGCGTCAAGGGCGCTGGTCGGCTCGTCAAGCAGCCAGATCGGGCGCTTGACGACGAGGATGCGGGCGATCGAGAGCCGGCGCCGCTGCCCGGCGGAAAGGTAGGCGGCCGGCAGGTCGGCGAGCGTGTCGAGCCCGACCGCCGCCAGCGGCTCGGCGATATCCGCGACGCCCGTGCCGAGAAAACCCGACCAGAATCGCAGATTTTCCGCGACCGAGAGCGAGGGCTTCAGGGCGTCCTGGTGGCCGAGATAATGCGCCTGCTCGGCCACATTGAGTTCGGGGTCGCCGCCGTCCAAGGCGATGCGGCCGTCGGCGATGCGCACCAGCCCGACCACCATGCGCAGGAGCGATGATTTGCCCGCGCCGTTGCGCCCGACGATGGTCAAAGCCTCGCCGGAAGCGACGGAAAAGCTGACACCGGTGAAAACCTCCCGCCCGCCGCGTTGGCAGGCCAGATCGGAGCCTGAAAGCCGCATCAATGATGTCCTACGCGAAGAGGTAGAGCCGCATCGGTTCGCGTGTGGCGAATGACTCGGGTGGTTCCAGGCATGTTACCGACCATTTTTTGCCGATCTGGCACAAGTCTTGAAAAGACCTTATAAGCCGAGGCGCGGGCAGCGGCGCGTTGGCGACGCCTGCCACGTCCGGCCACCAACGGTCTGTTGGCGCCTGTTCCGGCAATAAACAACTGCAATTTTGCGCCGGCGGGGTGAGCCGCTAGATGGGAAAATGGTCATGAATTCGCTCGATAGCTTCAAGTGCCTGCGGTCGCTCAAGGTCGGCTCCAAGACGTACGCCTACTACAGCCTGCCGGTAGCCGAAAAGAACGGTTTGAAGGGCATTTCACGGTTACCTTTTTCACTCAAGGTCCTGCTCGAGAATTTGCTGCGCAACGAGGACGGCCGCTCGGTCACCAAGGACGACATCCTGGCGGTCTCGCAATGGCTCAAGAACAAGACCTCCGAGCGCGAAATCGCCTTCCGGCCGGCCCGCGTGCTGATGCAGGATTTTACCGGCGTGCCCGCCGTTGTCGATCTCGCCGCGATGCGCGACGCCATGCAGATGTTTGGCGGCGACCCGAAAAAGATCAATCCGCTGGTGCCGGTCGACCTGGTCATCGATCATTCGGTCGTGGTCAATTATTTCGGCACCAACACCGCGTTCAAAAAGAACGTCGAGGAGGAGTACAAGCAAAATCAGGAGCGCTACCGGTTTTTGAAATGGGCGCAGCGCTCGTTCGAGGATTTCCGCGTGGTGCCGCCCGGCACCGGCATCTGCCATCAGGTCAACCTCGAGTACCTCTCCCGCACCGTGTGGACGGCGAAGACAAAGATCAAGTTCGCCGACAAGACCGTCGCCACAGAGCTCGCCTATCCGGACACGCTGGTCGGCACCGATTCGCACACCACCATGGTGAACGGGCTCTCGGTCCTCGGCTGGGGCGTGGGCGGCATCGAGGCCGAGGCCGCCATGCTCGGCCAGCCCTATTCGATGCTGCTGCCGGAAGTAATCGGAGTGCGTTTCAACGGCAAGCTCAAGGAAGGCGTCACCGCGACCGATCTGGTGCTCACCGTCACGCAGATGCTGCGCAAACGCGGCGTGGTCGGCAAGTTCGTCGAGTATTTCGGTCCGGGCCTGGCTCACCTGTCGATCGCCGATCGCGCCACGCTCGGCAACATGTCGCCGGAATACGGCGCCACCTGCGGATTCTTTCCGATCGACGACGACACCATCCGCTATCTGCGCGACACCGGCCGTTCGGCGGAGCAGGTCGCGCTGGTGCTCGCCTACGCCAAGGCGCAGGGCATGTATCACACCAAGACGAGCTCAGATCCGCTCTTCACCGAGGTGCTCAAGCTCGAGCTTCCCTCCGTCGAACCGTCGCTCGCCGGGCCAAAACGCCCGCAGGACCGCGTGCCGCTCAAGGAGGTCAAGAGCAGCTTTGCTCAAGCCATGGACAAGGAATTCGGCAAGTCGTCCGAGATCGACAAGCGCGTTCCGGTCGAAAGCCGCAACCACACGCTCGGCAACGGCGATGTCGTGATTGCCGCCATCACCTCCTGTACCAACACATCCAATCCAAGCGTCATGATCGCGGCGGGGCTCGTTGCCCGCAAGGCGGTGGCGAAGGGTCTTTCGGTCAAGCCGTGGGTGAAGACCTCGCTGGCGCCCGGCTCGCAAGTGGTCGGCGAGTATCTCGCCAAATCGGGCCTGCAGAAGGACCTGGATGCGCTCGGCTTTAATCTCGTCGGCTTCGGTTGCACCACCTGTATCGGCAATTCAGGACCGCTGCCGCCGGAAATTTCCAAGGCCGTCAACGACAACGACCTCGTCGCCGCCGCGGTGCTCTCCGGTAATCGCAACTTCGAAGGCCGCGTCAACGCCGACGTGCGCGCCAATTATCTTGCTTCGCCGCCGCTGGTCGTCGCCTACGCACTCGCCGGCTCGATGCAGGTCGATATCGCCAAGGCCCCGCTCGGCACCGATCAGAAAGGCCGCAAGGTCTATCTGCGCGACATCTGGCCCTCGAACCGTGAGGTCAATAAATTCATCCGCAAGAACATCAACAAGCAGATGTTCACGCGCAAATACGGCGACGTATTCAAGGGCGACGCGAACTGGCGCAAGATCAGCGTGCAAGGCGGGCTGACATTCGCCTGGGACCGCAGATCGACCTATGTGCAGAACCCGCCGTATTTCTCGCATATGGCGCGGCGGCCCGAGCCGCCGACGGACATCATCGATGCGCATGTCCTCGGCTTGTTTCTCGATTCGATCACCACCGACCACATCTCGCCGGCGGGTTCGATCAAAGTGGATTCGCCTGCCGGCAAGTATCTCCTCGATCACAAGGTGAAGCCGGTCGATTTCAATCAGTACGGCACGCGGCGCGGCAATCACGAGGTGATGATGCGTGGCACCTTCGCCAACATCCGCCTCAAAAACCAGATGGTGCCCGGCGTCGAGGGCGGCTTCACCGTTCACTACCCCTCACGCGAGCGGATGACGATCTACGACGCGGCGATGCGCTATAAGAGCGAGAAGGTGCCGCTGGTCGTGTTCGCCGGCAAGGAATACGGCACCGGATCGTCGCGCGACTGGGCCGCAAAGGGCACGGCGCTACTCGGCGTGCGCGCCGTCATCGCGCAGTCGTTCGAACGCATCCATCGCTCCAATCTGGTCGGCATGGGTGTGGTGCCGCTGGTGTTCGAGGAGGGCACCTCATGGCAGACGCTCGGACTAAAGGGCGACGAGCAGGTGACGATCCGCGGCCTGCACAACGATCTCAAGCCCCACCAGCGGCTCATCGCCGAGATCATCGCAGCCGACGGCGGCCTTAAGCGCGTGCCGCTGACCTGCCGCATCGATACGGTCGACGAGCTGGAATATTACAAGAACGGCGGCATATTGCAGTATGTCCTTCGCCATCTCGCCGCGTAGCGCATGATGCGGAAAAGGCCTGCCCTCGGACTTGACCCCCGCGGGTGCCATCCGCCTTTACGAAAAGCTCATGCTCTACGCGGTAAGTATTGAGATGGTCAGTCTTGGCTCACCGTGAATTGAGTGGCGGGTGACTGGCGCGCCCGATATCAATGCGCCGTCACTAAAGCGTCATTGAGGGTTGGTGGGGGTGGAGATCGGAATGCTGCGTCGCCGCCTCGCGCCGGCAGCCCTCATTGCAGGCTTGCTGATTGCCAACTGCACGCTCGCGGGCGCCGCCGAGCCGCGCGCGCTGGTTGAGCTTTTCACCAGTCAGGGTTGTTCCTCCTGCCCGGCCGCCGACAAGCTCCTCGGCGAACTCGCGGCCGATCCCTCGCTGGTCGCGATCAGCGTGCCGATCGATTACTGGGATTATCTCGGCTGGAAGGACACGCTGGCGAGCCCGGCGGATACGGCGCGCCAACGCGCTTATGCGCGCGTACGCGGCGATCGGCAGGTCTATACGCCGCAAGTTGTCGTCAACGGCTCAACGCACGCGCTCGGCAGCGACCACGCCGCCATCGAGCGCGCGATCGTGCAAACCGATCGCAACGCGGCGATCATGTCCGTGCCCGTTTTGATGTCGGTCGGCGGCAGCAAGTTGAACGTCAGGGTCGAACCGTCAGGCAAAGATCGCTTCGGCGGCGAAGTCTGGCTCTGTCCGCTGGCGAGAGCCGTTCCGGTGCAAATCGGCCGCGGCGAAAATCGCGGACGCACGGTCACCTATCACAACGTGGTGCGGCGCTGGGTCAAGCTTGGCGATTGGACCGGCGCTGAGTCGACCTGGAGCGTGCCGATCTCGGATATCGAAACCGACGAAATCGACGCTGCAGTCGTCATGGTGCAGCAGGGCACGCATGATCGGCCGGGCATGATTCTCGGCGCCGGCTTCGCTCCGCTGGTAGGACCCGCAGCGGCAAGCAACGGACAGACGACCAAAGACAGGTGACGCCGAGACGGCTCTTTTTCCGTCCCTCTGTCGTCCGTTGTCGCCATGAAAAAAAGGCCGGCGATCTGCCGGCCGTAAGACCATCTGGGATTGAACCCTACGCGATACTCTGGCCCGGTCCGTCCACACCCCGGGGGGCTGGGGGGCTGAGGAATCCGGAATGCGATCCGGACCGGGCCCTGAGGCAACGGCTTGCTGTTTCGCAGCCCAGCTTGGCGCGTGATGGGCCGAAATGGGGCCGCATTATGATTCGCCTAACGAATCCGTGATTCCGCCGGTCGAAATTGCCGCACCCAAGAGATTGCGCAGCGAATCCCGGCGTTCTGCCCGCCTCGCGCGATCCGCGGTGCAAATCGCCCTGCAAGGCCCTTGCCGCCGCATCCGTCCGGCGCGATCATGAATTGATCGTGAAGCTGCGATGACAAGGAGGCGCCGCATGGCATTCGGCGAAATCGAACCGAGCGAGCGTCGCGGGGGCGAGGTACGCGCGCCCGCCCCCGCAAGCGAGGTCACCTTCAGCCGGCGCGAGCTTGACAGAATTCTCAATCTTTACGGCCGCAAGGTCGCCGCCGGCGAATGGCGTGATTACGCCATCGATTTCCTCAGGGATCGCACGGTGTTTTCCGTTTTCCGTCGTGCCAGCGAATTTCCCATCTACCGGATCGAGAAAAATCCACGGCTTGGACGTCGGCAGGGCGCCTACAGCGTCATCTCGGCAACGGGTCATATCCTGCGCCGGGGCCAGGAGCTCGACCGCGTGCTCGGCGCACTCGACCGCTCGCTCCGGGTCATCGCCGGCTAAGGCCTCGCCCGTAATCAAGTGAGTCAAAATTGCCAGGGAGCGAGGAGGATACTTTGGAGGGGATTCACAAGAGGGAATCACCTGACGTAGCGTCGCAGCATGATTCGCGCTGCGCAGGTGCG
>JBEKWO010000041.1:0-34494 GCA_049512975.1 Xanthobacteraceae bacterium | reverse complement strand
CAGTGGTTGGGATCAACTCCCGCCGGATGTGAGGTTTGCAGGGAAGCCTGCAGAAATGAGAGCTCCGCCTTGGATCACGGTCTGCCCACCTCAGCCCTTGACGGAGATACCATCATGTGAGGCCGAATACATGACCGCACCCGAACGCTTCGCTGATAGTCAGATTCCTCTTGCACCGCGGGCACCGTCCATACATGACCCATCACGTCGATTGGCTGCGAGGCTTTGGTGCAACGCAGCACGATCACGCCGCGGCGATCAAGCTCAACAACCTGGAATGAGTTCTTGCCAATATCGATGCCGATGACGGCTACCGCGCTGCCAAGATTCTGAGACATGGCGTGCTCCTTGTCTTTGGCGCCCCTTGCCAGCTTCGATCGCTGGCGGGGCAGAAGCACGGCCGGACCATTCCATTATCGGACATCGTTGCCTTGATAGACACACTTCGCTCCCAGCCGTAAACTCAGCTCGAAGTTACGGTGGGTGGCGATATTTATGGCCGAAACGCGCGTCGAACGACGGCTGGCTGCGATCCTCGCCGCCGACGTAGTCGGGTATAGCCGGCTGATGGGCATCGACGAGGTCAGCACTTTAGAGGCACTGAAAGCCCATCGCCGCGAGCTGGTTGACCCGTCGATTGCCTCACATCATGGCCGTATCGTCAAAACCACAGGCGACGGCATGCTGGTCGAATTTGCCAGCGTTGTCGATGCGGTCGGATGCGCCATCGTGGTTCAGCGCGGCATGGTCAGCCGTAATGCGAGCGTGGCCGACGACCGGCGCATCGTGTTCCGCGTCGGGATCAATGTCGGCGACATCATTATCGACGGCAACGATATCTTCGGGGACGGAGTCAATATCGCCGCCCGCTTGGAAGCCCTCTGCGAGCCCGGCGGCATATGCATCTCGCGCACGGCGAACGATCAAATTAGGGACAAGCTGTCTCTCGCCTTTGCCGATTTGGGGGAGCAGACGGTAAAAAACATTTCCCGTGCGGTCGGCGTCTTTGGGCTCGCCGCGAAAGAGATTGAAGCGTTGCCGGAGCCAGAGGGAGCGCGACCCACAGTCGATCAGGCGAATGCCGCGATCCGTCAACCGGAGCCGCGTTACGAGCAGGAGATTCACTTCTGCACCACGGAGGACGGCGTGCGGCTTGCCTATTCACACATCGGCAGCGGACCGCCCCTAGTCAAAACTGGCAACTGGATGACCCATCTCGAATTCGATTTAGAGACCCCAATCTGGCGGCATTTCTATCGCGAACTATCACGCGATCACACACTGATACGCTACGACGCGCGCGGCAACGGGCTCTCGGACCGCGACGTTGAAGAGGTCTCGTTCGAGACCTTCGTGACCGATCTCGAAAGCGTCGTTGATGCGATCGGCCTCGAACGCTTCGCGCTGCTCGGCATCTCTCAGGGCTGCGCGGTATCCATCGCTTATGCTGTGCGCTATCCGCAGCGCGTTAGCCATCTGATCCTGTTCGGCGGATATCCGGTCGGCTGGGCGAAGCGCGCCCGATCGGCAGCGGAGAAAGAACAGGGCGCCGCAATGCTGACCTTAGTACGTCTCGGCTGGGGCCAGGAAAATCCGGCCTTCCGTCAGCTTTTTACATCCCAGTTCATTCCCGGCGGGACCAAGGAGCAGGTCGACTGGTTCAATGAGCTGCAACGGATTTCGACCACACCTGAAGACGCAGCGCGCAACCTGATCGCCACCGGCGATACGGACGTCAGCGCTCTGCTCGCCCAGGTGTCCGTTCCGACGCTGGTCATGCACTCGCGTGACGATGCGCGCGTCCCATTCGACCAAGGCAGACGAGTGGCGGCGGGCATTCCTGGCGCACGATTTGTTCCTCTGCCAAGCCGTAATCACCTGATCTTGGAAGACGAACCGGCATTCCCGAAATTCCTGCAGGAGATCAGAGCGTTTCTTGTGACATAAAGCGCACCAGTCTGCTGCAGTGCTTGAGTCTCCTTTTGGCCCCTCCGCGTCACTTAATGCGGTGCAGCGATATGTCCGGAGTTGGGTGAAGATCGGAAGTGACTACTGCCCCTTTGGAATGTCGCGATTGACCCTTAGCGGACTCTCCAGGCCGTCAATTGACGCATTGCGAAAGGCTTATTTGCGGAAACCTTCGACTCGAACAAACCGAACCGGCGCGCTGACACCACGCAACGTCGCCGATTCTTCGAGCAGCGTCCGACCCGCCAGTGCTGCTCCCGCCGCGGCATCTTTCGCCACGGCTTCAGACACGACGACCTCGGCACCGCCACATTGATGTTCGAGCCGCGCCGCAATATTCACGGTCTCGCCGAAGTAATCGAGCACGTCGCGCGTGGTCACCGCGATGCACGATCCGGCATGAATTCCGACTTTCAGCACGATGGGCGTCGCACTCTTGCCTCCGCCACGGGCGGAATTGAAGCTTGCTACGTCGTCCTGGATCGCAAGAGCTGCACGAACTGCGTCATCGGGGCTGGAGAAGGCGGCCATTACCGCGTCGCCCACGGTCTTAACGACGAAGCCATGATTGCGCTGCACCAGGTCTGACAGGAAAGCGAAATGGTCGCGCACGAGGTTATAGGCGGTGGCGTCGCCCAGCGCATCGTAGAGCTCGGTAGAGCCCTTCAGATCGGTGAACATGATGGCAATCCAGCCGATCTCGGCATTGTCGCCGGGACGAAGCAACTGCTCCGGACAGAGCCGACGGAACGCGGGCATGGCAATCACGCGCTCGCCGGTCAGCGCGTCTTGGGCCCAATTGCGATCCTCGACGACGAACACGAGCGGCCGGTCGCTCTCGTTGCGGATCGCGAGCTCATCCCTGCCGCTTGCCCCTTCAAGCAGAATGTCGGAGCCGCGCGCCACAAGCGTCGGAAGGACGCCGTCGGCGCCGATGTCCCCATCAGCTTGGGCGCCCGCCTCGACGGTCCGAAAACGGTATGGGCCCGGAGCCAAGGATAAGTCGAAGCTCTTGGCCGACCGCGCCGCGACCTCGGCCTGAAATTTGACGTGCCGCGCAGTGCCCGGGCCGAGCAGGCACAGCTCGCCGTCCGGCAGCGGACGAATCCAAGGCTCTGGATGGAAGGTCAATTCGACGTTGCGGCTGAAATTGCGCTCGTAATCGATGTTACAGGAGGAGCAATGCGCACCTTTCGGCAGTTCGTTAAGTCGGCTCACACGCGACTTCGCACCGCGGCAGCGCGGGCACAACAGATCCCAGCCCATCGCCATGATGCCGTTCCGCGCCGCCGCCAAGAACAGCTCGATGGAATGGTCATGCGGGACGGACCATAGTGTCGCGAGCGCCATCGGGCGAATGCTGCGGAGCGCAACAATCGGAGCATGCCGCAGGAAATCGATGAGGTTCGGCGCTAGACCATGCGAGGCAGGATCGCTCGCCAATTCCGCCGCAAGCGCATCAAGCCGGTGGCGGGCCGCCGGCTCCACCAGATCCTCTGCGCTGGCGCCTGGGACATGGGCGGGACCGTCGCTCTCGCGAACGAGCCGCTCGATCGCCGCCATGGACTTGCCGAACTCAACGTCCATGATACCGGCATGCCTCGCCACGAATCCCAAGAGGCCAGGGGTCTCGGCCATGCCGGTCAAGAGCAACCGACAGCCCTCGCCTTCGGCATGTAGCTCGCAGCCCCACTCCCAATGCCGCATCGGACCGTTCCGGTACTCTCGAACTTGGAATAGGCGGCGATTTTCCTGCCATTCGCCAAAATCTTCCTCCCAGCTCACCGGGAAGGGACCGGCCTTGCCATGGGCGTACCGGCGGACTCGGCCCTGCGCGTCGACCCGTTCCTCGAACCGGAAGGGTGCAAAGCCGCTCAGCTCCCAGATGCGGGCGGTGTCGGAGACGAACGGCCATATCGCCGCCGGAGGCTTGGCGAAATGTCGTTCTTGGCGGTAGCGGTAGATTGCCTTCATTCGATCACGTCGCGAAGTTGGTGGAAATTTTGCAGAGGCGGTCATCTCCTGTCAGGAGGTGAAGTGTTCAGGCGGCCGGGTCAAGCGTTTGCTTGTTAGCAACAACATGCTCGGCAGCGGCAATACCAAGCGCGCGGGCCTTGTAGGACACCGAGCCGATAAGTTTGCTCCGCCACCTGTACGAACGTTGACTGTGAGGTCCCGAAATGCGACTGCGCCGGTGGCGAGCGCAACAAGTTTCTATCTTGCCGTTGTTATTGCTATCGGCTCCTCCTTGGCGGGAGTCAAACCCCGCACAAGCAATAATATCCCGTTCAAAATTGCGTTCCGCGTCCTAATTCACGATGATCCGCCGGCGGCACGGCTCGCCGCTTTTCGGCAGCGCAAAAGATAGTTGTTGGCCCTTCGCGACATATAGAGCAGTGCAGCAATATGTCCGGTTTCGGGGGTGGAGCGGAAGTGGCTGACGCACGTTCGAAATGACGCGATTGACCCAACTGCGACATTGCGGCCCGCCACACTTCGCTTCTCTTGCAGGAAGGGTGGAAAACATGAATCTTCATGCCGGTTCGAGACTCATCCGTTACGGAATATCGGTTTAATGGGTGCACGAATTCTTGTCGTCGACGACGAGGAAATCGTCATCAAGAGCTATTTGCGCATTCTCGGCGGCGGCGACTACGAGGTCGAGGCCGCGTATGGCGGTCGAGAGGCGCTGCGGAAAGTCGAGGAAAACCCTTACGACGTGATAATCCTCGATATCATGATGCCCGACATGGACGGCCTCGAAGTCCTGCGCCGCATCAAGGAGACGCATCCCGACTTGGACGTCATCATGGTCACTGGTTTGCCCCAGAACGCCACCGTAGTGGAGGCGAAGAAGCTTGGTGCCAGCGATTACATCTCCAAGCCGTTTGAGCCAGACGAGCTAAAACTGATAGTGCAGCGGGCGCTGGGGCGGCGGTAGTTGTTGCCGGTATGTCGGCTATTGCGCCGTCCGCGACGCTACCGGGCAGGTTCTCAGTTATTTCTATTTCGAGGACGAGCCCGGTCGGCGGTCAGCGGTCAAGCTACTCACCAAGCACGAGGCCCGCCGGATGGCGGCGCACAAGTTTAACAGAAAGGCCCCAATATGGCTCACACACGACAGCGGAGCATCTCAAAAAATGGACTCGTCCTTTTTTGCCGCGCGCCGGTGTATGCCGATCGCTATATTCATCCTCGTCACAGCTTGATGCAGGTCTTCTTTGGTCAAATCTATCCGCGACTTCTCGAACGGCCGTGCCGCATCCGATATTCTGACAAATTGCTCGCCGACGTTGCCAAATCGTCCCTGCATCTGACGACGATAATGATCGCATGTGTCGCACAGACTTTTTGCATTTTCAGCAGTGGGTGCGTCTGCAAGGGCTCTGGCGAGATTGTCGATTTTTGCAGCGGCCTGCTCCACCTTCTCCAGACTCATCTCAAACATTGTTTCTCCGCTAGCGATTATTCGCCCTTCATTTCCCGGAGCACACACGCTCTCACTTCCATATACTTCGCATGTTCACCCAATTCGGCCCGGCAGTCTTTGATCGCCTGTATTTTGGTGCTGGGGCCGGCCTGGATTGCGGCAATAGAAAAAGTAAGCACCGCAAATGTCGGCGAGTCCTGGAAAAATCGCGCGCCAAAGCACGGTCTTAAGGCGGTGCATTCTTCCACCGACCATCAATGGTTGGTTGTGGCGTAGAGCACGGCCTGATGAGTTTCAACCGCTTCAGCCGCAGTGCCAGCGATGATTGCCAGGGCAAAGGCGATGAGAATGAAAGCGTTTTTCATGGGCGTGTCCCTCTTTGACAGTCTCAGCTTGCCCCGTGGGGGGCGGCTGAGCTGTGACTAAAATCACGCAATGCTCGTTTTCAGACCGAAGGGCAGTGCCCGCCGCGCGGTGGACCCCGCCAGTCGACGGTCGGGATCGGCATACGAGACAAATGATACCAGGGTCGGGAACGACAAGAATGCCGCCGGTGTGACTCCGCGAGTTTTGTGCAGTGCATGAGTCTCCTTCTGGCCCTGAGCGCCACTTAGTGCGACGCAGCGATATGTCCGGAATCGGGGGAGAAGCGGAAGTGCGTGGTGTACGCTCGAAATGACGTGAATGACCCAAGGCAGACCTGGGCACGCTCTCGATAGCCGCGTGAACGCTCGTTTTTCCCGTCGGCGTGAGACGACATGTGAGCGCTCGCGCTAAGCGCGTTCGGTCCTGGATTTCAGTGGAAGTACGCTAGGAGTTTGCGTACCTGTGCGTTAGGCGATCGACCCACTCAATCCAGGGCCGGCATTCATCGAACCGGTCGTTCAGAGTAATATCCGGCGCTCCCGTCACCGGTGCCGATGAAGAATTGACCATTCGTGTCAATGACGGGTGAGGGCACAATTTCAAAAGCTACCGGCTCCAGGGTTGCGACGGGCGCGCTCGGGCTGGAGTTGGCGCTTGGTTTTGCATCTGTCGCAATGTGGAAGAACGATTGGGCGATCAGCAGCCCGATCACGACGGCGGTCGCCGCCGCACCTCCGATCATGGCTGCCAAACGCAACATGCGACGCGGACGAACACTCGTAACATCCAAGCTCATCGTGCTCATGGCTCGCTCCATGTTTTAGAGTGATGCCTACCGCCTGTGTGCGAAGATAAAATAAACGCCCAGTGACAATTCCTGGGCCTTGTGAAGGCGCACGACGCTGACTGCGACTAACACGATGTTTTTTGAAGTCCTTTCTGATCACAACTTTTTGAAACGCTAAACCGATACAGTTTCCGCCGCATCGTTGCCAAATCCCCCGCTTCACCGCTCGCCGCAAATTATGGCAGGCCATGCCGAGAAAAAAGGCTAAATTAATCGTGCCCGCGCACCAGGTGGCTGAGGCGAGCCGGATCGTTGCCGAGCAACACCAGCTAATCGCGAAACTCAAGGCTTTCAAACGCCCCACGCTTGATGCTGAACGAGCGCTAAAGGCTTACCTCAGTTCGCTTAAGCACCTTGAGGATCACGAGCGTAAAATTAGAATGGAAGACAAACCCAAAAAACGTGAAACCAAAAAGCTTCAATCGAACTGACGCGCTGACCGCAATTATCGTCCGTCAGTCGGCACAATCTGGGACCGGGCGACCGTTGTATGGTCGGGCCATATGGCAAGGGCCCTCTTGCAGTGGGGGGCCCTCTTGCAAGAAGAGTAGTCGCGGGTCATCCGACCCCCGGTGATGGTTGGTTCGGCCGCACGCAGTCGCGGCGTCGGCAGTAATGAACGCCGCCAGGACAAGCGCGATTGGGAGAAATTTCCTCATACAGTCGAGCGCAACTTGCCCCTCACATACGGTTTCACATTCGGAACCTGCGGTTTCGCAGACCCATGCGTCCTTGACGAACCACTCGTGCGTGATGAGGCACAGCCGACAGTAAGTGCGGCTAAAAAATACCGGGGTCGAGCGGAAGGTCGCCGGTTCAACGTATCTGCCCGTGGAGATTGCCTGCCCCGTCTTCGGGCAGCGGATCATAATCATGCCCATAAGGAACACTCCTCCTGCGACTAGGGGGCTTTGCGTACTGTCCGCGTGCGAAGAAAAAATAAAAGCCCAGTGACAATTCCCGGGCTTTCTGAGGGCGCACGACGCTGACTGGGACTAACACGATGATTTTTGAAGTCCTTTCTGGTCACGACTTTTTGAAAGCTAAACCGGTTACACTTTCTCGCGCATCGTTCCGAAGCACCTAAGGACAACTCGATTAGGGAAAGGCTCCTTAGGGAGGGTGCAAAGCAAAAGGTGAAAGCTAGAAAAGTTGTTCAATTCGGCTCGTGCGGTATGTCGCGTCATTGGCAAAACGGTCCCACGCTCGCACTCGCCGTCAGCGCTCCGGTGCGCTGCGATTATGCGGACGTGCAGCGTGGTTGCAATGACCGCTCATGGCCCTTAGCGCCGGATCACGTTTTGATGGCTGGCGGTCGATATCGGATTGAAGCGGACATGTACGAGCCTGGGCCTTGACCATCTCAGTCGAGAATGACCCATTTCGCCATTGGGTGCGGTAACGTGTGGTCCTCCGCCCAAGGCGGGAGCCCCGGAACCTTACAGTGACAGGGACGACAGCGCGATGTCTACCAATCGATGGACAGCGGCAAGTTTGATCAGTGTCACCGCGGCTCTTTCTGCGTGCCTTTGCGCGGTTCTCTCTGCGCCGGCTATGGGGGATGACACTGATGCCGGCCCACCGCCCGCGCTGGCGTCCGGCCAGGCGCCCCCGCTGCCAAAAGCAGGACCCTTGGCTCAGCCACGCTCGCAAGATCAGGTCGGCTTTCCGGCGGCACTTACAAAATTGGTCATCCCGCCCGGCAGTCCGCTTGCCCCAGCCGTAGTCTCGCTAGGCGAGAAGCTCTTCTTCGATAGCCGGCTCTCAGGCGACAGCACGGTTTCCTGCGCAACGTGCCACGATCCCGCGCGCGCCTTCACCGACGGCAGGCCAGTTTCGATCGGCGTCGGCGGACGCGCAGGCCAGCGCAACGCGCCGACCCTTTTAAATGCTCTCTATAACAAGACGCAGTTCTGGGACGGTCGGGTCGATACGCTCGAGCACCAAGCAGCGCTGCCGATCACGAACCCCTTCGAGATGGGCTCGGCCAGCATCCGCGACGCCGTCTTCAAGATCGCCGGTGACACGGACTACCAGAGGCAATTCATCCAGGCGTTTGGTCGGGACGTGAACGAGCAGGACATGCTCACCGCTATTGCCACTTACGAGCGCACGCTCGTTTCGTTCGATGCTCCATTCGATCATTTCATCGCGGGAGATCAAAATGCCATCAGCGAAGCGGCGAAGCGCGGCTGGGACTCGTTCAACGGCAAAGCCCGCTGTAACCTGTGTCACGCTTTGACCGATAACTCGCGGGATGTAACGGTCTTTACCGACAATGATTTTCACAACATCGGTATCGGGATCATCCGGCATCGGGTAGTCCCTTTGGCGTTGGAAGCGGAGCGTGATCTGGCGCAAGGGCATCTGCAGGATGTCGATCAGGTCGCGATCACCAGCGAGATGTCGGTGCTTGGACGCTTCCTCGTTACCAAAAAGCAGAGCGACATCGCTTCATTCAAGACGCCCAACCTGCGAAATGTCCTGGTGACTGCGCCCTACTTCCATGACGGGTCGCAAGAAAGTTTGTGGGATGTCGTGGATCACTATAACAAGGGTGATGGACTGGCTAACCCGTGGCTCGATGAAGACATCCAGCCGCTGGCGCTGACCGAGTCAGAAATCGATGACCTCGTGGCCTTTCTGACCTCGCTAACGAGTCCGCAATACAAGGAACTCGGCGATAAGGAGCATGCCCGGCAGCTCGCTCTATCCAAAGTAAGCCGCCCGCAACGGAATACGGCACGAGCTTTTGGCCCGAAGCCGCCGAAGCCAGAGCCGCCTCCGTTCTTACGGTAGCCGCTTTCAAATTGACGTAGATTTCTTGCTGCAGTGCATGAGTCCGCACCTGGCCCTCTTCGACGCTTGCCGTAGCGCAGCAACTCGGTCGCAATCGGAGCAACAGCGGGCATGCCGGACGCACGCTCGAAGCGGCGCTGTTGACCCATTTCGACAGGCGCCGTCTGGAATTTGCTGCGACGCAATTTGGACCCGCGGCAGCTTCAGCCTTACCCGTTCCGATGGCGAACCAGTCGATGTTGTTGTAAGGTCCACGCGTCGGTTCGGATACCGGAAACGCTCGTCATGCCCGTGCCACGCACCGAGCTCGCTGCAGTTCCGTTGATCGTCATCCTGCTCATCGCTCCCGAGACCCAACGGACCTCGGTGCCACGCAGATCGCGGCGGCCGGTCGGACAAATGGCGGCGCGCGAAGGAGCGAGCCGTGTGGGCGAGCAGGCCGAATGGATTCGCTTGAAGCGACTTTTTGCTTAGCGAAAGGTTAATTCTTCAGCCGTAGCTTCGTCCGATCGAGGTGGCGAACAATGGCAATTGAGCCTGGATTCGAGGTCCGCCTGGGGATCTATAGGATCGATCCCGAGGTCGAGGCCTTGCGGCGTGATATCTGGGACGTGCTCGCCCCTGACATCGAGGCGGTGCTCAACGCCTACTATGACAATGCGATTATCCATGCCCCCTTCTACAAGGAAAGAATCGAAAGGGACCGACCGAAGCTGCTACGCGGCGCAATCGAAGGGACGAAAAAGCTTCTGCTCGAGCCTTTTGACGAAGCCTGGGTCGCATATGCTTACACGCGCGCCAAAGCGGAGATAAAGGGTGGCCAAGACCTCCGCACGCGCGGCGCGATGGCGATCTTCATCCTCACGGAGTTGAACAAGCTCATCATTGCGCGCCACCGCTTCTCGGTGCAAAAAGCCATGCGCCTGATGAAGGCAGCGACACAGGTTTTCATGCTCGATGTCGCAAACGCCGTTGCCTGTCACAACGCGTTGGAGGCGGAGCAAGCACAGGCGCGCGCCGACCAGCTCGATGCGGCCATTAGGGAGTTCAGATACGCCATCGACAGTGTCCGTCAATCGGTGGATACAGCGGTGAGGTCCTTCGGCTCGACGTCGGATCAGCTCGCGGAACTTGCCAGCGTGGCAGCGAGCCAAGCGAATACGGCAAGCCAGGCCGCGGAGGATACAGCGCTCAAGGTCACTTCCATTGCGCGAGCAACCGAGGAACTCAGCGCGGCCGTCCAGGAAATGCGCGCGCAGACGGCGTCGAGCGCCAAGATGACGAGCGATGCCGTCTCGCACTCGCAACACACCAGTGTCAACATCCGCACGCTATCCGAAGCGGCGGAGAAGATTGGCTCTGTCGTCGATATGATCGCGAAAATCGCTGCGCAAACAAATCTGTTGGCGCTGAACGCCACGATTGAGGCCGCGCGCGCCGGGGAAATGGGCAAGGGCTTTGCCGTGGTCGCCTTAGAGGTGAAATCGCTCGCGGCACAGACCGCGAAGGCAACCGAAGACATCGCACAGCAAATCGGCCTAGTGCAGGAAGCGACGCGCAAATCCATTGGCGAAATCGCCTCGACCGGCAAAACAATCACGCAGATTTCGACTACGGCGGAGGCGGTGGCGGTATCGGCCAGCCAACAGGCGACTACCACCAACGAAATCTCCCACAACGCCTCCGGCGCCGCCGCCAATGCGGCAACCGTGGCCGACGCACTGAAGGCCGTCGGCAATACGATCCGGCGCACGGAAGAAACGACGAAGCTCGTGTTGAATTTTTCCGCCGATCTCTCGCGCCGTTCGGAGGAGATCGGCAAGGCGATGGACACGCTCTTCTCCGCCGCATCGAATATCGGCGCACGGCAACTGCCAAATTTAGCGGCGGCAACGACCAAGTGACCGAGGCAAGCAGGTGTCCGTCGATTTTCGTTCTCGGGGGAGCCGCATAGCGTTTGCCGTCGTGCAGCAATACGTCCGCAATTTGCTGGCACAAATTCGTCAGTACCTGCCCTAGGCTTCGCGATTAATTGCTGCAGCGCAGGAGTCTCAAGATGGCCCCTCGCGTCACTTGGTGCGACGCAGCGATATGTCCGGTGTTGGGTGTTAACCGGAAGTCCTCCCCGCACGCTCGAAATGACGCGATTGACCCGGAGCGACCGTTTACTGTGAGATTTCGGTGCAACGCAGCAAGGGCAGCGCGCGGCTATCCCAACTTATAATGCTCGATCAGTTAACGGCCTCTCGGTGACTGCCGGTAATTACCGTTCAGTCAGAATATGCTTGAGTTCAATCGCGATCACCCAAACAATCAGGCCGATGCCACAGAGAACCAGTGGTACGAGCGGATTCCATGTGATGGACAGAATGATCGCCATTACGATCAGAAGGACCGCAAGACCCCAGCCAATGCAGTAAAGGAAGTTTCCCAGGAATTTTCCCAATCTGACGAACATTGGATCATCTCTCTTGGCGGAGGTACTCATCCTACGATTTTCCTGGGGCCGTGTCCTGGCCTATTGCGTGACTGTTTCGCTTATGATCAAGAATCTCCTCCTAGTTACGTCCTTGCTGCTTAGAGGTGACAATCACAGCAAGCGGGCTGAGGCCCTTGATCTTCTCGCTCGGGTTATGACTGGTTCACCGAAGGCTTTGATACGCTCCACTTGAAGGAGGCCAAGGCTCTCTCTAGCTTGAGGAGCTGAAGGCCTGACAAACGAACTTTGAAACCGCCCGATTTCGTTGCAGTGCATGAGTCTGTTCATGGCCCGGCGCGGCACTTAGTGCGATGCAACGTAATGTCCGGAGTTGAGGTCAAAGCGGACTCGAAATCGATCGCCTCATTCGGTCGCTGTTGACCCATCGCGTCGCTTAGCTGCGAGACTTTGGTGCAACACAACAAGTAGCAGGCTGCGTTGGTGGCTCTGCGAAGTGTCTGAAACCGTCAGCCAGCCGCTGGTACTCTGACGTTTATCGCCTTTGGGGTTCCCGCTTCCTTTTGCGTGTATTGTACGGTCACCGCGATGTTTGCTCGGAATGCCATGGTCAGAATTGTTGCCATTGTCGTAAAGACGCGTTCTTCTGTGTTCATCCATACAGCGAAGGTTTTCGATTGTCCTCCGTCCGTGGGGGTCAACGCGAATTCCAGCTGCCCCCGAATTGGGGCCGTCACCACCGACATCAAGTTCCGTCACACTACCGGTGAAATATTTCGCCTTGGCCATCAGAGTCTTCCCCCTCGTTTCAGAGAAAATTCAAGGTCTCCGCCACGAGCGCAATGACCTCGGCGCCAGGGCAGAGCGTGAAGTAGGACTGGCCGCGCCTATTAGTCGCCCAATAGCCTTGTCGGCGCGAGTCGCATCAGAGCCCGGTCGTTCCAAGCAATATAAAATGACCGCGCCAACCTGCTGAAGGCGCACGACCGCCCGGTCTGCACAGTTGACGGTTGGTTTTGAGTGATAGGGGTCGCCATAGCTGCCTCCGTCCGCGAAACCAGCCCTCCATCCAATATGCTGTAAATAGGAAGCGACCCACATTTCCGCTTGTGACAGGCATCACAAAAAATACCTTTGTTCCAAAACTTTCGACGAGTAAAAAATGAATTCCGCGACCAAGGTGGATACGGGCCTTCCAATATTTATGTCCTTGGCCTTCGTTCGTTGCACATTGTTGACGGCTTCTTAACCCGACCGCGTATTCCATCACGCGGGCTTGCTTATGATTTGTTGCTCATTGGGTACTAACGATGTTCGACGGCAAACGCTACTACGCGGTCTTCCCGGATGAAAATCCAGAAATACGACTGCGGATGCGAAACCTTTTCGATTTGCTAAAGAAATTAGACAAGCAATTCCAGCAACCCAGAGAACGATTTCGTGTCGAAACGCCCTACCCTGACGGCGGCAGCGAGCCTGGATTCCAGGAATCATAGGCCTAATTGCGGTCACGACTAATCAAATTTTCCTCGCCATTGAGAGAACTGGGGCGGTAAAATCACGGTTAAATATGTCCCTCGCTATTCGCTCCTTTAGTTCTTTCTTTCCTCTTGTTCTTCCGCCTGCCGCAGTATTTCTTCTGCATCCGCAAGCAGGCGTAAAAGTATTGTTCGCCGATTCTCATCGGTCTCTTTCGAAAGCAGTTCGTTGAAGTATTCGACGTCTCGTTGAGCAATGGACTTATCGACCATGGCTTGCACTCGATTGAAGCGCCGCTCCGGCTCGTCCTGCCATCTTAACGCGCGATTGATTGCTTTAGAAGAAGGACCTAGCGTCCATCAGCCGGCCTTCTTTTGCCGTGCGCCGGGGCCAGCAACAGGCTTGCTCGCCGCCGCTTCCTTGCTTGGCGAGGATCCCTGATGGCGCGCAATTTCTTCGGGGCGTGTTCGGGGAAAGATCGGCGACTGATCGAGAGCCTCACTGCGCCACAGTCGGGCTGATCGGCGGCTTGGTTTTGTGCCGCTTCTTCGGCGGCTCGGCGTCCCGTTTCGTCTCCAATCCGGGAGGCGGGCTTGCCGCGAGCGCCGAGGATGACGTCGGCGTCCAGGAATGAGCGCCGGCTTTCTTGTCGGTCGCATCCTTTTCGGTTTTGGCTTTTTCGTCCGCACCTTTCTCGGGCGCGGTTTTCTTGTCCGTTTCTTTCTCGTCGGTGGGCTTCGCCGCCGCGGTCTTCGCCGATCCTTTTTTCTTATGGTGGGGCGCCGCCTCGCTGGCACTGAGGTTGGCCAGTTGCGCCGGCGTGCGGGTCGGCCCGGTATAAACCACGGTCGGCGTCACTGCGCCGAAGTCCGACAGGAGCGCGGCGCCCTTCGGCGTCGGCGCCCTTAAGCTCGACAGCAGCGCGGAGAACGGCGTGTCCACGCCGCCGGCCTCGTCCTCCTCGTCCTCCGCCGCCGGCCGCTTGCGATGCCGTCCGCACACTTCGTCGTGCAGATTGGGCGGGTCGGCGTTGATCGGCGCCAGCTTATCGACCAAGCCGAACGCCGGCGTCAGCCACGACAGCGGATTTTGCGTAAAGCCGCTTTCCAGGAGCTCCGCCGCCTTCACCGCGCGCGCCGCCGACGAGGGCGCGCCGAGCACCACCGCGATCAGCTGCTTGTTGCCGCGGGTGGCGGTGGCGACGAGGTTGAAGCCGGAGGCGCAGATGAAGCCGGTCTTCATGCCGTCGGCGCCGGGATAGCGGCCGAGCAGCTTGTTGTAGTTGCGGATCACCCGCCGGCCGAATTTGATCGCCGGAATGTGCCAATAGTAATTATATTCGGGGAAATCGTGGATCAGCGCGCGCGCCAGGATGGCGAGATCGCGCGCCGAGGTGATCTGGCCGTCGGCCGGCAAGCCGTTGGGATTGACGAAATTCGATTCCGTCATGCCGAGGCGATGCGCCGTTCGCGTCATATCGTCGGCGAAATTCTCGATCGAGCCGTCGACGCCCTCGGCGAGCAGCACCGCCATGTCGTTCGCCGACTTCACCATCATCATCTTCAGCGCGTTGTCGACCGTCACCTGGGTGCCGACGCCGAAGCCCATCTTGGTCGGAGCCTGCGCCAGCGCGTTGCGCGACACCGTGAACAAAGTGTCCGGCGTGATGCGGCCCTGCTTCACCGCTTGCAGCGTGACGTACATGGTCATCAGCTTGGTCACCGAAGCCGGGTACCAGGGATAGGTCGCATTTTCCGCGCGCAGCACCTTGCCGGAATCGGCCTCGACGAGAATGGAGGCGCCGGCCTGAGCCGGCGTCGCAGTCAAAGTGGAGGCAAAGAGGGAACCGAGGGCGATGCCGAGCGTCAGCGCCCGAAGAAACTGCGAATAATGCACGTGTCACGGTCCGTTCGGTTGGTCGGGCCTTGCGAGTCGGCCTCTGGGGTCACCCGAGAAACCGACAAAGGCGCCGCGAAGGGTTCACGAAAGGTTCCCGAAGCGCAGATGGCGCACTATCTAGGCCTAAGGAACGCTCGACGCAAAGCCGAATAGCGCTATCATCGCGTAGTGCGCGGCTTCGCCGCAACGGCTTAGCCGAGCAACAGGCCAAGCAAAAGCGACCAAAATTCGGCAACGGAGTTCACATGACCGCCTGCATCGTGGGATGGGCGCATACGCCCTTCGGCAAGCTCGCCGGCGAGACCGTCGAGAGTCTCATCGTCAAGGTCGCGAGCGAGGCGCTCGCCGACGCCGGAATTGCGGCAAAGGACGTCGACGAGATTGTGCTCGGCCACTTCAATGCCGGCTTCTCGGCGCAGGACTTCACCGCCTCGCTGGTGCTGCAGGCCTCGCCCGACCTGCGCTTCAAGCGCGCCACGCGCGTCGAGAACGCCTGCGCGACCGGTTCCGCCGCCGTGCACCAGGGACTGAAGGCGATCGCCGCCGGCACCGCGCGCATCGTGCTCGTCGTCGGCGTCGAGCAGATGACGACGACGCCCGGTCCGGAAGTCGGCCGCAATCTGCTCAAGGCGTCCTATATCCGCGAGGAAGCCGACATTGACGGCGGTTTTGCCGGGATTTTCGGCAAGATCGCCGCGCTTTATTTCCAGCGCTGGGGCGACCAGTCGGATGCGCTCGCCCGCATTGCCGCCAAGAATCACAAGAACGGCGTCGGCAATCCTTACGCGCAGATCCGCAAGGATTTCGGCTACGAATTCTGCCGCCAGGAGAGCGACAAGAACCCGCGCGTGGCCGGGCCGCTCAAGCGCACCGATTGTTCGCCGGTTTCCGACGGCGCCGCCGCGCTCATTCTCACCGACGTCGACACCGCGCTCAAGCTCAACAAGGCGATCGTGTTCCGCGCCGCCGAGCACGTGCAGGATTTCCTGCCGATGTCGCGGCGCGACATTCTCAAGTTCGAGGGCTGCGCCGTGGCCTGGAAGCGGGCGTTGGCGCAGGCCGGCATCGCGCTGCCCGATCTGTCCTTCGCCGAGGTGCACGACTGCTTCACCATCGCCGAATTGATCGAATACGAAGCCATGGGGCTGGCGCCGGAAGGGCAAGGCGCCCGCGTCATCGCCGAAGGCGTCGTCGCCAAGGACGGCAAGCTGCCGATCAATCCGTCCGGCGGGCTCAAGGCCAAGGGCCATCCGATTGGCGCCACCGGCGTGTCGATGCACGCGATCACGTCGATGCAGCTCACCGGCACCGCCGGCGACATGCAGATCAAGGACGCGACGCTCGGCGGCATTTTCAATATGGGCGGCGCCGCGGTCGCCAATTACGTCAGCATTCTCGAACGGCTGCGCTAAGGCTCGCCCAGTTCGCGCAGGCTGGCGCGTAGAGTATCGGGGCTTGCTCGGGTCAGGAGCCGCTCCGTCTGCGCGTGCGCACGCTTCCAGATCGGCGCGGCGGCAACCAACAGAGCGCGGCCCGCGGCCGTGAGCGTCAGCCGGCGACTCCGCTTGTCGTTTCGATCGGCCGTCACCTTCACCAGGCCGCGGCGCTGCAGCGGCTTGAGGTTGGCGGTCAGCGTGGTGCGGTCGAGCGCGAGCAACGAGGCCACGTCGCCCATGGTCGGCGGCGCCGGCCGGTTCAACGACATCAATAACGAGAATTGGCCCTGCGTCAGCCCGACCGGCCGCAGCGCGTCGTCGAAGCGCCGGGCCAACGCCCGCGCCGCCTGCTGGACATGCAGGCAGAGACAGCTGTGGCGGGCCTGATGCGTGAGCGTATAGGACGGCTCGCTTGACATGAACTGATTATGTTGATATCAATCTATTTGTCAAGCGCAAAACGGGGAAAGAAAGACTGTCATGCAAGTAGAACCGTATCTGAACTTCGACGGCCGCTGTGAGGAAGCCTTGGAGTTCTACAAGAAGGCGCTCGGCGCCAAGGTCGACATGCTGATGCGTTTCAAGGACGCGCCCGACCAGTCCATGATCACGCCCGGTAACGCGGACAAGGTCATGCATTCCAGGATCCACATCGGGGATACGACGGTGCTGATGTCGGACGGCCGCTGCACCGGCAAGACGAATTTCCATGGCATCGCCCTGGCAATCTCGGTCAAATCCGAAGCTGAAGCCGAGAAAACCTTCGCCGCTTTGGCCGGCGGCGGGCAAGTGCAGATGCCGCTCGGCAAGACGTTCTTTTCGCCGCGCTTCGGCATGCTCGCCGATAAATTCGGCGTCGGCTGGATGATCGTCACGGCAAGCTGAAAACGCGGCCGGCGGCGCGGCACCAATGTGAGTCAGGATGGGCGTTACGAACCGAAAGAAGGACCGTCATGCCGAAGATGCAGCAGAAGATCACTCCCTGTCTGTGGTTCGACACGCAGGCCGAGGAAGCGGCGAAATTTTACACTTCGATATTCGAGAATTCCCGGATCACGCGCATCAGCCGGTATGGAAAGGTCGGCCGCGAAGTCCACGGCAAGGAAGCCGGTTCGGTCTTGACGGTCGAATTTGAGATCGAGGGGCAGACCTTTATCGCCCTGAACGGCGGTCCGCATTTCAAATTCAACGAAGCGGTTTCGTTTCAGGTGACTTGCGAAACGCAGGACGAGATCGATTATTTCTGGAGCAAGCTATCGGAAGGCGGCCAGGAGGGTCAGTGCGGCTGGCTCAAGGACAAATACGGCCTCTCCTGGCAGGTCGTGCCGTCGGCGTTGCCGCAGATGCTGACGGATGCCGACGGCGCAAAATCCGAACGCGCCATGGGTGCGCTATTGAAGATGAGGAAGTTCGATCTGGAAGCGCTCAAGCGGGCCCACATTGGCCGTTAGTTCTCCGCGTGGGCTGGGTCGCCGATAAATTCGGCGGCGGCGGGATGGTCTTTGTGGCATGATCAGTCCGTAGCGCAGAGCGCAAAAGCCGGGATGGATGATGCCTGCTGAAGCGAAAAGCGACGACTTCGTCATTTCCCGCCTCCTCGACGCGCCGCGCAGTCGCGTTTGGCAGGCATTTACCGGGCGAAATCGTGGCGCCGGAGCGGTTGGTCTACATGAATGCGCTCTCCGATGAAGCCAGTGGCACCACACGGCACCCGATCGTTCCCACTTGGCCGGTCGAATTGCTGACGACCGTCACGTTGGAAGAACAGCCAGGCGGCAAGACCAAGCTCACCGTCCGCTGGTCGCCGCATAATGCCACAGTGGAAGAATGCAAAACGTTCAACGCCTCCCACGAAATCATGCGGCAGGGCTGGGACAGCACGCTGGATCGACTTGTCGAGTATCTGGCAAAGGCTTGAGCCGCGATCGACAGGTGAGCGGGACATCGCCGCGCGCCACGCGCGCACGCCGTACCTCAAGGGCATGGAAATCGGCTGGACGCAGAGCATCGATCGCTTGGAGATGCTTCTGGCGCGTTCGGCTTAATGGTTCCCTTTCTCCGTCGCGTGGAACGAAGAAGAAGGCTCACGCGGTCACTCGCGTGCCGCTAACGCCGCCGGCAGCGGCAACGCAGCGGCGATAGCTCCGTCACGTCGATGCCGGCGCCTCGACCAGCGTATGCGTGTACTCGACGCTGTCATAGACGGACACCTGAACGATCGGGTGGCCCTTCTTGATGGCGAGCGCCGCCGCTTGGGCGGCCTCCGATGTCTTGTAGGAGCCCTTGGTTTGCCGGTCTACTTGGAGCAAATAACGACCGGTCTCCGGCCGCTTGCGCTGCGACGGTGCTTCCTCGACGTCATTGTCGGAACTGTCCTTGACAGGCATTTTTATTTGGCGCGAGGCCATGCGATTGCTCCTTTGTGGGGGAACCCTCTATGTAAGGGGTCCGGGCAGCGGCCGCTAGTGCGGTGGATCTGAGGGATACTGAACTTTATCGCTTCCGGCGTGTCGAAAGAGTAAACGTCAGTGTTTGCGCGCGTCGACTCGAAAGCCGATGATGGTTTTTTCGCCGAGCGCCTTGGCGGCCTCGAGCCGGTGCAGCCCCTCGACCAGCACAAAGCGGGCGCCGTCCTGGCGTACCAGGATCGGCGTCTGCTGGCCGTTATCGAGCATGCTGGCGGCGATTTCGTCGACGCGCTTTTGCTCGAGCGTGGCGCGGCGTTTGACCGGCACGTAAACGTCGGCGACGGCAAAGACCTCGCGCTTTAGCATCGTTCGCACCCCAAGCTCTTTACCGCCGCGCACCGTTTCAGCGCGATGCGGTCTCGCTGACCCTGCGCTCCGCCGCCGGCGGCAGGAACGACGGATCGAAGACAGCGGCGGCCTTGTCCTTCGCCTTGAAGTGATAAGTCAGCGCCAGCTGGTCGAGCGCCGCCGTAAAGCGCTGCGGATCGACGCCACCATAGCCGTCCGCTTTCACCGCCGGGGTGACGATATTGTCGCGGATCGCCATGCGCAGCCGTTCGAGTTCGATTTCCTTTTTGGCCGCATCGTTGCGGCGCAGGACCGCGTCGACGGCGCGGGTGGGATCGCGCACGGTGTCTTTGAGTGCCTTCACATAGGCGCGCAGAAACGCCCGCACGGCTTCGGGCTTTTCTTGCGCGAACTTCGGCGAAGCCATGATGGCATCGCCGTACAGCTCGACGCCGTAATCGGCCATCAGCAGCACGACAAGGTCCTCCGGCGGCACGCCGCGTTCCTTGAGATCGACATAGGCGGTGAAAGACGAGCCGGTGATGGCGTCGACCTCGCCGGCGGCGAGCATCGGTTCGCGCACCGGCAAGCCGACGTTCTCGATTGCGACTTTCGCGGCATCGATGCCGTTGACCTTGGCGAAAATCGGCCATGCCGCAAAGGCGGGATCGGCGGACGGTGCGCCGAGGTTTTTTCCGGTCAGATCCTTGGGCGCAACGATGCCGCGGCTTTTGCGCGCGATGATGGCGTAAGGGGGCTTGTCAAACACGATGAACAGCGCCTTGATCGGCGTGCCGGGATTGCCATCGCGGAACTTGATGAGAAAGTTGATGTCGGCGACGCCCATCTCGTAGACATCCGTTGCCAGCCGGCCGATGGCTTCGAGCGGGCCGCCGGTCGCGGCATCGATGCTCACGTCGAGCCCTTCGGCCTTGAAGTAGCCCTTGTCGATGGCGAGGAAGAAGGGCGCCGCCGGTCCGTCGATCTTGCCGTCGAGCGTGAAGTGGATTGCGGTCCCGGCGTCGGCGACGAGCGGCCACACGAGCGCAGCGAACAATGTCGGACCCGCGAGCGCAGCAAACAATGTCCGGCGCGAGAGCGCGGCGGACGCCGCCAGGGCGGCGGATCGGGTGCGCCGCGTGAGGTCGACCATGGCCATGCCCGGTTCCCTGCTCGGTTTCGTCAGTTCGCTCGGCGCCCCGGTGCCTCCGCAACGACCCGATAAAGAACATGCCGCCGCAAAGCGCAAGCGGAAGCTGTCCGGTCGCCGAGCGGACAGGCGCGCATCATTAATATGCTCAGGGCGCCCGACACGATGGAGCCGACCATGACCGGGCTTGATCCCGCCCTGCCGCCGTTCCGCGCGCCGTTGGCGCCGCCGGACGAGGAATTGGCGGCGGGCCTGCTGGCCGACGCCGCGCACGACGACGCGACCGAGCGCCGCATCGACGCGCGCGCGCGAACGCTGGTGGAGGCGATCCGCGCCAGGACCGGCGGGCTTGGCGGCATCGAGGACTTTTTGCACGCCTACTCGCTCTCGACCAAGGAAGGGTTGGCGCTCATGGTACTGGCTGAGGCGCTGCTGCGCGTGCCCGACGCCGCGACGGCCGACCGCCTCATCGAGGACAAGCTCGCGGCCGGCCGCTGGCTCGACGGCGACATCAAGTCGCCGGCGCTTCTGGTGTCGGCTTCGGCATGGACGCTCGGGATTGCCGCCCGCATCATCCATCCCGGCGAGATGCCGGAGACGATCCTCGATACGATCGCGCGGCGGCTTGGCCTACCGACCCTGCGCGCCGCGACGCGTCAGGCGATGCGGCTCATCAGCTCGCATTTCGTGCTCGGACAGACCATCGAGGAAGCGCTCGACCGCGCCCGCGGCCACGCCGAATTTCGCTATTCGTTCGACATGCTGGGCGAAGGCGCGCGCACGGCGGCGGATGCCGAAGAATATTTTGCGGCCTATGCCGCCGCCATCGCGGCCATCGGATCGAGCATCGGCAACGTGGCGCCGCAATCGCCGGCGGCGCGTCCGGGAATCTCGGTGAAGCTCTCAGCGCTGCACCCGCGCTTCGAGGCGATCTCGCGGGAGCGGGTGCTGGCGGAGCTTAAGCCGCGTCTCCTCGACCTCGCGCGCATGGCCAAGGCGCACGAGCTGCAATTTACCGTCGATGCCGAGGAAGCCGAGCGGCTGGAGCTGTCGCTCGATGTCATCGGCGCCATTCTCGCCGATCCGTCACTACGCGGCTGGGACGGTTTTGGGCTCGCCGTGCAGGCCTATCAGAAACGCGCTTTGCCGCTGATCGCCTGGATCGAGGATGCTGCCGCCACGCTGGGCAGCCGGCTTACGGTTCGCTTGGTCAAGGGCGCCTATTGGGACAGCGAGATCAAGCGCGCGCAGGAGCGCGGGCTTGCCGATTATCCGGTGTTCACGCGCAAGGCCATGACCGATCTCTGCTACATGGCCTGCGTCAAGCGGCTCCTCGCCGCGCGGAAAAACATTTTTCCGCAATTTGCCACCCACAACGCGCTCACGGTCGCCAGCGTGATCGAGGCCGGTGGCGTCGAAGGTTTCGAGTTCCAGCGACTCTACGGCATGGGCGAGGCGCTGTACGCGGCGCTGCTGGCCGATCTGCCCGGCGCAACCTGCCGCGTTTATGCCCCGGTCGGCGGTCATCGCGATCTCCTCGCTTATCTGGTGCGGCGGCTCCTAGAGAACGGCGCCAACTCGTCGTTCGTTTCGGTCGCCGCCGACCCGAGCGTGCCGATCGAAGAGGTTCTGCGCCGGCCGCAAAGCTGGATCGCCAGCCCCGCCGCGGCGCGCAATGCAAAAATCCCGCTGCCGCGCGATCTCTACCAGCCGCAGCGACGAAATTCGGCCGGCATCGAGTTCGGCGAACGTGCAAGCCTCGATGCGCTGCTCGCCGAGATTCGCGCCGGCACGGCGGGGTCTTCGGAAGCCCAACCGCTCATCGATGGCATTGCGCTCCCGGGGATCGAACGCGCGGTAATCTCGCCCATCGACGGCCGCGCCATCGGCGTCGTCCGCGAGGGCGATGAGGCGATCGCGCGTGCGGCGATGGCGGCGGCGGCGGCCGGTTTTCCCGCCTGGGCGGCGACGCCCTGCGAAGAGCGCGCGGCGATCCTTCAGCGCGCCGCCGAGCGGCTCGAACAGCATCGCGGCGAACTGTTGGCGCTGTTGCAGAACGAGGCCGGAAAAACGCTCGACAATGCGGTCGCCGAGCTGCGCGAGGCGGTCGACTATTGCCGTTACTATGCCGCGCAGGCGCGCGAGTGCCTGGTGGCGCAGCCGATGCCAGGACCGACCGGCGAAAGCAACCTGCTGCGCTACCGCGGGCGCGGCGTTTTCGTCTGCATTTCCCCGTGGAATTTCCCGCTTGCCATCTTCCTCGGCCAAGTAACCGCGGCGCTCGTCGCCGGCAATGCCGTCGTGGCCAAGCCGGCCGAACAGACGCCGCTCATTGCCGCGCGCGCGGTTGCGCTGCTGCATGAGGCCGGCGTGCCAAAAAGCGCGCTGCATCTTATCCCCGGTGACGGTGCCGTCGGCGCGAGCCTCGTCGCCGATCCCCGCGCCGCCGGCGTCGTCTTCACCGGCTCGACCGAAGTCGGCCGTGTCATCAACCAAGCGCTCGCCGCCAAGCGCGGTCCGATCGTGCCGCTGATCGCCGAGACCGGCGGCATCAACGCCATGATCGTCGACGCCACCGCGCTGCCGGAACAGGTCATCGACGACGTGATGGCGTCCGCTTTCCGCTCCGCCGGCCAGCGCTGCTCGGCGCTGCGGCTTCTTTGCCTGCAGGACGACGTAGCGGACCCGATGCTCGACATGCTGAGCGAGGCGACGCGCGAACTGAAAGTCGGCGATCCGCGCGAGCCTTCAACCCATGTCGGCCCGGTGATCGACGCCGAGGCCAAGGACAAGCTCGAAAGCTGGATCGGCGACATGGCGCGCGCCGGCCGCTTGCGCTTCCGCTGGGACGGTGACCGAACGTGGCCCGCCGGGGGAACCTATGTTGCGCCGGCCCTGATCGAGCTCGACCGCGCCGCGGAGCTGAAGGAGGAGGTCTTCGGGCCGGTGCTCCACATCGTGCGCTGGCGCGCGGACGAGATCGAGACGCTGCTCGGCGACATTGCGGCGAACGGAACCGCGCTGACGCTCGGCATTCATTCCCGGATCGACAGCGCCGTCGAGCACATCGCGGCGCGGCTGCCGCACGGCAATGTCTACGTCAATCGCAACATGATCGGCGCGGTGGTCGGCACGCAGCCGTTCGGCGGCACCGAACTGTCCGGCACCGGCCCCAAAGCCGGCGGCCCAAATTACCTCCGCCGCTTCGCGGCCGAGCAGGTGGTGACCGTCAACACGGCGGCGGTGGGCGGCAATGCCGGCCTCCTGGCCCAGGACGACTGAGCCAGGCCGCTTTTTTGCCGTTTAACACAATTGCGACGATATCGCGCTATTCTCATAGCCCGATGGCTGATTCGATCAACCGCCTCTTCCAGGCCGCGCTGGCCTGCCGGCACGACGATCCGTCGACCTCGCGGACCGCGCGGCTGTTGCGCTCGGGCCGCAGCAAGATGGCGAAAAAGCTCGCCGAAGAGGCGGTCGAGGTGGTCATCGATTCCATGCATGGCGACCGCGACGCCGTGATCAAGGAGAGCGCCGACCTCATCTACAATCTTGTGGTGCTGTGGGTCGCCAATGGTATCCGTCCGGATGACGTCTGGAAGGAAATGGACCGCCGCGAGCGGCTCCTGGGGATTGCCGAGAAGGTGCCCAAGAAGATTCCGGACGACGCTTCGCGCCGCCAAGTCGTCATCCTCGAGGGCCGCCGCGCCCGCAAAAGGCGCTGAAACCCGCCGCCGCGGTCCGGGGTGGTCGCGGCCGATGGACAATGGCGCCACCCGCCGCTAAGCAGCCCTCATGATCCGCCGCATTTACGACTGGTGCGTCGACGTCGCCGGCAAGCCGCACGCGACATGGATTTTGGCGCTCGTATCCTTTTGCGAGAGCTCGTTCTTTCCCATCATCCCGGATGTGATGCTGATCCCGATGGCGCTGGCGCGGCCCGACAGGGCGTGGCTGTTCGCCACCATCTGCACCGCCGCCTCGGTCGCCGGCGGCATGCTGGGATATTTCATCGGCGCGGTGCTTTACGACACCGTTGGGCAGTGGCTGATCCACCTCTACGGCTACGGCGACAAGGTCGAGGCGTTCCGCGCGGCCTATGCGCAATACGGCGCGCTGATCATCCTGCTCAAGGGATTGACGCCGATCCCCTACAAGATCGTGACCATCACCTCGGGCTTTGCCGGCTTCAATATCGGATTGTTTATCTTGCTGTCGGTCATCACGCGCGGCATGCGGTTCTTCATCGAGGCCTTTCTGCTCAACCGCTACGGCCCGCTCGCGCGCGGCATCATCGAGAAGCGGCTCGGGATGTGGGCCGGCTTGGCGGCGGTTGCCATCGTGGTTGGCTTTATCGTCGTCGTGCGCGTATTCTAAGCCAACAAACCATGACGAGGGTCGCTCCTAACACTTTATGCATCGCCGCGCTTGTGGCGCTGTTGGTAGCAGCGCTGTCGGCAAGCGTGCCGGCGATTGCCGTCGCCGGCGACAATCAAACGGCTCCCGGGGCTGCCGCCACGGCACCGCCATCACCGTCACCGCCGACTGCCAACAAACCGGGCTTCCTGCATGAGCTGGGAAGCTGGTGGAACGGCTCGATCGCCTATTTCGGTGCCAAGCTGAATGACGCTCGCGGCAAATTCGAGGATTTGGGCAAAACCTCGAAAGAAGCCGCCAAAGGCGCCGCCACCGCCACGCAAGAGGCGGTGAAAAACGCGGTCGATGTCAGCAAGGACGCCGCCGGCGTCGTGGTGCGGCTGCCGAACACGCGGCTCATTGAGATGCGCGAGCGCTGCGACAAGGCGCCGAACGGCGCGCCCGATTGTGCGGCGGCGGCGGCCAACGGTTGCCGCGCCAAAGGCTTTACCGGCGGCACGTCGCTCGACGTGACGACGGCGGAAAACTGCCCGGCGCCGACCTTGCTGTCGCGGCAAGAGCCGGCCAAAGGCGAGTGTCCGGTCGAAACGGTCGTCACCCGCGCCGTCTGTCAGTAAGGGGTTTCCGCCCGCTCACGAGAG
This sequence comes from Xanthobacteraceae bacterium, assembly GCA_049512975.1. Classification (GTDB taxonomy): domain Bacteria; phylum Pseudomonadota; class Alphaproteobacteria; order Rhizobiales; family Xanthobacteraceae; genus BOG-931. Next base: position 8,909 of record JBEKWO010000041.1, on the reverse strand, counting down.
GTGTTGCACCGCCGGCGCCGCGGCGCGATCATGCCCCGGGGGGCGAAGGCGCGGTGGGTCGATCGTGCTGGCGTACGATCATAGGCGCTGGATTGTGGCCGCAGCGGCGATCGTCCTGTCGGCAACGGTGCTGCATGCCGCACTGCCGACCGAGCCGGACATTTCCGGCCGCACGTCATTTGTCGGGCAACTCCTGATCGCATCGCCGGCGCTGCGGCAGCCGGCCTTCGATCATGCCGTCATTCTTTTGGCGCGGCATGATCGCGACGGCGCGCTCGGCGTCGTCATCAATCGTCCGGCCGACAAACACTCGATCGCCAGCCTATTGGCGGCGTTCGGCGCCGACGCAAGCGGCGTGACCGACAGCGTCCGGGTTTTTGTCGGCGGCCCGGTCAATCTCAACATCGGGCTCGTGATCCACAGCGCCGATTATCACCGTCCCGAAACCTTGGACATTGACGGCCGCGTGGCGCTCACCGGCGCCCCCGGCGTTTTGCGCGACATCGGGCTGGGCAAGGGGCCGGCGAAGAGCCTGGTTGCGTTCGGCTATGCCGGCTGGGCGCCGGGGCAACTCGATAACGAATTGGCGCATGGGGTCTGGGTCACGTTGCCGGAGGATCCGGCGCTGGTGTTCGACGACGATCGATCGCAGGTCTGGGCCGACGCCCTGGCGCGGCTCAAGCCCGATCGGTGAATTTCCGGCAGCGGCGCCCCTTGCGGGCGCCCAAACCGGCCGGCGGGGCGGCCAGACGGGCCGCCCCTACGGTCGCCGACCTGCGTTGACAGAAGGCGCCATCGGCCTACATTAAATGTGTTCCGAGGGGAGCTCCCGGGAGGGAGCTGAGAAACCGCCGGCGGGTTTGGACCCGCGACCGCGAAAAACCCTTTGAACCTGATCCGGGTCATGCCGGCGAAGGGACAGGAATACCTTCTACTGCCAGCACGTCCCGAGACCAGCAAGACCACAGCGCGCCATCGCGACGAAATTCGCGATGCGGCATCGCGGGAGAGCGCCGCGGAAAGGGATATGCCATGCAACCCCCCGTCTTCATCGCCAGGCTCATGGGCCCGTACTTCGTTGTCGCCGGGATCGGCATGCTGCTGAACCAGGCGGCCTATGCCGCCATGATCGCGGAGTTCGTCCACAGCAACGCGCTGATCTTCATTTCCGGAGTGCTTTCGCTCCCGGCCGGCCTCGCCATTCTCAACGTGCATCGGGCGTGGACGGCGGACTGGCGCGTCATCGTCACCATCCTCGGCTGGCTGGCGGTGATCGGCGGCGTCCTCCGCCTCGTGCTGCCGCAGGTCACCGCAATGATCGGCAGCACGGTCTATGCCGGATCCGCCGCCGTGCCGATCTTTGCCGTGATCGCACTCGTGCTGGGCGGCTTTCTCAGCGTCAAGGGCTATCGCGCATGAAAACGATCATGCGCCAATTGGAAAATCCTGGAGCGCACCGATGAACAAGCCTCTTACCGAATCCGATCTCGCCACGCCGAAGGTCACCACCGGACCGATCGCCGGCTCGCGTAAAATCTATGCGCGGCCGGACACGGCGCCCGAGCTGAAAGTGCCGCTGCGCGAGATCGTGCTCGACGCCTCTTCCGGCGAGCCGCCGCTGCCGGTCTACGACCCGTCCGGGCCTTATACCGACCCCGACGCCACGATCGACGTCGCGAAGGGCCTGCCGCGCACGCGGATCGAATGGGTGCGCGAGCGCGGCGGTGTCGAGGAATACGACGGCCGGCCGATCCAGCCGGTCGACAACGGCAACGTCACCGGCAAGCATCTCGCCCGCAATTTCCCCAACACGCCGAAGCCGCTGCGCGGGCTTGCCGGCAAGCCCCTCACCCAGCTCGAATGGGCGCGGGCCGACGTCATCACCAAGGAAATGATCTACATCGCCGAGCGCGAGAATCTCGGCCGCAAAAAGATGCTCGAAGCCGCGCAGGCGGCGCATGACGACGGCGAAAGCTTTGGCGCTTCGCTGCCGCTCTTCGTCACGCCGGAATTCGTCAGGAGCGAGGTCGCGCGCGGCCGCGCCATTATTCCCGCCAACATCAATCACGCCGAGCTCGAGCCGATGATCATCGGCCGGAACTTTCTCACCAAGATCAACGCCAATATCGGCAATTCCGCCGTCACCTCGTCCGTCGAGGAGGAAGTGGAAAAGATGGTGTGGGCGATCCGCTGGGGCGCCGACACGGTGATGGACCTCTCCACCGGAAGGAACATCCACAACACCCGCGAATGGATTCTGCGCAATGCGCCAGTCCCCATTGGAACAGTGCCGATCTATCAGGCGCTGGAGAAGGTCGACGGCGATCCGGTCAAACTCGACTGGGAGTGCTACAAGGACACGCTGATCGAGCAATGCGAGCAGGGCGTCGATTATTTCACCATCCACGCCGGCGTGCGGCTTGCCTACATCCACCTCACCGCCAACCGCGTCACCGGCATCGTCTCGCGCGGCGGCTCGATCATGGCCAAGTGGTGCCTGGCGCATCACAAGGAGAGCTTCCTCTACGAGCGCTTCGACGAGATTTGCGACCTGATGCGCAAATACGACGTGTCGTTCTCGCTCGGCGACGGCCTGCGCCCCGGCTCGATCCGCGACGCCAACGACCGCGCGCAATTCGCCGAGCTGGAGACCCTGGGCGAACTCACCAAGATCGCCTGGGCCAAAGGCTGCCAGGTGATGATCGAAGGCCCCGGCCATGTGCCGCTGCACAAGATAAAAGTCAACGTCGACAAGCAGCTCAAGGAATGCGGCGAGGCGCCGTTCTATACGCTCGGCCCGCTCGTCACCGACATTGCGCCGGCCTACGATCACATCACCAGCGCGATCGGCGCCGCCATGATCGGCTGGTTCGGCACCGCCATGCTCTGCTACGTCACGCCGAAGGAGCATCTCGGCCTACCCGACCGCGACGACGTCAAAGAAGGCGTCATCGCCTATAAGATCGCCGCCCATGCCGCCGACCTCGCCAAGGGCCATCCGGCGGCGCAGCTGCGCGACGACGCGCTCTCCCGCGCCCGCTTCGAGTTCCGCTGGGTCGATCAGTTCAACCTCTCCTTGGACCCGGATACCGCGCGCAGCTACCACGACGAGACGCTGCCCAAGGAGGCGCACAAGGTGGCGCATTTCTGCTCCATGTGCGGGCCGAAATTCTGCTCGATGAAGATCACCCAGGACGTGCGGGATTATGCGGCGACGCTGAACGACAAGGAAGTCGGGATGCAGGAGATGTCGAAGAAGTTCCTGGACCTCGGCGCTCAGGTGTATGTCGAGGCTGACAAGATGAAGGAGAGTAATAAGGCGTTGTAAGAAGTTGCATTATTGGTCGACGCTTTAGGAGCAATAGTTTGTCCACTGAACTTGTGAAGAAGGAGTTATTTCAATTTCTGAGTTCGGCGGTTCCGGAAGTCCTTTGCATCAAAGGACCCTGGGGCGTTGGTAAAACGTATCTCTGGAAGAAATGCCTAGTCGACGCGAGCAGCAGAAATGGCGGTATCGCAGTGGGCCGCTGCGCATATGTGTCACTCTTTGGAGTGAATTCTCTTGAAGAGCTCAAGTATTCAATCTTCGAGAATACCGTCAAGCCTGAACAGATCGCAGCGGGTGCATCATTAGACACCTTGAAAGCGGTTGTTGAAAGTACCGAAGGCTTGGGACGTCGTCATGCTTGGTTATTGAACTTATTTCCATTGACGCGAAATGCCTTGGCTGGCGCAGCGCCCGGTCTATTCTTGACCGTCCGAAATCAGATCGTTTGCATCGATGATCTTGAGAGAAAAGGTAACAAGCTCGATGCTGGCGACGTATTAGGACTCGCTTCCCAATTATGGACTTGACTCCACAAGCCACAAATGCTAGGTTTGGCTCAGTTTTGAGGGAATTGAGCCATGTCGAACAGCTTTATCGCCCCGCATTTCCAGTCCCCCGAAGCCGCCCGCGAATGGCTTGAAAAGCTGCGTTGGCCAGAAGGCCCGGTTTGCAGCCATTGCGGTGTTATCAACCACGCCTACAGGACGAAAAAGCCCGGTTGGTATCGCTGCGCCGAGAAGGATTGCCGCAAGGATTTCACCGTCACCACTGGGACGGTCATGGAGCGCAGCCATATTCCGCTGAATAAGTGGCTGATGGCCTTCTACCTGCTCAACGCCAGCAAGAAGGGCATGAGTGCCCATCAGCTCCACCGCGCCTTGAACCTTGATTACAAGTCGGCATGGTTCATGTGCCACCGTATCCGCGAAGCGATGCGGTCTGGCGGCCTTGGCCCGCTCGGTGGCGAAGGCAAGATCGTTGAGGCCGACGAAACCTATTACGGCCCCGTCGATAAGGCCAAGGTCCGCACCAAGACGACCAGCGGTCGCCCTTACACTCGGGGCAGCAAGACCGGGCGCGGCTCCGCAAACAAGCGTCCCATCGTCGCGCTTGTCGAACGTGGAGGAAACGTCCGCACGTTCCATGTTCCCGTTGCCGATCAGGCCACGGTCGAGAAGATCGTCGGCGATAACATCGCGCGTGAGTCGCGGCTGCACACGGATGAAAGTCGGCTCTATTTCAATGCGGCTGATACCTTCACCGCGCATGAAACCGTGCATCATACGTCTGGCGAGTACGTCCGATATGAGGATGGCCGCGCCATTCACACCAATTCAGCGGAAGGCTACTTCTCGATCTTTAAACGCGGAATGCGCGGCGTCTATCAGCATTGCAAAGAGAAGCATCTTCACCGCTACCTCGCCGAGTTCGACCACCGCTACAATCACCGCGTGGCGCTCGGCTACAGCGACATCGACCGCACTCTTGCCGCGATCAAAGGCATTGAAGGCAAGCGGTTGATGTACCGGCAACCTCACTAAGCCGGTTTTCAAACATCGGGCCGCGCGGTTTCTGCGCTGGCGCAAGAAGAATCGAAGGCGCGGCGATCCTAGACAGCTTGAATTGCCATTTTGGGACGAGGACGGACAATAACGCCGGTTCCCGCTGCTAATTCGGCAAATTTCCGTATTGCTCGCAACACGCGAATCGGTTGAGATTCGCCACTGACTGCGAGAATCGAGAAACCGCCGGATGTGGCGTCCGACGGTTCCATTCTCTCGATTTTCGCCCCGCGTGGTTGTGAGCCGCGTGCGGGACGGCTGAGTAGCGATCAGACTAAAAGCTGAATCGGTTGCCTAGGTCAAGCGGCTCGCACCTTGAACCAGAGGAGTGAGCTGCCAATGAGCAAGCTCGGAACAATTACGCTAACTGGTGAATCTGGAAAGAAATACGAGTTCGCTATCTATCCTCGTTCGGATAGCTTCAAAGCTTTGGGTGCAGTTTACGTCCAGAGCAAGCGTGAGATTCAGGATGGGAAGGGAGTTCATACCTTCATTTACGTTGGTGAAACGGGCGATCTTTCAGATCGTCCGTTAAATCATCATCGCAAAGCTTGCTTTGATCGCGAAGGGTCAAACAGCGTTTTGCTCTATCTGGAATCAGATAAGACAAAGCGGCTGGATATTGAGACCGATATTAGGAACGGCTATGACATGCCGTGTAATCGGCAGTAGCCTCTTCCGGGAAACGGCGCGTTTCAACCCAACTCGCAAGCGAGTCCGCGAGTGTCATTAAGTCTCGGGTTGGACGCGCTGGCTCCCGTTCGGCAACCATGCGCAGCAATTCAAGTCTGACATCCGCTTCCATGACTAGGTGATCCCCTCTGTATTTTCAAATTCCTTCCATGCTTCGGATAATTCGCGCGCGAGCCTGTCGCATTCCGTAATAATAGCTTTGCCCCTCTTAATATCTTTCTGCCTCACCGCATTAATCAAATCAGGCCCAGTCTTCGCTATTTTGTTACTAATGTCGCATATGCGCTTCTCTGCCTCGGATTGCTTCGTCATATCTATGGTGCCTTCCGATTGCGGCGCTTCTTCGATTGCGCCGGGACGCCCTTCGGAGTCATGCTCTTGAGGGGCGTGGGCTTGGTGTTTAGCCCGGCCTTCACCGCAGCAATGAAGCGACGTTGAGCCTCTTCATCGCTGTATGGTTCGTTGTCGTTTTGTGGGTGGCGTGCCATGTCAAAACGTCCTTCTAGTTTGGATGATAATAAGCGAACGAAGATCACAAGGCAAAAGTCGCCACCGATTGATCTTCGACCGGATCAACACTTTCAACCACACATCAGCTTAACCCACGAAAAACTTATAGGACGCACGATAGTCGAGTTCTCACGCCTCGATCATGTACTGAGTGAGTTGATCTGGCATATTCTAAAGCTTCAAATGAAAGACGGAAGACTGATAACCACCAGAATGCAGCCTGAAAATAAGATTGCGATGCTTCAAACACTGGTCCCTCGGCATTTCGATGAAGCTAAAAGCCGCGCAATTCAGATCGCATTGGATTACGCCGAACTCATTCGAGAAGATCGAAATTTCATGGCGCATGGCCTTTGGGGTACTCTAACGCCGGACAACATTACAATGGTTGCCTCCGTGCGTACAAAATCCGACCCTGAAAATATTATTTGTGAAGCCTTTCCACATGAACGGCTGCGCGCGATCATTGACGGTACGAAGAAGGTAATCAGAATCCTCAGACGCTTTGTGCCTGAGCGCGGGACATTGCCTGGAAAATAGAGATCACCAATTCATCGCGCCCCAAATCGCCTTCCCATGCTTCCAATAGTGTGAATCCCTCTATGGTGGGCCATGCCGGCACGGACCATCTCGGGCGTGACTTCGGTTTCGGCGCTAGGATTTTTGTCCGCGACCAAAGGCATACATAATTACTGCAATTCCAATAGCTTAGTCAAATCTACCAGTTCACAACCTTGCCAAGGTACTGAAAACACTAGATTTTGTATTATGTGGAGTCAACTCCATAATTAGGACTCGCTTCCTTTCTGAAGGAAGAAAGAAACTGCAAAGTCGTCCTCTTGCTAAATGACGAAGCCCTTGAACAAGGAGATCGGCAAAAGTTTGCCACCTATCTGGAAAAGGTTGTGGATGAGACACTTACATTTAGTCCTTCTACCAAAGAGGCTGTACAAATCGCCCTCGCTGGAAAAGACATTATTAGTACTCGAATCGCTGAAAACTGCACAGCGCTTGGAATTTCAAACATCAGAGTGATCAAGAAGAGTGACCGTATGGTTCAATCTATTAAACCGCTGTTGGCTGACTTTGATGACGAAGTCATGCGTATTGCAACTGCGTCACTTGCACTTTTTTGCTGGAGTCATTTTCAACCAAATGAAGCTCCAACATTGAGTTTTCTCACTGAAAGGAAGGCAAAGAGTCGCTATGGGGAGAGCGTCGAGGAAACACTTTCTCCAAAAGAAGCGGCTTGGAACGCTCTGTTGGACTCCTACGGGTACGTATGGACGGATGATTTCGATTTGGTCCTTATCGACGGAGTAAAGGACGGATACTTCAATCCAGACAAAACGAAAAAAGCCGGTAAGGAACTGCATGATAAGGTGCTGGCCAGTAAGGCTAGTAATTCTTTCAGCCTAGCATGGGACAAGTATCACAATTCTTTCGACGATAATCAGGACGATGTTCTCGATACCATGTTTGCAGCTTTCATGGCAGACATTCCGCAAATAGATCCTTTGAACATGAATGGAACAATTGTCCTGTTCAAACAACTTGGCCGAAATGCGCAGGCGGTGGAAATGATAGAAGCATACGTTGCGAAAAGGCCTCAGGAACGAGCGCAATTTGATCTGGCAGAATATCCGTTTGCTAATGAAGTGTCCGATCCAGATGTCGTCGAGGCCTTCAGGGCGAAATGCGAATCCTTTAAGGACACCCGTGATGCCGCAAGCCTAATGCTTGACTTGAAGAACAAGGGCTTCGAAGAGCAGACTCTAATTTCCCTTGCTGCAATTCCGGTAGATGGTTTCTATAAAGCGTTTAAGGAGAACGAAGGGCGGACTCTGCGACAAATGATTGACGCAAGCCTTCAATTCAATCGAATCTTGAATGCAACGCCGATTATGTTAGAGAGTTCGAAGCGCGCTCGTGCAGCGCTGGAAATGATCGGCAAGGAATCGGCGATCAATGCTCGTCGAGTCGCAAAATATGGAATCAAGGTGTGAAAAGCAAGCATAGCCCGGATTGAGTGAAACGAAATCCGGGACAAACTTCGCCGCTAATTTCACCGCAGTCGAAAGAGCGCTTTGACCTCGCGGCGAATTTCTTTGCTGTTCTCGCAGATCGGACACCGCAGATAGTATTTTTTTGAAGCCGGCCGAATCGTCGAATATGACGGCTCGTGCCGATGGGTGAAAAGGCATTCAAATCGCGGCACGCCTCTTTTCCGGTCAAACGCAAAAACGTCTACTCGCGAGACAGCGCCAAACCAATGCCTGTCAAAATGATGCGTTGGTCGCCCCTTGCCGTTTAGTGTCCGCCCGACATAGAGGCAGCGCTTCCCGTTCCACAACGCGTAGACGCAGTTTCTTGTCGTTATCTTCCTTTCATACCATTGTTTGAAGTTGCGGCGTTTCGCGTCTCTGCCGTGACCCTTACTCTTCGTGACATGCCACTGTTTCCGGTAATCGAAATTCTTGAGTAGCCGACGGACATGCTTTGAACGCAGAAGCGCGGCCTCCGAAAGACTTGTCAGTCGTTTGATCGCGCGGCGCACTTTCTGTTTTGTGATATGCACTCCTGGACCGGGACTAGGCCAAATACTCGCTCGCAAGGCATGAGTGCGGGCCTGAAACAGCCCGAACAGCTCATCATCAAATTGTGTGGCAATCCTGCTAGGCATGGCACTCTGAGCTATGCGCGGAAGTTGGTGACGGCGTGAAGGGGTAAGGCGGCGTATCGTGGGGGTGTTCGAGGCCTCCACTTCTCCACTGAAGGAGTGATACGCCGTGACCCAGGATAATATCATCAAGCTG